>NZ_JACVBM010000009.1:0-210691 GCF_014852385.1 Pseudomonas sp. PDM03 | reverse complement strand
GCCATCGGCCATCCATGGCCGGGGGCGGCTAACCCGGCATCCATGCCGGGTTGCCCACTGCGCAGAACCTCCACTCGGCCTCTCGAGGGGGCGCTCAGATCAAAAGCTGAAGGCGAGCTAACGCTCGACCTGATGAGTGGTGGGAATCAAAAGCGTATGGGACTCCCTGTAGGAGCCGGCTTGCCGGCGAAAAGCGTCTGGGCGACGCGTTCATTCAGACACCCCGCGTTATCGTTGACGTCCATCGCCAGCAAGCTGGCTCCTACAAGGGAAATGCATATGCATTTGGATAAATACGATCCCCTGTAGGAGCCGGCTTGCTGGCGATAGCGGTGGGTCAGTCGACACATCTATCGCCTGAACGGACGCCATCGCCAGCAAGCCGGCTCCTACAGGGGATCGGTGTACATGTCCGGAATGGGTGAGCGCAGCCGAGAAGAACAACGCGTTCGCACAGAGAGCCAGGTCGGCTTTCAGGCCGCCTCGGCGGCTGTGGCGGTGGTCGCCCCCTCGAGAGGCCGAGTGGAGGTTCTGCGCAGTGGGCAACCCGGCATGGATGCCGGGTTAGCCGCGCACGGCCATGGATGGCCGATCGCGGCGGGCCCACGGAGCAGGACCGGAGCGAGGGTATGCCGAGCCTGGGCGAGGCACCGAACGAAAGGGGCAGAAGCGCTTTGGTTACTTTCCGCCGGGCCGCGCAGGCTTTTCGAAAGTGACTCGCTGTAAGAGCGAAACCAATAGAAGCCATTACCGAAGAAACGGATATGTACACAACCCAAAACCACCCAACAACCCACCTGAAAACCCCAGGCCGTTGCCCAACATAGCCCCCCCCACCGCGTCCCCGCACAAACAACCAGATTTCCGCAGGCAAAAAAAAGGGCAACCGAAGTTGCCCAAAATGCCTTGCGTGCTCATTGCATCCAGAAAGACCTACGGTTTTTTCCGTTTGTGCGAATCTTTCCAGATAAAAAATCCAAACCCTGCGAAAAACAGAACCATGAGGCCGACTGTCAGCACTCCGGCGATCACCACGTTGTCGAAAAACATGACTGGCCTCCTGCACTTGCCCTGTTGCGATGGGGCTAAGTTAACCAATCGGGCAGGAGAGGAAATTGACCGGGATCAATATCGCCCGAGACTGGGCGCAAAGGAGGGAGAAAACTGATCTGCATCAACGGATGCGAGGGGTTTAACGCTTTTTCGGCTTGTTCTTCGGCTTCTTCTTCGCTTTGCCCAACGGCATTGCCTGCTCGAATGCCTGGCGCACTTCGTTCAGGCGTTTTTCGTTGAGGTCATGAACACGCTTGGCGCGTTCGGAATTGAGGTCGATCAGTTTGTCGTCTTGGCTCATGGTCTTCAGTGCATCGTGTGAAATGAAGTTCAACTGCCACATCGCTCGGCAGGATTGCGCCAATAATGCGGTCTGGCGCCCGCGCTGACCAGTCGCCTGCGTAACAGCGGCTTAACAAAGTATGTGCTCACGGCGTTTTTTCAACGCACAATCGCGACTTTGCGATGGACCCAAAGGACCCGCGCCGTGGAACTGCACCAGGATCTGCCTCCCTTGATGGCCCTGCGCGCCTTCGAGGCCGTGGCGCGTCATTTGAGTTTCATCAAGGCCGCCGATGAATTGTCGGTGACCCAAAGTGCGATCAGCCATCAAGTGCAGAAACTGGAACAGTTCCTCAACCAGCGGCTGTTTATCCGCCGCACCCGGGCCATCGATCTGACGCCAGCCGGTGCAGCCTACTACCGGCAGATTCAACCGGCCCTCGCCTCCATCGCCCTCGCCACCCGTGAACTGCGGGGCAATGAGCACCAGGAAAGCACCCTGCGCATTGGCCTGCTCGCCTCGTTCGCCACCCTGTGGCTGGCGCCGCGCCTGGCCAGTTTCAACGCGCGCCACCCGCACATTCATGTCGAACTCCTGCCCTCGGTGCAACTGGCCGACGTCGGCGGCGGCGAAGTCGACCTGGCCATCCGCTACGGCAAAGGTGGCTGGCCGAAAGTCCAGGCCCGGCGCTTTATGGTGGAAACACTGACCCCGGTCTGCAGCCCGGCGTTCAAGGCCAAGGGCACCGACCAAGGCCCGCTGCTCATGGCCAAGTCGCACCAGCCGTTCGAGTGGATCGACTGGAGCACGCACAACGCCATCGACCTCAGCCATTGCCCCAGCGTCATGCTCCACGACTACAACATCGTCGTCGAAGCCGCCGTGGCCGGCCAAGGTATCGCCATGGGGCGTCATCACCTGATCGAGCGCCGGCTCAAGGACGGCTCGTTGGTAGAAGCCTTCGCCACCCCGCCGTTCATTAGCGATATCGGGTATTGGCTGGTCACGCCCGAGCGCCCGCCGAGCCACGCGGCACAATGCTTTAGCGAATGGCTGAATGAGATGGCCAACATCGCGCAAAAATCTCACGACGACTGAAGTTCAAAATTGTGGGAGCGGGCTTGGTCCGGGTGGCGGGCCTTTGTAGGAGCCGGCTTGCCGGCGATGGCGTTTTCAGAATCGCCATCGCTGGCAAGCCGGCTCCTACAGGAACGCCGCCCGGGCCAAGCCCACTCCCACATTCGATCTACGCATGAGTTATTTAAATACGTCGGATTAAATCTATCCGTTTGTCGCGCTCCCCGTCCGCCAACATGCTGAAGCCTTCATTCAGGAGGATTCACCATGACCGACTCACTCGCCCACCGTGTCCAGCAACTTGGCCTGAGCCTGCCGACACCGAGCCAGCCCATCGCCAATTACGTCAACCACGTGGTCAGCCAGAACCAGTTGTTCATTTCCGGGCAGATTCCGTTACTGGACGGCAAACCGGCATTCATCGGCCGATTGGGAGAGTCGATCTCCGATGAAGAAGGCGCCAACGCCGCCGAACTTGCCGCGCTGGGGCTGCTCGCACAATTGAGCGATGCACTCGGCGATGACCTATCGAAACTGGTGCGCATCATCCGTCTCGGCGTGTTCATCGCCAGCGCCGCGGATTTTGCGCGTCAAGGTGCGGTCGCCAATGGCGCGTCCAACCTGTTGGTCAATGCCCTCGGCGATAAAGGCCGGCATGTGCGCACGGCTGTCGGCGTATCGAGCCTGCCCGGCGGCGTGGCCGTGGAAATCGACGCTATTTTCGAGCTGCGTCCATGAACCTCGACGAAGTGGAGCGTTTGCGAGCGGCGACGCCGGGGTGCGCCAGCGTGATTCACTTCAACCACGCCGGCGCCTCGTTGCCGAGCCAGGCCACCCTCGACGCGATCATCGAGCAACTGCGACTCGAAGCCCTCTGCGGCCCCATGGAGGCCGCCGACCAGAGCGTGCAGGCCCGCGCTCGCAGTGCGGCGGCCCTGCTGCTCAATGCAAACACTGAAAACATCGCGTTCGCCAGCAGCGGTTCGGCTGCCTGGGGCATGGCATTCAATGCATTGGGGCCGTGGCAGGACGGCGAGCGGATTCTGGTCGGGCGCCATGAATGGGGCGGCAATCTGGCCTGCATCGCTCGGGCCGTCAGCGCCGGGGCGCGGCTGGAGGTGATTCCCTGCGATGAGACGGGTGCCGTGTCCGTGTCCGCCCTCCAGCAGATGATCGACCCGAAGGTGAAGCTGATCGCACTGACCTGGCTGCCGGCCAACGGCGGCCTGATCAACCCGGCCGAGGCCATTGGCGCCGTGGCGCGTCAGCATGGCATTCCCTACTTCATCGACGCCGGCCAGGCGCTGGGGCAATTGCCCTGCGACGTGCAGGCGTTGAACTGCGATGTGCTCAAGGGCGCCGGGCGAAAATTCCTCCGTGGCCCGCGCGGAACGGCGCTGATGTACATCAAACCGGGGTTTCTCGAACGGCTCGTGCCCGGCCATCTGGACGTGCTTTCCGCGCCATGGAACGGCGAAGGTTTCTCGGTGCGTGACGATGCGCGGCGGTTTGAAACCAGTGAAGTGTCGGTGGCTTTGCTGGCCGGACTGGCCAATGCGCTGGAGGAGTTCAACCACTTGGGTGCAACCCGGATTCGCCAGCGGATCGAGGGCTTGAGCGGGCAACTGCGCGAACGCCTTGAGTCGGTCAGCGGGCTGACGCTACACAACCTGGGGCCGGCGAATCAGCAATCAGGCTTGGTCGCCTTCACGCTCAAGGGTTGGGACAACGTTGAATTGAAGCAGCGGCTGGCGCAACGAGGAATCAACATCGGCGCCAATGGCGTGGCCTATACGCCGCTGGATATGCAGGCCCGAGGGCTGGACAGCATCGCGCGGATTGCCGTCAGTTACCTCAATACCGAAGAAGAAATGGATGTACTGCTCGACGCCCTCAACGAACTTTCCCTCATCAAGGACTAAATCTGAATGTCGACCCACAACCCCTGACGCGGCTCGTCGTCCATCAATGGCGCGACCGGCACGGTGTTATCCGCGTTGAGCTCAGTGCCGGGAATGGCCAGGTGCTCTTCAGGATCTTCATCGGCTTCACGGCGACGGCGTTCTTTTTCCTGCTTGCGGCGCTGTTCCTCGCGCAGCTGAAACGCCGCCTCTTCCGGATCGCGCTGTTGCAGGTCGATCGTGCTTTCGTTGGAGCTTTCCTGCACCGGCACAACAGGCGGAATATCCGGGCGCTGGCGGATCGGGTCGTGCTGTGAAGTGATCGGCACGGCACTCAAGGGGAGCATCGGTGGCAGCATAATTATTTGTCTCCTGTCAGCAGGCTGTCGGCTGCGGGGATGGCGACTTGAGCCATCGGTCGCAAACTGTGACCGGATTGGCACTAACAAGTGCCCCGGCCCGCACACGTCTCAAGCGGTGAACTAACGTAAGACTGTGAGTTTTTCTGAGAGTCCTTTGGCCCTGAAGCCCTCATTCCGTTAAGATAGCCCGCTTTTTCAAGGTGGGAGTCAGGCAGCATGGCGCAGCAGTATCAACCGGGGCAACGCTGGATCAGTGACAGCGAAGCCGAGCTGGGTTTAGGCACCGTTCTGGCACAGGACGGCCGCTTGTTGACCGTGCTCTATCCGGCCACTGGCGAGACTCGCCAGTACGCGCTACGGAATGCGCCCCTCACCCGCGTGCGTTTTTCGCCGGGCGATTCGATCATTCACTTCGAAGGCTGGAAACTGACCGTACAGGAAGTCGACGACATCGACGGCCTGCTGATCTACCACGGCCTCAACGCGCAGAACGAAGTGGTCACCCTGCCGGAAACCCAGCTGTCGAACTTCATTCAGTTCCGACTGGCCAGCGACCGTTTGTTCGCCGGGCAGATCGACCCGCTGGCCTGGTTCTCCCTGCGCTACAACACCCTGGAACATACCAGCCGCCAGTTGCAATCCTCGCTCTGGGGTCTGGGCGGCGTGCGTGCGCAACCGATCGCGCACCAGTTGCACATCGCCCGTGAAGTCGCCGACCGCATTGCGCCGCGGGTATTGCTGGCAGACGAAGTGGGCCTGGGCAAAACCATCGAAGCCGGTCTGGTGATCCATCGCCAACTGCTCTCGGGCCGCGCCAACCGCGTTCTGATCCTGGTGCCGGAAAACCTGCAGCACCAGTGGCTGGTGGAAATGCGCCGCCGCTTCAACCTGCAAGTCGCGCTGTTCGACGAAGAACGCTTCATCGAAAGCGATGCCGCCAACCCGTTCGAGGACACCCAGCTTGCGCTGGTCGCTCTGGAATGGCTGGTGGAAGACGAAAAGGCCCAGGACGCGCTGTTCGCCGCCGGTTGGGACTTGATGGTCGTCGACGAAGCCCACCACCTGGTGTGGCACGAAGACAAGGCCAGCCCTGAGTACTCGCTGGTCGAACAGTTGGCCGAAGTCATTCCCGGCGTATTGCTGCTGACCGCCACCCCGGAACAACTGGGTCAGGACAGCCACTTCGCACGTCTGCGCCTGCTCGACCCGAACCGTTTCCATGACCTGCACGCCTTCCGCGCCGAGAGCGAGAACTATCGCCCGGTGGCCGAAGCCGTTCAGGAGCTGCTGGACAAGGGGCGCCTGTCGCCTGAAGCGCACAAGACCATTCACGGTTTCCTCGGCAACGAAGGCGAAGCGCTGCTGACCGCCGTCAATGATGGCGACACCGAAGCCAGTGCCCGTCTGGTCCGCGAACTGCTCGACCGCCACGGCACTGGCCGCGTGCTGTTCCGCAACACCCGCGCCGCGGTGCAGGGTTTCCCGGAACGCAAACTGCACCCGTACCCGCTGCCGTGCCCCGACGAATACCTCGAACTGCCGCTGGGCGATCACGCCGAGCTGTACCCGGAAGTCAGCTTCCAGGCCCAGCCGGACGCCAACGAAGAAGAACGCTGGTGGAAATTCGACCCGCGCGTCGAGTGGCTGATCGACCAGCTGAAAATGCTCAAGCGCACCAAAGTGCTGGTGATCTGCGCCCACGCCGAAACCGCCATGGACCTGGAAGACGCCCTGCGCGTGCGTTCCGGTATTCCTGCGACGGTGTTCCACGAAGGCATGAACATCCTTGAGCGTGACCGCGCCGCCGCCTACTTCGCCGATGAAGAATTTGGCGCGCAAGTGCTGATCTGCTCGGAAATCGGCAGTGAAGGTCGCAACTTCCAGTTCTCGCACCACCTGGTGCTGTTCGATCTGCCGTCGCACCCGGACCTGCTGGAGCAGCGGATCGGTCGTCTCGACCGGATCGGCCAGAAGCACATCATCGAACTGCACGTGCCGTACCTCGAAACCAGCCCGCAAGAGCGCTTGTTCCAGTGGTACCACGAAGCGTTGAACGCGTTCCTCAACACCTGCCCGACCGGCAACGCCTTGCAGCATCAGTTCGGCCCGCGCCTGCTGCCGCTGCTGGAAAATGCCGACGACGGCGAGTGGCAAACGCTGATCGACGAGGCCCGCGCCGAGCGTGAGCGCCTGGAAGCCGAGCTGCACACTGGCCGCGACCGCTTGCTGGAACTCAATTCCGGCGGCGCTGGCGAAGGTGATGCACTGGTCGAGGACATCCTCGAGCAAGACGATCAGTTCACGCTGCCGATCTACATGGAAACCCTGTTCGACGCCTTTGGCATCGACAGCGAAGACCACTCGGAAAACGCCCTGATCCTCAAGCCGAGCGAAAAAATGCTCGACGCCAGCTTCCCGCTGGGCGACGACGAAGGCGTGACCATCACTTACGACCGCAACCAGGCGCTGTCTCGCGAAGACATGCAGTTCATCACCTGGGAACACCCGATGGTGCAAGGCGGCATGGACCTGGTGCTGTCCGGTTCGATGGGCAACACCGCTGTGGCGCTGATCAAGAACAAGGCGCTGAAACCGGGCACCGTGTTGCTGGAACTGCTCTACGTCAGCGAAGTGGTTGCACCGCGTTCGCTGCAACTGGGTCGTTACCTGCCGCCGGCCGCACTGCGCTGCCTGCTCGATGCCAATGGCAACGACCTGTCGGCCCGGGTGTCGTTCGAGACCCTGAACGATCAACTGGAAAGCGTGCCACGTGCCAGCGCCAACAAGTTCATCCAGGCCCAGCGTGATCAGCTGACGCCACGAATCAACGCCGGCGAAGAGAAAATCTTCCCGCGTCACGCCGAGCGCGTGGCTGAGGCGCAACGTCGTCTTGCGGCTGATACCGATGAAGAACTGGCGCGCCTGACCGCGTTGCAAGCGGTCAACCCGACCGTACGCGACAGCGAACTGGTTGCCCTGCGTAAACAGCGTGAACAAGGTCTGGCGATGCTCGATAAGGCTGCGCTGCGACTGGAAGCGATTCGGGTGTTGGTGGCGGGCTAATCGCCCCCTGCTCTACCTCGCGCAATGAAAAAGGCCCGCAGCGATGCGGGCCTTTTTTTGCCTCGGAAAAACCAGACAATCCCTGTAGGAGCCGGCTTGCTGGCGATGGTCGTTAACGATAACGCGTACTGACTGGTTCACCACGGCGTATTCGAGTCCATCGCCAGCAAGCCGGCTCCTACAGGTCTTCTATTCCAGTTTTTTAAGCGGTGACCGCCGGGATCTGCGGCTCAACCACCGCCACCAAGCCTTCCTTCATCCGCTTCGCATCCCGCACAAAACACCGCGACGCCATGAACAGGAACACCATCGTAAAGAACAGCGCCACCGGAATCAGGTACATCGCGTCATGCAGGCCAACAGCCTTGAACGCTTCGGTCATCTGTTCGGCACCGGCCGCCAGCATCGCCGTGTGCGCAAAGTGATCGGACAAACCGCCCACCACCACCGGCCCCAATCCGCCACCCAGCAAATACAGCCCGGCAAAGAACAACGCCATCGCCGTGGCCCGCAGGCGTGGCTCGACCACGTCCTGAATGGCCGTGTAAACGCAGGTGTAGAAGTTGTAGGCAAACAACCAGCCCAGACTGAACACCGCCACGAACACCCCGATCTCGATCCGCCCGGCATGCAACGCCCACGCGGTGCACACCGTCGAAACGATCAGGCTGAACGCCGCAAACAGCAGCCGCCCATTGGCCACCCGCTGGTGAATCTTGTCTGCGACCCAGCCGCCCAACGTCAGGCCGAACAGCCCCGTCACACCGACGATCACACCGGTCGCCACCGCTGCTTCGTGCAATGGCATCAGGAAGTAGCGTTGCAGCATCGGTACCAGGAAGGAGTTGCAGGCATAGGTCGCGAAGTTGAAACACAGCCCCGCCATCACCAGCCACAGAAAGGTCGGCACCGCCAGCACCCGGCGGATCGGCCGGTCCACACGCTCCTGCGAGACCTGCACACTTTCCGCTGCGCCGCGTTTCGGTTCCTTGATGAAAAACATGAAGACCGCCAGGATCAGCCCCGGCACCGCCGCGATGAAGAACGGCGCGCGCCAGCTGTCGAACGCCTTGACCATCCAGCCGATGGTGAAGAAAGCCAGCAGCAGGCCCAACGGCAGCCCCAGCATGAAAATGCCCATCGCACGCGCACGGCGGTGGGCCGGGAACAGGTCGCCGATCAGCGAGTTGGCGGCAGGTGCGTAACTGGCCTCACCAATGCCGATGCCCATGCGCACGATCAGGAAACTCCAGAAACTGCCCACCAGCCCGTTGACCGCTGTCAGCCCGCTCCAGGCCGCCAGCCCCCAACCCATCAACTTGGCGCGCGAACCGGTATCGGCCATCCGCCCCAGCGGCAGTCCGGCAATCGCATAGACAATGGTGAAAGCGGTACCGATGATTCCCAGTTGAAAGTCGCTGAGGTGCCATTCCATTCGGATCGGCTCAATGATGATGGCCGGAATGGTGCGATCGAAGAAATTGAACAGATTGGCCAGGAACAGCAGGAACAGAATGCGCCAGGCATTCGCCGCTTGGGTCGAGTTCTGCATGGGTCCGTCTCTTTTTATTGTTTTTGGGGCATCACTGTCCCCGGAACCTGCAATCTAGTCAGGCCCGCCCAAGCTGTCTGTAATTATTCGTAAAGCTGATATCCCCCCATGGAACACAGCACTGCTCGTGCATCAATTTATGTCCAAACGCTCTAATGCTCATTCCAAAATGATTGCTACCAATGTGCCACTACGGCTTGCGCTCTTTGTATGACTTCTATACTCCAAAGCATTCGCCAGCGTGCATGGCGCGGGCCGGGACAAGACGGGGCATGCTATGGAGTGGCTTGGTTTGCATTTTTTTACCGAGCTGACCGCGAACGGGCAAGTTGTCCTCAATTGCACACATGATCCTTTTCTGGTGCTGCTGGCCTATCTGGTCGCCTGTGTGGGCGGCTTCGCCACGCTGGACATGGCCGAACGGGTCAGGCATTCGGAAAATCCGGCTTCACAACGGCTGTGGCGCTGGATCGGCGCCGGATGCCTGGCAGGCGGCATCTGGGCCATGCATTTCATCGGCATGCTGGCGTTTCAGGCGCCGGTCGAAATTCAATACGAACTGCCCGTCACCCTTGCCTCCCTGCTGATTGCCCTGTTCGCCTCGTGGCTGGCGATGCACACCCTCAGTCATCCTCACCTGAGCATCCGGCAGTACATCCAGGCGGCCATTTGCATTGGCCTGGGCATCGCGACCATGCATTACGTGGGCATGGCGGCGATGCGTTCGAATGCGATGACGTATTACCAACCGGTGCTGTTCATCCTTTCCATCGTCATCGCCATTGGCGCCAGCCTCGCGGCACTGTTGCTGTCGAGTCGATTGCGCGAAGGCTCTGGCCTGCTCCATCAATTGGTCAAATTCAGCGCCAGCCTGGTGCTCGGGGCGGGCATTATCAGCATGCATTTCACCGGCATGGCCGCCTTCAGCCTGGTGCTGCCGACCGGCAGCCCGCTGACGTTGCCCGGCGACAACAATCACCTGCAACTGGGGCTGACGGTGGCGGTCATCACGCTGCTGATCATCGGCAGCAGCATCAGCGCAGCACTGGCGGACAAGAAACTGCAACACAAGGAACACGACCTGCAACGGGTCAACACGCTGCTCGGCCAACTGGATCAGGCGCGCATGTCGCTGCAAGAAGTGGCGAACTATGACGCCCTGACCAACCTGATCAACCGCCGTGGCTTCAACCAGATCTTCGCCGAGAAGCTGCTCCAGAAAACCAATGAAGGCGGCATGCTCGCGGTGATGTTTCTGGACATCGACCACTTCAAGCGGATCAACGACAGCCTCGGCCATGACGCCGGCGACGAATTGCTCAAAGTCCTGGCCCAGCACATCAAGGGGTCGGTACGCAGTCACGACGATGTGGTGGCGCGTTTCGGTGGTGACGAGTTCTGCCTCCTCATCAGCCTGCGTGAACGCGAGGAAGCACGGGCCATGGCCCAGCGCATCATGCTGAAGATGAAGGAACCGATCGAGCTGTCCGGGCGGCGCATGGTCATGACCACCAGCATCGGTATCAGCCTGTTTCCGGAGGATGGCACCACCTGCGAGGAATTGCTGAAACACGCCGACCTGGCGCTGTACCAGTCCAAGGGCGGCGGTCGCAACGGCCTGAATTTCTTCAGCCCGAACCTGAAAACCCGAGCCACGCTGGAGCTGCAACTCGAAGAGGAACTGCGCCACGCCCTGCATGAAAACACCGGGCTGATCCTGCATTACCAACCGATTTTCGACTTGCAAACCGCACAGGTCAGCAAGCTGGAAGCGCTGGTCCGCTGGCAACATCCGGTTCACGGGCTGCTGACCCCGGACCGCTTCGTTGCCATCGCCGAGGCCAACGGGTTGATTGCCGAGCTGGACAATTGGGTTCTGCGCAAAGCCTGCGAGGACCTGAGCGAGTTGTCACGTCAGGGCTGCGAAGAACTGCACATCGCCGTCAACTGCTCGCCGCTGAACCTGGCGCGCGAAGACCTCGCCGATGAAATCGAACACGCGTTGCGGATTGCCGGAGTGGCGCCGCAGCGACTGGAACTGGAAGTGACCGAGAACGCGCTGATGGTCAACATCGCCAATTCGCTGGTGTTGTTGCGCCAGATTCGCGCCCTCGGCGTGTCGCTGTCGATCGACGAATTCGGCACCGGTTATTCCTCCCTCGCCTACCTCAAGCGCCTGCCGCTCAACTCGCTGAAGATCGATCGCTCGTTCATCCAGGACATTCCCAAGTCGACTCAGGACATGGAAATCGTTCAGGCGATTATCGTCATGGCTCACACCCTGCATTTGCAGGTGATCACCGAAGGCGTCGAAACCCTTGAGCAATACGAGTTTCTCCAGCGCAACGGCTGCGATTTCGTCCAGGGTTACCTGCTCAGTCGCCCGGTTCCGCTGGCGGAACTGCGTCCGGTGCTGAGTGAAATCAACCAGCGCAAACACGGGCACACGATCAGTCCGCTGAGTCCGGTTCGCGGTACAACTGCACCAGGGTCGACGGATCTTTTTCCAGGAATCCCTGGCTACCATGCAACCGCATCAATTGTGCGGCCAATCCGCTGACGGGCGTGGCCGAACCTTGCTCACGGGAAAATTTCACCGCGGTATCGAGGTCCTTGAGCAGCGTGCGCACGTGCCATTTGACCGGTTCAAAACGGCTTTCGGCCATTTGCGGGGCGAGGATCTGCAACGGTTTTGAATCGGCAAACCCACCGGCCAACGCTTCAGCAATCAGGCTGGCCTGCACACCGGAACGTTCGGCCAGCGCCACGACTTCGGCGATGACCAGAGCGTTACAGGCAACGATCATCTGATTGCAGGCCTTGGTCACCTGCCCCGCCCCGACCGCGCCCATATGAGTGACACGCTGGCCGAGGCTGAGCAGAACAGGCCTGACACGCTCAAGGTCCGCCGCTTCGCCGCCCACCATGATCGCCAGGCTCCCGGCCTCGGCGCCGATAACGCCCCCGGACACCGGAGCGTCCAGCCAGCGCATGCCGGTCTGGCTGGCCAACTGCGCCGACATTTCCCGCGTCGCGGTGGGTTCCAGGCTGGAAAAATCCACCAGCAACTGGCCGCTTTTCCCACCTTCGGCCACTCCGCCCGGGCCAAACACCACCTCGCGCACCACGGCCGTGTCGGCCAGGCACAACATCAGCACATCGGCGTGCCGACACAGCTCGGCAGGCGTGGCAACTTGTCGCGCGCCCGCCTCGACCAAGGGCGCACATTTGGCCGGATTACGGTTCCATACGGTCAGCGAAAACCCCGCAGCCAGCAGGCGCCGGCACATCGGCAGCCCCATCAGGCCGATACCGGCAAAACCCAACGAAGGTAGGGTTGACATCATTTGGCCTCCTTTTTCATTAAAGATCGCCAAATATTGGCCGATTCATCATGACTAAGGAAAGGATTCCCCCGAGTGATGTTCAGGCCCAGTCCCTGACGCTTGGGCCCAATACGCGCTGAAAAAAGACGCGAGAACCCATCCGTGATGGCTTGACGACACGTAGTCGTCCAGCCAACCAGCCCAGGTACATGGCGCACAATGACTTCTAAAAACAATCCGGCCACTGCGATATCCGATCTGACGCTGAGCCCCGCGGCGAACAGCCCCACGCCGTCGAAGCCATTGAGCCCCTCGCGCCCGTTGGCGACTCAGCAATACCTGTACTTCACCGAGACCAATACCGACCGCATCCTCGATAACCTCGACGGCCTGCGCGACATGGTGTTCCCGCGCCCGCCGCACCTGGAAGGCGATAACGAACAGCACAACGACCAGGAATTCCCGTCGGTGTGCCTGATCGGCCTCGGTCGCTGCGGCTCGAACATCGCGCTGGACGTCGCAGAGCTGGTGTACAACGCCCGCAAGTTCTACCTCAACGAATTCAACAACGAAGATCGCCTGTCGCCGGACAAGCGCTACGCGGAAAAGGGTTACAGCCCGGCCCAGTGGATCCGCAACAACCTGCGCCTGGGCCCGAACAAGGCCACCAAGCCGGTGTTCCTGGTCGAACCGCTGGTGATGCTCGGCGACCTCGACAAAGACATCGCCGGTCGCATCCGTTTCTCGCGCAAGGGCGAAAAAAGCGGCTTCCTGCGCGACTACAGCAAAATGAAGATCATGGACTTGTCGGAAGTCCACGCCGGTGGCGCCGGTAACGCGCCGATCCTCGGTCAGTACCTGGCCAAGATCATCCTGAACAAGGACACCCAGCGTTTCTCCAGTCCCGACTGGAAAATGATTCACTCGTACTTGATCGACAGCTGCGGCATCAAGGCCAACCAGTCGCGCCTGTACTTCTCGATCTTCAGCGCCGGCGGCGGTACCGGTTCGGGCATGGCTTCGGAATTCGGCCTCGCCCAGCAGCACTCGTACATGAACAAGACGTTCGACACCAAGCCGATGGACGAGCACGACGGCAAAAGCGGTCATTCCTTCGTCTTCGAACCGATCTTCACCAGCGGCATCTGCGTACTGCCGAACATTTCCGATCACCGCAGTGAAATGTCCGAGGCGCTGCACATCAACGCCGGTCGCCTGTTGTGCAAATACCTCTCGGAAGAATGGGACTTCTCCTACAACTTCGCCAACGAAGACAGCAGCGAAGCCAGCGTCATGGGCCGTATCCGCCCATGGAACGCGATGATGCTGATTTCCAACGACATCATGCGTTATGCCGAAGAAAGCGATGACGGCAACATCCAGAACATCGACGTCAACGCGATGGAAAAGCACGCCAACCAATACATCTCGCAGCAGATCTTCAACATTCTGACGGCGCAGGCGGTCACGACTGACTACGACCAGAACTATTTCCGTCGCGCCGGCATCGACATCGGCGAAACCATTCGCCTCGACGCCAACGACCTGTTCATGAGCCTGGCCGGCCCGGTGGCGATTGCCTACGCCGAATCGGTAGTGCCGGAAACGCCGCCGCCAAGCAGTGACAAGTTCAAGGTGTTCGAGAAAGAGCCGCAGCGCCTGAACATCGATGACCTGTTCTTCCGCTCCATCGACCTGCCGCACTTCAACAAAGTGACCCAGGCCATTGAAGGCATCAGCCTGCTGCCCATCGAGTCCAAGCGCTATCGCGCCTCGCTGGAGCAGTACAAGAATTCCGGTTACGACGCGGCCGCGTTGCACGACCTGCACTTCTTCAAGAACTGCTCGTCGGTGGTGTCGATTGTTTCGCTGCCGAAAGACTACAAGCTGTCGTACATGGACCTGAACCGGTTGAAGACTCACCTCAACAGCCTGTTCCCGAACACCACGCTCAAGCGTTATGCGCTGGTGATCGGCGCGTCGGCCAACTTGTCGCTGACCACCTTGATCGCCAAGAGCCCGTGCCTGTCGGACGACTTCCTGACGCTGATCGTGGCCTTCATCAAGCGCTGCTTCGCGAAAAACCCGTACCGCTTCGACGACACGCTGGATAACTCGATCCTCGACTTCATCATCAACGAAGACTTCAACGAAGAGCTGATCGATGACTTGCTGAACGAGTTCGAGAACCCGGCGAAGATCCTCGATACCAACTGGTATGCGATCAAACCGATGTACGAGAAGAAGTACCGTGAGCTGATCAACGACAAGGAAAAATTTGTCTCGATCAATGACATTCGCCTGTCGCGCGATTGCGTGAAGAAGGCGATCAAGTACCTGCGCGAGATCTACCGTCACCGGATTGGCAAGACCAAGGTTATTTCGCTTAATAACCATACGGGGAAGACGTTTACCGTCTGATCTGATGCCGCTCCTCAGGCTTTTAGATTCAAGCTTGGGGGGCATATCCGTTTTTTGGGTGATGGCTGATATTGGTTTCGCCCTTACGGCGAGTTACTTGGAAAAGCGCCAAGTAACCAAACGCTCTTGCCCCACCACTTGGCACCTCGCCTAGGCTCAGTGTGCCCTCACTCCGGCATTGCTCCGCGGGTCGCCGCGATGGGCCATCCCTGGCCCAGCGCGGCTAAACCGGCATCCTTGCCGGTTTCCCCGCTGCGCAATGCCTGCGTTCGGCCAGCGTGGTTAACGGGGCGCCTGCGATCAAAATCAAAATCAAAATCGAAGCGGCCTCTGGGCCGACCGAGGCGTCAAGCGGGCGCGCTGCGCTTGTTTGACCGTGCTGACGCCGATCCCATGTAGGAGCGAGCCTGCTCGCGAAAAACGCCCCGGCAACGCATTCATTCAGGCAGCCCGCGTCATCGTTAACGTCCATCGCCAGCAAGCTGGCTCCTACCATTTTGACCGTGTGAACCAATCCCTGTAGGAGCCGGCTTGCTGGCGATGGCGGTGGGTCAGTCGACACATTTATCGCCTGAACGAACGCTATCGCCAGCAAGCCGGCTCCTACAGGGGATTGGTGTACAAGTCCGGAATGAGTGTAGGAAACAAAGAAGGCCAACGCGGACCACCAAAGAACCAGGTCGGCTATCAGGCCGCCTCGCGTGCTGTTGATCTGGCTTTTGATCTTGATCTGCTTGCCCCATGGGGAGGCCGAGTGGAGGTTCTGCGCAGTGGGCAACCCGGCATGGATGCCGGGTTAGCCGCCCCCGGCCATGGATGGCCGATGGCGGCGGGCCCACGGAGCAGGACCGGAGCGAGGGTATGCCGAGCCTGGGCGAGGCACCGGACGAAAGGGGCAAGAGCCCTTGGTTACTTGGGGCTTTTCCAAGTGACTCGCCGTAAGGGCGAAACCAATAGCCGCCGTTACCGCAGCAATGGATATGTACACAAACCCACAACCCCCAGCCTGAACAGCCCCCAATTCCAACATCCAGAAACAATTAAGCAGCCCATCGGCTGCTCAATAAACTGTGCCCGTTACGTTTACGTCACCGTTATGCCAACTCCGCCTGTGGCCTTTCTCTACGGCAACATGCCATCACGCTACTCGGCTACACACTTTTCCCCGGCGAAGCGACGCACTCATTCGGTGCGCAACTTCACTTCGTCGCCCTTTCCTGGATCAGAATCCACGGCGAAACCACCACTGCCCACAACTCCGGATCGCGTTCGAAAAGATCCAGCGCCCGCGTTTCAGACAGCTTGGCGACCGTGTCGGCGGCCAGCCAGGCAGCCACTTTCTCGCCTTCATCCGTCGCTACAGCTTCGGCCACCGCGATCAAATCCAGACCGGGATCGACCCACAATAGGGCACCCTTGGCGAAGAACGGCTCCAGCTCTTTCCAGGAAATAGATGCGGTTTCACCAAGCAGCTTGGCATAGAGGGTGCTAGGTTCTTGAGTCATGGGTCCTGTCCGGAAAAGAAATCGACGTGGATGATAACGTTGGTGGTCTGGCAGAAAAACCCGGATGCAATTGAGTCACCGATTGAAAACTGCAGGAAAGCCAAGGATTGCTGATATTTCAGCTGAAACCCCCGCCGCAATTCTGTCTTTTTCTTTCAAAAAAGCGACACCCCCTGATTTTGCCCCCCGGCGCTGCCTTCCCAGGCTGACAATCGGCGCTCTACACTGTACCGGTACAGTTGCCGGGGGCATTTTCCGGAGGATATCGAAGATATCTGACCCGGTTCTGCTGCTACGGCGCCAGGACTATAAAAACTACAACAGTAAGAGTGGAGCACTATGACTAAGGCTACTAAGCAGATTTCCAAACTGTTTGCCGCTATGGTTCTGGCCGGGGTTGCCAGCCATTCGTTCGCAGCTGACACCATCAAGATCGGCATCGCCGGCCCTAAAACCGGCCCTGTAGCCCAATACGGCGACATGCAGTTCAGTGGCGCCAAAATGGCCATCGAACAGATCAACGCCAAGGGCGGCGTAGACGGCAAGAAACTCGAAGCCGTTGAATACGATGACGCCTGTGATCCAAAACAAGCTGTGGCTGTTGCGAACAAGGTCGTCAACGACGGCGTCAAGTTCGTAGTCGGTCACCTGTGCTCCAGCTCCACTCAACCGGCTTCGGACATCTACGAAGACGAAGGCGTGATCATGATCACCCCGGCTGCCACCAGCCCGGACATCACCGCTCGTGGTTACAAAATGGTGTTCCGCACCATCGGTCTGGACAGCGCCCAGGGCCCTGCCGCCGGTAACTACATCGCCGATCACGTAAAACCGAAAATCGTTGCTGTCCTGCACGACAAACAGCAATACGGTGAAGGCATCGCCACCGCCGTGAAGAAAACCCTGGAAGGCAAAGGCGTCAAGGTTGCCGTGTTCGAAGGCATCAACGCCGGCGACAAAGACTTCTCTTCGATGGTCTCCAAGCTCAAGCAAGCCAACGTCGACTTCGTCTACTACGGCGGCTACCACCCGGAGCTGGGCCTGATCCTGCGTCAATCCCAGGAAAAAGGCCTGAAAGCCAAGTTCATGGGTCCGGAAGGCGTGGGTAACGACTCCATTTCGCAGATCGCCAAGGAAGCTTCCGAAGGCCTGCTGGTAACCCTGCCGAAATCCTTCGACCAGGATCCAGCCAACGTTGCTCTGGCTGACGCGTTCAAAGCGAAGAAAGAAGACCCGAGCGGTCCGTTCGTGTTCCCGGCCTACTCGGCTGTGGAAGTGATCGCCGAAGGTATCAAGGCTGCCAAGTCCGAAGACTCCGCCAAAGTGGCTGAAGCCATCCACAAAGGCACCTTCAAGACTCCTACCGGCGACCTGAGCTTCGACGACAAGGGCGACCTGAAAGACTTCAAATTTGTGGTTTACGAGTGGCACTTCGGCAAACCAAAAACTGAAGCCAAGCCTCAGTAAGGCGTTGCCTGACTGACTGCCAATAAAGCCCACGGCGTGCCGTGGGCTTTGTTTTACGAACGTATTGGGCCGCGCTGGCGTGATCCGCCAGTCTCCCCACCTGAAAATCTCAAAACCGTCATCAGCGGTTCGCTGGCAAACCTCGCGTTCGAAGTGGATGCAGATCCACGGGGCTCGAGCGGGAAAATGACTCCACCAGTGAAATGCGTATCAGGTTTTTAGGAGCGCTGTAATGCCTGACATCTATCACTTCTTCCAACAGCTGGTTAATGGTCTGACCATTGGCAGCACGTATGCCCTGATCGCCATCGGCTATACGATGGTTTACGGCATCATTGGAATGATCAACTTCGCTCACGGCGAGGTGTACATGATCGGTTCCTACGTGGCGTTCATCGCCATTGCGGGCCTGTCCATGATGGGACTCGACAGTGTTCCGCTGTTGATGACCGCCGCTTTCCTCGCGACCATCGTCGTGACCAGTGCCTACGGTTACAGCATCGAACGGATCGCCTACCGCCCCTTGCGCGGCAGCAACCGTCTGATCCCGCTGATTTCCGCCATCGGCATGTCGATTTTCCTGCAGAACACGGTTCTGCTGGCGCAAGACTCCAAGGACAAATCCATCCCCAACCTGATCCCCGGCAACTTCGCCATCGGGCCAGGTGGCGCACATGAAGTGCTGATTTCCTACATGCAAATCGTGGTGTTCGTGGTGACCCTGATCGCCATGCTCGGCCTGACGCTGTTCATCTCCCGCTCTCGCCTGGGTCGCGCCTGCCGCGCCTGTGCCGAAGACATCAAGATGGCCAACCTGCTGGGTATCAACACCAACAACATCATCGCCCTGACCTTCGTCATCGGTGCCGCACTGGCGGCCATCGCGGCCGTGCTGCTGAGCATGCAATATGGCGTGATCAACCCGAACGCCGGTTTCCTGGTCGGCCTCAAGGCCTTCACCGCAGCGGTACTGGGCGGTATCGGTAGCATCCCCGGCGCCATGCTCGGCGGGATCGTGCTTGGGGTGGCGGAAGCCTTCGGTGCCGATATCTTCGGCGACCAGTACAAGGACGTCGTGGCGTTCGGCCTATTGGTTCTGGTGTTGTTGTTCCGGCCTACCGGCCTGTTGGGCCGTCCGGAGGTTGAAAAAGTATGACTAGGAATCTTAAACAGGCGTTGTTCAGCGCCTTGCTGGTGTGGGCCGTTGCCTACCCGGTACTCGGTCTGAAGCTGACCATTGTCGGCATCAACCTCGAAGTCCATGGCACCAGCACTGCAACGCTGATCACCATCGCCGTGTGCTCGGTACTGATGTTCCTGCGGGTGCTGTTCGACCAGCAGATCAGCTCGGCCTGGAAATCCTCGCCGAACATGCCGGTGATGCCGGCCAAGGCCAGTAATTTCCTGACCCTGCCGACCACCCAACGCTGGATCATCATCGCGCTGATCGTCGGCGCGCTGGTCTGGCCGTTCTTCGGTTCTCGCGGTGCGGTGGATATCGCCACGCTGGTACTGATCTACGTGATGCTCGGCCTGGGCCTGAACATCGTGGTCGGCCTGGCTGGCCTGCTCGACCTCGGTTACGTCGGTTTCTATGCCGTCGGCGCCTACAGCTACGCGCTGCTGTCGCACTACTACGGCTTGAGCTTCTGGATCTGCCTGCCGATCGCCGGCCTGATGGCGGCCACTTTCGGCTTCCTGCTCGGTTTCCCGGTCCTGCGTCTGCGCGGTGACTACCTGGCGATCGTGACCCTGGGCTTCGGCGAAATCATCCGTCTGTTCCTGCGTAACCTGACCGACATCACCGGTGGCCCGAACGGCATCAGCAACATCGAGAAACCGACGTTCTTCGGCCTGACTTTCGAACGTAAGGCGGCTGAAGGCCTGCAGACGTTCCACGAGTACTTCGGCCTGGAATACAACTCGATCAACAAGGTGATCTTTCTTTACCTGGTCGCGCTGTTCCTCGCGCTGTTTGCGCTGTTCGTCATCAACCGCTTGCTGCGCATGCCCCTGGGCCGCGCATGGGAAGCGTTGCGTGAAGACGAAATCGCCTGCCGTGCACTGGGCCTGAACCCGACGATCATCAAACTCTCGGCTTTCACCCTCGGCGCATGCTTCGCCGGTTTCGCCGGCAGCTTCTTCGCCGCGCGTCAGGGCCTGGTGACACCGGAGTCCTTCACCTTCATCGAGTCGGCGACCATCCTCGCCATCGTGGTGCTGGGTGGCATGGGCTCACAACTGGGCGTCGTACTCGCCGCCACGGTGATGATCCTGTTGCCGGAAATGATGCGTGAGTTCAGTGAATACCGCATGTTGATGTTCGGCGCCTTGATGGTGCTGATGATGATCTGGCGTCCTCAAGGTCTGCTGCCCATGCAACGTCCTCACATGGAGCTGCGCAAATGAGCCGCGAGATCCTTAAAGTCGAAAACCTGAGCATGCGCTTCGGCGGCTTGCTGGCCGTCAATGGCGTAGCCCTGAGCGTTAAAGAGAAACAGGTCGTGGCACTGATCGGCCCCAACGGCGCCGGCAAGACCACCGTGTTCAACTGCCTGACCGGTTTCTACAAGCCGAGCGGCGGCAGCATCATGCTGGACGGCGAGCCGATCGAAGGCCTGCCCGGCCACAAGATTGCCCTCAAAGGCGTGGTGCGCACCTTCCAGAACGTGCGGCTGTTCAAGGACATGACAGCGGTCGAGAACCTCTTGATCGCCCAGCACCGTCACCTGAACACCAACTTCCTGGCGGGCCTGTTCAAGACCCCGGGCTTCCGCAAAAGCGAACGCGAAGCCATGGAGTTCGCCGAGTACTGGCTGGACAAGGTCAACCTCAAGGCATTCGCCAACCGTCCGGCCGGCACCCTGGCCTACGGTCAGCAACGTCGCCTGGAAATCGCTCGTTGCATGATGACCCGCCCGCGGATCCTCATGCTCGACGAACCGGCTGCCGGCCTGAACCCGAAGGAAACCGAGGATCTCAAGGCGCTGATCAGCATGCTGCGTGAAGAGCACAACGTCACCGTGCTGCTGATCGAACACGACATGAAACTGGTCATGAGCATTTCCGACCACATCGTCGTGATCAACCAGGGCACGCCTCTGGCCGACGGCACGCCGGAACAGATCCGCGACAATCCTGAAGTGATCAAAGCCTACCTGGGGGAAGCGTAAATGCTGCAATTCGAAAACGTTTCCACCTTCTACGGCAAGATCCAGGCGCTGCACAGCGTCAACGTCGAAGTCCGTCAGGGCGAGATCGTGACCCTGATCGGTGCCAACGGCGCCGGCAAGTCGACCCTGCTGATGACCCTCTGCGGTTCACCGCAAGCCCACAGCGGCAGCATCCGCTACATGGGCGAAGAGCTCGTCGGCCAGAGTTCGTCGCAGATCATGCGCAAGAGCATCGCCGTCGTGCCGGAAGGTCGTCGGGTGTTTGCTCGCCTGACCGTGGAAGAAAACCTCTCCATGGGTGGCTTCTTCACTGAAAAGGGCGATTACCAGGAACAGATGGACAAGGTCCTCGGACTTTTCCCACGCCTGAAAGAGCGTTTCAATCAGCGCGGCGGCACCATGTCCGGCGGCGAACAGCAAATGCTCGCCATCGGCCGTGCGCTGATGAGCAAGCCCAAGCTGCTGCTGCTCGACGAGCCTTCGCTGGGTCTGGCGCCGATCATCATCCAGCAGATCTTCGACATCATCGAACAGCTGCGCAAGGATGGCGTGACGGTGTTCCTGGTCGAGCAGAACGCAAACCAGGCGCTGAAAATCGCTGACCGCGCATACGTTCTGGAGAACGGCCGCGTGGTGATGCAAGGCACCGGTGAAGCACTGCTGACCGACCCGAAAGTGCGCGAAGCGTACCTCGGTGGTTAAGCGTTTGCGGTAAACAAAAAAACGGCCTTCGGGCCGTTTTTTTTGTGCCGAGCACAATCCCGAGAACAATGAATAACCCTTGTAGGAGCCGGCTTGCTGGCGATAGCGGTATTACATTCAACAGAGATGCTGACTGATACACCGCTATCGCCAGCAAGCCGGCTCCTACAGGGTTTTGCATGATCATTAGAGCCTGTCCAACGCCTCCCCACTGCGCTTGAACCAGCCAATCAAGTAATCCGCCAGCACCTGCGTGCGCTTGGGCAACCCACCCTGATACGGGTGCACCAAATACATCGGCATGCGACGCGTCTGATAATCGCGCAGGAGCCAACGCAAACGGCCGTCAGCCAATTCCGCCTGCAACAGGTAGGACGGCAGTCGCGCAATGCCGGCGCCCGCCAGAGCGGCTTTTTTGAGCAAGCTGTAATGATTGCTGGCGAACGGCCCCGACACACGCACCCGCAATAATTCGTGCTGCTGGTGATACAGCCATTCTTCGCGGCCGCTGTAGTGGCTGTTGAGCAAACATTGGTGCTCAGCCAGGGACTGCGGGGTCAGCGGTTCGCCGTGTTGGTCAAGGTAAGCCGGGCTGGCGCAGGTCAGTTCATGCCAGGCTAACAGCGGTCGCGCCACCAGACGTTCGTCATTGCCGACGTCGGAGCGAACCGCCAGATCAAAACCGTCGCGGGACAAGTCACGGTAATTGTTGCTGAGGTCGAGCTCGATCTGCACCTGCGGGTATTTGTGGGAAAACTCCAGCAGCAAGCCATCGAAGAAGGTTTCTCCCAACGATACCGGAACCGTCATACGCACCGGCCCTGCCATATCGTCCTTCAACCGCGCCAATGCCTGACGCGCCCGTTCCACTTGCACCACCAGCGCCTGGGCTTGCGGCAACAGCGCCGCCCCCGCCGCCGTCAGGCTCAAGCGGCGGGTGGTGCGTTGCAGCAGCACCACGGAAAACCGCGTCTCCAACAGGCTGATGCGCTTGGACAACTGGCCTTTGCTGCAACCCAGTTGCTGCGCCGCCAAGGTGAAACTGCCCGCTTCAATCAGCACTGCAAACGCCGCCAGATCATCCATCTCGCTCATGGATTGTTTCCATTAGAAAACCAAAGGTTGCCTATTAGCGCGCTTATCCACAGAAAAAACCACTCTAGACTGAAGCCACTTTCAACACACATGAGGATCAACAACATGAAAATTCTTTTGATTGGCGCAGGCGGCACCATCGGTTCGGCGATCGACAAGGAGTTGTCCGAGCGTCACGAGGTCATCCGCATCGGTCGTAACAGCGGCGACTTCCAAGTGGATATCAGCGACAGCGCCTCGATTCGCAAACTGTTCGAACAGACCGGCAAGTTCGACGCACTGGTTTGCGCGGCGGGCAACGTGACCTTCGCACCGCTGGACGAAATGACCGCCGACAGCTTCACCCTCGGCCTGAACGACAAGCTGATGGGCCAGGTCAACCTGCTGCTGATCGGTCGCGAATTCGCCAATGACGGCGCATCGTTCACCTTCACCACCGGCGTGCTCAGCCACGACCCGATCCGCAGCGGTGCTTCGGCCGCATTGGTCAACGGTGCCATCGACAGCTTCGTGCGTGCCGCCGCGATCGAACTGCCGCGCGGCCTGCGGGTGAACTCGGTGAGCCCGAATGTCCTGGTTGAAGCCATGGGCAAATACGCGCCGTACTTCCGCGGCTTCAAACCGGTTCCGGCTGTCGATGTGGCACTGGCCTACGCCAAAAGCGTAG
The DNA here is from genome assembly GCF_014852385.1 of Pseudomonas sp. PDM03. NCBI lineage: Bacteria > Pseudomonadati > Pseudomonadota > Gammaproteobacteria > Pseudomonadales > Pseudomonadaceae > Pseudomonas > Pseudomonas sp. PDM03. The sequence continues at coordinate 187,044 of NZ_JACVBM010000009.1, read as the reverse complement.
AAGGCCTGCAAACCGGCCAGACCTTTCACGTCGGCTAAACAACACAATCCGTAGGAGCACGGCTTGCCGGCGAAAGCGTCCGTAAGATCGCCTTCGCCAGCAAGCTGTGCTCCTACAGGTGGACCAACACACCTCGGCGGGGTTGTGATGAACGGTCAGGCTGCGTAACGTGGCGGCTCTTGTCTGGAGAGCCAAAGATGCGTGTTGCCCGTTCCTTAGTCCTTGTTGCCGTGCTTCCACTGTTTGCGGCCTGTCAGTTGTTCGATGGCCCGCGTGAAAGTGCCTCCCACGTGGGCCAGACCCGAATGCAGGGTCAGTTGACGGCGGCCGACGGCAAGCTGTTGTTCCAGCCGTGCAATGAGCAGCGCAGTTTCGTGGTCAACGACACCGGTGGCACCAGCGTCCTGCAAGAGGCCGCAGGCCTCGCCGATACGAAGGGCAAGCTGTTCGCTGACGTTCGCGGGCGGATCGTCGACAGCCGCCTCGATCTGGAGCAGCTGTACCGCGTCGAGCGCTCGGGCACCGCCTGCAGCGATCCGAATTTCAAACCGTTGATCCTGCGCGCCGCCGGCCACGGGCCCGAGTGGAACGTCAAGGTCAGTGGCAAAGGCATGGTCGTCGACCGTGCGGGCCAACCGCCCCTGGCCGTCCCTTATGTTGAAGAGCAACTGGGCGATGGCCGCTTCAACCTCAGCACCGAAGCCAATAACCAGCACATCGAACTGTGGGTCGCGCCGCAACGTTGCGTCGACAGCAGCACCGGCAGTGTTCAACACATGAGCGCCGAACTGCGCATTGATGGTCAGGTTCAGCGTGGTTGCGGGTATTTCGGCGGATCGCGCGACGACTGATCGTTTAAGCCTCACGGGACTCGGCTTTTGAGGCTTATAATCGCCGCCTTCAAACGCCTTGGCGCAGTTGTGCGCCCCGCGAACCGGATCCCGTCATGTTACGAATCACTGAACTCAAGCTGCCGATCGACCATCCCGAAGAAGACCTGCGCCCTGCCATCGTGCAGCGCCTGGGCATCGCCAGTGATGACCTGCTCGATTTCACCTTGTTCAAGCGCAGCTACGATGCGCGCAAAAAATCCTCCGAACTGTGCTTCATCTACACCATCGACCTCACTGCGAAGGATGAGGCGGCGCTGCTGCACAAGTTCGCCGATGACCGTAACGTCAACGTGGCGCCGGATGTCAGCTACAAAGTGGTCGGCCAGGCGCCGGCCGATCTGCAGCAACGCCCGGTTGTCGTAGGTTTTGGGCCGTGCGGGATTTTCGCCGGGCTGCTGCTCGCGCAAATGGGCTTCAAGCCGATCATCCTCGAACGCGGCACCGAAGTGCGCCAGCGCACCAAGGACACCTGGGGGCTGTGGCGTAAAAGCGTGCTCAACCCCGAGTCCAACGTGCAATTTGGTGAAGGCGGCGCGGGGACTTTCTCCGACGGCAAGCTCTACAGCCAGATCAAGGACCCGAAATTCATCGGGCGCAAAGTCCTGCATGAGTTCGTCAAAGCCGGTGCGCCGGAAGAAATCCTCTACGTCAGCAAACCGCACATCGGTACGTTCCGTCTGACGGGCGTTGTGGAAAACATGCGTGAGCAGATCCGTGCACTGGGCGGCGAAGTACGCTTCCAGCAGCGCGTCACCGACGTGTTGATCGAGGACGGTCAATTGGTTGGCGTCGAGCTCAACGGCGGCGAACAGATCCATTCGAAGCACGTGATTCTGGCCCTCGGCCACAGCGCCCGCGACACCTTCCGTATGCTCCACGGTCGTGGCGTGTTCATGGAAGCCAAGCCGTTTTCGGTGGGTTTCCGTATCGAACACCCGCAGTCGCTGATCGACCGCGCGCGCCTGGGCAAGTACGCCGGCCACCCGAAACTGGGTGCCGCCGATTACAAACTGGTGCACCACGCCAAGAACGGTCGCTCGGTCTACAGCTTCTGCATGTGCCCGGGCGGCACGGTGGTCGCGGCGACCTCCGAGCCGAATCGCGTCGTGACCAACGGCATGAGCCAGTACTCGCGTAACGAGCGCAACGCCAACTCCGGGATCGTCGTCGGGATCACCCCGGAAGTCGATTATCCGGGCGGCCCGCTGGCCGGTATCGAGTTGCAGGAACGCCTGGAATCCCACGCCTTTGTGCTGGGTGGCAGCAACTACGAAGCGCCGGCACAGTTGGTGGGCGATTTCATCGCGGGCAAACCGTCCACCGAGCTGGGCAGCGTTGAACCGTCCTACAAGCCCGGTGTTGCGCTGGGTGATTTGGCGTTGGCCTTGCCGGCATTCGCCATCGAAGCCATTCGCGAAGCCTTGCCGGCGTTCGAGAAGCAGATTCGCGGCTACTCGCTGCATGACGCGGTGTTGACCGGGATCGAGACGCGCACGTCGTCACCGTTGCGGATCACCCGTAACGAGTCGATGCAGAGCCTGAACGTCAAGGGCTTGTTCCCGGCGGGTGAAGGCGCGGGTTATGCGGGCGGGATTCTGTCGGCGGGTGTCGACGGGATTCGCATCGCCGAAGCCGTGGCCCGCGACATCCTCGGCCTCGAAGCCTGACACAAATCCCTGTAGGAGCCGGCTTGCTGGCGATGAATACACCACGGTCTGTCAGGAAGACCGCGTTATCGTTCATCGCCAGCAAGCCGGCTCCTACAAGGGTCGTGTTGGGGGTTAGATGTTGGCGCGCAGCACGGTCGCTGGAAGCGGCTCGCCGCGCTCGACACTCGCGGCCACCGCCGCCATCAACCCGCTCAACTCATACCCCTGCGCCTTGAGCCAGGCCTGATCGTAATAACTGGTTTCATAGCGCTCGCCGCCATCGCACAGAATCGCCACGATCGACCCCGTTTCCCCCGCCGCCACCATCTGTTGCGCCGCCATCAACGCACCAATCAGATTGGTCCCGCTCGACCCGCCCACCCGACGACCCAAACGCTGCGCCAGGTAATGCATGGCCGCCAGTGACAGATCGTCCGGCACCTTGACCATCGCATCGATCACCTTTGGCAGAAACGACGCCTCGACCCGTGGCCGACCGATACCTTCGATCCGCGAACCGTGATCCAGGCGAAGACTGGCATCGCCAGTCAGGTAGTAATCAAAAAACACCGAGCGCTCGGCATCGGCGCACAGCACGCGAGTGCAATGCTGGCGATAACGCACGTATCGCCCGAGGGTCGCCGTGGTGCCGCCGGTGCCGGGGCTGGAAATCAGCCAGCTCGGCTCCGGGTGCTGTTCGAAACGCATCTGATGGAAAATCGATTCGGCGATGTTGTTGTTCGCCCGCCAGTCGGTGGCACGTTCGGCGTAGGTGAACTGATCGATAAAGTGCCCGTCGTGCTCGCGCGCCAGGCGCTCGGATTCGGCATAGATCTGCGTCGGGTCGTCCACCAGATGGCTCTTGCCACCGTAAAACTCGATCTGCGCGATCTTCTCTTTGGAGGTGGTGGCCGGCATCACGGCAATAAACGGCAGGCCGAGCAAACGGGCGAAGTACGCCTCGGAAATCGCCGTCGAACCGCTGGACGCTTCGATGACTGGCGCGCCGGGTTTAAGCCAGCCGTTACACAGCGCGTAGAGGAACAACGAACGCGCCAGGCGATGTTTCAGGCTGCCGGTGGGATGGCTCGACTCATCCTTGAAATACAACTCGATGCCCGGCAACCCCGGCAGCGGCAAGGGGATCAGGTGGGTGTCGGCGCTGCGCTGGAAGTCCGCTTCGATGATCCGGATGGCTTCCCGGGCCCACTGTCGGTTGTCGATCATGATGGTTTTCTCGTTGAGTCGGCCTTGGCACAAGGCTCAGCCCACAAGCTTAGGAAAAATCCGACATCGCGCACAGGTACAGCTGAGGTTCAATACGTCCGGCAACTGCTAGGCTCAGGTCCGTGTCGCCTTTCGCGCTGTAACGGCATATAACAAAAAAGAATATAACTTTTGTTTTAACAACTAACGGTACGGGTTAGGGTGTGCCACCTTTTTGATTATTCGATGGAGAGCGACCTTGCCTCTACGTAGCACTTTCACGCGTTTCTTTCAGTTGGAAGCTGCCAGCGGTCTGTTGTTGATCGCCGCAGCAGCCCTGGCTTTGATCATCAACAACTCCCCGTTGTCGTGGCTCTACAGCAGCTTTCTGGACACCCCGGTGGTGGCTCAGGTCGGCGCGCTGCAAATCGCCAAACCGGCACTGCTGTGGATCAACGACGGCCTGATGGCCCTGTTCTTCCTGCTGATCGGCCTGGAAGTAAAGCGCGAAGTCCTCGACGGTCAGCTGTCGAAGCCTTCACAGGTGGTCCTGCCCGGCGCTGCGGCGATTGGCGGCATGGTCGTGCCGGCGTTGGTCTACTGGTTCTTCAACCGTGACAACCCCGCTGCGCTCGGTGGTTGGGCCATTCCGATGGCCACCGACATCGCCTTCGCCCTCGGCGTCCTCGCCCTGCTGGGCAAGCGTGTGCCGGTGTCGCTGAAACTGTTCCTGATGACCCTGGCGATCATCGACGACCTCGGTGCGATCATCGTCATTGCGATCTTCTATTCCGGCGCGCTGTCGACCCTGTCCCTGGCGTTGGCCGCGGCCTGCATCGTCGCGCTGATCGCGATGAACCGGCTCGGCGTGGTCAAGCTCGGGCCGTACATGATCATCGGTTTGATCCTGTGGGTATGCGTACTCAAAAGCGGTGTCCACGCCACGCTGGCCGGCGTAACCCTGGCCTTCTGCATCCCGTTGCGCACCAAAAACGCCGAGCCGTCGCCGCTGCTGACGCTGGAACACGCCCTGCACCCGTGGGTCGCCTACGGCATCCTGCCGCTGTTCGCCTTCGCCAACGCCGGCCTGTCCCTGAGCGGCGTGACCGTCGAAAGCTTCACCCATCACGTGCCGATGGGCATCGCAATCGGCCTGCTGCTGGGCAAGACGCTTGGCGTGTTCGGCCTGACCTGGCTCGCGGTAAAAACCGGCATCGCCGCCCTGCCCCAAGGCGCCAATTGGGGCCAGGTGCTGGGGGTTGCGATCCTCTGCGGGATTGGTTTCACCATGAGCTTGTTTGTCGGTTCCCTGGCGTTTGTGCCGGGCGCTAGTGAATACGCCGGGATGGACCGGATGGGGATTTTGACCGGGTCGATATTGGCAGCGTTGATTGGATATGCGGTGACGGCGGCGGCGAGTCGCAAGCAAGGCGTGCGCTAATCCTGAATGGTCGTGGTGGCATCGCTCGCACATTAACCCTGTAGGAACCGGCTTGCTGGCGATGGCGGTGGGTCAATCAACCTGTTTATTGACTGGACGGACGCCATCGCCGGCAAGCCGGCTCCTACAGGAAATCGCCGTACGCTTTTGATTTTCACCACTCATCAGGCCGAGCGTTAGCTCGCCTTCCGCTTTTGATCTGAGCGCCCCCTCGAGAGGCCGAGCGCAGGTTCTGCGCAGTGGGCAACCCGGCATGGATGCCGGGTTAGCCGCGCACGGCCAAGGATGGCCGATCGCGGCGGGCCCACGGAGCAGGACCGGAGCGAGGGCATGCCGAGCCTTAGCGAGGCACCGAACGAAAGGGGCAAAAGCGCTTGGTTACTTGGCGCTTCTCCAAGTGACTCGCCGTAAGGGCGAAACCAATAGCAGCCGTTACCGCAGAAACGGATAAGCCCCCCAATCCAAAACCCCGCCCCCAAAAAAACCCCAACCAGCTCACGCTGATCGGGGTTTTCTTTTACCCGCGTTCCCGCTTAGTGCGTAACGCGGCTCGTACCATCTACAGTAGCAATCCGCACCCGCTCACCCACACGGAACACTTCATTCTCCTGAACCTGCTGCACATAGGCACGCATGCTGCCGTCGTCTTCACGAACAGTAATTTCAACACCCTGGGTGCGGGTCAGGCCTTCTTCAGTGGCCGAGCCGATCAGCCCGCCAGCCACGGCGCCGATGACTGCAGCGACAATGCTGCCTTTACCACCGCCGATGCTGCTGCCGCCAACACCACCGACCGCCGCGCCGGCGAGGCCGCCGATCGGGGTCTTGGTGCCTTCGATTTTCACCGGACGCAGGGATTCGATGGTGCCCATGCGAACGGTCTGCACACGACGCGCTTCGTCACGGGAATAGGAGTCACCGGTCAGGCTAGATTGGCAGCCAGTGAGCAACATCGCCATCGTGGAAAAGGAAGCAACAAGCAGAACAGACTTACGCATGGCATCAACTCCAAAGGACAGGTAACCATTAAACTCCGCAGCTTGACGTGTGTCACGACGTCGCCCCGATAACATTGGTTTGATTCAGGTCCGGTACAGGGACCTCCACGAACTCATCAAACAGTAGCGGCAAATGACGAGATCTGCGCCGCTGCCCCAAGGATTTTCATGGATTACTTCATCATTGTCGTCACCACTGTCGCCGGTCTGTACTTCCATGGGTGGTTGTACGTACGGATCAAACGCTGGATGGACCGTGATATGGCGCTAGCCCTGGCGGGGAGCGATGAGCAGAAAAGAGCCTACATGCTCCAGCAACTGGCGAACGCTCAAGCGCAAAAGATCAAGCGTCGGGACCTGCCTCAGTGGCTGGAGGCCGCTGCGGCAGGTTATCCCGGTCGGTAGACTGCTCAGGGCGCCAGACGTTCAAGAATCCATTCGGCGCCTTGCAAACGATAGTTGAGGCGATCGTGCAGGCGGCTCGAACGGCCCTGCCAGAATTCGATGCGCTCGGGCAGCAGACGATAACCGCCCCAGTGCTCAGGGCAATGAGGCTGCGTATCGCTGAAACGTTGCTCGGTGTTCTTGAGCAACGCTTCCAGCTCGGCGCGATCGGCGATCACGCGGCTTTGCGGTGAAGCCCAGGCGCCAAGGCGACTGCCCAGCGGCCGGACCTGAAAGTAGGCATCGGACTCCTCAGGCGTGACCTTCACCACCCTACCTTCCACACGAACCTGACGCTCGAGGGCTGGCCAGAAAAACGTCATGGCCGCGAACGGGTTCGCGGCCAGATGCTGGCCCTTGGCGCTGTCGTAGTTGGTGAAGAATGTGAAGCCCTGCGCGTCCAGGCCCTTGAGCAGCAAAATGCGGCAATGCGGCCGACCGTCCTGGTCGACGGTGGCCAGGGTCATGGCGTTGGCTTCCACCGGCGGCTGCTCGGTTTTCACCGCGTCGGCAAACCACTGATGGAACAGCGCGAACGGCTCAGCCGGGGCTTGTGCCTCGGTCAGGCCGTCTCGGGTGTAGTCGCGACGCATATCAGCCAGGCCCTGGGTCATGGCGCATTCCTTTTGGTTAACGAATCACTTTTTCACAGGATCGGCGACAACGACTTTTTTGTCAGCTGCGGCGGCTTTCTTGGCCGGCGCTTTTTTCGTGGCAGGTACAGCGGCTTTCTTCGCGGCTGGTGCCGGGGTGACCGGCTTGGCCACAGGCTTGACGTCCTGGGCAGCGACCAGTTTCACCGGCGCCGGGGCTGGCATGTTGTACTTGCTCAGCAGCGCGACCATGGTGTTTTGCGGGGTCACCAGCAGTTCGACGCGACGGTTCAAGGCACGGCCGTCAACGCTGTCGTTGGCCGCACGCGGGGCTTCGCCACCCATGCCGCGCAGCATCAGGCGATCACGCTGAAGACCGCTGAGGCGGAAAATCGCCGCCACGGCTTGTGCGCGTTCCTGGCTCAGTTTCACGTTGGCCGGTGCGGCGCCCGAGGTGTCGCTGTGGCCGAGTACCAGCACGGCGGTCTTGGGATCGGCTTCAAGGATTTTCGCCACGCGAGTGAACGGGCCGAGAGTCACCGGCAGCAACATGGCCGGACGGTCTGGGTTGAACGAACCTTCTACTGGCGCGGTGACCACCAGCACGTTTTCGCGGCGCTCGAGTTGCAGGTTGCTGTCCTTGATCGCGGTGCGCAGGCGCGGTTCGTAATCGTCGAGCCAGGCCTGAGTGACTTTAGGGTCAGGCATCGGCACGACTTTGGCCGTGCTCTGCTCTTTGCCGCCGAACGGCCACCACCATTTGCCACCGGCGTCGGCTTCAGCCTTGGCCACTTCGACCGGCTTGGCTTCAGGTTTGACCTCTGGTTTCTTGTCCTGAGCCTCATCGGAACCGAAAGGCCAGTACCAATGGCTGGAGCTTTCAGCCTTGGCAACCGGGGCCGCAGCCACAGGTTTCACAGGGGCCGGTGCAGGCTCTTTCTTCGCGACTTTGTCAGAGGAACCGAACGGCCACCAGCTGCTGCCATCCGAATCATTTTTTGGTGTCTGCGCACAACCGGTAACAGCGACACACAGGGCCAAAGCGAGGGTGGTTTTATTGAGTGACATTGGAAATCCACAAAAAAGAAGTCATAAAAAATCAGGCCGGCATGACCCGGATAAACAGACGGTTGGAAACCATAAAGGCCTTCGGGTTCCGGCCCTGGAACCCTTCAGCGCGTTTTACAGACAAGTGGCCAGTACCCGCGCGAGCTTTTGCGCGCGCGGATCCATCAAGACGTAAGGCCCCAGTGTATTTGTCACAAAACCGAAGGCGACATCGTGTTCAGGGTCAGCAAAACCGATGGAGCCGCCAGCGCCCGGGTGGCCGAACGCACGTGGGCCGAGGCCGTAGGTGGCGTTCGGGACATCCGGTTGATCGAGCATGCAACCCAGACCGAAACGGGTCCGGGTCAGTAAAGTCTTGTCTTCGCCGAGGCTGTGTTCGCGGGTCAGCTCATCGAGCATCTCGCTTTCCAGCAGGCTGCCGTCGAGCAGCCCGGCATAGAACCCGGCCAGGCTGCGGGCATTGCCGTGGCCGTTGGCCGCCGGTTGTTGCATGCGCCGCCATTCCGGTTTGTTGGTGCTGGTCAGGACCGACGGCGGGTTAGTAAAGGCCCGCGTGGTCATGGCCGTCGGTTCGCGCATCGTCACTTGCAGCAGGCGCTGGGCCGCGGCATCGCCGACGTTGCCCTTGCCACGGGCGATGTGCGCCACGCGATGGAATTCTTCATCCGCCAGACCGACGTGAAAATCCAGGCCCAACGGTTTGGCCACGCGGGCCACAATCGACTCGCCCGGCCCACGGCCGTCGGCACGGCGCAGCAACTCGCCGACCAGCCAGCCATAGGTGATCGCGGCATAACCGTGAGCGGTGCCCGGCGTCCACCAAGGCGATTCGGCGGCCAGCGCATCGACCATGGTTTGCCAGTCGTAAAGCGCTTCCGGGGCCAGCAACTCGCGCAACGCCGGCAGACCAGCCTGGTGGCAGAGCAGTTGACGCAAGGTGATGGATTCCTTGCCGGCGGCAGCGAATTCGGGCCAATAGCGGGCAACCGGGGCATCCAGTTGCAGCTTGCCTTCGGCGACCAGTTGCAGGGCGGTAACTGCGGTGAAGGTCTTGGTGCAGGAGAACAGGTTGGCGATGGTGTCGCTGTGCCAGGCCTCATGGCCATCCTTGTCGGCGGTGCCGGACCAGAGGTCGAGAACGGTTTCGCCGCCAACCTGGATGCACAACGCTGCGCCACGCTCCTGAGGATCGTCGAACAACGCCGCGAACGCTTCGCGAACCGCTTCGAACTTAAGCTCGTAATGACCCTGAATCTGCACCCGCTACTCCCTCGGACAAACGTTCTACAAAGTGGCCGGCATTGTTCCAGCCATTGATGGTTTTGGGAACAGGGTTGGGCCGGGCGGTCGGATTGCCGATCTATTGGATCTGGAATTCATGGTGTTTTTGAGGACGCCTTCGCGGGCAAGCCTCGCTCCTACAGGAGCACCACCGAACCTGTAGGAGCGAGGCTTGCCCGCGAAGAACGATAACGCGGTAGATCAGGCCTTAATGACCATTCCCCGAATGCCCACCCGCCTGCCCGGCGCCCTTCCCCGGGCCCTTGCCGGCTTCAGCTTTTCGCCCGCCTTCGGCATCGTGGCTGGCTTTATCCGCTTCAGCCTTGGCCTTCTCGGCTTCTTTGCCCAACTGATCAACGGCGGCCAGGTTGCTCTTGCGCACGCTGTCGACGAAGCCCTGAAACGGCAGATCGGTAATGCCGACCAAACCAAAGTGCCCGTTTTCACCGTCCAGCAGACGACCGGTCACCGGTTGATCGAGATACTGGAACCAGTGCACGCCGACAATCGACGGCTCGCTCAGTGCCTGTTTCAGGAAGTTGGCGTAAGCCGGACCGCGATCCTCTTCCTTCGCCAGTTGCGTCACGCCGCCCCAGAACGGGCCGCGATCGGCCGAGCCGAAGTTGAATTCGGTGATCAGTACCGGTTTGTCCAGGCTGCGCAATTTGGCGAAGTCGTAACCGTCTTGCGGTTGCAGGGTGTACATGTTGAAGCTCAGCACATCGCAATACTGCGCACAGGATTCCACGGCTTCCGGGGTGCTGATGGCGAAACGGCCGCCCAGCAGCAGCTGATTCGGTGCGTGCCACTTGAGCGAGTCGGAAATGGTTTTGAAGTACGTGTCAGCGAAGACCTTCTGGAAGTATTTGAAGTCGGCTTCGATTTCCGGGTACTCGGCGCTCGGCAGCGGCGGCACGAAACCCGGGTCTTCCATCAATTCCCAGGCCGGCAAGTCGATACCCCAGGCTTTGGACAGGCCGGCCTGGTTGCGGTACTTGTCGCGCAATTGCTTGAGGAATGCGCGCTTGGCCGGTACGTCGGTGGTCATTTTCAAGGTGCCGTAGGCCAGCGCGTAGCGGGCTTTCGGATCGTCACCGGGACCGGCCCAAGCCAGTTCGTTGTCGGCGAAGTAACCGATCAGCCAAGGGTCGTCGCGATGATCGCGGGCGGCGATGGCCACGGCGCGTTCGGTGGCCATGGCGAATCGCGGGTCGAACGGGTCGGGCATGCCGCCCCACCAGTCAGTACCGGTGCTGATGCTGGCGTAATCGCCGACGATCGACAGCGGCAAGGTGTAGGGCACGCGGTCCGCGTTGCCCAACTCCGGGGCGCTCCAGTTGCCGATGGTGTTGAAGCCCCAGGCTTGCAGGCGATCCAGGGTGTGACTGGCCCAGCGTTGTTCATCAATCACTGCGGTGCAAGGTTCGGCGGGTTTCTGCTCGACCGCTTTCGCGACAGTCGCTTCCTCTGCACCGGCCTTGGCGGCTTCGGCAACACCGGCATCGGCCGTGGAAGGAACGACGGGTTGTTCAGCGGTCTTCTCGACCGTCGCTTCAACCGCGTCGGCCTTGGCCGCTTCGGCGACACCGGCCTTGGTGTCGCTGCCCGGTGTGCAAGGGGCGCCATACAGACGCTGCAGGTTCGCGCCATAGAAATCGTACCAGCGCCCGGCGTTGTAGCCACGGCCCTGATCGACGCCATTGCCACCCCGGTTGTCGCCTTCGCCAAAGTGACTGGCCAGCGGTTCTTCGGGTTTAGGCAGCGATTCGAACATCCACTCGCGACCGGCGATGTAGGTCTGGTTGACGTCCGGGGTCACGGTGTTGACCCCGAGCGAATAAAACGGATGGCCTTCCGGGGTCACCAGATACCAGCGACCGTCACGTTTCTCGCTGCGGAAAAACCCGCTGGCCTTGAACGTCGGGCCTTTTATCCAGCCACCGAACTTGTCCAGCGACGACTTCTCGCGCTCGGCCAGCCAGGTTTTGGTTTGTTGCTGTTCCTTGGCGGCGGCGCTTTTCAGTTGCTCGTCGCTGCTGACCTTCTCCGGCCATTTGCTACGGGTCGATTGACCAAAAGCGTCCACCAGACCGCCATAAACGGCTTGGGTGACGGCCTCGCCTTCCTGCACGCCAAAGCGTTCCAGCAGGATACTTTGCGCGACTTTCGGCTGATCCATCGACAACGTCACCGACACCACCTGGCTGCGATCCAGCTCACCGGCGCTGCTGGCCAACAGGATGCGTTGACCGTCGACAGTCATCGGCATCGGCGGACCGGCCTTCATGCCCAGGCTCAGCGGCGAGCTCGGCTGCAACGGCACCAGCAGCGTCTGCGCAGGGCCGGCCGGCAGATCGACGCGGCTGATCAGCGTCTTGCCGTCGTTGCTCTGGATTTTCACGTAAAGGGTCACGGCCCAGTCCATTGCGCTTTGAATACGCAGGCTCATCACGCCGGACTGCGACCAGTCCCAGGCCCCGGTTTGCGGGGTCAGGCGCAGGGTTGGCTGGGCCACCGGGTTGAACGTCACCCGGCGCAGCACTTCGCCTTCGGCCGTTTGCTCTGCATTGGATTGCGGCAGGCTGGCGTCCTGAGTCGCCACCTGGACCACGTCGGCGGGGCGCACAAAGTTGAACAGCGTCTGCTGGCCTGCGGGAGCGGCGAGCAAAGGCGTGGTGAACAACAAGGCAAAAACAGCAGGCAACGAACGGCGAATCATGAGAACGAAAATCTCCCTAACGACCAACAATGGCCAGTGGAAAAGCGATGGCAGAGAGATAGACAACGCGGCGGGCAGATTTGCCCACCGTCGTATCAGGAAATTTCTCGACGGAATGGCGGCAACGCATTGAGGATCGCTTTGCCGTAACGCTGGGTGACCAGACGCCGGTCGAGCAAGGTGATGGTGCCGCGGTCTTCTTCGGTTCGCAGCAAGCGACCGCAGGCCTGGACCAGTTTCAGCGAGGCGTCCGGTACGGAGATCTCCATGAATGGATTGCCGCCCCGCGCTTCGATCCACTCGGCCAGTGCCGCTTCGACCGGATCATCGGGCACCGAGAATGGAATCTTCGCGATCACCACGTGCTCGCAGTACGCACCGGGCAAGTCGACCCCTTCGGCGAAACTCGCCAGGCCGAACAGCACGCTGGAATCGCCGCCATCGACGCGCGCCTTGTGCTTGTTCAGGGTTTCCTGTTTCGACAGGTTGCCTTGAATGAACACTTGCTTGCGCCAGTCGCGGTCGAGACCGTCGAACACGTCCTGCATCTGTTTACGCGAGGAGAACAGCACCAGCGTGCCGCGCGAACCTTCGACCAGTTGCGGCAGGTCACGAATGATCGCCGCGGTGTGGGCCGCTGCATCACGTGGATCGGCTTTCAGGTCCGGCACCCGCAGCACGCCGGCATCGGCGTGATGGAACGGGCTCGGGACCACGGCGGTCACGGCTTTTTTCGGCAGCCCAGCGCGCATGCGGAAGCGGTCGAAGGTGCCGAGTGCGGTCAGGGTTGCCGAAGTCACCAGTGCGCCGTAAGCCACGTTCCACAGGTTGCGCCGGAGCATTTCCGCCGCGAGGATCGGGCTGGCGTTGACTTCGATGTCGAACAGCGAGCCGCTTTCGGCCAAGGTCAGCCAGCGCGCCATGGGCGGGTTGTCTTCCGGGTCTTCGGCGGTGAATGCAACCCACAACTCCCAGTTGCCCGAAGAGCGCGACAACAGGCTGCCGAACAGCGGATACCACTCTTCGGCCTGGTTGCTGGCGATGCCGATGTTGACCTCGCCGTCCATGCCTTCCTTGAGCAACTCGGTGAGTCGGGTGAACAAGTCTGTGAGACGGGCAAAACCCTTTTTCAGCTCGATGCCCATTTCGCGCATGTGCTCGGGAATCACCCCGCCGACGAAGCGGTGACGTGGCCGTTCGCGACCTTCGACGTCTTCGCCGGGTTTGAAATCGGCAGCCTGTTCGCAGGCGGTAAACATGAATTGCTGCTGGGTCTTGATCTCACGGGCCAGCTCCGGCACCTGCTCGATCAACTTGCCCAGGTCGCCCGGCAGCGGATGCTGGGCCAGCAATTTGGTGAGGTTCTTGGCGGTGGTTTCCAGCCAGTCGGCGGTGGAGCGCAGGCGCGTGTAATGGGCGAAGTGGCCGATGGCCTTGTCCGGCAGGTGGTGACCTTCGTCGAACACGTAGATGGTGTCACGCGGATCGGGCAAAACGGCGCCGCCGCCAAGGGCCAGGTCCGCCAGGACCATGTCGTGGTTGGTGACGATCACGTCAACCTTGCCCATGCCTTCGCGGGCCTTGTAGAAGGCGCACTGGCCGAAGTTCGGGCAATGGCGGTTGGTGCACTGGCTGTGATCGGTGGTCAGGCGCGCCCAGTCGGCGTCTTCCAGGGCGGTGGACCAACTGTCGCGGTCGCCGTCCCACTTATTGCCGGCGAGCTTCTCGATCATGCTGGTGAACAGCTTCTGACTGGCCTCATCGACCTCGATCTTGAAGCCTTCTTCTTCGAACAGCTGCGCTGTAGCGGTTTGTGCGTGACCTTCCTGCAGCAACATGTCGAGCTTGGACAGGCACATGTAGCGCCCGCGGCCCTTGGCCAGGGCGAAGCTGAAATTCAGCCCGCTGTTGCGCATCAGGTCGGGCAGGTCCTTGTAGACGATCTGTTCTTGCAGGGCCACGGTGGCCGTGGCGATCACCAGGCGTTTGCCGGCGGCTTTCGCGGTCGGGATCGCCGCCAGGCTGTAGGCCACGGTCTTGCCGGTACCGGTGCCGGCTTCCACCGCGACAATCGCGGGGTCGCCACTGCGCCGGCCTTCGTCGTCGGTGTCGATGTCACCGAGGACCTTGGCAATTTCGGCGATCATCAGGCGTTGGCCGTAGCGCGGCTTGAGGCTCTTGGCTTCGAGAAAACGCGAGTAGGCGCCCTGGATCGTGGTTTTGAGTTCAGTGCTGATCATGGATTGTCGGGCGCAAAAAACGCTGGATAAATTTTCAGTGGTTCGGTTCGGCCGCTATCATACCCCGCTAATTAATCCCGCGCAGAACGGAGTACCCCAATGACACCTTTTGGCATCGTTTACACCCTGCATGTCCTGTCCGCCCTGGTGTGGGTCGGCGGCATGTTTTTCGCCTGGATGGTCTTGCGTCCGGCCGCGATGAAGGCGCTGGAAGGCCCGGCCCGGTTGAAGCTGTGGGTAGAAGTGTTTCAAGGTTTTTTCCGCTGGGTCTGGATCGCGGTGGTGCTGTTGCCGGTCAGCGGTGTTGGCATGATTCATTTGCAGTACAGCGGTTTCGAGGCCGCGCCGCGTTATGTGCAGGTGATGATGGGGTTGTTCGTGGTGATGACCGCGCTGTTTATCCGGATTCAGGCGTTGCTGTTGCCGGAATTGCGCACGGCGGTGACGGCGCAGGATTGGCCGACGGGGGCTGCGGTGTTGGGGAGGATTCGCCGGTTGGTGGGGATTAATCTGATTGTGGGGTTGGTGCTGGTGGCCATCGCCTCGGCGCGGCCGATGTTCTAAAAGCTAAAAGCTTCGCGGGCAAGTCGGATCGCCGCACCCGCAGGCCCCGGCTGGCCGTCAACGCCAGGTTTGCCGCTCTTGCCGCCATCGGCCTTGTAGACGAAGCAACCCTTGGCCTTGCCACCCGCCCCCGGCTTGCCGCCAGGACCGGCCAGACCACCCGCGCCGCCAGCGACCTGAACCTTGATCTGCTCCGCCGGATAATCACGCGGCACTTCCAGCCTGACCAGCGCACCCGGCGCACCCGGCTGACCGTCGCTGCCATCGCTGCCATCGGCCCCGCGACCGGCCTGGCCCCAGGTGCAGCCCGGTGCCTGACCGTTGGCGCCGTCGAGGCCGACAAACCCCGGTGCACCTGCGCCGCCGCGAGCGTCAACCACCAACTGCGGTGCATTCAGTGCCTTGATCTGCACATTCAGATTGCGTCCCGAGCGGGCCGCCTTGAGGTAAGTACCCGGTGCACCGCGAGCGGTAATCTGGCTGCCTTCGGACAATTGGGCGCGGCTGACTTTCAACTCCAGCGCCGTTTCGCCGGGCACGATGGCGATCCGCGCTTCACGCCCCAGGCGCAATTCGCCGACGCTGACTTCGGTCACGTTCGAGGGAATCAGCAACGTGCCGTAATCGGCCACTTCCAGGCGTTCCAGCTGCAAGGTGCTGGCGGTATTGGGCAAGCGCATCAGCGAGTTGGTTTCGACGCTGACCACCTGGGCGCAGGCGAATGGGCTGACGAGTGCAGCGAGCAGACAGAGTTTACGCATGGGAAGCCTTCGGTACGGCAGGAGCCGGAATGGTTTGCAGGTGGAAAACACCGAAAAAGACAATCTTCAAGCGATCACGCCAAGGGTGGGCGCGGCCCCGGAGACTGCGGAAACAGAACACCGCCTCAAGAAGATGAAGGAACGCCAGCAGGCCGCCGGCCAGATTGACCAACAGGTGCAGCGGATTGACAAAGGGCATCAGCAGATTGACCAACACCACCAGCCAGAACAGCAGGGTCAACAGCTTACCCAGCCCCCAAAACACCTTCATACGCCCCCCCGTTGAGAATTATTCTTTGCACGCACAGTAACGGCTTCCACGCGGGATAAGCCAGAGGGCAACGGAAAATTCTTCATGAAGGCCGCCGAATGGCCGTCGGCGCCACTGCAATCATTGGCCGACGGCTCTATCACGGGGCTCAGCGATTGATGTGCAATTCCACGCGACGGTTTTTCGCGCGGCCTTCTTCTGTTTCGTTATCGGCCACCGGCGCGCTTTCGCCCCGACCTTCGCTGGTGAGTTTGTCCGGCGCCAGGCCCATGCCCAGCAAGTAAGCGGCCACGCTGCTGGCGCGTCGCTCCGAGAGTGCCTGGTTATAGGCGTCGTTACCCACGCTGTCGGTGTGGCCGATCACTTTGATGCTGACCACATCGGCGCTTTGCAGCTTGGGTATGAACGAGTCCAGTTGACTTTGCGCCGAGGGTGTCAGGTCGGATTTGTTGAACGCAAACAACACATCGCCCGCATCGCTCAGGGTGATGACCTCAGATTGTGCAGGTTCAGCGGGTTTCACACTGGCCGGGTATTGCGGCAGCGGACAACCGTGATGTTCGACCGGAGTATTGGCCGGCGTATCCGGGCAGCGATCGCGTCGATCGAAGACACCATCGCCATCTTCGTCACCATCCTGCGCGTAGCAGATCAGGCCACCGGTCAAGATACCAAGCGCCGCTCCACCGGCCGCCCAACCGCCACTTTCGATAGCGCCCAGGCCACCACCGACCAGGCCACCGATAACGCTGCAGATCGGCCAGGTACGTTGATTGAGGGGGGCAGTGCCATCGCTGTGAGTAGCGCAACCGGTCAACAGGCTGCCAAGCAGCACAACCGGCCAGACGGTCCGTGTGAGAAGGCTCATGGTGAAAGCTCCTGTGTTACCGGCCGACGCCGGTTACACAGGAGTAAAGACCCGCATCCGTGACTGCACAAGCCACGGATGCGAGGGATCTAGCGTTGGATTTTGATTTCGGTGCGACGGTTCTGTGCACGGCCGTCGGCGGTTTTGTTATCGGCCACCGGCTGACTTTCACCGGCACCGGAAACAGACACGAAGTTGCTGCGCGGCACGCCTTGCTGGATGAGGTACTCAACCACCGAGTGAGCGCGTTTATCCGACAGTTTCTGGTTGTAGTTATCACTGCCCACGCTGTCGGTATGGCCAGTAACGGTCAACTGAGCAGTAGGGGCTTCGGCTTTCAAACGAGTGGCGATCTTATCGAGCACCAGTTTGTCAGAAGGGGTGAGTGTGGCTTTGTCGAACTGGAAGTGAACATCGCGGATGACGATGGTTTCTTCCTTGACCACAACCGCCTCTTCAACCACTGGCGCAGGGACTGGTGGTGGGCAACCGTCGGCATCGACCTTGACGCCTCTAGGCGTACCCGGGCACTTGTCGCGGCTGTCCGGCACGCCATCGCCGTCTTCGTCGCCATCACCGTGAACCCAGCAATAGGCAGCGGCCGTACCGCCAACCAGCAGAGCGCCGTACCCTGCCCATGCCGAGCTCTCGGTCGCGCCGAGGCCCGCACCGATTACACCACCGACTGCCGCACAGGTCGGCCAGTCGGTTTTCTGCAAACCTGCGCAACCAGTCAACACACTGGTTAGCAGAACCAAGGGTAATGCTGTCCGAACTATGCTCATCTAGTTTTCTCCTGAGGGATCGGCTTAGAACCGATTCAGGGAGTAAAGACCCGAGTTTTAATCTCCGCCAGCAATAGGCCATTGCAGTTTTATCCCGTGTTCACGGCTGATCGACACTTTTGGCGTGATGGCGCTCTATATCTGGACCTTCGGGCAGGCTAGTCTTGGCGCTCTGATTGAGGAACTTCGATGATTGCAGGTATTTCTTCGCGCACGCCCCAACAGGCGCTGGCCGCTTTGCTGGATCGTTATGCCCCGCTCCGCCTGTTGCTGATCGGCGCGAGCGAATTCCCCGCGCTGGAAGCATTCAAGCTGGCGCACCCGGACACCTGCGTCGCCCACGCGGCGCCCGGGCCGTTGCCGGCCGAACTGGCGGCGCGGCGCTTTGATCTGGCGCTGGTGGTCGATTGCCTCGAACACTTGCCCAAACGTGATGGCCTGAATTTGCTCGGTGGCATCCGCAACCTCAATGCCAGTCGCATTGCGGTGCTGGCGGACTTGCCGGCCAGTGGCTGGCAGGAGACGGATTTTTTCTCCCTGGCCCTGCAAGCCAGCGAACGCTTCCAGCGCGACGAGCAAGTACTGACCCTGTTCACCTACGATCTGCTTGACTACAAACAAGTCCCCGACTGGCTCAACTCACGGTTCTGGGCCAATCCGGAAAACTTCGGGAAATACTGGTGGTAACGCAATGAGTACATCCATTTGCCCTTGCGGCAGCGGCACCCTGCTGGACGCCTGCTGCGGTCATTACCATGCCGGGCACCCGGCGCCTTGTGCCGAAGCGTTGATGCGTTCGCGCTACAGCGCTTATGTGTTGGGCCTGATCGATTACCTGGTAGCGACCACCCTGCCCGCGCAGCAGTCCGGCCTCGATCGTCAGTCCATCAGCGACTGGAGCGCGCAAAGCACCTGGCTCGGTCTGGAAGTGGAAAGTTCCGAGGTGTTCGGCGGTCAACCGGAACACGCGTTCGTGACCTTTACCGCACGCTGGCACGATGGCAGCGGCGAACACAGCCACCGCGAACGCTCGTCGTTCGTGCAGAACGCCGGCCACTGGTACTTCATCGACCCCACTGTGCCACTCAAGGCCGGACGCAACGATGCCTGCCCATGTGCCAGCGGGCAGAAATTCAAGAAGTGTTGTGCGGGGTACTTCGCCAGTTGAGGTGATTCGTGAAGGGCTAGACTGGGGATCAAGGGAGAAACACAACCATGATCAGCCGACGTCGCGTCCTGCACACGCTCACCCTGCTCCTGTTTCTCGGACTCGGCGGCTGTGCGTCCTGGTTCAGCGACGATGAACCGGAACCTGAAGTGCATCTGGTCAAGGTCGAAGTGGTCCGGGCGAAACTGATGGAGCAACGCTTCCTGTTGTTCTTTCGCGTCGACAACCCGCGCAACAGTGACCTGACGGTGCGCGGCCTCGAATACCGGATTCACCTGGGCGATATGTTGCTGACCGAAGGCGAGCACGAACACTGGTTTACGGTCGGCCCCAAGCACAGCGCATATTTCAAAGTGCCGATCCGCACCAACCTGTGGCCCAAGGTGCGGGATCTGGTGAAACTGTTGAAAAAACCTGAGCAATCTATCCCCTATCGCCTGGAAGGTGAGCTGGAAACCGGTGTGTTCATCGCGCACTACGTGCACCTGGCGCGCAAAGGCGTGATAATCCCCGCCGATTTAATTCCGGAGCACACCCGATGACCCAGCAACCCCACGTCCATGGCCCTGACTGCAACCACGATCATGACCATCACGACCACCATGATCACGACCATGGCCATGTCCACGGCCCGAACTGCGGCCACGCTCACCAGGAGCCGGTGCGCAACGCCCTGAAGGACGTCGGCCGCAACGACCCTTGCCCGTGCGGCAACGGCAAGAAATTCAAGAAGTGCCACGGCGCTTGATGGGTTAACCCCATCCCCCTTGTGTAGGAGCCGGCTTGCTGGCGATGAACGATAACGCGGTCCCTCTGTGACACCGCGTCGATCCAATCGCCAGCAAGCCGGCTCCTACAAGATCTGTGCTGTGTTTACGACCGTGGCGTATTCGCCGTGCAGATTGCCCAGCGACATCGCATGCACCTCTTCAGCTGAATGCGCATTGCCGAAATAATCGGACTTGTCGAACGTGAAGCACGCATCCTCCGCTACCCACGTATCAAACCCCAGGTTACCGGCCGTTCGCACCGTGGACTCCACCGAGTTGTGGGTCGCGACGCCCACGATGACCAACTGATCGATCCCCGCCTCGCGCAAACTTGCCTCCAGCGCCGTCGCACAAAACGCATCCGGCACCTGTTTCTGAATCAGTTGCTCGCCGGCCAATGGCTGGAACCGCTCCTGAAACTCCACGCCCGATTGCTGCGGCCAGAATACTGAGTCCGGTGAACGGGACAGGTGCTGTACGTGGATCACCGGCCGCCTGGTTCGCCGCCAGAGCCCCAGCAAATCCAGAATCCGCGCCTCGGCCTGAGGGTTATTTCGCCGGCCAAGCCTTGGTTCCAGAATGCCTTTTTGTTGATCGATGATGATCAGTGCTGCGTTGGTCTTGAGCTCCATGCTGACTTTTCTCACGCGAGGTTATTGAGTTTCACGCACTTGAGCATCACCTCGTCCTACAGGCAAGTCCTCGATCGCAAACGGGACGATCTGATGCTCGCGGTTGCTGTCTGAACTTCACGACGCAGCAACGAATACAGCAGGGTGAATTTGCCTGAGGCTTGGAAGTGATCGATTGGTGTATATCCGTTTCTGGGGTCATGGCTGCTATTGGTTTCGCCCTTACGGCGAGTCACTTGGAAGAGCCCCAAGTAACCAAGGGCTCTTGCCCCTTTCGTTCGGTGCCTCGCTGTGGCTCGGCATGCCCTCGCTCCGGTCCTGCTCCGTGGGCCCGCCGCGATCGGCCATCCTTGGCCGTGCGCGGCTAACCCGGCATCCATGCCGGGTTGCCCACTGCGCAGAACCTCCACTCGGCCTCTCGAGGGGGCGCTCAGATCAAAAGCTGAAGGCGAGCTAACGCTCGGCCTGATGAGTGGTGAAAATCAAAAGCGTATGCGATTTCCTGTAGGAGCCGGCTTGCCGGCGAAAAACGTCGGGGCAACGCGTTCATTCAGACACCCCGCGTTATCGTTGGCGTCCATCGCTGGCAAGCCAGCTCCTACAATTTCAAACCGTGTGAACCCGATCCCTGTAGGAGCCGGCTTGCTGGCGATAGCGGTGGATCAGTCGACGCATGTATTGGCTGGACGGACGACATCGCCAGCAAGCCGGCTCCTACAGGGGGCGGTGTACAGATTCGGAATGGGTGAACGCAGCAAAGAAGGACAA
Organism: Pseudomonas sp. PDM03; assembly: GCF_014852385.1. Lineage (NCBI taxonomy): Bacteria > Pseudomonadati > Pseudomonadota > Gammaproteobacteria > Pseudomonadales > Pseudomonadaceae > Pseudomonas > Pseudomonas sp. PDM03. Next base: position 165,925 of record NZ_JACVBM010000009.1, on the reverse strand, counting down.
CGCGTCCCCCCAAAGAGCCAGGTCGGCTTTCAGGCCGCCTCGGCGGCTGTGGCGGTAGTCGCCCCCTCGAGAGGCCGAGCGCAGGTTCTGCGCAGTGGGCAACCCGGCATGGATGCCGGGTTAGCCGCCCCCGGCCATGGATGGCCGATGGCGGCGGGCCCACGGAGCAGGACCGGAGCGAGGGCATGGCGAGCCTTAGCGAGCCACCGAACGAAAGGGGCAAAAGCGCTTGGTTACTTGGCGCTTCTCCAAGTGACTCGCCGTAAGGGCGAAACCAATAGAAGCCGTAACCCCAAAAATGGATATGTACTCCAAGCCAAAAAAACAACAGCATCCCCCCCAACCATCACGGTTTATCCGACAAATCCTGAAATAACCCCCCTACCCTGCTTGCGCGCCCACCTCCTGCTCTCTAACGTAGCGCCTTTACTGACGCTACCCCCCCGCAGGAGCTTTGCCATGGCCTCGCCAGCCCTCACACATTTTCTTCCCCGGTTCGGCGTTGCCGCAGCAGTGGCCGGTGTTTTGAGCCTGTCCGGTTGTCAGACCTGGAACGCCCAAGACACGCTCCCGCCCACCACCGGCGTGCAGCCGCTCAAAGGTCTGGCGCAAAACGTTTCGGTGCGCCGCAACGCCATGGGCGTGCCGTTGATCGAAAGCAGCAGCTTCCACGACGCGCTGTTCACCCTCGGCTATGTACACGCGAGCGACCGCATCACGCAGATGGTCACCCTGCGCCTGCTGGCCGAAGGCCGGTTGTCGGAGATGTCCGGTTCGGACCTGCTGGACGCCGACCGCTACATGCGCGCCGTCAACCTGAAGAAAAGCGCCGGCGAGTTGTACAAGGCCTCATCGCCGCGCCTCAAACGCTTCTTCGAAGTCTATGCGCGCGGGGTCAACGCCTACCTGTTCCGCTACCGCGACAAGTTGCCGGCCGACCTCACCGCCACCGGTTACAAACCCGAATACTGGAAACCGGAAGATTCGGCGCTGATTTTCTGCCTGCTGAACTTCAGCCAATCGGCGAACCTGCCCGAGGAAGTTTCCTCGCTGGTGCTGGCCCAATCGGTCACCACCGACAAACTCCCGTGGCTGACACCGTCCGCCCCCGACGAAAAACTGCCGGTGGCCGAAGCCGAAAAACTTCAGGGCCTCAAGCTCAACGGGGCGATTCCAGGCCTCGCCGAAATCAGCAAAGCCACCGGCCAACTGTCCGATCTGAATCTGCTGGGCGCCACATCATCGAACAACTGGGCGATTGCCCCGCAACGCAGCCGCAGCGGCAAAAGCCTGCTGGCCAGCGACAGCCATGGGCCGCTGGGCGTGCCGTCGCTGTTCAGTTACGTGCAGATTCGTGCGCCGAAATACCAGGCGTCCGGCGTGACGATCGCCGGTTTGCCGATGGTGCTGGGCGGTTTCAACGGCAAAGTGGCGTGGAGCATGACCTCGGTCATGGGCGACAACCAGGACCTGTTCCTGGAAAAAATTCAACGCCAGGGCAACGGTCTTTCCTACGAAGTCGGCGGCAAATGGCAGCCGGTTATCGTTCGCAACGAAACCTATTTCGTCAAAGGCCAGCGGCCGATTCGCGAAGCGGTATACGAAACGCGCCACGGGCCGCTGCTCAACAGCGCCAAAGGCACGGCGCTGGGCAACGGTTTGGGCCTGGCGTTGCAAACACCGAACTTCACCGATGACAAATCCCTGGACGCGTTTTTCGACCTGTCTCGCGCACAAACCGTGGAGAAAGCCTCGGACGCCAGCCGTGAAATCCGTGCGATCACGCTGAACCTGGTCTTCGCCGACGCCAGCAATATTGGCTGGCAAGTCACCGGTCGTTACCCGAACCGCCGCGAAGGCGAAGGCCTGCTGCCATCGCCGGGCTGGGAAGGTCGTTATGACTGGGACGGTTACGCCGACGCGATGCTGCACCCGTACGATCAAGACCCGGCGCAAGGCTGGCTCGGCACCGCCAACCAGCGGGTCATCCCCCATGGTTACGGCATGCAGCTGTCCAATTCGTGGTCGGCACCGGAGCGTGGCGAACGCATGGCTGAACTGGCCGGCGTGGGCAAACACGACACGCGCAGTGTGATCGCCATGCAATACGATCAGACCACTACGTTCGCCGCCAAACTGAAAAAAATGTTTGCAGCGCCGGGCATGGCCCAGCCGCTCAAGCAGGCCATTGAAGCGCTGCCGGTAGCCGATCGCGACAAGGCGCGCGAAGCGTTGACCCGCCTGATGGCGTTCGACGGCAAACTCGCCGCGACCTCCGCCGATGCAGCAATTTACGAGCTGTTCCTGCAGGAAAGCGCCAAGCAAACCTTCCTCGACGAACTGGGCCCGGAAAGCAGCCCGGCGTGGAAAGCCTTTATCGCCAACGGCAAGTTGTCCTACGCGGCGCAGGCCGATCATCTGTTGGGGCGCGAAGACAGCCCGTTCTGGGATGACGCACGCACGCCGCAGAAAGAAGACAAACCGGCGATTCTCGCCCGCAGCCTCGCGGCGGCCATCACCGCAGGCGACAGTCAGTTGGGCGGCGATCACAAAGCTTGGCAGTGGGGCAAACTGCACCGCTATGAATGGAAGAACGCCAGTGGCCAGACCGTGCGCGGTCCGCTCGCGGCCGGCGGCGATCAAACCACGTTGAACACGGCGGCGTTCGCCTGGGGCCAGGACTTCAACACCACGCTGGCACCGGCCATGCGTTTCATCGTCGATTTCGGCCAGGCCGAACCGTTGATGGGCCAGAACGGCACCGGCCAGTCGGGTAACCCGGCCAGCCCGAATTACCTCGATAGCGTTGATCCGTGGTTGAAGGGGCAATACGTGAGTCTGCCGATGCAGCCGCAGAACTTCGACAAGGTCTACGGGACCAAGAGGCTGACGCTGACACCCGGCAAATAACCCCATCCCCCTGTAGGAGCCGGCTTGCTGGCGATAGCGTCCGTTCAGTCAATAAACATGTCGACTGACACGCCGCCATCGCCAGCAAGCCAGCTCCTACAGGGACGTTATTTACTGTGAAGTTTCGATAGAACTTCTGACCTCGCCCAAACCTCATAGCTAACAAGTCCCTCCATTTTGGCAACAACATGGATCTTGTTATCTCGCGTCCCGAAGGTTTGTACTGCCCGGCCGGGGATTTCTATATCGACCCGTGGCGGCCAGTCGAACGTTCGGTCATTACTCACGCCCACGGCGATCATGCCCGAGGCGGCAACCAGCATTATCTGGCGGCCGCGCCTGGGGAAGGCATCCTGCGCGCGCGACTGGGCCAGGACATCAATCTGCAAACCCTGGCCTATGGCGAGCGGTTGCTGCATCACGGCGTCACCCTGAGTTTCCACCCCGCCGGCCACGTACTCGGTTCGGCGCAGGTGCGCCTGGAATATGGTGGCGAAGTCTGGGTTGCCTCGGGGGATTACAAAATCGAACCCGACGGCACCTGTGCGCCGTTCGAGCCGGTGCGCTGCCACACCTTCATCACCGAATCGACCTTCGGCCTGCCGATCTATCGCTGGCAGCCTCAGGCGCAGGTGTTTGCCGAGATCAATCAGTGGTGGCAAGCCAATGCCGCCGAAGACAAGACCAGCGTGCTGTTCTGCTATTCCTTCGGCAAGGCGCAGCGGATTCTCCACGGTATCGACGCGCGCCTCGGGCCTATTCTGGTGCACGGCGCCGTCGAGCCGCTCAACCGGGTGTATCGAGAAAGCGGCGTTTACCTGCCTCCAACGATCCACGCTGGCGAGGTCAAAAAGAGCGACCCGATGATGCGCAAGGCGCTGGTCCTGGCCCCGCCCTCGGCGGGCGGCAGCACCTGGATGCGGCGTTTCGGCGATTACAGCGATGGCTTCGCCAGTGGCTGGATGCGCCTGCGTGGCACGCGTCGGCGACGGGGAGTGGACCGGGGTTTTGTGTTGTCGGACCACGCCGACTGGCCAGGCCTGCTCTGGGCAATCGAACAGACCGGCGCCGAGCGAGTGATGGTCACCCACGGTTCGGTCGCGGTCCTGGTGCGCCATTTGCGCGAACAAGGTCTCGACGCCCAAGAGTTCACCACCGAGTACGGCGACGACGAGGAAGACATCACCGACACCGAACCGCAAAGCGCCGAGGTGCTGCCGTGAAGGCCTTTGCCCGGTTGTACGCCGAGCTCGACGCGACAACGTCCAGCAACGCCAAACTGGCGGCGATGCAACATTACTTCGCTCAGGCCGCCCCGGAAGACGCCGCGTGGGCGGTGTACTTTTTGTCCGGCGGGCGACCTCGCCAACTGGTGCCGGTGCGCATCCTGCGTGAACTCGCCGAGGCGTATTCCGGCCTGTCGCCGTGGTTGTTCGAAGAGAGTTATCAGGCGGTGGGCGATCTGGCGGAAACCATCTCGCTGGTGCTGCCCGAAGCACCCCACAGCTCCACCGACGGGCTGGCGGTGTGGATCGAAGACAAACTGCTGCCCTTGCGCGGCGAACCTCCCGACGTGCTCGCCCAGCGATTGCCCGAACTCTGGTCGCAACTGGACCGCCCCGGCCTGATGCTCTGCATCAAACTGATCACCGGCAGTTTTCGCGTCGGCGTCTCCAAGTTGCTGGTAACCCGCGCCTTGGCAGCGATGGCACGGCTCGACAGCAAACGCGTGGCCCAGCGGCTGGTGGGTTACACCGACCTCTCCAGCCGTCCCAGCGCAGCGAGTTACCTGAAACTGATCGCCCCCGAGTCGGCCGATGAACACTCACAAAGGGGCGGCCAGCCGTATCCGTTTTTTCTCGCCCACGCGTTGTCGCAACCGGTGGAGCAATTCGAAACCCTGCTCGGCCCCGCCAGCAACTGGCAGGTGGAATGGAAGTGGGACGGCATCCGCGCCCAAGTGGTCAAGCGCGATGGACGACTGTGGATCTGGTCGCGCGGTGAAGAACTGGTCACTGAGCGTTTTCCCGAATTTGACAGCCTGGTTCACCGCTTGCCGGACGGCACGGTGATCGACGGCGAGATCGTTGCGTGGAAAACCGCACCACCGAGCACCGAAGATGCCTTCGATCCACTGGCGCCGAACCCACCAGCGGTGCAACCGTTCGCCCTGCTGCAACAGCGGATCGGCCGCAAGACCCTGGGCAAGAAAATCCTCGATGAAGTGCCGGTGGTCGTGCTGGCCTTCGACTTGCTGGAATGGCAAGGCGCAGACTGGCGCAACCAGCCTCAAGCCCGGCGGCGCACCCAACTGGAACAGGTCATCACCCAGTGCAATAACCCAGTGTTACTGCCCTCCCCGGTGTTGACCGGCAAAGACTGGATCGACCTCGCCCGCCAACGCGAAGCCTCCCGCAGCCTCGGCGTCGAAGGCATGATGCTCAAGGCCCGGGATGCGCTGTATGGCGTCGGCCGGACCAAGGACATGGGCGTCTGGTGGAAGTGGAAAGTCGACCCGTTCAGCATCGACGCCGTGTTGATTTACGCGCAACGCGGCCATGGTCGCCGGGCCAGTCTGTACAGCGATTACACGTTCGCGGTGTGGGACAGTCCGCCCGGCGCCAGCGAGCGCACGCTGGTGCCATTCGCCAAGGCGTATTCAGGGCTCACCGACGAGGAAATGCGCCAGGTCGACAGCATCGTGCGCAAGACCACGGTGGAGACATTCGGTCCGGTGAGCAGCGTAAAACCGAGCCTGGTGTTTGAATTGGGGTTTGAGGGAATCGCCTTGTCCAAGCGCCACAAGAGCGGGATTGCGGTACGGTTTCCGCGGATGCTGCGGTGGCGCAAAGACAAGAACGTTGACGAGGCTGACAATCTCGCCACCCTGCAGAATATGTTGGGTTAACCAATCCCCTGTAGGAGCCGGCTTGCTGGCGATGAACGATAACTCGGTCGTTCTGGATCACCGCGCCGATCCGATCGCCAGCAAGCCGGCTCCAAAAAGCAGGACCGTGCGCTCAATGACGGTGCAGCTATTTCCCGGCGCCCGTTTTCGTGCATAAATCCCGTCCAGCCATTTCTTGAATCACCTTTTAAAACGCTTGTTCGGGACTCTGGTTCGGAAATTGCTACTTTCAATAGGTCTTACGCTTTCCAGTAACAATAATTCTGCGCCACAAGCGCTCATATTGGTTCTTAGGGATTGAATAATGAAAAAAGCATTGCTGACCCTTTCTGCACTGGCGTTGTGCATGGCTGCCGGCTCCGCGCTGGCCAAGGAATACAAAGAACTGCGTTTTGGCGTTGACCCTTCCTACGCACCGTTTGAGTCGAAAGCGGCCGACGGTAGCCTGGTGGGCTTTGATATCGATCTGGGCAATGCCATCTGTGCCGAGCTGAAGGTCAAGTGCAAATGGGTCGAAAGCGATTTCGACGGCATGATTCCGGGCCTGAAGGCCAACAAATTCGACGGTGTGATCTCTTCGATGACCGTCACCCCGGCCCGCGAAAAAGTCATCGACTTCTCCAGCGAGCTGTTCTCCGGCCCAACCGCTTATGTGTTCAAGAAAGGTTCCGGCCTGACCGAAGACGTCGCGTCCCTGAAAGGCAAGACCGTAGGCTACGAGCAAGGCACCATCCAGGAAGCCTATGCCAAGGCCGTGCTGGACAAGGCTGGCGTGAAAACCCAGGCCTATCAGAACCAGGATCAGGTGTATTCGGACCTGATGTCCGGTCGCCTCGATGCCGCGATCCAGGACATGTTGCAAGCCGAACTGGGCTTTTTGAAGTCGCCAAAGGGCGAAGGCTACGAAGTCAGCAAGCCGGTTGACAGCGAATTGCTGCCAGCCAAAACAGCTATCGGTATCTCTAAAGGTAACAAAGACCTCAAGGCACTTTTGGATAAAGGTATCAAAGCGTTACACGATGATGGCACCTACGCCACCATTCAGAAGAAACACTTTGGCGATCTGAATCTGTACAGCGGCAAATAATGCCCGGCGCCCATCTCGCGATGGGCGCTTTTTTTATCCGATCAGGTTGCTGATTTATGTTCGAAAACCTATTACAAAATCTGGGGCTCTCTGCCTTCAGCCTCAAGGGCTTCGGTCCGTTGCTGATGGAAGGCACCTGGATGACCATCAAATTATCGGCGTTGTCGCTGCTGGTGGCCGTGTTGCTCGGCCTGCTCGGCGCCAGTGCCAAACTGTCAAAAGTCAAACTCGTGCGCGTCCCGGCGCAGGTCTACACCACGCTGATTCGCGGCGTGCCGGACCTGGTGCTGATGCTGCTGATTTTCTACAGCCTGCAAACCTGGTTGACGTCGTTCACCGATTTCATGGAATGGGAATACATCGAGATCAACCCGTTCAGCGCCGGGGTCATCACCCTGGGCTTCATTTATGGCGCGTACTTCACCGAAACCTTTCGTGGCGCGATTCTCGCGGTACCCCGGGGCCAGGTCGAAGCGGCCACCGCCTATGGCCTCAAACGTGGCCAGCGGTTCTGGATCGTGGTGTTCCCGCAGATGATGCGTTTTGCCCTGCCGGGTATCGGTAACAACTGGATGGTGATGCTCAAGGCTACCGCGCTGGTGTCAATCATCGGCCTCGCCGACCTGGTCAAGGCTGCCCAGGACGCCGGCAAAAGCAGTTATCAACTGTTCTACTTCCTGGTGCTGGCGGCGCTGATTTACCTGCTGATCACCAGCGCCTCCAACGTCATCCTGCGCTGGCTTGAACGCCGCTACGCCGCTGGTTCCCGGGAGGCCGTACGATGATCGAACTCCTGCAGGAATACTGGAAACCCTTCCTTTACACCGACGGCTACAACATCACCGGCCTGGCCATGACCCTGTGGCTGCTCAGTGCGTCGATCTTCATCGGTTTCCTGGTGTCGATCCCGCTGTCCATCGCCCGAGTGTCGCCGCACTTCTACATTCGCTGGCCGGTGCAGTTCTACACCTACCTGTTTCGCGGGACGCCGCTGTATATCCAGCTGCTGATTTGCTACACCGGCATCTACAGCCTGGCCGCCGTGCGAGAGCAGCCGATACTCGATGCGTTCTTTCGCGACGCGATGAACTGCACCATCCTCGCCTTCGCCCTGAACACCTGCGCCTACACCACGGAGATTTTCGCCGGGGCGATTCGCAGCATGGCCCACGGTGAAGTCGAAGCGGCCAAAGCCTACGGCCTGACCGGCTGGAAGCTGTATGCCTACGTGATCATGCCGTCAGCCCTGCGTCGCTCGCTGCCTTATTACAGCAACGAAGTGATCCTGATGCTGCACTCGACCACCGTGGCGTTCACCGCGACCATCCCGGACATCCTGAAAGTCGCGCGGGACGCCAACTCGGCGACCTTCCTGACCTTCCAGTCGTTCGGCATCGCCGCGCTGATCTACCTGACCGTCACCTTTGCGCTGGTCGGCCTGTTCCGCCTCGCCGAACGCCGATGGCTGGCGTTCCTCGGGCCGACCCACTAGGACTTTTCGCACATGCGCCACCAGATACATGACTTGCTGGCCCCGCTGCCGGGGACCGCACGACAGATTCACAGCTTCCACTTCGGCCCGACGTCGGCCCAGAGCAAAATCTACATCCAGGCGTCCCTGCACGCCGATGAAATGCCCGGCATGCTGGTCGCCTGGCACCTCAAACAACGCCTGGCCGAGCTGGAAGCCGCCGGCCACCTGCGCAGCGAAATCGTGCTGGTGCCGATTGCCAACCCGGTCGGTCTCGAACAAGTGCTGATGGATGTACCGCTGGGCCGCTACGAGCTCGAAAGCGGGCAGAACTTCAACCGCTGGTTCGTCGATTTGAGCGAGGAAGTCGGCAATGAGATCGAAGGCCAGCTCGGCGACGATCCGCAGCGCAACCTCGAACTGATCCGCAACAAACTGCGCCAGGCTCTGGCGCGACAGACTGCCAGCACTCAACTGCAATCCCAGCGCCTGATCCTGCAACGACTGGCCTGTGACGCGGACATGGTGCTGGACCTGCATTGCGATTTCGAAGCGGTCGCGCACCTCTACACCACGCCCGAGGCCTGGCCACAGGTCGAACCGCTGGCCCGCTACATCGGTGCCGAAGCAAGTCTGCTGGCCACCGATTCCGGCGGTCAGTCATTCGACGAGTGTTTCACCCTGCTCTGGTGGCAGTTGAAAGAGCGCTTCGGCGAACACTTCGACATTCCGCTCGGCAGCTTCTCGGTCACCGTCGAATTGCGTGGCCAGGGCGACGTCAATCACCCGTTGGCCAGCCTCGACTGCCAGGCGTTGATCGATTACCTGATTCACTTCGGCGCGATTGCCGGCGAACCGGCGCCAGTGCCGGAACTGCCGTATCCCGCCACGCCGCTGGCGGCCGTCGAACCGGTGGCCACGCCCGTGGGCGGTTTGCTGGTGTTCACCGCGCTGCCGGGGGAATACCTGGAGGCCGGGCAACTGATCGCCGAAATCGTCGACCCGATCAACGATCTCGTCACCCCCGTTCACTGCACCGTCGCCGGGCTGATGTACGCCCGCTCGCTACGGCGCATGGCCACTGCCGGCATGGTGATCGCCCACGTCGCGGGCACCGAAGCCTATCGCAGCGGCTACCTACTTTCGCCTTGAGGATGCATGCCCCATGTACAAACTGACCATCGAAGGCCTGCATAAAAGCTATGGCGATCATCATGTGCTCAAAGGCGTTTCACTCAAGGCCAACACCGGCGACGTCATCAGCCTGATCGGCGCCAGCGGCTCGGGCAAAAGTACCTTTCTGCGTTGCATCAACTTTCTCGAGCAACCCAACGACGGCGCCATGAGCCTGGACGGCCAGAACATCCGCATGATCAAGGATCGTCACGGCATGCACGTGGCCGACGCCGATGAACTGCAACGGATCCGCACCCGCCTGGCCATGGTGTTCCAGCACTTCAACCTGTGGAGCCACATGACCGTGCTGGAAAACATCACCATGGCTCCGCGCCGGGTGCTGGGTTGCAGCAAGCAGGAAGCCGAGGACCGCGCACGTCGTTACCTCGACAAGGTTGGCCTGGCCGCACGCGTGGCGGACCAGTACCCGGCGTTTCTTTCCGGGGGCCAGCAACAACGGGTCGCCATTGCCCGCGCATTGGCCATGGAGCCGGAAGTCATGCTGTTCGACGAGCCAACGTCGGCGCTCGACCCGGAGCTGGTGGGTGAAGTGCTCCGAGTGATCCAGGGCCTCGCCGAAGAAGGCCGGACCATGATCATGGTGACCCACGAAATGAGCTTCGCCCGCAAAGTGTCGAGTCAGGTGCTGTTTCTGCACCAGGGCCTGGTCGAGGAAGAAGGCGCGCCGGAAGACGTGCTGGGCAATCCGAAGAGTGAACGGCTGAAGCAGTTCCTCAGCGGCAACCTCAAGTAAAAGATCACCGATAAACCTGTGGGAGCGAGCCTGCTCGCGATGACGCCAGTGCATTCAACGCTGAATGAACTGAAAGTCCGCTATCGCGAGCAAGCTTTGCTCCTACCAATACAAGCCATTCATTCGCGTGGTTGATCACACAACCGGCGCGGGAGGCGGCTCATCCGGCAGGGTCGGCTCACCGGGTTCGGTCGGTTGTTCGTTGGGGGTATCGGGATCAGGCTGGCCGGGGATGCCCCCCGCCATGCTGATGGGCGGATGTGCCAGCAACGACCAGGCCAAAACGCCAACCTGATTGGGCTCAAGCCTTGCCAGTTCGGCACTTATACGCGGGTCGATCTTCATATAGCACTCCTCAGCGATGGCCCGATCCGCCTTGCGCAGATCGGAGCAGTACACCCCATAGAGTGTACGCTCGCCCAGGAATTCCCACGGTTTGTCAGACGGTTGACTCAGGTGCGTGGCAGCGTTACGCCGCGTTGGCCCTGATACTTGCCGCCACGGTCCTTGTAGGACACTTCGCACTCTTCGTCGGATTCAAGGAACAGCATCTGCGCCACGCCTTCGTTGGCGTAGATCTTCGCCGGCAGGTTGGTGGTGTTCGAGAATTCCAGGGTCACGTGCCCCTCCCACTCAGGCTCAAGCGGGGTGACGTTGACGATGATGCCGCAGCGGGCATAGGTGCTTTTGCCCAGGCAAATGGTCAATACGTTGCGCGGAATACGGAAGTATTCGACGGTGCTGGCCAGGGCGAAGGAGTTCGGCGGGATGATGCAGACGTCGCTGTGGATATCGACGAAGCTGCCGGCATCGAAGTTTTTCGGGTCGACGATGGCCGAATTGATGTTGGTGAACACTTTGAAGTGATTGGTGCAGCGAACGTCGTAGCCGTAACTCGACACGCCGTAGGAGATCACTCGGCTATCGTCGCTGCCGCGCACCTGGCGCTCGACGAACGGTTCGATCATGCCCTGCTCTTGCGCCATGCGGCGAATCCACTTGTCCGATTTGATGCTCATGGCGGGTGTCCTGAATAGCGAGGTGGAAAAAATCTGTCCGGCATCTTACCGGGGCGCGCCGCCGGTTCAAAGTCCGGGGCACAATTCTTGGCGATCCCCCTTAAATTCCGGACCTCGACGGCAATACAATGCACCGTCAGTCACGAAAACAGAGAAACCTTCGCAGGAAGCATTGGCACGTTCCGGAAAAAGGGTTAAGGTGGCGCCACTGTGCTGCTTGTGTCACTGAGAATCTCTACACGATATGTTGAATTTCGATCCAACCATCTACAAGAATTTTTCCTGCTCTTTGCACTCAGTCTCGGCCAGGGTTCTTCCTGAGTCGCAGTTATCTTTGTTCAAGGAGTTACACCATGTCTAATCGCCAAACTGGTACCGTTAAGTGGTTCAACGATGAAAAAGGCTTCGGCTTCATCACTCCACAATCCGGTGACGACCTGTTCGTTCACTTCAAAGCTATCCAATCCGACGGCTTCAAAAGCCTGAAAGAAGGCCAACAGGTTTCTTTCATCGCTACCCGCGGTCAGAAAGGCATGCAAGCTGAAGAAGTTCAAGTTATCTAACTTGTACTTGCTTTAGTAAAAAGCCCCGCCCTTAAAAGCGGGGCTTTTTTGTGCCTGTGTGTTTTACAGGCAAAAAAAATCGCAGCCCATGGCTGCGATTTTTTTCGTCTTACCAGGCCACACCGAACCCTGCGGTGTAGCGGGTCTTGTCCAGATCGGCATCGTCTGTACCGCTGATGATGTCTCGCTCGGCCTTCAGGTTAAGCGACGCCCACTCGGTCACTTTGTAGCGCAAGCCCATTTCGGCATCGAGCGCATAATCCGCCACACCCGACAACGGCTTGCCCACTTCGCCATTGGTGAAGAATTCCACCTTCTTGCCGATCAGGTAGCGGTTGTAATCCCACTTCATCGCCAGGGAATAGAAGTTTTCCTTGCTGCCGTCGGAGAACTGGTAGTCCGTGCGGTTGACCAGCGAGCCGAGCGAGAATGCACCTAGCTCGTCATCCCAAAACTGGTAACCCGGACCGGTACCGACGGTGCGCTGACGGGAGAGTTCTTCAACCTTGTCGCGCTTATAAACCGCACGGCCCTGCCAGAACCACTTCTCGGTCAGGAAGCGGTCGAGCGAGTACTCGCCCCGCCAGTTGTCGGTAGTGACCACGTCATCCTGGAATTCTCGGTTGTACTCGCCTTCGGCGATATGCCGCCATCTGCCATGGCGCGCAGTGGTCTTGAAGTCGACATCGTAGTCGTCGGTGTCCTTTTCCGCCCGCTGGTAATCCAGCGCCGCATCGATATTGCCTTTCCAGACCAGATCTTCAACCACCGGTTTGGGCTTGAGAATCTGCTGGATACTCGCCAGTTCGACGGTCTTCGGTGCCTCGCCGTTTTCCAGCGTCACCTTGCCGTCGTCTGCCGCGTGCAGCGACTTGGCCTTCTCACCGCTGTAGGCATCCTGCTTGACCAGCAACTCCTGATCGCTCTCCAGGGTTTTGACCTGCTTCCAATCGATCGGAACCGAACCGGCGTATTCGGTCTGGATCACCAGCTTGCCGCCGTCGAACAGAGTGATCTTGCCACTCAGCTTGTCACCGTTCTTTAACCAAACGGTGTCGGCGAGCAAGGGCGTGGAAGCACTCAGGACAGCGAGGCACAACAGGGTTCTGGACACCATAAGCAAAGACAGGCTCAAGTTTGCGAAAAAAATCGGCATTATCCATAGGAATAAGGCCCTAACAAGGACTGACCCGCCTATCTCTATCGAGTTCATTTCTCAATTACTGATCGAGGATTTACCCTACAGACGGTCAGCCACTGTAGGTGCGAGCCTGCTCGCGATAAACTCAAGATCGACGCATTTTCCCAGACAGCTCGCGTTATCGTTAACGACCATCGCCGGCAAGCCGGCCTCGCTCCTACAGGGATCCCGGATGTGACCGACGCCGATGCAGAAACCGAAAGCCCTGCGCAAATCCGACGCACGGCGCTGTACCTCACTCTGGCGCAGGTGCCCGAGGGCAAAGTCGTGAGTTATGGTCAACTTGCCGAACTCGCAGGACTGGGTCGCGCCGCGCGCTGGGTCGGGCGTACGCTCAGCCAGTTGCCCGGCGACACCAAACTGCCCTGGCACCGGGTGCTCGGCGCCGGCGGTCGGATCAGCCTGCCCGTGGGCAGTCCTTCAGGGGACGAGCAACGCGCACGATTGCGCTCCGAAGGCGTCAGTGTCCTGAACAATCGTGTTGATATTCAGCGCCATGGCTGGCGCCCGGTAGAGCACAGCGGTTAGAGTGCGCGCTTTGTTTCCGTAATCTTGAGGCAGACTTCAGCCCATGCCCCGTAAAACCTGGCGCGCCGCGCTCGCCGCCTATGCCAGCCCATCGACACTTGTGCTGTTGTTGCTTGGTTTCGCCGCCGGCCTGCCCTACATGCTGGTGTTTTCGACACTGTCAGTCTGGTTGCGTGAAGCCGGTGTGGCTCGCGAAACCATCGGCTATGCAAGCCTGATCGGTCTGGCCTACGCCTTTAAATGGGTCTGGTCACCGTTGCTGGACCAATGGCGCCTGCCATTACTCGGCAAGCTCGGTCGCCGTCGATCGTGGCTGGTACTTTCCCAGGCACTGGTAATCCTCGGCTTGATCGGGATGGGTTTCTGCGACCCGCAAAAACACCTGTCCTGGCTGATCGCCATCGCCGTAGTCGTGGCCTTCGCCTCGGCGACGCAAGACATCGCGGTCGACGCCTATCGCCTGGAAATCGCCGAGGACAGCCGCCAGGCTGCCCTGGCCGCCAGTTACATGTCCGGCTATCGGATCGCGGCACTGCTGGCCACTGCCGGTGCGCTGTTCTTCGCCGAAGGTTTTGGCTCCACCGGTTTCAACTACAAGCATTCGGCATGGGCCGGCACTTACCTGCTGTTCGGCGCCCTGATGGTTCCGGCGCTGCTGACCTCTTTCTTCATGCGCGAACCGCCAGTGCCGTTGCGCACGCAATTGCAGGCCGGGCGCTACAGCTTCGTGCATCAACTGGCCTCGGTGTTCGTACTGATCGTGCTGCTGGTTTCCGTGCCGGCCATGTTCACCCAGCTCTACAACACCGACTTCGCCAGCGTGCTGTTTGACGGCGTCAGCCTGCTCGACCTGCTGCTCCAGGACCGCGCATTCCTGCGGGCGATCCTCTACACCTCGCTCACCGCGATGTGCCTGTCGGCCATGGGCCGTCGTGGCCTGGCGCCGGTGCTGACACCGGTCAACGACTTCATTCTGCGTTACCGCTGGCAAGCGCTGCTGCTGCTCGGGCTGATCGCCACGTATCGGATGTCGGATACGGTAATGGGCGTGATGGCCAACGTGTTCTATATCGACCAGGGCTTCACCAAGGATCAGATTGCCAGCGTCAGCAAAATCTTCGGCCTGATCATGACGCTGGTCGGCGCCGGCATGGGCGGCCTGTTGATCGTGCGTTTCGGCATCCTGCCGATCCTGTTCATCGGCGGCGTGGCGTCAGCAGGCACCAATTTGTTGTTCCTGATGCTCGCCGACATGGGCGCCAACCTGAACATGCTGATCCTGACCATTTCCCTGGACAACTTCAGCTCGGGCCTGGCGACCTCCGCGTTCGTCGCCTACCTGTCGAGCCTGACCAACCTCAAGTTCTCCGCCACCCAATACGCCCTGCTCAGCTCGATCATGCTCCTGCTGCCGCGCCTGATCGGTGGCTATTCCGGGGTCATGGTGGAAAAATTCGGCTACCATGATTTCTTCCTGATCACCGCGCTGCTGGGCGTTCCGACGCTGGTGTTGATCGCCTTGCACTGGTTCCAGGAGAGCCGCCGCGAAGGCCCAACCCCAAAGCCTGAGCAGGTTCCAGCCCAGGTCGCGGAAGAATCGTAGGCTCCCTTATCCAATAGCATGCAAAGGGCGTGGAGATTCCCGCCCTCCTGCCACACCACCGACCGCGCGCCTGTACGCCAGCAGATCTCGCCCGTACAATGCTCCGTCATTTCTCGTCATCAGCAACCGACAACGGCCAACCATGCGCACCAGTCAATTTTTGCTCGCCACACAGAAAGAAACGCCTTCCGACGCGGTCGTCATCAGCCATCAGCTGATGCTGCGCGCCGGCATGATCCGCAAACTCGCCTCGGGCCTGTACACCTGGCTGCCGATGGGCTTGCGAGTAATGCGCAAGGTCGAAGCCATCGTTCGTGAAGAAATGAACGCCGCAGGCTCTCTTGAAGTGTTGATGCCGAGTACTCAACCGGCTGAACTGTGGCAGGAATCCGGTCGCTGGGAAGAATACGGCCCTGAATTGCTGCGCTTCAAGGATCGCCACGGTCGCGACTTCTGCGCCGGCCCGACCCACGAAGAAGTGATCACCGACCTGATGCGCAACGAGTTGAGCAGCTACAAGCAGCTGCCGATCAACCTGTATCAGATCCAGACCAAATTCCGTGACGAAATCCGCCCACGCTTCGGTTTGATGCGCGGCCGCGAATTCATCATGAAGGACGCCTACTCGTTCCATGCTGACCAGGCTTCGCTGCAGGTCACCTACGACCGCATGCACCAGGCGTACTGCAACGTGTTCACCCGCCTGGGCCTGAAGTTCCGCCCGGTTGAAGCCGATAACGGCTCTATCGGCGGCGCCGGCTCCCACGAATTCCACGTACTGGCCGAATCCGGCGAAGACGACATCGTCTTCAGCAACGGTTCCGACTACGCCGCGAACATCGAGAAAGCCGAAGCCGTACCGCGTGAAACCTCCCGCGCCGCGCCGGCTGAACAGATGCGCCTGGTCGACACCCCAGATACCAAGACCATCGCCGCGCTGGTGGAAAAATTCAATCTGCCGATTGAAAAGACCATCAAAACCCTCGTGGTTCACGCTGAAGAGAAAGGCAAGCTGATTGCCCTGATCATCCGTGGCGACCACGAGCTGAACGAAATCAAGGCCGCCAACCAGCCCGGCGTTGCCAGCCCACTGGTCATGGCGTCCGAAAGCGAGCTGCGCGACGCCATTGGCGCCGGCGCCGGTTCCCTCGGCCCGTTGAACCTGCCACTGCCGATCATCATCGACCGTTCCGTCGAGCTGATGAGCGACTTCGGTATCGGTGCGAACATCGACGACAAGCACTACTTCGGCGTGAACTGGGAGCGTGACCTGCCGGTTCCGACCGTTGCCGACCTGCGTAACGTCGTGGCCGGCGATCCGAGCCCGGACGGCAAAGGCACCCTGGAAATCAAGCGCGGCATCGAAGTCGGGCACATCTTCCAGCTGGGCAACAAGTACAGCAAAGCGATGAAGTGCGAAGTGCTGGGCGAGAACGGCAAGCCGGTCACCCTGGAAATGGGTTGCTACGGCATCGGCGTTTCCCGCGTGGTAGCGGCGGCCATCGAGCAGAACAACGACGCCAACGGGATCATCTGGAGCGACACACTGGCTCCATTCCAGATCGCGCTGGTGCCGCTGCGCTACGAAACCGAACAGGTTCGCGAAGCGACCGACAAGCTGTACGCAGAGTTGACTGCGGCCGGCTTCGAAGTGCTGCTGGACGATCGCGACAAGAAAACCAGCCCGGGCATCAAGTTCGCGGACATGGAGCTGATCGGCATTCCTCACCGGATCGTGGTCAGTGACCGCGGCCTCGCCGAAGGCAATCTGGAATACAAGAGCCGCACCGAGCCCGAGGCGCAAGCGCTGCCGGTCGCTGACGTGCTGTCCTTCCTCCAGGCCCGTATCCGCCGCTGACACCAGATAGAGAAGTCATGTTCAAGCGAAACACCTTAGGCCTCGGTGGTGCCGCCCTGTGCGGCACCCTGCTGGTCAGCGGCTGCGCCAATCACATGTCGCAACGCAGCGAGCACGAGGCTCGTGTCGAGCGCAAATTGCTCGATCACAGCCTGCAGATCGATGTCGGTGAGCCCAAGGTGCTTGAGCTGCCGCAACGTCGGGTGAAGATCCACGAGCAGAAGACCTTCGAAGTCACCGAGTTCGAAGTCACCCGTCATTACGATCGCTACACGCCTTACCAACCCTGGCGGGAGGTCTACGAGATCCCGCTGGGCGCGGTGGCCGTGGTGGCCGGTGTCGGCGCGAACGTGGTCAACGTGTTCGCCCTCGGCAACCTGCCGGATAGCGTGACCAAGGACTGGTTCAGCTACGGTTTCGCCGGGCTCAACCCGTTCATGAACGCGCCGTCTCACGGTCGTGCGCAGCAGAACCTCGCCGGCATCGACGAAGTCCAGCTCGACAAGCGCACCGAATACTCGAGCCTGCCCTGGAGCGAGCGTCCGGTGGAGGTCAAGGCCGGCAAGGATACGTTCGAGCTGAGCACCGACAAAAACGGTGTGTTGCGCCTGAATCTGCTGGACAGCCCGTTCGCTGAACATGACATCAATCACCTGAGCCGACTGCTGATCAAGGTCGAAGATAGTCAGGACGATGTGCACACGGACTCGACCCTGGCGGTCAGCAGCTCGTTGCGCGGCAAATTGCTCGAAGCCCACGGGCTGATTTACGACGACCTTGAAGACGACGAAGTGAGCCAGTGGGTACACCGGGTCAAGCGTCTGTCGGAGCTGGGTCTGGAAGAAGAAGCCAGTGAGCTTGAACAGAGTTTGATTGAGCTGACGCGTAACGATCCTGAGTTGCAGACCGAATTCCTCAAGTCGCTGACCAAGGATGCCGGGCGACTCGTCGCGGATCCAGGACCGAACTAGGATTTTGTAGGAGCGAGCCTGCTCGCGATGGTGCGTCAGACACATTGCCGTTAACTGACACACCATCGCGAGCAGGCTCACTCCTACAAGGGCCCCTCGAACTCACCGAAAATCTACCGCTCAAACAACTCCATCTGCTCAAACCCTCCGCGCAAATCCTCCAGCCTCACCCCAATCCCCAACAACCGCACCGGTTTCCCGCCGCGATTGAACGCCTGGGTCAGCAGCAACTGATAACTCCCCAGATCCCGCCCTGCCCCGGCCTGCTCCAGCGTGGTCTGGGTAAAGTCATGGAATTTCACTTTGACGAACGGTTTGCCCGGCCGATAGCTGTTGTCGATTCGCGCCATGCGGCCCGCCAGGGTTTCCAGCAACTCGGGTAACTTATCCAGACAGCTCACCAGATCCGGCAGATCCACGTCATAGGTGTTTTCTACACTGATCGATTGCCGCCGACTGTCGTTGTGCACCAACCGATCATCGATCCCACGGGCCAGACTCCACAATCGCTCGCCAAAACTGCCGAACTCGCGCACCAGCGCCAACTTGTCCCATTCGCGCAAATGCGAGCAATCGACAATGCCGAGCCTGCCCAGTTTGTCGGCAGTCACTTTGCCAACGCCATGGAGCTTGCTGACGGGTAAACCGCTGACGAAATCCTCGACCTGATCCGGCGTAATGACAAACAAGCCATTGGGCTTCTTCCAGTCGCTGGCAATCTTGGCCAGGAACTTGTTCGGCGCCACGCCGGCAGAGACGGTGATGTGCAGCTGATTGGACACCCGACGACGGATGTCCTGGGCAATTCGCGTGGCGCTGCCGCCGAAGTGCGCACTGTCCGACACGTCGAGGTAAGCCTCATCGAGGGAAAGCGGCTCGATCAGGTCGGTGTAATCGCGAAAGATCGTGTGAATTTCCTTCGAGGCTTCCCGGTAGGCGTCCATGCGCGGCTTGACGATGGTCAGGTCAGGGCACAACTTCAAGGCGTGCCCCGACGACATCGCCGAACGCACGCCATACGCCCGTGCTTCATAGTTACAGGTGGCAATCACCCCGCGCCGATCCGCCGAACCACCCACCGCCAGGGGTTTTCCGGCGAGGCGCGGGTCGTCGCGCATCTCGATGGCAGCGTAGAAGCAGTCACAATCGACGTGGATGATTTTTCGCTGGCTCATATAAAAGCGGTGTTCATGGCGTAGAATTGGAGTCAAGGCGTGCCGGATCTGCAGTATCTCACCGACACCTGTATATAGCACCAGTAGTCTGAATGTTCTTACTCAATGGTAGGAAAAGTTACAGATGAATTTATTTTCTCAATCGAAAGCGCACCTGCGATAGAGCTGCAAGCCTTGCCAGGCCTGACTCACAGCCGATCACACCGCCCTCTTTCAGAGCTAAGCGATTGAACCAGAACAGGTTTTATCTGGATTGAAGGTTGACAGCCCGGCGTTCCTCTGTAGAATGCCGACACACAGACGCGGGATGGAGCAGTCTGGTAGCTCGTCGGGCTCATAACCCGAAGGTCGTCGGTTCAAATCCGGCTCCCGCAACCAAACATCAAAAAAGGCTACTCGAAAGAGTGGCCTTTTTTGTGCGCGCGTGTTTTGCCATGCGATTCAATTTCAATTCATGCACGCTTTCTTGTAGGAGCCGGCTTGTCTGCGGGCGGCGTTCCGACGATGGACTCAAGTGCCCCGCGTTAAGCCAGTTTGCACGCGTTATCGTTAACGACCTTCGCCAGCAAGCCGGCTCCTACAGGTAACGCGCCATCGGTGTCTTGTTTTTTGACAGCACGGAGAAATCGTTCTGATTCCGAAACTTAACGCTCCCCTGCGACCGTTCGCCGCTTATTTACGCTTATTTGACCCGGCGCCGGATTAACGGTTGACACACCGGCGTATCTCTATAGAATGCCGCCACACAGACGCGGGATGGAGCAGTCTGGTAGCTCGTCGGGCTCATAACCCGAAGGTCGTCGGTTCAAATCCGGCTCCCGCAACCAAACATCAAAAAAGGCTACTCGAAAGAGTGGCCTTTTTTGTATCTGTTGAAAAAGTCCTTTCGCAACAATGACCTGTCACTGTGTAGGGAAGCGTTCGGGATCACCTGAGTTCTGAGTTCAGACTATGCTGAATCGCAGACAGAACCCCCTACGACGGATGCCATGCCATCGCCGCTGATCGGTGAGAGGCGTTAATATTTGTGATTATTTTTTTCTACAGGGATTGGTAACTTGGCTGGATACCCCCATCCTGTCGCGCACAATCCAAGAGGTGATTGATGCGCGCCAACTCGTCTGATTCACAAGACACCGTCACAGCGACACAACCGATCAAGGCCGAGCGTCTGCGCTTGCTTGATCTGGTCAGCAAGTACCGTCAGCCCATTGGCCTGGCGGTCACCCTGCTGTTGTTCGCTATCGCGCTGATTGCCTGTCGCCACCTGTTGAGCGAACTCGATCTTTACGCTCTGCACGACTCCATTCTCGACGTACCGAAACCGGCACTGCTCGGCGCATTGGCCGCAACCGTGGTCGGCTTCATCATCTTGCTTGGCTACGAATGGTCGGCCAGCCGCTATGCCGGCGTGGCCCTGGCGCCGCGGATTCTTGCCCTGGGCGGGTTCACGGCATTTGCCATCGGTAATGCCATCGGCCTGTCGATGCTCTCGGGAGGCTCGGTTCGCTACCGTTTATATGCGCGTCATGGCCTGGGGGCTTCCGATGTCGCGCACATGACGCTGTTCGCCAGCCTCTCGCTCGGCTGCGCCCTGCCCCCGCTGGCCGCCCTCGCCACGCTCAGCAACCTGCCTGCAGCCTCTGCCGCCCTGGGCCTCTCTCAGATGCTGCTGGGTGCGATTGCCGCCGCTGTATTGCTGCTGTTTACCGTATTGGCCGTCGGCATCTATCGCCGGCGCCTGCCAGAACAGCCTTATGCAGACAACCTGCTGGTCAAGGTCGGCCGTCGCACCTTGCGCCTTCCTGGCCGTCGCCTGACGTTCCTGCAACTGGTCATTACCGCCCTCGACGTAGCCGCCGCCGCAACCGTGCTGTATCTGTTGCTGCCGGAAGCACCACCCTTCGGCGCATTCCTGCTGGTGTACTTGCTGGCGTTGGCCGCAGGCGTGCTCAGCCATGTTCCCGGTGGCGTCGGTGTATTCGAGGCGATTCTGCTGGCCGCCTTCGCCGACAAACTTGGCGCCGCGCCGCTGGCCGCTGCGCTGCTGCTCTATCGCCTGATCTACGTGGTGCTGCCGCTGCTGGTCGCGTGCTTGCTGCTGTTGGTCAATGAAGGCCAGCGTCTGTTTCAAACGCGTCAATCCTTGCGTGCAGCCTCCGGCCTGGCCGCGCCGATTCTGGCGGTGCTGGTGTTCCTGTCCGGCGTGGTGCTGCTGTTTTCCGGCGTGACCCCGGAAATCGATACGCGCCTGGAACACATCGGTTTCCTGATTCCTCATCGACTGGTCGATGCTTCGCACTTCGGCGCCAGCCTGGTCGGCGTGCTTTGCCTGCTGCTGGCCCAGGGCCTGCGTCGGCGCCTGTCCGCCGCGTGGATGCTGACCACCATTCTGTTGCTGGTCGGCGCCGTGCTCTCGCTGCTCAAGGGTTTCGACTGGGAAGAAGCCTGCCTGATGACCCTGACCGCGAGCCTGCTGGGGGTTTTCCGGCGCTCGTTCTATCGCCCGAGCCGCCTGACCGAACTGCCGTTTTCGCCGCTGTATCTGGTGTCGAGCCTTTGTGTACTCGGTGCGTCGATCTGGCTGCTGCTGTTCGCTTATCAGGACGTTCCCTACAGCCATCAACTCTGGTGGCAGTTCACCCTCGACGCCGACGCCCCGCGTGGCTTGCGCTCGCTGCTCGGCGCCGCCGTGTTGCTGGTGGTGGTGTCCCTGACCTGGCTGCTGCGCACCGCACGCCCGGTGATCCACCTGCCCACGCCGGACGAACTGGACCGCGCGGTAAAAATCCTGATGGCTTCCGCACAACCGGACGGTGGCCTCGCCCTGACCGGTGACAAGGCGCTGCTGTTTCACCCTAACGACGAAGCGTTCCTGATGTACGCCCGCCGTGGACGCAGCCTGGTGGCCTTGTATGACCCGATCGGCCCGACCCAGCAACGGGCGGAAATGATCTGGCAGTTCCGCGACCTCTGTGACATCCACCACGCCCGCCCCGTGTTCTATCAAGTACGCGCCGAGAACCTGCCGTACTACATGGACATCGGCCTGACTGCGATCAAGCTCGGCGAAGAAGCCCGGGTCGATCTGCAGCGCTTTGATCTCGAAGCCAAGGGCAAAGAGATGAAAGACCTGCGCTACACCTGGAACCGTGGCACCCGTGATGGCCTGTCGCTGGAGATCCATGAGCCAGGGCATGCGCCGATGGATGAGCTCAAAGTGATTTCCGATGCCTGGCTGACCGGCAAGAACGTGCGCGAGAAAGGCTTCTCCCTCGGTCGTTTCGGTGATGACTACCTCAAGCATTTCCGCATCGCTGTCATCCGTTTCGAAGGGCGCCCGGTGGCGTTCGCCAATTTGCTCGAGACTTTCGGCCATGACCTGGCCAGCCTCGACCTGATGCGCGCGCACCCGGACGCCCCCAAACTGACCATGGAATTCATGATGGTCGGCCTGATTCAACATTATAAAAATCATGGATACGCGCGTTTCAGCCTGGGCATGGTGCCGCTGTCGGGGTTGCAACCCCGTCGTGGCGCACCACTGACCCAGCGTCTGGGCTCGATGGTTTTCCGCCGTGGTGAGCAGCTGTACAACTTCCAAGGCTTGCGCCGCTTCAAAGACAAGTTCCAGCCTGACTGGGAACCCCGTTATATGGCTGTGCCCGCCGGACTCGATCCGCTGGTTGCCCTGGCCGACACTGCTGCCCTGATTGCGGGCGGCTTGACTGGATTGGTGAAACGCTGATGATTCAACGCTCCTTGCGGTACGTACTGGGCACACTGGTAGTGCTGGCCCTGATTCTCGGTGGCGGTTACTGGTACCTCAAACGCCCGGCGCCAGAACCGACGCTCGAACGGCTGACACCGGCCGACGGCGCCGCGATGACCCGCGTCATCCCCGGCAACACGCCGCGCGCCCAGGTGCTGGTGGCGGTCAATGAAGACCAGAAGCTCAGCGACAAACAATTGATGACCCTGAGCCGCAGCGGCTCGGCGCAGATCGTTCAGGTGATCCTGCCCAAGGACTGCCTGTTGCAAAGCCGCGCCCTGCAATCCGGCCTGAGAGAACTCAAAGGCCCGGCGACGCTGGTCAGCGGCATCGGCCCTGGCGCCGTGCTGGCATGGCGCTGGTTGTCCGAGCAGAAGGACGACAAGTCCCAGGCTGTTTCGGTAGACCTGGCCCTGGAAAAACCCGGCTGCACCCACCTGCTGCCGAAAAGCGCCGCTCACGGTCACTGGCTGGTGGCGTGGAACGACAACCCGGACGACACCAGCGCCGGCTTCGTGCGCGACCAACCCAACGCCGAAACCAGCATCAGCGACTACGACATCAACCTGCCGCAAGTACTGAACAATGAACTGCGCAAGCTCCTCGTCGGTGGTGACAAAGCCGCTGGCGGCCTGCAAATTCCAGTGGTTGAAGTCCCGGCCGGCCAGGCAAAGGACACCGTCACCCTGTTCCTTTCCGGTGACGGCGGCTGGCGCGACCTCGACCGCGACGTAGCGGGCGAAATGGCCAAGATCGGCTACCCGGTCGTCGGCATCGACACCCTGCGCTACTACTGGCAGCACAAGAGCCCGGAGCAAAGCGCCCTGGACCTCGCTGAACTGATGCAGCACTACCGGCAGAAATGGGGCACCAAGCGCTTCATCCTGACGGGTTACTCGTTCGGCGCCGACGTCCTGCCGGCAATCTACAACCGCCTGGAAGCCTCGGAACAGCAACGCGTCGACGCAATCATCCTGCTGGCCTTCGCCCGCACCGGCAGCTTCGAAATCGAAGTCGAAGGCTGGCTCGGCAACGCCGGCAAAGAAGCCGCCACCGGCCCGGAAATGGCCAAGCTGCCGCCGGAGAAAGTGGTGTGCATCTTCGGTGAAGAAGAAATCGACGAAAGTGGCTGCACCGACAAAACCGCCGTAGGCGAAGCCATCAAACTGCCCGGCGGCCACCACTTCGACGAGAACTACCCGAAACTGGCCCAACGGTTGGTGGATGTGATCGAGAAGCGCCAACCCAAGGAGACGGCGGCTCAGGAGTGACCTGAACCCGCCCACAAAAAAGCCCCCGCTGCCTTAAGGTAGCGGGGGCTTTTTCATTCCAGCAGACACCATTGTTCCCCTGTAGGAGCGAGACCGGCTTGCCGGCGAAGACGGCGGCACATCCAACATACCTGTGACTGACAGAACGCTTTCGCGAGCAGGCACGCTCCTACCGGCATCTTCGTTTTCGATGTTCTGGATGCCCAGGGCTAGAACTGAACATCTATCCACGTTACGTCATCTTCAACAGCAATAAAGTCGCTATCCGGTGCTGCCAGTAAGCTGCTTTGCTGCGCCTCCGTTAACTCCGCCCAGAAGCCATCGGTAACGAACACCAATCGTTCACCGACGGCCAATGGATGAAAGATAAAGTCTGGTTCCGGGGCACGATTAACCTTCAGGCATCGGGTTACCCGGTTTCGAGCCGGATCGAGCGCCAGCTCACGGTGGGAACGGTCGCGCTTCCAATTGGCCTTGCAGTGGGGCGGCGTAACCCACTCGATCGTGCCTGCCGGTGTCACCACACCGCACGAACAGTCACCCTCATACGCAAGCGTGAGCTTCCCATGAGCAGCGACACCGACCAAGTAACACGTGGCCCCTGTCTGGTCCGCAAACAAAGTGGGGTGAAGCTCGGCCAGTACTGAACTAAGTACCTGCTCAACTGCTCCGTGTTCAGTAATATCGCCCGCCTGATCTATGTGTTTCGGGTAGGCCGCTAAAACACCTTTTACGAAGTATTCAGCCAGTTGGCCACTGCCGGGCTTCGACGTACCGTCCGTGATGACAAACAGCCCGCTGTCGCCGTCGCAGAGAGCTCCAGCACAGTCATGATTGGCTTTCCTGGTCCGTCCCATTACTGATCTGGTGTCATATCTCATGCGTTGCCCAGGTCCTTCATGCGCATGTGGATGAGTCGGCCTCTACCCGGATTCGCCTGCACCGAGCCCGAGCTCTCAATCACATAGTCGATACCACTGAGCGCCGTGAGCTCTCGAATTCCAGCTGTGATGAATTCCTTGAGCTGCGAATCTGCTTGGCTAATCTCCTCCAGAAGCTCTGGACGACCATCAATCAATATGATGATGTCTTCGACATCCTTGTGGTAAGGATCGCCCTTACCACGACCGCTAAAGGCCTCAAGTTTGGTGGCAAGAAAGTAGGTCGGCTTAAAGATCTGGATAACGATACCGCTGGGCAACGTAAATTTATCCGCCTTCGCCAGACCTTCTACGAACCAACGATTGGCATATCCGAGAACCGCTGGATCAGAAGGCATCACGTCAACGACGACATCGTTGAAGCGAAAACGGCAGTTGACCTCATCCTCTCCGGTAATCTTGAAATTCTTGACCGCTAGACGTTCCGTGAGGCGCTGCCATTCGCTGATGCCTGCCAGCTCGATCACCAAGTCAACATCATCGGTGAAACGAATGTCGTCCAGCACAACAGCATCAGTGACCAGCATGGCCGTGGTGCAGCCGCCGACGAAGGCAACTTCAGCGAGAAACTCCTCCCCCAAACCGTCGGCAACAAACTCTATGAGTTCATAGTTGTGATCAGTGTTTGAAGACATGCTATTTGAGGCCCATCCCTGCCTTTAGAATGTTAATTGCTACGCCACACTCTCGCGGACCGCCAAGACGGATAGCATCCACAAGCGCAAGATAATGATAAAGGGTCCTATCCTTCTTCACCGCTTCAGGCACGGTCTTGTAAAGCGGCTCTATCGCTTGACCACGCTCAGTTCCCAAGGCGTCAGGCCAAACCGGAATCAGCCCGCCAGCGCTCTTGATGCTTTTGGACAGCGCTGGTGCTGCGAAGCCTGTTGGAATACCGCGAACCATTGCACCCGGTTTCACGGGGAAGAAGAATTTCAAAGCATGCTCGGTGATTTTCAGCAGCTCTCGCCGATTGACTTTCGGCAACCCGGTGTCGTAATCGCTCGTAAGCATTCCACACTCGCGACACCTGGCTATGGAGTTTGAAATCTCACTCTTGCTTAGGCCAAGAGACGCGGACAGCGCACGCAACGAATAACCTTCACTCCAGCTAGCCAGCGGCGGAGAAGGTACAGGCTCCGACCACCCTTCCCATCCATCCTCCTCGCCCAAGGGTGAGTCGAACTCTCGGCGTCGGAATACAGCTTCTTCACCATCAGCGAGGTAGCTGACCAGCGGTTGCCCCACTCGCCCCCCAGCCCTCAGATGTATCTGCGTGGGCTTCAGCAACTCCTCAACCGTGTTGGAATTCGCTTCAGATTCCATCTTCCCGAAAAGATCTTCTTCCTGGGCGTGCAGGCTGGCCATTTTGAACAAAAGCAATATGTCTTGACTCTTCATGAAGCCTTAAACTCCAAGTGTCCACATTCCATAAAACGTGGACACTTGTCTCATTGGAAATATCGAGCCGTCAAGACCTTTCAATGCTTATCAGTGCAGATCACCTGCCAATTCACCGGCGGTCTCTAAGACGTTTAGTTTTTGTTTGTTTCAGACGGCGCGATATCGGATGACGCCCGCAGACCTTGTAGGCAAACTCCGAATCGTGTTTTTTGGGCACTTTGATGCCTTGTTGCGCTTTTCTTTGACGGGATAGTCTCCGGACGTCGCTGACCATTCAGCGATCGGGCTTGGAAACCCGTAGAGTCAAGCGAAACAACAACCCCATCACGACTGCAGTCGTTTTTTACGGCTGTGACTCTTTGTTATGGCGGCTGTGCGTGGGACGCCTTTGGGCGTGCCGGTTTCCTTGGCTCCCGGTTTTCCAACCTGCGCACAGCTGCCACCTATTCGATTGGAAACGAACGTGGCAGCCCCTTAAGTCAAGGAGTTACCTCTATGAACAAAACAGATTCGTCCGCCCCCTCAGAACTAAAAACCATCGGCCTCACCCCCGTCCTCTACTGCTCAAACCAACCCCTATTCCATGTCACGCGAGACGTTCCCCTCAGCGATGCGTTAGCCATGGCCTCCGATTTCCTGTACCTGGCCAAGGAGCTGACCAAAGATGCTGCCTACGCCCGAGACACCGACCGACACGCCTGGGCCGCGCATTATTTGACGGCGATGAGCAAGGCAGTAGTTGATGATGCAGTGAAGGTGCTGGAGCGGCCGGTTTGGACAAAAACCGAATCCAAAAAACAATGACCTGAGCGCAACTAAAAACGACGGGCCACACTCACAAAAAAGCCAGCAACACGGTCCCTGTAGGAGCAAGCTTGCTCGCGATAGCGATCTGTCAGGCAACATTAATGGTGCATGTTAGTCCGCCATCGCGAGCAGGCTCGCTCCCACAGGGGATCGTTGTCAGCCACCGTCAGGCGTCGGGCAATAAAAAGCCCCCGCTGCCTTCACGGCAACGGGGGCTTTTTGATGTCGCTGGGTTACATCTCGACCTGCGTCCCCAACTCAATCACCCGGTTCAGCGGCAGATTGAAAAAGCGCAGATTACCGTTGGCATTCTTCAACATGAACGCAAACAACGCCTCGCGCCAGCGCGCCATCCCCTCAAGTTTGGAGGCGATGACCGTCTCGCGGCTGAGGAAGTAGGTGGTGCGCATCGGGCTGAAATCCAGATCATCGAGGTGACACAACTTCAGCGCTTGCGGCACGTCCGGCTCGTCGATAAAGCCAAAGTGCAGGATCACCCGGAAGAACCCTTCGCCGTGGGATTCCACCTCGAAGCGCCGTGTCGTCGGTACTCGCGGGATGTCTTCGTACACCACCGTCAGCAGCACCACTTGCTCGTGCAGCACCTGGTTATGCAGCAAGTTGTGCAACAACGCATGGGGTACGGCGTCTGGCCGCGCGGTGAGGAACACGGCGGTGCCCTGAACGCGATGCGGCGGTTGCACGGCGATACTGCTGATGAAAATCGGCAGCGGCAGCCCGCCTTCGTCCATGCGCTCCACCAGCAGTTGTTTGCCGCGCTTCCAGGTAGTCATCAGCACGAACAGCGCAATACCGGCGATCACCGGGAAGGCACCGC
The DNA here is from genome assembly GCF_014852385.1 of Pseudomonas sp. PDM03. NCBI lineage: Bacteria > Pseudomonadati > Pseudomonadota > Gammaproteobacteria > Pseudomonadales > Pseudomonadaceae > Pseudomonas > Pseudomonas sp. PDM03. The sequence goes on along the minus strand of NZ_JACVBM010000009.1, from coordinate 137,668 downwards.
CCTGTACGATTTTCGGCACGTTGGCGGCGAAGTACACGCCATCGACCAGCAAAAATCCCAACAGGACCGGCACCGCAAGGACCGGTGGCCATTTCCATAGCAGCAGTATCACTGCCGACACCAGAATGCTGGTCATCAGCATGGTCCCGGTCACCGCAACGCCGTAAGCCGAGGCCAGGGCGCCGGAAGATTCGAAACCCAGCACCAGCAGCACCACGCCGACCATCAGCGCCCAGTTCACCGCACCGATGTAGATCTGGCCTTGCTCGGCGCTGGAGGTGTGCTGGATGTGCATGCGCGGAATGTAGCCGAGCTGGATCGCCTGGCGGGTCAGAGAGAACGCGCCGGAAATCACCGCTTGCGAAGCAATCACCGTGGCCAGGGTCGACAGGCCGACCAGGGGAATCAACGCCCAGCTTGGCGCCAACAGATAAAACGGGTTGCGCGCCGCTTCCGGGTCACCGAGCAGCAAGGCGCCCTGGCCGAAGTAGTTCAGCACCAGCGCCGGCAGCACGAGGATGAACCAGGCGCGGGCAATCGGCTTGCGCCCGAAGTGGCCCATGTCGGCGTACAGCGCTTCGGCGCCGGTCAACGCCAGCACCACCGCACCGAGGATCGCCACGCCCATGCCCGGGTGAACGATGAAGAAGCGCACGCCCCAGACCGGGTTCATCGCTTGCAACACTTCCGGATGCTGCATGATGCCGTAGACGCCCAGCGCGCCCAGCACCAGGAACCAGGTGACCATGATCGGCCCGAACAGGATGCCGATTCGCGCGGTGCCGTGGCTCTGGATCAAAAACAGCGCCACCAGCACGATCAACGACAGCGGCACCACCCAATGGTCGATGCCTTCGAAGGCCAGCCCGAGACCTTCAATCGCCGAAAGCACGGAGATCGCCGGAGTGATCATGCTGTCGCCATAGAACAGCGCCGCGCCGATCAGCCCGCAGACCACCAGCAACGTGCGCAACTTCTTGTGCCCCGCCGCTGCCCGCCGCGCCAGTGCGGTCAACGCCATGATCCCGCCTTCGCCCTGGTTGTCGGCGCGCAGGACAAACATCATGTACTTGATCGAGACGACCCAGATCAGCGACCAGAAGATCAGCGCCAGGATGCCCAACACGCCGTCATGGTTGACCGGTACACCGTAACCACCGGAAAACACTTCTTTGAGGGTGTACAGCGGGCTCGTGCCGATATCGCCGTAAACCACCCCGACCGCCGCGACCAGCATACCGATCGGCTTCGCCGCCGAATGCTCGGCACCCGCCGCCTGACTACTTGCCTGACCCATCCAACACTCCTACTACCCAGACCGGACTTCTTGGAAGAAGCACTATGCTTTGTCACGCAGCATGCGCTGTTTTACATGACGTTACAGACGTTTTGTTGACTGTAAAAAATCGGTAACGCTTAACGGCGCGAAGCATAGCGCAGCACTCGTCGTATTTCCCTTCATAAAGCTGGTCAAGTGAACGTCTCATCGCTAGAATTGCGCACTTTTTGATCAGAGGCGCAACAAGCGCCCGTCTGTCGCCTTGCCGTCTTCGGCTGGAGGCGTCACAAATACCGAGGTTAGACATGTCCACCACTCCTGCGCCGGCCAATCCAAAGGTTGGCTTCGTATCCCTGGGTTGCCCCAAAGCACTGGTCGACTCCGAGCGCATCCTTACCCAGCTGCGCATGGAAGGTTATGACGTTGTGTCCACTTATCAGGACGCCGATGTCGTGGTGGTCAACACCTGCGGTTTCATCGACTCGGCCAAGGCTGAATCTTTGGAAGTGATCGGCGAAGCCATCAAGGAAAACGGCAAGGTCATCGTGACCGGCTGCATGGGCGTCGAAGAAGGCAACATCCGCAACGTGCACCCGAGCGTGCTGGCCGTGACCGGTCCGCAGCAGTACGAGCAAGTGGTCAACGCCGTGCACGATGTCGTGCCGCCGCGTCAGGATCACAACCCGCTGATCGACCTGGTGCCGCCGCAAGGCATCAAGTTGACCCCGCGCCACTACGCGTACCTGAAGATTTCCGAAGGCTGCAACCACAGCTGCAGCTTCTGCATCATCCCGTCGATGCGCGGCAAGCTGGTCAGCCGTCCGGTCGGTGACGTCCTCGACGAGGCCCAGCGCTTGGTCAAGGCCGGCGTCAAAGAGCTGTTGGTGATCTCGCAAGACACCAGCGCCTACGGCGTCGACGTGAAGTACCGCACCGGTTTCTGGAACGGCGCGCCGGTGAAAACCCGCATGACCGAACTCTGCGAAGCCCTGAGCACCCTCGGCGTCTGGGTTCGCTTGCACTACGTTTACCCGTACCCGCACGTCGACGAGCTGATTCCGCTGATGGCCGCCGGCAAGATCCTGCCGTACCTGGACATCCCGTTCCAGCACGCCAGCCCGAAAGTCCTGAAGTCGATGAAACGCCCGGCCTTCGAAGACAAGACCCTGGCGCGCATCAAGAACTGGCGCGAGATCTGCCCGGACCTGATCATCCGTTCGACCTTCATCGTCGGCTTCCCGGGCGAAACCGAAGAAGACTTCCAGTACCTGCTGAACTGGCTGACCGAAGCCCAGCTCGACCGCGTCGGCTGCTTCCAGTACTCGCCGGTCGAAGGCGCACCAGCCAACGACCTGGACCTGGACATTGTCCCGGACGACGTCAAGCAAGACCGTTGGGACCGCTTCATGGCGCACCAGCAAGCCATCAGCTCGGCACGCCTGCAAATGCGCGTCGGCCGTGAAATCGAAGTGCTGGTCGATGAAGTCGACGAGCAAGGCGCGGTTGGCCGCTGCTTCTTCGATGCCCCGGAAATCGACGGCAACGTGTTCATCGACAACGGCAGCAACCTGAAACCGGGCGACAAAGTCTGGTGCAAGGTCACCGACGCCGACGAATACGACTTGTGGGCTGAACAGATCTAAACGCAAAAAATACGAAAAGCCCTGCTCTCTTGACGAGATGCGGGGCTTTTTTACGTCTATCGTTTTGTGGGAGAAAGGACTCGCGCCATCCACTGCAAAAGGGGCATTCGGCCATGCGCCAACATTCGGTCATCCACACGCCGAAACAGAGCGACTACCAGGAACTGACTCGGGTCTGGGAAGACTCGGTGCGCGCCACCCATGACTTTCTGCCGGACAGTTACATCGAACTGCTGAGGAATCTGGTGCTGACGCGCTACCTCGACGCGGTGATGCTGATCTGCACCAAAGACTCGCGCCAGCGCATCACCGGGTTCGCCGGCGTGGCGGCGGGCAAAGTCGAAATGCTCTTCATCGACCCGCCCCACCGTGGCCAGGGCCTGGGCAAGCAGTTGCTGCGTTATGCCATGGAACACCTGAACGCCGATGAGCTGGACGTCAATGAGCAGAACCCGCAGGCGCTGGGGTTCTACTTCAAACAGGGCTTCGAGGTGATCGGCCGCACCGAGCATGACGGCATGGGGCAGCCTTATCCGTTGTTGCATATGCGGCTGCGCCAAACCCGGCAACAGTCGAGCAACGGCTAACCGGGTGTAGGAGCCGGCTTGCTGCGGGCGGCGCTCCGACGATGGCATCACCTCGGTACAAATGACACACCGCATCGCCTGCATCGCCAGCAAGCCGGCTCCTACAAAAAGCCCAACGGTGAAATGGAGCCGGGATTAACCGGCGCCCAGCAGGTACAATGCCCACCCCTTTATTGTTACGGCCCTGTCATGACTGACCCGATACGTCTCTCCAAACGCCTCATCGAACTCGTCGGCTGTTCCCGTCGGGAGGCTGAGCTGTTCATCGAGGGCGGCTGGGTCACCGTGGACGGCGAAGTCATCGACGAGCCGCAGTTCAAGGTCGACACCCAGAAAGTCGAACTCGACCCAGAGGCCAAGGCCACCGCGCCGGAGCCGGTGACCATCCTGTTCAACGTGCCGGCAGGCATGGACGCGGATACGGCCATGGCCACCATCAGCGCCGAAACCCTGAGCGAAGAACATCGCTTCAGCAAACGTCCGCTCAAGGGCCATTTTCTGCGACTGACCGCCAGCACCGACCTGCAGGCCAACGCCAGCGGTCTGCTGGTGTTCACCCAGGACTGGAAGATCCTGCGCAAACTCACCGCCGACTCCGCAAAAATCGAGCAAGAGTATGTGGTCGAGGTTGAAGGCGAGATGGTGGCTCACGGCCTCAACCGCCTGAACCATGGCCTCACCTACAAGGGCAAGGAACTGCCGCCGGTCAAGGCCAGCTGGCAGAACGAAAACCGCCTGCGTTTTGCGATGAAGAACCCACAACCGGGCGTGATTGCCCTGTTCTGCCAGGCCGTCGGCCTGAAGGTCGTCGCCATCCGCCGCATCCGCATCGGCGGCGTGTCCATCGGCAAAGTGCCGTTGGGCCAATGGCGCTACCTGTCCGGCAAAGAGAAGTTCTAAGACTTTTCACGCCGCCACACATTCTGGCGCCGCGGTTTATGCGGCGCCCACTGCCGACTATCAGGATTGCACACCATGATTCATAACGACGTACTGCGCAGCGTGCGCTACATGCTCGACATCAGCGACAAGAAAGTCATCGAGATCATCAAGCTCGGCGGCATGGACGTGTCCCTGGAAGCCCTGTTGACCTACCTCGACAAGAAAGAAGAGGACGAGGAAGGCTTCGTACGCTGCCCGGACGAGGTCATGGCGCATTTCCTCGACGGCCTGGTGATTTTCAAGCGTGGCAAGGACGAAAGCCGTCCGCCGCAGCCAATCGAAGTGCCGGTGACCAACAACATCATCCTGAAAAAACTGCGCGTTGCCTTCGAGCTGAAAGAAGACGACATGCACGCGATCCTCAAGGCCGCCGAGTTCCCGGTGTCCAAGCCTGAGCTGAGCGCGCTGTTCCGCAAGTTCGGCCACACCAACTATCGCCCATGCGGCGACCAGTTGCTGCGCAACTTCCTCAAGGGCCTGACCCTGCGCGTTCGCCCGCAGTAAGCGACGACGGCCTATGGGCCACCACCCTCACCTGTAGGAGCCGGCTTGCTGGCGATAGCGATCTTAAGGACGCCATCGCCAGCAAGCCGGCTCCTACAGGTCGGGGTGGCAGGTCTGGCTGTATGAATCCCCATTCCGCGCAAAAATAGTGGCTCCGCTTCCAGCGGCTGACGACTAGGGTGTATGCACCCTCAGCTCTCAGGATTCGCCATGCACCCGTACTTTTCCCTGCAAGGCCGCACCGCTCTGGTGACCGGCGGCACCCGTGGTATCGGCAAAATGATCGCCAAGGCCTATGTCGAGGCCGGCGCCACCGTGTACGTCTGCGCGCGCGATGCCGAAGCGTGTCAGCAAACGGCTGACGAGTTGAGCGCCTTCGGAACGTGCCACGCGGTGGCCGCCAACCTGGCCACTGAAGAAGGTGTGCTGCAACTGGTCACGGGGCTGGCCGAGCAGATCACCCATCTGGATATCCTGGTGAACAACGCCGGCACAACTTGGGGCGCGCCGCTGGAAAGCTACCCGGTCAAGGGCTGGGAAAAGGTCATGCAGCTCAACGTGACGTCGGTGTTCAACTGCATCCAGCAGTTCTTGCCGCTGCTGCGCAAGGCCGGGTCAGAAGCCAATCCGGCGCGGATCATCAATATAGGCTCGGTGGCGGGGATTTCTTCCTTTGGCGAACAGGCTTATGCCTACGGACCGAGCAAGGCTGCCCTGCATCAATTGTCGCGGATTCTGGCGCGGGAACTGGTGAGCCAGCACATCAACGTCAACGTGATCGCGCCGGGGCGCTTTCCGAGCAAGATGACCCAGCACATCGGGAACGATGAGCAGGCGCTGGCGGAGGATACGGCGTTGATTCCGATGAAGCGCTGGGGCCGGGAGGAAGAGATGGCGGCGTTGGCGATCAGTCTGGCGAGTACGGCGGGGGCTTACATGACCGGGAATATTATTCCTTTGGATGGTGGGTTTAGCCTTTAGATTAGTGGTGCAGCTATCGCGAGCAGGCTCGCTCCCACAAGGATTTTCTGTGTCCACAGAATCTGTGGCAGACCGAGATCCACTGTGGGAGTGAGCCTGCTCGCGATGGGGCCGGCACAAGCACCGCTGAATGTATGTCGATCGGGTTATCATGCCCGCCTCAATCCTGCTTCGACCCTAAACCAATGACCTACAGCGTTTCCCCCATCGGCTTCGTGCGCTCCTGTTTCAAGGAGAAGTTCGCCATCCCGCGCCAGCCGCAACTGGCACCCGCCGCTCGCGGCGTGCTGGAACTGGTGGCGCCGTTCGATCAGGGCGACGCGGTACAGGGTCTGGAGCAGGTCAGCCACGTCTGGCTGCTGTTCCTGTTTCATCAGGCTCTGGAAGAAAAGCCACGCCTGAAAGTCCGCCCGCCTCGCCTCGGCGGCAACAAATCCATGGGCGTGTTCGCCACCCGCGCGACGCACCGGCCCAACGGCATTGGTCAATCCGTGGTGAAGCTGGACAAGGTCGAGGCCAATCGCCTGTGGATATCCGGCATCGACTTGCTGGATGGCACGCCGATTCTGGACATCAAACCCTACGTGCCTTATGCCGACATCATCGACACCGCCTCCAATAGCATCGCCAGCGCTGCGCCACAGTTGATTGCCGTGCAGTGGACGGACTCGGCGTTGCAACAGGCGCATGGGCACGGTCAGCGCCTTGAAGAGCCTTTGGTGGAGCTGGTTGAGCAGTGCCTGGCGCAGGATCCGCGGCCGGCGTATCAGACGCCCGCGCCTGAGCGGGAATATGGCGCGCAGTTCTGGGATGTGGATGTGCGCTGGCATTATCCGACGCCGGATTCGATCTGCGTCCTTGAAGTCATTCCCGCACAGGTTTAAACGCCAGAAACGAAAAAGCCCGCATGACCTTCTCAGGTCATGCGGGCTTTTCTATGCGCTACGCGATTAATGTAGGAGCCGGCTTGCTGGCGATGGACTGGAACTCAGCGCGTTTATCCTGGGAGAAACACGTCATCGTTAACGACCATCGCCAGCAAGCCGGCTCCTACACAAGTGACCTTCGGTCACTTCTCGACGAACGCACGCTCGATCAGGTAATCACCCGGCTCGCGCATCCGCGGCGAAACTTTCAGGCCGAAGCTGTTCAGCACTTCGCTGGTTTCGTCGAGCATGCTCGGGCTGCCGCACAGCATGGCGCGGTCGTCCTGCGGGTTGATCGGTGGCAGACCGATGTCGCTGAACAGCTTGCCGCTACGCATCAGGTCGGTCAGGCGACCTTCGTTCTCGAACGGCTCGCGGGTCACGGTCGGGTAGTAGATCAACTTGTCACGCAGGGCCTCGCCGAAGAACTCGTTCTGCGGCAGGTGCTCGGTGATGAATTCGCGGTAAGCGACTTCGTTGACGTAACGTACGCCGTGGCACAGGATCACTTTTTCGAAACGCTCGTAGGTTTCCGGGTCCTGGATGACGCTCATGAATGGCGCCAGACCGGTACCGGTGCTGAGCAGGTACAAATGTTTGCCAGGCTTCAAGTCATCCAGTACCAGCGTGCCCGTAGGCTTCTTGCTGATGATGATCTCGTCGCCTTCCTTCAGGTGCTGCAACTGGGAAGTCAGCGGGCCATCAGGCACCTTGATGCTGAAGAACTCGAGATGCTCTTCCCAGTTCGGGCTGGCAATCGAGTAAGCGCGCATGAGCGGCCGGCCGTTTGGCTGTTGCAGGCCGATCATCACGAACTGACCGTTCTCGAAGCGCAGGCCCGGATCGCGGGTGCACTTGAAGCTGAACAGAGTGTCGTTCCAGTGGTGAACACTGAGGACACGCTCGTGGTTCATGTTGCTCATGTACGTGGGACTCCTGGAGATTTTGCCTGCGCCTGTGGTCTGCGCAATTGCATCGCATTCTAATGGCAGCGACAATATCTGTTAAATGGATTATTAAGATAAGGGTTATCGGTTATATCGATATGCGATTTACTCTCCGTCAACTTCAAGTCTTCGTCGCCGTCGCCCAGCAGGAAAGCGTATCCCGTGCTGCGGGCCTGCTCAACCTGTCGCAATCGGCGGCAAGCACCTCGATCACCGAACTGGAGCGCCAGTCCAGCTGCCAGCTGTTCGACCGCGCCGGTAAACGGCTGAGCCTCAACGCCCTCGGCAAGCAATTGTTGCCGCAAGCGGTGGCGTTGCTCGACCAGGCCAAGGAAATCGAAGACCTGCTCAACGGCAAATCCGGTTTCGGCTCGCTGGCGGTTGGCGCGACCCTCACGATCGGCAACTACCTGGCCACGCTGCTGATCGGCAGCTTCATGCAGCGCCACCCGGAAAGCCAGGTGAAGCTGCACGTGCAAAACACTGCCAACATCGTGCAACAAGTTGCGCATTATGAAATTGATCTGGGTCTAATCGAAGGCGACTGCAGCCATCCGGACATCGAAGTGCAGAGTTGGGTCGAGGATGAGCTGGTGGTGTTCTGCGCGCCACAACATCCGCTGGCACTGCGCGGCACGGCGACCATGGAAGAACTGAGTCACGAGGCGTGGATTCTGCGTGAGCAAGGCTCGGGCACGCGCCTGACCTTTGACCAGGCCATGCGTCATCATCGCAGCGCGTTGAATATCCGCCTGGAGCTGGAACACACCGAAGCGATCAAACGCGCAGTGGAATCAGGATTGGGGATTGGCTGCATTTCACGGCTGGCACTTCGCGACGCGTTTCGCCGCGGCAGCCTGGTGCCGGTGGAGACGCCGGATCTCGATCTGGCGCGGCAGTTCTATTTCATCTGGCACAAACAGAAATTTCAGACGCCGGCGATGCGCGAATTCCTCGACCTGTGCCGCGCTTTCACCGCCGGGGTTCAGCGCAGCGACGAGATCGTACTGCCCACCATCGCTTAAAGCAGGATCACCGCCCACACCAGCGCGATCATGGTCAACGCCACCAGCTGCGCGGCGCTGCCCATGTCCTTGGCGTTCTTGGACAGTGGGTGCAGTTCCAGGGAAATGCGGTCGATGGCCGCTTCCACCGCTGAATTGAGCAACTCGACGATCAACGCCAACAAGCAGACGGCGATCAACAGCGCCTGCTCGACGCGGCTGACGTTCAAAAAGAACGAAATCGGAATCAGGATGACATTGAGCAACACCAGTTGCCGAAAGGCCGCTTCGCCGGTGAAGGCTGCGCGCAGGCCGTCCAGCGAGTAACCGGAAGCGTTAAGGATGCGTTTCAGGCCGGTCTGGCCTTTGAAAGGGGACATAAGCGTGGCAACTGACCAAAAAGGAGTGGGAAAGCTAGATCAACCAAAGTCAAAAAAGCGTGAAGACGCCAACCTTCAGTGGCTTGAAATTGACTCAAGTTGTTGCAGGAGCAACGCCGCCTGGGTTCGGGTCCGTACATTCAGCTTACGGAAAATCGCCGTGACGTGGGCTTTGATCGTCGCTTCGGACACGCTCAGTTCGTAGGCAATCTGTTTGTTCAGCAACCCTTCACAGACCATGGTCAGCACCCGGAACTGCTGCGGTGTCAGGCTGGCGAGGCCTTCACTGGCGGCCTTGGCTTCATCGGAAACGCTGACTGCTTCGAACGCCTGAGGCGGCCAGAACACATCGCCATCCAGTACCGAACGTACGGCTTTCTGGATCACGCTCAGGTCACTCGATTTAGGAATGAAACCGCTGGCACCGAACTCACGGGACTTGACCATGATCGAGGCTTCTTCCTGGGCCGACACCATCACCACCGGAATTTGCGGGTACTGACCACGCAGCAGCACCAGCCCGGAAAAACCGTAGGCGCCCGGCATGTTCAGGTCCAGCAATACCAGGTCCCAGTCGGATTTTTCGTCGAGGCGGGTTTCCAGCTCGGCGATGCTCGCCACTTCCACCAGACGGACGTCCGGGCCAAGGCCCAGGGTCAACGCTTGATGCAAGGCGCTACGAAAAAGAGGGTGGTCATCGGCAATCAGGATTTCGTATGTGGCCATTTTTCAAATGATCCTGTTCTTCTAACAGCTCAAGGCGCAGCCACGGAGCTGCACCAACAGGGCACGTTCAACGCCAATGACGTGGCAATCACGTAAAGAATACGGCGTCTGAAACTACAGCCGCGCCCCAATCGGCGCCAAGCATGCCCAGCGAAACCGGGGTGGTCAAGGTGCCTGGCCGCTACAGTTCTTTGCAGTATGGGCGACAATCAGGCCGTGACGACGGCCGTTTTCGGTACGAAAGGCATCAGCTCGGCATGTGCCGGTGTTGCAACGTTCATTTCCAGCTGATGCTTGGCATCGAGGTAATGTTGGCTGAACACGTCAAAATAAGCGTCCAGAGCCGATGCAGCTTCGACATCGCCCGCCAGATCGAGGCACAGCGCCGCCACTTCCGCCGTGCACAAATGCTCGCTGCGGGTCGAGCGGCGCAAACGATAGCGCGACAGCTTCTCGGGCAGCAGGCTCAGGATCGGCAATGTTTCAAAATACGGGCTTTTGCGGAAAATCTTCCGGGCTTCGGTCCAGGTCGCGTCCAGCAGAATGAACAGCGGTCGCTTGCTGCTATCCACCTCGACGGTGTTGGTCACACGCTCAGGCTCGACGTACTCGCCCGGAAACACCAGATACGGTTGCCATTGCGGGTCGGCGAGCAACGCCAGCAGCTGCGGATCGGTTTCCGTACGCGACCAGATGAACGCATGGTTGTCGCGCACCACATCGGCGATCAGCCAACCGGTGTTACTCGGTTTGAACACTTCCTTGTTGGTCATGATCAGGCACACGCCCGAGCGGGTCTCGACCTGCGGACGCCAGGCACACAGGCAATGGCTCTCGATCACACGGCAGGCACGGCAACGCGTCGCCCTCCAGCCTCGGGCCTGAATCGGCTTGATGCCCTCCTCTTCGCGCTGGTCGCGCAAGCGGGCTACGGCGTTGGGGGCGTGGTTCATCGTGGGCAACACCGGCAGACAGGAAAACTCGACACGAACGGCACTCAGGGCGATAAAGGCTGGCAGTTTACCAGAGCGACCGGCACAAGCCTGTACCGTCCAGACGGGCTCCCCTATAATTCGCCGCCAATGAACGCACAGCCCTGTGGCTGGTCGAACCACCAGTCACTGAACCAGGAGAGTTTCATGCTGCGCCTTATCGTTCCCACCGCTGCCATCCTGCTGGCGTCGTCCTTCAGCGCTCAGGCTGCGTCCTTGAGTGAGCAGAATCTCAACAGAGAGCTGCGAAACGTCGCCGCACAAAGCAGCGTCGGCACGCCACGGGCGATCAACGAAGACATTCTCGATCAGGGCTACACCGCCGAAGGCAATGTTTTGATCAACCACTTGAGCGTGCAAAGCAGTCACGCCAACAAGATGCGGGCTGATCCGAAAGCGGTGTACTTCCAGCTTGGCGCCTCCGTCTGCAGAAACGAGGGGTTCCGCAAGCTGATGAAGAAGGGCGCGATCATGCGTTACGACTTTACCGAGGTGAAGACCAATCGCGCGGTCGGCTCCGCCAGCTTCGAGGAATCGGATTGCCCGAAAGCCACGCCGCCAGCAAAGAAAAAGTAATCAATGGGAATTGGCGCGCCGCTGTTCATCCTCGGCGCGCAGTTCTGCCAACAACGCCTGTAAATAGCGCGAGCGCCGCTCGGCTCCTTCCAAACGCCGGCAACACTCCTCCTCGAGACTCAAATGATTGGTCTCGGCCGAGGACTTCAATAATCGATACAGTTGCGTATCGATCTCCAGAATGACTCTGGCCATAGCATCCCGCCTCCTTGCACTTCGCCCACGCTTTGAGCGAAAAAAATCCTTGAACCGCTTGTACCGTGCGCCCTGCCTTTGACGCAAAGTTGTCGTGTCACGTCTGTAATTTAGTAAATCAGAGTGCCGGACACTTGGCGCAGGTTCAGACGAGCGGTGAAATCACCTTGCAAATCGTCAATAAGCGGTTGCCAGGAAAGACTTTGCAGCGCAATGATCAAGTCAGCGAAAACCATCTAGAGGGTCTAGATTCATAGTGTTCCCGTTCACTTTTCAGGGCAGAAAAGGGGCTGCCTGGTTTGCGTTTTCCGATGCGAATGTTTCTTTCATCCAAAGGAACAACAGAGCCTGTATGGAAGGAGAAGTTGATGCCTTACCAACCGAATGACCTCCTCAGCCGTCATTTCGAAGAAAGCGGCCACGACCTCATCAGCAAGGTCGAAGAGCAACTCAACCTGGTTTCACCCAACAGCCCGAATATCCCGATCTACCGCGACATGATCCTGACCGTGCTGCGCATGGCCCAGGAAGATCACAACCGCTGGAATGCCAAGATCACCCTGCAAGCCCTGCGCGAACTCGAACACGCCTTCCGTGTGCTCGAACAGTTTCGCGGACGGCGCAAAGTCACGGTATTCGGCTCGGCCCGCACACCGATAGAACACCCGTTGTATGGCCTGGCCAGGGAACTCGGCGCCGCACTGGCGCGCTCCGACCTGATGGTGATCACCGGCGCAGGCGGCGGCATCATGGCGGCCGCCCACGAAGGTGCCGGCCTTGAACACAGCCTGGGATTCAACATCACCCTGCCCTTCGAGCAGCATGCGAATCCCACCGTGAACGGCACCACCAACTTGCTGCCGTTCCACTTCTTTTTTACCCGCAAGCTGTTCTTCGTCAAGGAAGCCGATGCGCTGGTTTTGTGCCCTGGCGGTTTCGGCACCCTTGATGAAGCGCTGGAAGTGCTGACACTGATTCAAACCGGTAAAAGCCCGCTGGTGCCGGTGGTGCTGCTGGACGCTCCAGGTGGCACGTTCTGGCAAGGCGCACTGGATTTCATCCGCAATCAACTGGAGGAGAACCGCTACATCCTGCCGACCGACATGAAGCTGGTGAGCCTGGTCTACAGCGCCGAGGAGGCGGTGGAGCAGATCAATCAGTTCTACAGCAACTTCCACTCCAGCCGCTGGCTCAAGCATCAGTTCGTGATCCGCATGAACCACAAGCTCAGTGACGCTGCGCTCGAACACATGCAACAAGCGTTCGCCGACCTGTGCCTGAGCGATCACTTCCATCAGCATGCCTACAGCGGCGAGGAGCACGACGAACCGCAGTTCAGCCACCTCGCTCGCTTGGCCTTCACCTTTAACGCCCGTGATCATGGACGACTGCGCGAACTGGTGGACTACATCAACCTGCCGGAAAACTGGGCGCAGTCCAAACCCCAGGCGCAACAACGCACGCGGGAACCGTCAAAGGTTACGTGAGGAAAAGCACGGCAGCAGCTGGCGAGGTGAGCTAAAGCTCGACCTCGCTGCTCGGTAGTGTACTCGCCCCACCTGTAGGAGCCGGCTTGCTGGCGATGGACTCAAGTGCGGCGCGTTCATTCAGGCAGCACACGTAATCGTTAACGACCATCGCCAGCAAGCCGGCTCCTACAGGTGGGGCGAGTTGCCTGAGTTTCCCGGAACGTTATGAAGAGGCAAAAAAAAACGGCCCGCTATCGAAATAGCGGGCCGTTTTTGTTTAATCATCCATTCCTCGACCGCTGAACAAGCGGTTGATCATTTCCATGGAATACCCCCGATAAGCGAGGAACCGTCCCTGTTTGGCGCGTTCCCGGGCGTCTATCGGTAAATGCCCGGCAAACTTGCGTCGCCAGGTATCTTCCAGTTGTTCCTGCCAGTTGATACCGCTCTCGCGCAGTGCGAGTTCGATGTCATTGCGTTGCAGGCCACGCTGGCTCAACTCTTCGCGAATACGCAAAGGGCCATAGCCGGAACGGGCACGGTAGGAAACGAAGCTTTCGAGGTAACGGGATTCGGACAACAGGCCCTCTTCCGTCAAGCGGTCAAGTGCTGTGTCGATCATTTCGGGGAGAGCGCCGCGCTGACGCAGTTTACGCGTCAGCTCGACTCGACCGTGCTCGCGTCGCGCGAGCAGGTCCATTGCGGTTCGCCGCACCGCGACGAGTGTATCGAGTACGGCGGTCATCGGATCAATCAGATATCAGCGTCAGCCAGGTCATCTTCAGTCTCTTTGACTGGCGATGCTTTGACGTCCGGAGCTGGGGTCAGCAGTTTGTCACGCAGCTGCTTCTCAAGTTTCGCCGCGATCTCCGGGTTGTCCGCCAGGAACTTGGCCGAGTTGGCCTTGCCCTGACCGATCTTGGTGCCTTCGTAGGCATACCAGGCACCGGACTTCTCGACGAAACCGTGCAGAACACCCAGGTCGATCATCTCACCGTTCAGGTAGATGCCCTTGCCGTAAAGAATCTGGAACTCGGCCTGACGGAACGGCGAAGCAACCTTGTTCTTCACAACCTTGACGCGAGTTTCGCTACCGACGACTTCATCACCTTCTTTCACCGCGCCAGTACGACGGATGTCCAGACGAACCGATGCGTAGAACTTCAGCGCGTTACCACCGGTGGTGGTTTCCGGGCTGCCGAACATCACGCCGATTTTCATACGGATCTGGTTGATGAAGATCACCAGGCAGTTGGCGTTCTTGATGTTACCGGTGATTTTACGCAGCGCCTGGGACATCAGACGGGCTTGCAGGCCCACGTGCATGTCACCCATTTCGCCTTCGATTTCAGCCTTTGGAACCAGGGCGGCTACGGAGTCGACGATGATCACGTCAACCGCGTTGGAACGCACCAGCATGTCGGTGATTTCCAGGGCCTGCTCACCGGTGTCCGGCTGGGAAACCAGCAGGTCGTCGACGTTGACGCCGAGCTTGCCGGCGTATTCAGGATCGAGGGCGTGTTCGGCGTCGACGAATGCGCAGGTCGCGCCGGCTTTTTGAGCCTGGGCGATTACCGACAGTGTCAGCGTGGTTTTACCGGAGGATTCAGGACCGTAGATTTCAACGATACGGCCTTTTGGCAGACCGCCAATGCCGAGCGCGATGTCCAGACCCAGAGAGCCAGTGGAAATAGCCGGGATCGCCTGACGGTCCTGATCGCCCATACGCATTACGGCACCCTTGCCGAATTGACGTTCGATCTGACCCAGGGCCGCAGCCAAGGCTTTCTTCTTGTTGTCGTCCATTAAAGTCCTCACGTAATCAATAAGGCCTGACGGCCAACACCTGTATAAGTAGCCAGTATTATTCCACAGCGATTCAGGATCGCCTACCCCTGATTTGAGATTTCTCCCGAGGCGTGGCGCAGCAGCCCCTCTAGCGCGGCCTTCACCGTTTGTCGGCGGACCTCATCGCGGTTGCCGGGGAAGTGCTGCACCTCGCTGAACACCCGCTCCCCCACACCCCAGGCCAGCCAGACCGTGCCGACCGGCTTGTTCGGCGAACCGCCATCCGGACCCGCCACACCGCTAACCGCCACGACAAAACGCGCCCGGCTTTTCTCCTGCGCGCCTCGTACCATGGCCTCAACCACCTCACGACTGACCGCCCCCACCGTCGTAAACAACCCGACCGGGACATTCAGTTGCTCGGTCTTCTGCCGGTTGGAGTACGTCACATAACCGGCCTCGAACCACGCCGAACTCCCCGGAATCCGGGTGATCGCCTCGCAAATGCCGCCGCCGGTACAGGATTCGGCTGCGGTGACATGAGCATTGAGAACCTGCAGGCGTCTGCCCAGTTCAGCGGCCAGTTGGGTGATTTCTTTCACGGTCATCTCCTGAGTGGGCGGAATGGGACTACCGTACACGAGCGGATCACGCTTGCAAGTTACAGGATCGATCAAAATGTTAGCGACCGAGCGCCCTGATATAGGCCTGACAAGCCTGCAACGCAATCAGTGCACGGTCGCCGGCGTCGGTGATGGCGATAATTCGTTGAGCATGCGCAGGGTCAAGTCGGGCTCGAACGGCGCCATGATCCACGCTGCCGGTGCTGGCGGCGGTTGGCACTGCACAGGCTGAGGCAGCGTCATGGGCATCGAGGAGGACTGACAGCCGCACATCAGCAGTGGCAAGACGATCGCGCAAGCGACCTTGATCACGTTGGGCATCGCTAAGCGCTCGATAATGGGTTTGTTCGCTGGCCGATAGCCGCTGTTCCAGCGCCAGCCGTTTATCCTGCTCGGCCTGCTGTCGAGTGGCGGCCGCCAGGGTCAGTTGGTTGAGCATCTCGGCGTGTGCCCTGGCCTGTTCCGCCAATTGCCGCCCATAACGCCCATCCTGAAATCGCCAGGCCAGCGTTGCCGAGCCACCAGCCAACACAGCCAGCAACACAACAACGCCAACCACCCGCCACGACCCCGGGATCAAACCGAAGGCTGGCATAACACCGCCCTCGCCCGCGCCCAGAGTTGCAAACGATCCTGCAACCCGTTCAACCCCCCGTTGATCCGGCGGGTGATGCTGTTGAACTGGTCACGATCAGCCAACTCGTTGAGGCCGTTTTGCGCCCAGAACCAGGCGGCGGATTCGGCGGCCCATTGCGGTTGCTCCAACAGTTCCGGCAACTGCAGCAGACGCTCGTCGCCGAACAATCCGAGGCTGCACTGTTGGTAATTATGCTGGCCGGTAATCTGGATCAGCCCACGGCCTCGGTACCTTTGGCCATCACCGTCGGGCATGGGTGTATTGCCCAAACGAGCGGCCAGGGTGCCGGTGTCGTACTTGCTCAAATACTGATCACCGCCGAGTTCGCGCACGTAGTGCAACTGCCCGGATTCGTGACCGACTTGCGCAAGGAAAGCGGCGCTGCGTTTGGGCGTGTTGATGTCATGGCCATCCATGGCGCTATTGAGAGCAGAAATGAAAACGCCCGCTTGGCTGCGGGCGTTGGGAAGTATTTGCTGTAATTGCAGGACAGTAAGCGGCATGAGTGATGTTCCGTTCGCCATTGATCCGCCAGACCGGCGCAAGTGCATTTGATTGCGTTATTGCGTGGCGTCCGGACACTTCGCCTCGATCATGCAGCGATAGCTTTGATATTTGTCACCGCTGGCAATGACCTTTTCGATCGACCAGTACCCGCGCAGGAAATCCGGCCAGGACTGGTCGAGCAACAAGACACCCTCGGCGGACAACGCCGGATTGCCCGGGCAACTGATTTTCACCTTGAGCTTTTCACGCAGCAATTTGCGTACTTCTCCCTCACCGACGTCCCTGGCCTCCGTTTCATTCTGGCAGAGCCGACCGATGACCTTGAACGGCGCGCTACCGGTTTCAATCACCCGCACCACCCCCGCTGCCGCGTCCCACCAACTCGTCTTGCAGCCCTGGTTTTTCGCCCGGACGGTGTCATCGAGCGTGGCGGAAATGAAGGCGCGATCGCCGGGTCGATTGTTGGTGGTCACCGACAGTTTCACCTGGGGCAACACCTTGCCCGACAGTGACTTGGTCTGACTTGGGAGCGCCAGCACATACAGCTCATTTATCGGTTTGGCGATGGCCTTGTATATGCCGGCGAGGCGAGTCAAAAACGCCATGTCACTTTCGTTGGACTGATCGATGTGGTCGATTTTTTTCAGTGCCAGTTGGGGTGCCACCCGTGGCGAAAAACCGTGCCGCTTAGCGATCTCGCGAAACAGCGCACCCAGGGTGGTCGGCCCATGACTGGCCGATCGACGCTGCAGGAAGCCGGTCTTGTCATCGGCACTGAACGGTGCTGCGGTTGCCACCAGCGTCAAGCGCAGCGGGAACAACGTCGGCGTCAGGCGAGACACCGTGAACTGGCCCTTATCCACCACACCGGACTCCACGTAACCGACCTTCAGGCCAATCTTGCCGCCCAGGATCGGCAGCCCCTCAAGCCCTTCCAGATCGAGCGTCAACGTCAATTGATCGGACTCGATACCGGCGGCATCAATGTGCTCCCAACTGATCAGGCGCTTGTTGATCAGGACCTCGTTGTCCCCGTAAATATGTACCGCTGGCGTGAAACCCAATGTCATGGAACCTCCTTAATCCCACGCGGTAACCAGCGTGGTCACCACAGGTTGTGAGTCAATTTCCGGCAGGACCACCCAGACTCCCGCGGGCAGTACCGGCCCCTGTTCCGTCAGGGTGGGGTTGAGCTGCCACAGTGCCTCTTCGACGGGATCGTCACAGCGACCCAGTTCGCGATACAGCAACAGGTTCACCGAATCACCGGCCACACTTCGAACTCTACGCATGGATGAACTCCGAAAGGTCTACTACCCAACCGACGACCATCGCCGTGCCGTCATCGATGATCACGCTCTGGGTCTCCGTCACCGCGTTGATTCGCCAAAGCCCCCAGTTGCGTCCGATGCCATCCACCAACGGCACCGGTTTGCGCTGTTCCTGCAACGTGCGCAGTTCATCGAGCCGCTCCATGGCCACCGCGTACATCGACGTCCCCGTAATTTTCAGCGTCTGGGCTTTTTGCCCGGTCTGACTGGATTTCGGCTTGCCGGTCACAATGTCCAGTTCCACCCAGCCACCGTCCGATGTGTGCACGATGCTGTGGTAGGCGAAGTTGCGGGACAGGCCGAAAATGAAACTGCCCAGGATCATTTGCTGGCGCATTACCTGCCTCCATCGGTCAGGGCCGCACCACGTCGGGTGGCGAGGGCGTTGGTGGACATCAGTGGAACAAACTCGCCGTGGAACTGCGTTTGCAGCTGCTGCGCCACGATCGTCCGGATGTGCTCGGAGCTCTCCCCACCGGTGCAGGTGACCTGAATCGACGGTGAGTAATTGATCTGCTGGTTTTGTGCTGGTGCGCTGGTCAGTTCTTTGTTGACCTGTTCTGGCGAGGCCAGGCGGTCGGTTGTCGGGGCGGCGAGTTTTTCGCCCAGTGCTGCACCCGACTCACTGCCCAGCCAGCCTCCAATCAGGCCACCCAGAACGCCGCCAATGGCGGTGCCGATCACAGGAACAACACTGCCTAACGTGGCGCCCACCGCAGAACCGGCGGTCGCACCCGCCCAGCCGCCCCCTGCTGCACCAAGACCGGCACCGAGCATGCGGCGATTGCCGGTCATTACGCCGCCGACGACGTCCATCGCCGCACCGACGGCTTTCAATGGTCCGGGTGCACGGCGGGTCAACGAGCGCATCGAGGCCCCCATCGCCATCAGACGTGAAGCACCGCGCGAGCCTCGTGGACTGACACGCACGGTCGGGCCATCTCTAGGTCCAGGACGCGGAGTTACCTCGCTTGCGTCCTCTTTGTTCGCCCGAGCCTTATCTCTGAAATCTTCGGAAAACACCTGACCGAACTGTTTTGGAAGCCGGGCAGATGCCGCTCCCAAAAGCCGCTTGGCCATCTGATTTTTCATTTCGTCGAATACGGGTGTGAACAGGACTGCCAAATACGGCAAGACTGCCGTGGCAGTGTCCTTCAAACCACTGAGCCGAGGGCTGAGGGAGGCTGGTGTGCTTTCTGCCGCCACGGGCGGTGTATTGCCGGTGGCCACGGGTAAATGATTGTCGCGAACGCTGTCGATGTTCGACTGTTGATCGCCGGGTATTTTCCCAGGGCGATTGATGATCTGCGGCTGATCAATTACCTCGGGACTGTCGAGCTTCAAAGGTATCCGCCAGCCGGCCTGCTTCTCTGAATCCATCATGGCCGGCGTTCTGAACGCCGACGCAGAGATTGCGGCAGCCATCAGCGGGACACTGACGACGCTCTGGTTTGACTCCATCACCGTCTCGCGCCGACGCTCGGGTGAACGATCAGCCTCACCAGCGTTCTTCACGCTGCCCGGCTTGAACAGCACCGGCATCTCAATGCTGCCACCCGCCTCTCTTGCGCTGCTTTGCCGACTGGCCAACGCCGTCTTCGCGCTGGAACCTGTTGCCGGCATCAACGAGCGCGGCGAGGAAAACGTCAGGTTCAACGATTCCAGTGCGGTGGTCAGCAGACTGATTTTGAGACTCAGTGTGGCCAGCACCTGGCTGAAACCGGGCGCCAGATCCTCTGTGCCCTCCCCCGTCACCAGCGATGACACGGCACTGCTCAGGCCCACCTCGCGAAACTTCAGCCAGTCTTCATTGATGGCTGTGTTCTTGAGCGAATATTTATCGTCCGCCATCCCCCTCTACTCCTGTTTGACGCCAAGGCGAGTGATCGCAATGTCGTAGCGGCGCAAGGCCTTGCCGACGTCCCATTCCAGAATGTCCGCTTCATTTATCGGGTAAATGAGCGGCACCACATCGAGGATTACTTCGATGTCGCGCTCCGAAAGAAGGCCGCCGGTTTGTTTAAAAAATCGTCGATTCGCACCTGCAATTGTGTCCAGTCAGGCACGGTCAAACTGGCCAGATCGGGTAGCATCAGGCCGGTGCAATGGGCCGTGATGAATTCGGCGCGCTCCTTGGCGGTCTTGAGTTTTTTCATCGCCTTGGTCGCACGCAGCACCGGCATTTCCAGGGTCAGCGTGGTCAGGGTGCGACCCGCCACGGTGAGCGGTTGCAGCAAGCTCACTTCGTCGGGATCGGTCGACGGTTGTTCACCCTCGTCCGCTTGTTCAAGGAAATGCGACGTCGGCAAGGTCGACATCTCATGCACGTACTGCGCGATGCTCACGTAGTCCGGGCGTTTGAGTTGATCGAGTTCCTTGACCGACAAACCGGTGGCCAGCAGCGCCAGCTCGAAGAACTGATCGTCCTCATCATCGCCGGCACGGGCCAGGGCCTCTTTCTGTGCGGCGTAGTACAACGGTTTGAGTTGAATCTGCTCGATCGCCGACTGATCGTCAGCAGTAATCGGCGACAACAAGGCGTGAACAGGTGGAGTCCAGGACATGAAATGAATTCCTTGATGAATCATGGAAAGGCGTTGAGCACTGCTCTTTGTGGGAGCGAGCCTGCTCGCGAAAGCGTTGTGTCAGTCGACATCACTTTTGAATGTGAATCCGCATTCGCCGGCAAGCCGGTCTCGCTCCTACAAATCGGTGCTCGCAGTGCGACTTAAGGGATCAACACCGCGCGACGGGCGTCGCCGAGAATGTCGACGCCGTTGAGCACGAACTTCTGGGTGCGCACGTCGATGTCGATCACCGGGATGCCGTTTTCCAGGCGGTTGTAGGTGCGGCAGGACAGCTCAAGCGTGGTGAGGGGTTTTTCGCCCATCTTCAGCTTGGCCTCGGTCAGCGATTTGAGCTTGCCGCCGACGGTGTGGTAGGTGAACCAGGTGTTGCCATCCTGATCCTGACCGGCTTCACGGACGTTCAACAAAATGTCGTCGCCCAGCTTCACGCCGAGGGAGAGCATCACTTCGGCGCCGACGCCTTGCAAAATGAGGGTCGCGCCCAGCACTTTGCCGCTCTTGATCATTTCTTCGGCGATGAAGCGCCCGCCCGCCATCGCTTCCATATCGAATTCGATCTTCGGCGGGGTGAACTCTTCCACGGTGGCCGACAACGGCAAGCCTTGCAGGGTGGCCGCGATGGCCTGTCTTACGCGGTTGGTAAACATTAGAGAACGTCCTCCAGGAACTGCTCGATGATTTCATCGCGGGCATTGAGTTGATAAACCATGTGTTCGTTCGGCGCGTAGCGGCCGTAGTCGATGACCACGTACCAGGTGCCGTTCTTGTACTTCTCGACGCTGTTCAATTCCGGGTGCAGGTACACGCTGCCACCGGGGATGGTTTCGTCGGCGACCAGGGTTTGCAGCCAGTCGTTGATGCGCTTGACCTCCTGGTCCATGAACGACTTGGTGAGGTTCTTGGCCATGGCTTTCTGGCCGGCCTTGACCAGCTTGCGGCTGATCGCATCTTCCAGGCCGACGTAGCTGATGAACTTGCCGGTGATGGAACGGTTACCCAGCAGCGAGAAGCCGCCGAGGATGGTGCGGGCGTAGTAGCTGATGCCGTAGCGGTTGAGCAGATCGCCCTCGGTGGAGGTGTCGAGGATGTTGTATTCCACGACCCGCGAAACGTCCTCGGCAAAGGTCACCTGGTTGCCCGGGCTCTCCCATTGCTTGACCTTGGCCAGGGCCGCGATGGCCAGGCTCGAAGGCGACAGGAACACGTTTTTCTTCGCGGCCTTGGAGTACACCGACGGCATGTTGTGCACCAGCAGGCAGCGGTCGAAACCCAGTTCCGCGCCGCCCAGTTCCTGGCTGTAAGTCACCTGATCGGCGACCGCGGCATCCTTGCCGTCGAGCACCACACGGGCCTTGATGCGCTTGCCGAACGAGGCGAACTCACCGGCCACGGCTTTGGTGCTGGTGAAGCCCGGCGCGCCGATGATGGTCAGGTCTTCCGGCACGCTGCCCAGTGCCGCGAGGCCGAGCTTGCGGCCGGTCAGCGGATCGACACCGCCGATGACGTTGTTCAGCGTGTCCGCCGGGGTCGCGCCTTCTTCGACGATGACCACGTAGACCGGCACCTTGACCACTTTCAGGATCTGGAAGACCGCGTGATACAGCGTGCCTGCCTCGGTGCCGGTCGGATCGAGCAGCGCCTGGGTGGTGAAGCTGTTGATGCGGAACGGCGCATTGCGTGGAATCAACGGGTCTGCCTTCGGCGCGGTGCCGATCAGACCGATGACGTTGTCACCCAGGCCACCCATGGCCTCGGGGGATTCGGTGGCATTGACGGTGATGCCGTTGTGCTCGAAGTTCAAAACCTCAGCCATGGTTATTCAGCCTTCTTGGCAGCAGCTTTTTTCGCTGCGGTGGATGTAGAGGCCGAATCGGCAGCCTCGGCTTTTTTCAGCTCCAGACGACCAGCGCTGCGTAGCGCACTGGCCTCCACATCGAGCAGTTGCAGTTCCTGGCCGATGCTCGACCAGTGGCCACCCCCGGTAGGGAATGGAAGGAGCACGGTGTACGTTTGGCGTTCTGCCATTTCTGTTTCTCCATAAACGAAAAAGCCCCTTGGGTAAGGGGCTGTCGGGTGTTGTGTGTGTGTGTGTGTGTTTGTGTTTGTGTTTGTGTTTGTGTTGCGGATAAGAAAACGCCCCGGCGGTGCGGGGCGTTATTGAGGAGTGATGAAGGATTCCAGAGGTGGATCATCAAAGCCCTGAGACACAAGCCAGGCAGCGGCCAAGGCGTCGTTGGGGCTGCTCGGCCATTCGCTGTCCTGTGGTGCCTGCCCAACGACATCGACACGATTCAGCTCGACACCGTAGATTTTCCAGAACTTGAGATCCGCAATCTCGCGTTCGTTGGCAATCTCCAGATCCAACGCGTTCTGCAATGTGGAAATCATGTTCGCGCTGAATTGCGTCAACAGCGTTTTCTTCCTGGCGGCCTTATTCTTCAGGGCCCGTGTCGTCGCGACCTCATCGACGATCCAGTGATCATCCTGCCATTTATCGAAACGGGTCGCCGGGGCTTCCAGCGTAAAACCTTCAGGCAAGTCGCCCAGAAGTTCCCAGACTTGAGACTCTCCGGTCTCGGTGCTGAAGACCGTTAACCCGCGGTGGTCCGCAACCAGCTTCCAGCCCCCGCCTGTCACCTTGACAGCCACGTGACCAGCCTGCGGCGCGGGTGGCTCACACTGATAAGCATGCGCGGGAATCAACCAGGTGAAAGGTTCCAATGGGCTGGGATCCGCGACCCCGATGCCGATGAACTCTTCAGTAATGGGGTGCACATTGCAGATGGTCGGTGGCGTGACCTCATCAGCGAGCCACCAGGACACCTCGCCTTTCGAGGCAATGCGTTCGTCTGACATTCTCAAAAACTCCAATAGGGATCTGATCAATATTTGATACAGGCGAGAAACGCCGTGTTGAGTGGTCGTGCTTCAGTGCCACCGGAACTGGCAATGGTGATCGCGTGAGTGTGATCTCCGTTTGAGCTGGTGGTGGTTCCTGCAGACCCGTACCAAGGCTCATCACCCCACACAGCATTGCCTTCGGTACCTGGCCCCCGATCCAGATTGATCCAGATACCGTGTGTGTGGGCGCCGGCGACCGCCGCACTGGCGGTATGCACGTGGGCAGCGTTCTGACTCGCCTGGACACTACCGAAAACACGACCCGGGTCGACGTTTCGCCCGTCATCGAATCCTCGATCGAAATGAGCCCGGGAATCCGGCAGATTGAACGTGGTCGCACCATCCCCCACGCCGTAATAAGTGCCGATTCTGGCGAACAGTGCGGCATAGGTCGTGCGCGAAACTGCAGCCCCATTGCGCTTCAAAAAGCCGGCAGGCGGCGTGACCATTGCGAAGTGCGTGACCTCGCCAACCCGGTCACCTGCGACACCCAGTGCAAATGCCTCCACCTGCGCCTTGGTGTAAACATCGGTCAGCCCGTAACCCGCCGCGGTGGTCGGGTTGTCACCGGCAATGGCGCGGCCGTACTTATCAACCGTCAGACTCTTGTAAGTCCCCGCCTGAATCCCCGTTCTACCGGCCAGCATTTCAAAGCTCAGCGCCGTAGTCCCCAGCGTGATCGGCCCGTTCGTGACCAGGTGCCAAAGCGAATCACCATTCGCCGCGCCCTCCTCGACCATCACCGTGAGGCCCGGCGTCACCTTGGCGGTGGCGTTGGCATCCGTCGCCCGCACCCAGGCGCCGTTGGCCGCAACATAAATACCGTTATCCTTCGCCAGCGTTTGCGCCGTCACCAGCACGCGCTGCCCGGAAAGCACCGCAACGCCGTCGATTTGCTGCGCACCACTGAGCACGATGTTTTCCGTGGTAGCCACGCGAACCGATTGCTTGCCATCCAGCTTCGCCAGTTCGTCGGCGAGATAACCCATCACCCACGCCCGCGTCGCTTTGACCACCGTATCGTCGATCAACAGCGTCACGAGCGACGCATTGCTGGTCTCGAAAATCGAGCGAATGTAGAACTCTTTCCCCGATCCCGAGGTCGCCAGCACTGGCTTGAACGACTCCGGGTATTTGACGATGGCGTAGAGGATGCCGGTGTCGGTCCAGAGCCCGGCTTCACGCACATACCAACCGCCCTCTTCTGGCGGGATGGTCACTTCGGCGAGCAGCCAGCTCGGATTTTTCTCGTCCTGGAACAGCGCGTTCAGCGGCCCGCGCCACACTTCTCGTTTAAGCGCCGTGGCGGTTGCCGCCGGGTTGTAAACCACGCCGCCGCCGTCACCGACCGAAATCTGCGACAGTTTGATCGGCACGCCTGCCGCCTTGCAGGCAGTTTCGTAGGCGATCCCCGCATTGGTAAGCAGGGTGTAATAGTCGGCCATTTAGGACCCCTGAGGATAAATAGTGGATGTTTCAACGGCGTAGAGCCCGGCGGCCATGAAGGCCTGCCCCGAGGCTTCAAGCCCTTCGATGACAATCGGATACACCGTGGTCAGCTCGCCGCACACCGTCGCCGCGCCGATGACGTGACTGCCGAATGCGCTCAAGCCGACGGACACCGACAGAACGTCGCGTTCGCTTTTGGCGTCCGCCAGACGCCGGTCGAGACGAGCGTCGATTTCTTCGCTGTAGGGTTGCTCGGTAAACGCCCTGACGGAAAAGCTGTAAGGCGCGCCCGGCGGTGTCTGCTCGTACCAGGCACGCACCTCGGGCATTAACCGCAATCCTTTCGCGGCGTTTTCCAGGGCCTGACGTGTCCCGGCCTGTCGTGCGGTGGGCCAGGCCAGTTCAACGGTCAAACGCTTTTCCGCCTCGGCAGCTTCGGCACTCCATTCACTGACACCACGATCCGCTGCGAGATAAGGCAGAAATGCCTGAGGCGTCGAGGCCGGGTTCATCAGCTCGGGAAACGGCGGCGCGATGCGGTCAAGCAATACACCGAAGCCAATATCGAGGGCTTTTTCCAACGGTGAGCTGTTGGCTGGCAACAGGCTCGGGCGCGGCGTCTGGTCACTCATAACGTGAGTACCTCGACCTCGACCCCGGTGCAGTAAGGCGCCTCAAACGCCGTCGTCACAATCGGCTCGACCGGTTCGAGAATGTCCAGTTGAACCGCGCCGGCGTTATGCAGCGTGTAGTCGATCCAGCTCGGATCGATCCGCCCTTCCAGTCGATGACAGCTCTGGGCATACGCTTGCAGTTGCTGTTGCGCGGCCACCTTGGTCAGCCCCGAATCAGGGCCGGCGTTGATTCGGGCGACGACGCGGATTTTGTAGTTTTTGATATGGGCGCTTTGCACCGTGACCCGATCCGTTTCCGGTCGGACGTCAGGCCGGGCGAAGTGCCGGCGCACGCCGTCGAGCAGGTCATCGGACGCGGTGCCATCGCCCTCCCGAGCCAGCACCGTGACCATCACTTCACCGGGCGCGGTGCGGCGTCCATTGCCGTCCTTGACCTGCGCCGCGTAACCGTCCGGGTCGAAGGTGTACGCGACCGTCACCTCACCCGGTGCATGAGTGTCCACCTTCACCACAGGACGCTCGCCGAGGGTGAAGACCTCGCGGCGATATTGCATGCGTGAACCGGCGGCCGGTGCGTGCGGCGCCAGGTAATAACGCAACCGGGCGTCGTCGTCGCTTTCGTAAACGGGCGCAATCGGCGGGAATGCCGCCGGGTCGCCAGGGTCCAGCAACTGACGCTCAAGCCCCATGTCCGCAAGGCGGGCATCGAGGTTGCTGCCAGTCGCCCACCAGGCCAGCATCTGCTTGATGCGGGCGTTGTATTTGCGTTCGTGGATTTGCAGGCGCACACAAAAGGCCTCAAGGGCCAGGGTCAGCAACTCGCTTTCGTTTTCGAGGCTGACCTTGATCTTTGCCGCCGACTCGGGAGCGCGGGCGCCGACGTACTCGACGACAAACGTCTTGAACTCGGCGAGCAAATCCTCGAACGCTTCGACGGTGACGATCGAAGGTTCGGCCAACTGGTTCTGGCCGGGTATCAACATGCTCATGTCACCACCTCGAAGGTCTGTTTGCGGTTTTGCCAGGTGCCGGCGAATCGCAGGACCAGCCCGGCACCTTGCCGGCCGGCCACAATGACCTGCGGCTGGAAATCATCGATGCCGTTCTGCGGGTTGTAGAACGCCTGTGCCGCGTGGCTCTGGGCAAGCATCAGCAGGTCGTCGCCGAGGTTGCGGCCCAGCAGTTCCGGGATCAGCGAGCCATACAAAGGACGCTTCTGCCGGGTACCCAACGGCGTGGTCAGCGCTCGAGTTGCGCGCTGTACAAACTGCGGCCAGTCATCGACCGCCGTCCCGGTGTTTCTTTCGATTCCGATCATGGGAAACTCTTTATGCGGTACTGATGACGCGTCCCTGGTGATCCACCACCGGGCCGCTCAGGTGCACACCGGAAGCGTCGAGTCGCAAGCCGACCGCGCCCAGTTGCAGTTCGATGGCCTCAGGCGTGATCGCAAGTCTCGCCGGGCCGAGATTCAACTCGAGCGCTTCGCGAGAGCCATTGAACGCCGCCGGGCCGTTCTTCCAGTGCAAGGCATGAAGGGCGTCGTCGTAACCGCTTTCCGTACCGTCCAGATAGAGGCGACGCGTCAGCGAAGCCTGGGTCGAGGCGGGTGGAAACCGATTGCCGTTAAGCCCGAACAACGCCACGGATTGAGCGCCGCCCTCGCCGCCGCCATGGTTCAGCAACAGGCATTGCTCGCCGACCGAGGGGATCCGCGACTCACTTTGCGCCCCGGCGCTGGGGTTGAAAAAACGGATGGCCGGCGTCAGCAATCCAGAGTGACTGACCCGGCAGGTATTGCTGGCCGCATCGACTTCCTGGCACACGCCGATACGACACAGGCTGTCGCTGCGCCGGTGCACGTCTTCAAGTTCGGCCTCCATCTCGGCCAGACGCTCAATGATCGGGCCGAGCTGCTGACGTAAAAGCGCATCGAACATGGCTCAGCCCTCAAGTGCGGTGTATTGGTCCGGGTCGTCGATGTTCGAGACTTCCCAGGTTTTGGCGAATTTCGGAATGCCCAGCGGGTCCTCCAGCAGCAATGCGCCGAGGTAAATCGTCTGGGTAAAGGAAAGGGTCCAGGCGAGGTACTCCTGCGAACCGCTGATGAGCGTCGACGGCAAGGCATCGATGTTCATGGGCAGGTCGCATTGGCTACCCGGCAGGCCCCAACGGTTATCCGTGGCCAATCCCTTGAGTACGCTCGCCAGATCGCCAGCGGCCAATCCCGGATTACTCAGCGTCGGCGGCACAATGATCTGCAGCGAGAGCGTCAAGACATGAGCGATGCGCCCGTCATGGGCGCGGTTGCCGGATGCATTGCGCTCGATGGCGATCAGGACCCACGCCTGATCGAACGTGCCGTCGAAGTCCTGACGACTTCCGACCTTCAAACCCGGGCCAACTGCACGCAGCGCATCGGCAATGGCAAAAAACAGACGCGACGGCTTATCGATGTCGAGGGACATAAGTGGCTTCCATTCAAATTTCGAGGCGTCCGGCTGCGAGGGTTCATGCAGCGGACCGGGGATGCCAGAACGGCAAAGGAACCTGGCTTTATTGATCCGGGCGGGAATCACGCGGCGGCACTTCACACACGCCGATCCGCTTGGCCGCCCAGCGCTCATAAAGGCCAATGGCGACATCGGCGCCGGCCATCGCCGTAAGGCAGCCGAACGCGCCGGCCGCCCAGATCGACAGGCCGGCGGCGTACAGCAGCATGATGGCCGAGACCCCGCAAATCATGCAGGCCCCGGAACGCAGGGCCAGACGCCGCAGCAATGACCAGCCACGAGCGCCCTCCTTGTCGGCACGCCACATTTCGCCGGTTACCCCGCCCACCAGGGCGAGCACGATGACCAGCCAGATCGGCATGTCCAGCAACGCTTGTTGCTCGTTTGTCATGTCACGCCTCCTGAGGTGAATTGCGTAACGAAAAGGCCCCGCGAATACGAGGCCATAAATAGGGGGCGCGTGTCTTTCCACGCTACCTGTCGAAGACCATCGTCCTGATTTTGCTTCGGATAGCAGGCCTGCCCATCGACGAGCCTGCCCTTCAACCACGTTACCGGGCGCAGAACTCAGGCAATGCCGGTGAGTTGCCCCCATCGCATACCCGCTATCAAACGTTTTCGTTACGGCGCATAGCCTGCAGCAACGCATAACCCTTCCACGTCAGTTGATAAAGTGGCGTGCCCTTCGGGCCAACGCCTTCGTTGGAGAAATAACCTCCGTCCATCAGCAATTTGAATTGGAACATCTCCTCTGCCTGCGCTGGACGATTGAAGGTTTTCTTGACTAGATCCTCCATCTCCACACCAGCAACGGGTGCGATCGCTTCGCACGCATTCATGAACGATTGGGCTACACCTGTAAAACGTTGCATATGTTTCTCCTGAACGATTAACCCAACAGCTCTATGCCAATTGGGAAGTTGCGGCATGTGCCGCTTCTTTGTCGCTCAACGGCGATCGCTCAAGGCTCGCGGCCTTCACGTGATTCAATGTTCCGCATCGGGAGCATTTGATCTGGAGCTCGGTGTACTCACCCACTCGGGCGAGCAGTCTTTTGCATTGCCCACATCTGCAATTTTTCAACATCACGACGCCTCCTGGCTTGTGCCGAATCCTTTCTGTGGATGAGGTTGATAGACTTCGTACGAGGTGCCAAAAAAGCCCGGTGATGACCGGGCTTTTCAGTCATGCGGTCCCGTGTATTGAGGGACGGTATCAACGAACCGAAGCGCGTTTAGGCAATCTCGGGCCAAATGATGGTCAGCGGAAAACCCGGCTGTTTGTTGACTTGATGGAAGGCGACGCAAAACTGCTTGTAAGCGAGCAGGTAAGCGGCCTCGGCGGCAGTGGCAAGGCCCAGGTCGATTTTGAATTGCAGCGCAGTGGATTCAACGCTGGCCTTGACCTTGTCGAGCCGTTGAGTCTTTTCATTGCGCAGCTGCTCACCCAATGGCGAACTTGGGTAAGGGAAACCCGAGTTGAAAGTCCATACACCGTCGGTGTTGACTGCGTTGTAGGAGTAGTCGACCTGGTTGCTGGACAACCCGGTAACCTCCACCCAGAGTTGATCGGATGGAAATTCGTCGGTGATGGCGTTAACGGTTTCGAAGATGTTGTCGACTTTGCCATCAACAATACGTGCGTACTTTTTCATATTCATTTTCCTTAATGATCGCCGGCATACCGGTCTTTCGGCTTCTGCCTCAGGTAGGCATTCCAAAAAGCCCGGCGCTTGCCGGGCTTTTCAGTAATGCGATCCTTCGCGTTGACCTTTCGGCGCTACTGGCGCGGTACGGGTCCATTCAGATTGTTTTTCCGACCGCGGTCCCTGCCCGCCGGATAACTGCTTTCGGTGCTTTACGCTGCACACCCGGGTCAGTTGCCAACCCTCTGAACCGTTGAGGCCGGTTCATCGCTGCCTTTGTCGTGGAACTAAAGAACTTCGTTTCGAGCTGCTTTGTTGAGCGGCTTGAGACAAAGAATATGCACGGATGCATATACAGTCAATGCACAAATGCATTTATTTATGCATTTGAAATGCACTGGCGCATTAAAGCCCCGGAGATAAAGGCGTTGGCGGGTTTTCAGCAGGCGAAAAAAAACCCGCTCGGTGGCGGGTTTTATCTGACAGCGATGAGGTTAGCGGGCGTACATGCCCCACCAGAAGACGTGGCCGAGGATGACAATCTGCTCTTCCTGGATCTCCTGGAAGGTGTAGTCCTCGTCCGGATGTTCATCGCGATTGAAGCTGCGCAGGCGAATCCCCGTGGGCAAGCGATAAAGCTGTTTAACCCGCAGCTGACCGTTGTGGTTGATCGCATA
Organism: Pseudomonas sp. PDM03; assembly: GCF_014852385.1. Taxonomy (NCBI): domain Bacteria; kingdom Pseudomonadati; phylum Pseudomonadota; class Gammaproteobacteria; order Pseudomonadales; family Pseudomonadaceae; genus Pseudomonas; species Pseudomonas sp. PDM03. Next base: position 107,223 of record NZ_JACVBM010000009.1, on the reverse strand, counting down.
AAGGTCGCCATCGACGATATCGCCGATCCCGCACTTGCCGGCATTGACCCCCACGGTGGCGCCGTCGCGCAGTACCGGCAGCATGCTGTTACCACGCACCGTCACGCATTTGGCCTGGTCGAACTGCACACCGTTGTGGCGCAAGCTGCGCTTGCCGAAGCGCAAGCTAGAACGCTCGCTTTCTTCGATGACGAATCTTCCTGATCCAGCAGCCAATTCAACCTCGCGAAGAAAGGGGACCGACACCTCGTCGTCATCGACAGGCGTATCGTCGTCCCACAGGCTTATGTCCTTGAGTTCGGAATGCAATTCATCGCGACCGGAATTGGCGGCAGGCGCGACATCCGCGCGGCCACGCAACTGATCGGTGCTCACGGCGAAGTACTCGGCGATCTTCGAAATGTGCTTATCCGAAGGATCGACAATCTTCCCGCCGAGGATCCGCGAGAGAGTGGATTGAGGCACGCCGGTGCGACGGTGAAGCTCCGTGGGGGAGATCCCGTGCTGATCGAGCAGCGCTCTTAAGACGGAAGAAACATTGCGTTTTTGCATAACGCGCATAGTGCTTGATCTTTTTTACGGAGGCAAATGCAGAATTGCATAATTCGTGCATAGACAGCAGAAATGTATCACACAGCTTTAGTTGCCTGCGTCGGGCGGACCGCCCATGGTAACCTTGCGCCCATCGCGGAAAAGCCGGGCCGATGTCCCTCCTTTGCCCTACACCTTTCAACGAATTTGCCTGATTATCCGATGAATAAAGCACTCACCGATCTGTCCTCTCACACGCCAATGATGCAGCAGTACTGGCGCCTGAAGAACCAGCACCCCGACCAGTTGATGTTCTATCGCATGGGTGACTTCTACGAGATCTTCTATGAAGACGCGAAGAAGGCCGCCAAGTTGCTGGACATCACCCTGACCGCCCGTGGGCAGTCGGCTGGTCAGGCGATTCCGATGTGTGGGATTCCTTACCACGCCGCGGAAGGTTACCTGGCGAAACTGGTGAAGCTCGGCGAATCGGTGGTGATCTGTGAGCAGGTCGGCGATCCGGCGACCAGCAAAGGGCCAGTGGATCGGCAAGTGGTGCGGATCATCACGCCGGGCACGGTCAGTGATGAAGCGCTGCTGGATGAGCGTCGGGACAACCTGATCGCGGCGGTGCTGGGTGACGAGCGTCTGTTCGGTCTGGCGGTGCTGGATATCACCAGCGGCAACTTCTCCGTGCTGGAGATCAAGGGCTGGGAAAACCTGCTGGCGGAACTGGAGCGGGTCAATCCGGTGGAGTTGATGATCCCGGATGACTGGCCGAAGGATTTGCCGGCAGAGAAACGCCGTGGGGTTCGTCGTCGTGCGCCGTGGGATTTCGAGCGCGACTCGGCGCTGAAAAGTCTGTGCCAGCAGTTTTCGACCCAGGACCTGAAGGGTTTTGGCTGCGAGAACCTGACCCTGGCCATCGGCGCTGCAGGCTGCCTGCTCAGCTACGCCAAGGAAACCCAGCGCACCGCCCTGCCCCATTTGCGCAGCCTGCGCCATGAGCGCCTGGACGACACCGTGGTGCTGGATGGCGCAAGCCGTCGCAACCTGGAACTGGACACCAACCTGGCCGGTGGCCGCGACAACACGCTGCAATCGGTGGTCGATCGCTGCCAGACCGCCATGGGCAGCCGCTTGCTGACCCGCTGGTTGAATCGTCCGCTGCGGGACCTGAACGTTTTGCTGGCGCGCCAGACCTCGATCACCTGCCTGCTCGACGGTTACCGTTTCGAAAAGCTGCAACCGCAGCTCAAGGAAATCGGTGACATCGAGCGGATTCTCGCGCGCATCGGTTTGCGTAATGCACGTCCTCGCGACCTGGCGCGCCTGCGCGATGCCCTTGGTGCATTGCCTGAGCTGCAAGTGGCGATGGCCGAGCTGGAAGCACCGCACATTATTCAACTGGCGAAAACCACCAGCACCTACCCGGAACTGGCGGCCCTGCTGGAAAAAGCCATCATCGACAACCCGCCTGCGGTGATCCGTGACGGCGGCGTGTTGAAAACCGGTTACGACAGCGAACTCGATGACCTGCAATCACTCAGCGAAAACGCCGGGCAGTTCCTGATCGATCTGGAAGCACGCGAGAAGGCCCGTACCGGTCTGTCGCACCTGAAAGTCGGTTACAACCGCATTCACGGCTACTTTATCGAGCTGCCGAGCAAGCAGGCTGAATCGGCACCCGCCGACTATATCCGTCGCCAGACGCTCAAAGGCGCCGAGCGCTTTATCACGCCGGAACTGAAGGCGTTCGAGGACAAGGCGCTGTCGGCCAAGAGCCGCGCCCTCGCCCGCGAGAAGATGCTCTACGAAGCGCTGCTCGAAGACCTGATCAGCCAATTGCCGCCGCTGCAAGACACCGCTGCAGCCCTGGCCGAGCTGGATGTGCTGAGCAACCTCGCCGAACGCGCGCTGAACCTCGACCTGAACTGCCCGCGCTTCGTCGACGAGCCGTGCATGCGCATCAGCCAGGGTCGTCACCCGGTGGTCGAGCAAGTGCTGACCACACCGTTCGTGGCCAACGACCTGAGCCTCGACGACAACACGCGCATGCTGGTGATCACCGGTCCGAACATGGGCGGTAAATCCACCTACATGCGCCAGACCGCGTTGATCGTACTGCTGGCGCACATCGGAAGCTTCGTGCCGGCGGCCAGTTGCGAACTGTCGCTGGTGGACCGGATCTTTACCCGGATCGGTTCCAGCGATGATCTGGCCGGTGGACGTTCGACCTTCATGGTCGAAATGAGCGAAACCGCCAACATTTTGCACAACGCCACCGAGCGCAGCCTGGTGCTGATGGACGAAGTCGGTCGCGGCACCAGCACCTTCGACGGCCTGTCCCTGGCATGGGCGGCGGCTGAACGCCTGGCGCAGCTGCGGGCTTACACGCTGTTTGCCACGCACTATTTTGAACTGACGGTGCTACCGGAAGCGCAACCGCTGGTGGCCAACGTGCACCTCAATGCCACTGAGCACAACGAGCGCATCGTGTTCCTGCACCACGTGCTGCCCGGGCCTGCCAGCCAGAGTTATGGCCTGGCCGTTGCACAACTGGCCGGCGTGCCGAGCGAAGTGATCGTGCGCGCTCGCGAGCACCTGGGTCGACTGGAAGCCACGGCGCTGCCGCATGAAGTGCCCAAGGCCGCCAAAGGCAAATCGGCCGCGCCACAGCAAAGCGACATGTTCGCCAGCCTGCCGCATCCGGTACTTGATGAGCTGGCCAAACTGGATCTGGACGACCTGACACCGCGTCGTGCACTAGAAATGCTCTATACACTAAAGACACGGATCTAACGCACTTGCCTGCAAGCTGTTAGAATCTCGCGCGGTTTGGGATGCTGCAGGCTAATAGCCTGGCCTGCAGACTATCGCTCCCAAACCTGGCGACCCCAACGTGAAGGGGCTCCGCTGCCGCCGCCTGAGGAGAAAATTAGAAATGACCTTCGTCGTCACCGACAACTGCATCAAGTGCAAGTACACCGACTGCGTAGAAGTCTGTCCGGTGGACTGCTTTTACGAAGGCCCGAATTTCCTGGTGATTCACCCGGATGAGTGCATCGACTGCGCACTGTGCGAACCAGAATGCCCTGCCGTGGCCATCTTCTCCGAAGATGAAGTCCCGGAAGAGATGCAGGAATTCATTCAGCTGAACGTTGAGTTGGCCGAAATCTGGCCGAACATCACCGAGAAGAAAGAATCGTTGCCCGATGCCGAAGAGTGGGATGGCGTCAAAGGCAAGATCAAAGACCTCGAACGCTGATCGACCCTGCGTTCCCGAAAAGGCCCCTTGCGGGCCTTTTTGCTTTTCTGCAGGCAAAAAAGTTCTTCACGCCCGAAACACAGATAACGCAAAAACCTGTAGGAGCCAGCTTGTCTGCGGGCGGCGTTCCGACGATGGCTTCAAGTACGCCGCGCCTATCCAGACAGTACGCGTTATCGTTGACGACCATCGCTGGCAAGCCAGCTCCTACAGATTCTGTGTCGTGAGACAGAACCGGGATCACGCCACTCCCCTGTAGGAGCCAGCCTGCTGGCGATGGCTTCAAGTACGCCGCGCCTATCCAGACAGCACGCGTTATCGTCAACGACCATCGCTGGCAAGCCAGCTCCCACAGATTCTGTGTCGTGAGACAGAACCGGGATCACGCCACTCCCCTGTAGGAGCCAGCTTGCTGGCGATGGATTCAAGTGCGCCGCGTCTATCCAGACAGCACGCGTTACCGTTGACCACCATCGCTGGCAAGCCAGCTCCTACAGATTCTGTGTCGTTTGAGAGAACCGGAATCACGCCCCCCTGTAGGAGCCAGCTTGCTGGCGATGGATTCAAGTGCGCCGCGTCTATCCAGACAGCACGCGTTATCGTCAACGACCATCGCTGGCAAGCCAGCTCCTACAGATTCTGTGTCGTGAGACAGAACCGGGATCACGCCACTCCTGTAGGAGCCAGCCTGCTGGCGATGGATTCAAGTGCGCCGCGTCTATCCAGGCAGCACGCGTTATCGTTAACGACCATCGCTGGCAAGCCAGCTCCTACAGATTCTGTGTCGTGAGACAGAACCGGGATCACGCCACTCCTGTAGGAGCCAGCTTGCTGGCGATGGACGTCAACGATAACGCGGGCTGTCTGAATGAACGTGTTGTCCGGTCGTTTTTCGCGGGCAAGCCTCGCTCCTACAGGGAATCGCGTGCGCTTTTGATTTTCACCACTCATCAGGCCGAGCGTTAGCTCGCCTTCAGCTTTTGATCTGAGCGCCCCCTCGAGAGGCCGAGTGGAGGTTCTGCGCAGTGGGCAACCCGGCATGGATGCCGGGTTAGCCGCCCCCGGCCATGGATGGCCGATGGCGGCGGGCCCACGGAGCAGGACCGGAGCGAGGGTATGCCGAGCCATAGCGAGGCACCGAACGAAAGGGGCAAGAGCCCTTGGTTACTTGGGGCTCTTCCAAGTGACTCGCTGTAAGAGCGAAACCAATAGAAGCCGTTACCGCAGAAACGGATATGTACACCAGGAAGAAAACAGTCGGCTATCAAGCCGCCATCGCTAGCAAGCCAGCTCCTACAGGGGAGACCACGCAAAACTCGAAAATAAAGTGGCACCCAAACCAAAAAAAAGACAAAAAAAAGGGGCGGTTTGACCCGCCCACATTTTTTCCCTATTCCCTGTGTTCCTTTTCATCGTCCTGATGAATCGCATCCTGCAATGTCCTTTCCCCTCATCCTTGAAGGGCGTGTCTGTCCGTCGACACAACCTGAATACTAGAGAATTCCCGAGCAAGAGCAATCACCCTCCCCGGCAAAAATCCGCTGTCATATGCTCCTGACTTTTAAAAATACCTATAAAAATCAAAGCATTAAAACAAGACTCGGCGAACAATAGTCGTCTTCCAGGGTGTAAAAATAGCGAACACTTACGCAAGAGTAAGCCAAGACTTACACCGCAAGACTACAAACATATCGTCATTGCAGGAGCATCAGCCAGACAACAAAAAGCCCCGAACCAGTCGGGGCTTTTTGCATGCCGCTCAAGCGATTCGCTTATTGGAACAGCGACTCACTCGACAGGCCATTTTTCTCCAGAATCTCCCGAAGACGCTTCAGGCCTTCAACCTGAATCTGTCTGACGCGTTCCCGGGTCAAGCCAATTTCCAGGCCTACATCTTCCAGCGTGCTGCTCTCGTGCCCGCGCAAGCCGAAGCGGCGTATAACCACTTCGCGCTGCTTGTCGGTCAGTTCCGAGAGCCATTGATCGATGCTCTGGGACAGGTCGTCATCCTGCAGCAGTTCGCATGGATCGGTCGGACGGTCGTCGGTAAGGGTGTCCAGCAGGGTTTTATCCGAATCCGGACCCAGTGAGACATCGACCGAAGAAACCCGCTCGTTCAGGCCCAGCATGCGCTTGACCTCGCCCACCGGTTTTTCCAGCAGGTTGGCGATTTCTTCGGGTGAGGGTTCATGATCGAGTTTTTGCGTCAGCTCCCGTGCGGCCCTCAGGTACACGTTAAGCTCTTTGACCACATGGATCGGCAACCGGATGGTCCGGGTCTGATTCATGATCGCGCGCTCGATGGTCTGACGAATCCACCAGGTTGCGTAGGTCGAAAAGCGGAAGCCACGTTCGGGGTCGAACTTTTCTACCGCCCGAATCAGTCCGAGGTTGCCCTCTTCGATCAGGTCCAGCAGCGACAAGCCACGATTGACATAGCGTCGGGCGATTTTCACCACCAGCCGCAGGTTGCTTTCAATCATGCGTTTGCGCCCGGCCGGATCGCCACTTTGCGACAAGCGTGCAAAGTGAACTTCTTCTTCGGGGGACAGCAGAGGGGAAAAGCCGATTTCATTGAGGTACAGCTGCGTCGCATCGAGTGCACGCGTGTAGTCAATGTACTTGTGTTGCTTTAACGAAGCGGAGTGTCTGGATTTGGCACGAACGGAAGGTGGAGCAGCCCCTTCATCATTCGACATCGAATCCGTACCGATGCCGGTCTCCATCAGGAGAACCTCATCGTCGATGTCAAACTCCGGCACTTCTTTACTGAGAGCCATTGTTATAGTCCTTTGGTGAGTTCGACCTCAGGCTCAAGCGGCGCCTTTATCCTTGGCAACGCTGGAGCCTGTTCCCTCTACGTGACGGAACAGGCTGGTAACAAATCAACGACGTGGCAGGAACTGCAGCGGATCTACAGGTTTACCTTGTCGGCGAATCTCAAAATGCAGTTTCACCCGGTCTGTACCCGTTGACCCCATTTCGGCAATTGTCTGTCCGACCTTGACCTGCTGCCCCTCCCGAACCAACAGCCTGCGGTTGTGACCGTAGGCACTGACGTAGGTGTCGCTGTGTTTGATGATGACCAATTCGCCGTAGCCCCTTAAGCCACTCCCGGCGTATACCACCGTCCCATCAGACGCAGCTAAAACAGGCTGTCCCAAATCCCCGGCGATATCAATTCCTTTATTCAAACTACCGTTTGAAGAGAATTTTCCAATGAGAATGCCATTAGAAGGCCACCCCCAGCCGGTCGGGGCCGGGCCTGCGGGAGGCATCGGAGCGGGTGCTGGCTTGTTGGCGACGGACGGTGCAACCACCGTTGTCGTCGTAGTTGCGCCATTTGGCTGGCGCCGGATTACTGTGGTTTTACTCGACGATGAAGGTGCCGAATCGGCCGGACTGGCCACCGCCGTCGGCGTTGAACCGGTGCGACCGTCAAAGCGAATCGTCTGACCCGGATGTATCGTGTAAGGCGTAGGAATGTTGTTGCGTGCCGCGAGGGCTTTGTAGTCCCAGCCGTAGCGAAAGGCGATGGAAAACAAGGTGTCTTTAGGTCGAACCACATACTGGCCCGTGGTCACTGCCGGACGCTGGGCCACGGCATTGTTGCGATCGACGACGCGTACGTCGCTCGACTTGTTGCTGGAACAACCGACCAGCAAGGTACTCAAGACTAGGCCAGTCACCAGGCGCTGAAAGCTCGTTATACCCATTCGCTGCGCAATGACTGTGAGACTCACCCGCCGCTCCCTTTGTGGTGGCTGAAATATTGAATTGCCGCGCTCCCGGCATGAAGTGTCACCAGTATAACGGGCTGTGCAGGCTTTACCTTTAATGAAGCGAAGCACACGTTTGCTACCTGACGATGAAACCCGTTTAACCGATCGACGCCGCTGTAAGACAGAGGCAATCGAAGAGAATTCACAGCGCCCGGACAAATGCTCAGGCCAGGGGGCCGTTGAGCAATGGAACGAAACGCACCGCCCCCAGAACACGCCTGGAAAACCCGTGTTCTTCGCGGATGATCAGCATCAACTGTTGCACTTCACCCGAACCGACCGGTATGACCAGTCGCCCTCCAGGTGCCAACTGATCGAGCAAGGCCTGAGGTACATCGGTCGCCACCGCCGTCACGATAATGCCGTTGTACGGCGCCAGCGCAGGCCAGCCTTCCCAACCATCGCCCCAGCGGAAAACCACATTGCGCAAGTTCAGATCAACCAGGCGTTCCTTGGCCCGGTCCTGCAGAACCTTGATGCGTTCGACGGAAAAAACCCGCTCGACCAGTTGCGACAGGATTGCGGTCTGATAACCCGACCCTGTGCCGATTTCCATTACCTTGTCCAGAGGCCCCGCCTCCAGCAGCAGCTCGCTCATGCGGGCTACCATGTAAGGCTGGGAGATCGTCTGGTTGTTACCGATCGGCAACGCCGTGTCTTCGTAGGCACGGTGCGCCAGTGCTTCGTCGACAAACAGGTGTCGTGGCGTAAGGCGGATCACTTCCAGCACCTTGGTGTTGGAAATGCCTTCTTCGTACAAGCGCTGAATCAGACGCTCGCGGGTGCGTTGCGAGGTCATCCCGATACCGCGATGCATCGGGTCTTGTTCACGAGCCATCAGCGCAGTCCCTCCAGCCAGCCGTCGAGACTTGCGAAAGCATCATTGAAGGTGCGATCCAGTTGCAGCGGCGTGATGGATACATAGCCTTGCATCACCGCATGGAAGTCGGTGCCCGGGCCGCCGTCTTCGGCGTCCCCTGCGGCGGCGATCCAGTAACCGGACTTGCCGCGCGGGTCGACCACTTTCATCGGTGCCGCTGCGCGGGCGCGATGGCCGAGGCGCGTCAGCTGGATTCCGCGGATGTGGTCCAGCGGCAAATTGGGAATGTTCACGTTCAGCACCGTGCGCGGTGGCAGGTCAAGGTCAGCGTGGGCTTCCACCAGTTTGCGCGCAAAGTAAGCGGCTGTGGGAAGGTTCTCGACCTGCCGTGAGACCAACGAAAAGGCAAACGATGGCCGCTTCAGGAAACGCCCCTCGAGGGCCGCTGCCACGGTACCGGAATACAACACATCGTCCCCCAGGTTGGCGCCCAGGTTAATGCCGGAAACCACCATGTCCGCTTCGCGCTCCAGCAAGCCGTTGAGGCCCAGGTGCACGCAATCGGTCGGTGTGCCATTAAGGCTGATAAAGCCGTTGGCCAGGGTTTGCGGGTGCAACGGACGGTCGAGCGTCAGCGAACTGCTGGCGCCGCTTTTGTCCTGGTCCGGGGCGATAACCACGCATTCGGTGTAATCCGCCAGCGCAGCATAAAGCGCGGCGAGACCGGGTGCGGTTACCCCATCGTCGTTAGAAATCAGAATACGCATGGGCTGTCCGTCTGCCCCACCGGCACCAGATCAACGAGCTCGCGCACCAATACAGTGGCAAAGCATCCGGCCGGCAGGACGAATTCCAGTTGCAGAATGTCAGGCTCGGGATAATGCCACGTCAACCCACCAATGGGCAGCCGCAGGATGCGACGTTCGTGGCTCATTCCGGCGTTAATCAACCAATCGCGAAGGTCTGCTTCGCGGGCAGCGATTGCCTGCTCCAGTTCATGGACAGCGCCCATCGCCGGCGAGTCACCTTCGCCCCACTGCGGGCCGGTCGGGTGCAAGTCTAGAATCGCCAGTCGCGGGTCGCTGCACTCGGCCTCACCGGCCGGAAAAAAACTGCGGCTGTCGGTAAACGCCAACAGATCGCCAACCTGCGCTTGCTGCCAGGTGCCATCAGCGACGCGCGCCGCCAACACTTGGTTAAACAGAAAACTGCGGGCGGTGGAAAGCAGACGCGAACGCACGTTGCGCTGCTCCGGCAAGGCCTTGCGCGCGGCCCAGCTACGGGCATCGACCACGTTGCCACCGTCAAAGCCGAAACGCTGGGCGCCGAAATAATTCGGAATACCTTGTTTGGCGATCAGTTGCAGACGCGCTTCGATCGCCGCTTTGTCGCCAGCGAATTGCGTGAGGCGCAAGGTAAAACCGTTGGCCGAGTGGGCACCACGCTGCAGCTTGCGTTTGTGCCGACCGGTCTTGAGGATTTTCAGCGTATCGTTTTCCGCCGCCGACAGATCGGGGTCGGCCTTGCCCGGCAGTTGTACGCTGAACCACTGACGCGTCAGCGCCTGACGATCCTTGAGACCGGCGTAACTGACGGTGCGCAATGGCACGCCCGCCGCCTTGGCGATTCGACGTGCTGCCTCTTCGGTATTCAGGCCGCGTTTTTCCACCCAGATCCACAGGTGCTCACCGTCGCCGCTAAGCGGAATATTGAGGACTTCATCGACCTGGAAATCTTCCGCCGTAGCTTTCAGTACAGCGGTGCCGAGGGCTTCACCGTAGGCACGCGGGCCAAGCAATTGCAGTTCGTTCATGCGCGCAGCAACAAGGCAACGGAGTGCACGGCAATACCTTCTTCGCGACCGACAAAGCCGAGCTTTTCGGTGGTGGTAGCTTTCACGTTCACTTGATCCAACTCAACTTGAAGATCCGCGGCAATCAGCGCACGCATCGATTCGATATGCGGAGCCATTTTCGGCGCCTGGGCGACGATGGTGTTATCGACGTTGCCGACCTTCCAGCCCTTGGCGTGGACCAGTGCGACGACATGACGCAACAGCACACGGCTGTCGGCACCCTTGAATGTCGGGTCGGTGTCCGGGAAATGCTTGCCGATATCACCCAGCGCAGCAGCGCCGAGCAAGGCATCGCTCAAGGCGTGCAGCAGGACGTCACCGTCGGAATGAGCGAGCAGCCCGAAGCCGTGTGCAATGCGCACGCCGCCCAGAGTAATGAAATCGCCTTCAGCGAAACGGTGCACATCATAGCCGTGGCCAATACGCATAAAAAAACGCCCCGATTTTTGTCAGGGCGTGATTCTACCTGCTTTGTCAGTCATTAGGCGCTTAGAGCACGCCCATGATGCTGCAAGTGTTCATCGATGAAGCTGGCGATGAAGAAATAGCTGTGGTCGTAGCCCGGTTGCAAGCGCAACGTCAGCGGATGTCCGGCCAGTTTGGCCGCCTGTTGCAGGGCTTCAGGCTTGAGCTGGGTGGCGAGAAAATCATCTCGATCACCTTGGTCTACCAATAGCGGCAGCTTCTCGTCAGCCTCGGCAATCAGCGCACAGGCATCCCACTCGCGCCACTTCGAACGGTCTTCGCCCAGGTAACGGGAAAAGGCTTTCTGACCCCACGGGCAATCCATTGGATTGTTGATCGGCGAGAACGCCGACACCGACTGATAACGCCCCGGATTGCGCAACGCACAGACCAGCGCACCGTGACCGCCCATGGAGTGGCCGCTGATACCGCGCTTGTCCGAAGCCGGGAAATGGGCTTCGACCAATGCCGGCAATTCCTGCACGACATAGTCATGCATCCGATAGTGCCGCGACCAGGGTTCCTGCGTGGCATTCAGATAAAACCCGGCGCCGAGGCCGAAGTCCCAGGCACCGTCCGGATCACCCGGCACATCGGGACCGCGCGGGCTGGTGTCCGGGGCAACGATGATCAACCCAAGCTCGGCGGCCATGCGCATGGCGCCGGCCTTTTGCATGAAGTTTTCGTCGGTGCAGGTCAGGCCGGACAACCAGTACAGCACCGGCAGTTTGCCGCCCTGCTCCGCTTGCGGCGGCAGGTACACGGCAAACACCATGTCGCAACCGAGCACGTCGGAGCGGTGCCGGTAGCGTTTGTGCCAGCCGCCGAAGCTTTTCTGGCAGGAGATATTTTCCAGGCTCATGACCGACCTCAGAAATGAATGACGGAACGGATGCTTTTTCCTTCATGCATCAGGTCGAAAGCCTTGTTGATATCTTCCAGGCCCATGGTGTGGGTGATGAACGTATCCAGCGGGATCTCGCCGGTCTCGGCCATTTCGACATAGCTCGGCAACTCGGTACGACCGCGCACACCGCCGAACGCCGAACCGCGCCAGACGCGACCGGTGACCAACTGGAATGGGCGGGTAGCGATTTCCTGACCGGCACCGGCGACGCCGATGATCACCGACTCGCCCCAGCCTTTGTGGCAGCACTCAAGTGCGGCGCGCATCAATTGGACATTGCCGATGCACTCGAAGGAAAAGTCGACGCCGCCATCGGTCATGTCGACGATGACTTCCTGGATCGGACGGTCGAAGTCTTTCGGGTTCACGCAGTCGGTTGCACCCAACTGTTTGGCGATCTCGAATTTGGCCGGGTTGATGTCGATGGCGATGATGCGCGCAGCCTTGGCTTTTACCGCGCCAATGACCGCCGACAGACCAATACCGCCAAGACCGAAAATTGCCACGGTATCACCCGGTTTCACCTTGGCTGTATTGAGTACCGCGCCAATGCCGGTAGTGACGCCGCAGCCCAGCAGACAGACTTTTTCCAGTGGCGCTTCTTTAGGAATCTTGGCGACGGAGATTTCCGGCAGCACGGTGTATTCGGAGAACGTCGAAGTGCCCATGTAGTGGAAAATCGGCTGGCCCTTGTAGGAAAAACGCGTGGTGCCATCTGGCATCAGGCCTTTGCCCTGGGTCGCACGAATCGCCTGGCACAGGTTGGTCTTGCCCGACAGGCAGAATTTGCACTGGCGGCATTCCGGGGTGTACAGCGGGATCACATGATCGCCGACAGCGACCGAGGTCACGCCCTCGCCAATCGCCTCAACAACCGCGCCACCTTCGTGGCCGAGGATCGACGGGAAGATACCTTCCGGGTCAGCGCCCGACAGGGTGTAGGCATCGGTATGACAGACACCGGAGGCAACCACACGCAACAGAACTTCACCGGCCTTGGGCAGGGCGACATCGACTTCAACGATCTCGAGGGGTTTCTTGGCCTCGAAGGCAACGGCGGCGCGCGACTTGATCATGTTGGTTCTCCAGTGAATAAAACGAGACAGTGAGTGTAATACAGCGCCTTACGGTGAATAATCCGAACAAAAGCAAAACATTATTGCCACACAGGGATAATCGTTAATGTCCGAGAACCGCTGGGAAGGTATCGACGAGTTCGTCGCCGTGGCCGAGTGCAGCCAATTTACGGCGGCGGCGGAGCGTCTAGGGGTGTCTTCCTCCCACATCAGTCGCCAAATAGTACGCCTCGAAGAACGCCTTCAGACGCGCCTGCTGTACCGCAGCACCCGGCGAGTCACGCTGACCGAAGCCGGGCAAACGTTTTTGCAGCATTGCCAACGGTTGCAGGACGGTCGTGAAGAAGCACTCAGAGCCGTCGGCGACCTGACCAGCGAGCCCAAAGGCATGTTGCGCATGACCTGCGCGGTGGCCTACGGCGAGCGCTTTATCGTCCCGCTGGTGACGCGGTTCATGGGGCTTTATCCACAACTGCGGATTGATATCGAGCTGAGCAACCGGCAACTCGATCTGGTACATGAAGGCCTGGATCTAGCGATCCGCCTCGGCCGCCTTCAGGACTCACGACTGGTCGCCACGCGACTGGCACCGCGACGCATGTATTTGTGTGCGTCGCCGTCCTACCTGGAACGGTATGGTCGCCCACATAGCTTGTCGGAATTGAGCCGCCACAACTGCCTCATCGGTAGTTCGGACCTGTGGCAACTGGAACAGAACGGGAGGGAATTTTCCCAACGTGTGCAGGGAAACTGGCGTTGCAACAGTGGGCAAGCAGTGCTGGATGCGGCGTTACAGGGCGTCGGGCTCTGTCAGTTGCCGGATTACTACGTGCTGGAGCATCTGAAAACCGGGGATTTGATTTCGCTGCTGGAGGCTCATCAGCCGCCGAATACTGCCGTTTGGGCGCTTTATCCACAGCAGCGGCATCTGTCGCCGAAGGTGCGCAAGTTGGTGGATTATTTGAAGGAAGGATTGGCTGAGCGGCCGGAGTATCGAAGCTAGACGGTTGCTGGCGTGCCAGGAAGAAATCGAGTGCCTGGACTACCGCTATCGCCGGCAAGCCGGTCTCACTCCTACAGTGGACGGGGACGAACACACATCTTGTGTACACCGTTGAACCCTGTAGGAGTGAGCCTGCTCGCGATCGGGGATAACACTGACCCCAAGTCAATCAGCGGCGGTTAGCCCAGCGCTGTCTCAGCCATTCAAGATCTTCGGGACGTGTGACCTTGAGATTGTCGGAACGCCCTTCGATAAGGCGTGGCGATAAACCAGCCCACTCCATCGCCGACGCTTCATCAGTGATAACAGCATCCGCCACCAGACTGTCCGCCAACGCCCGATGCAACGCGCCAAGTCGAAACATCTGCGGCGTATACGCCTGCCAGATCACGCTGCGGTCCACGGTTTCAACGACACGACCGTGCTTGTCGACCCGCTTCAGGGTATCGCGTGCCGGAACCGCCAGTAGCCCGCCGACCGGATCGTCAGCCAGCTCAACCAGCAACTTGTCCAGATCATCGCGGCTCAGATTCGGCCGCGCAGCATCGTGGACCAACACCCAATCCTCATCGTCCGCACCCAACGCATGCAAGTGCAGCAAGGCATTGAGCACCGACCCGGAACGCTCGGCGCCACCGTCAACGCGTTGAATACGCGAATCGCCGGCGCATGCCAGATTGGGCCAATAAGGATCATCAACAGCCAGACTGACCACCAGTCCCTTCAGGGAAGGATGATCAAGGAAACAGCCAAGGCTGTGTTCAAGAATAGTGCGCCCGCCCAGGTGCAAGTATTGCTTGGGACGGTCTGCGGCCATACGGGCACCGACGCCCGCGGCAGGGATAACGGCCCAGAAGGCCGGTAACGAGGAATTCATTGAGCCAACTGGTAAAGGGTTTCACCGTCCTTGACCATGCCCAACTCATGGCGAGCCCGCTCTTCAACGGTCTCCATGCCTTTTTTCAATTCACTGACTTCGGCGTCCATGACCCGATTGCGCTCCAGCAGGCCTTCGTTCTCTGCGTGTTGATCCGCGATCTGCTGAGTCAGCTCGGCCACTTGCGCCAGACTGCCATTACCCACCCACAGGCGGTATTGCAGGCCAGCCAGCAACAAGAGCAAGACGAGGAACAACCAATTGGGACTGCGCATCGAATATCAGGTATCCAGTGAAAAAAGACAGCCATGCCAAAACTTTGAAGCTTCTGATAGCACGAAGCCTGGAAAATCCAGGCTTGTGCTCTTAAGGCATCAGATTAGTGGCAAAAACGTCGCTGTCGCGATTTTTCCGACACAATCCGGTGTCTTTTTTACCTTATAGCAATCAGCCGCGGAACTCGCTGCGACCGTTGTACTTGGCTTTGCCGTTCAACTGCTCTTCGATGCGCAGCAGTTGGTTGTACTTGGAAACGCGGTCGGAACGGCACAGGGAGCCGGTCTTGATCTGGCCAGCCGAAGTGCCCACAGCCAGGTCGGCAATGGTCGAATCTTCGGTTTCGCCGGAGCGGTGCGAGATCACGGCGGTGTAACCAGCGGCCTTGGCCATCTGGATGGCTTCCAGGGTTTCGGTCAGGGTGCCGATCTGGTTGAACTTGATCAGGATCGAGTTGGCGATCTTTTTATCGATGCCTTCTTTCAGGATCTTGGTGTTGGTTACGAACAGGTCGTCGCCTACCAGCTGGGTTTTCTCACCGATCTTGTCGGTGAGGATTTTCCAGCCAGCCCAGTCGGACTCGTCCAGGCCATCTTCGATGGAGATGATCGGGTAACGCTCGGTCAGGCCTTTCAGGTAATCGGCGAAACCTTCAGCGGTGAATACCTGGCCTTCGCCGGACAGGTTGTACTTGCCGTCTTCGTAGAACTCGCTGGCCGCGCAGTCCAGTGCCAGGGTCACGTCGGTGCCCAGCTTGTAACCGGCGTTGGCCACGGCTTCGGAGATCACTTTCAAAGCGTCTTCGTTGGAAGCCAGGTTCGGTGCGAAACCACCTTCGTCACCGACGGCAGTGCTCAGGCCACGGGCCTTCAACACAGCTTTGAGGTGATGGAAAATCTCGGTGCCCATGCGCAGACCTTCCGAGAAAGACTTGGCGCCAACCGGCTGAACCATGAATTCCTGGATGTCGACGTTGTTATCGGCGTGCTCGCCGCCGTTGATGATGTTCATCATCGGAACCGGCATCGAGTAAACACCCGGGGTACCGTTCAGGTTGGCGATGTGTGCGTACAGCGGCAGGTCCTGGTCCTGAGCTGCTGCCTTGGCCGCGGCCAGGGAAACGGCGAGGATCGCGTTGGCGCCCAGGGAGCCTTTGTTTTCAGTACCGTCCAGCTTGATCATCGCGTGATCCAGCGCTTTCTGGTCGCTCGGATCTGTACCTTTCAACAGGTCGCGGATCGGACCGTTGATGTTGGCGACGGCTTTCAGAACGCCTTTGCCCAGGTAACGGCTCTTGTCGCCATCACGCAGCTCGAGCGCTTCACGCGAGCCAGTGGAAGCACCGGACGGCGCGCAAGCGCTGCCGATGATGCCGTTATCGAGAAGCACGTCCGCTTCCACGGTGGGGTTGCCACGGGAGTCGAGAACTTCACGACCTTTGATGTCGACGATTTTTGCCATTGTTGTAAACACTCCAAAGTTGACGAAAACGACGCAGCTGAAGGAAATCTTTTATCGCCGGCAAGTGATGTGCAACGGGCAGACTTGCGGACGATAAGGCTCAGGCCCGAGGGCCTGAGCAACAAATCGTGCGGTACTTTACCGGAGAAATGAGGATTACGCGGTTTCTACCGTCGGAAAACTCTTCACCAGTTCGTCCAAAGCTTTGAGCTGGGCCAGGAATGGCTCCAGTTTGTCCAGACGCAAGGCGCAAGGGCCGTCGCATTTGGCGTTGTCCGGGTCCGGGTGTGCTTCGAGGAACAGACCGGCCAGTGACTGGCTGATCCCGGCTTTCGCCAGATCGAGGACCTGGGCGCGACGACCGCCGGCGGAATCGGCACGACCGCCAGGCATTTGCAGCGCGTGGGTCACGTCGAAGAACACCGGGTACTCGAACTGCTTCATGATGCCGAAGCCAAGCATGTCGACCACCAGGTTGTTGTAGCCGAAGCTAGAACCACGCTCGCAGAGGATCAACTGATCGTTACCCGCTTCCACGCACTTGTTCAGGATGTGTTTCATTTCCTGAGGTGCGAGGAACTGGGCTTTCTTGATGTTGATCACCGCACCAGTCTTGGCCATCGCGACCACGAGGTCGGTCTGGCGCGACAGGAAGGCCGGCAGCTGGATGATGTCGCAGACTTCAGCGACGACCGCAGCCTGTTCAGGCTCGTGGACGTCGGTGATGATCGGCACGCCGAAGGCTTGCTTGATGTCCTGGAAAATCCGCATGCCCTCTTCCAGGCCGGGGCCACGGTAAGAGGTCACGGAGGAACGGTTGGCCTTGTCGAAGCTGGCCTTGAACACGTAAGGGATACCGAGTTTCTCGGTGACCTTCACGTATTCTTCGCAGACCTGCATCGCCATGTCGCGGCTTTCCAGCACGTTCATGCCACCGAAAAGCACCATTGGCTTGTCGTTGGCAATCTCGATATCGCCTACGCGGATGATCTTCTGCGCCATAAGGTTCAAGCCTTCTTCTGGTGTTGAGCCAAAGCTGCTTTGACGAAGCCGCTGAACAACGGGTGACCGTCGCGTGGCGTCGAGGTGAACTCAGGGTGGAACTGGCAAGCGACGAACCATGGATGATCCGGGGCTTCGACCACTTCAACCAGCGCGCCATCACCGGAGCGACCGGAGATTTTCAGGCCGGCTTCCATGATTTGCGGCAGCAGGTTGTTGTTCACTTCGTAGCGGTGACGGTGACGCTCGACGATCACGTCCTTGCCGTAGCAGCCGTGAACCAGGGAACCCGGCTCCAGCAGGCAATCCTGCGCGCCGAGACGCATGGTGCCGCCCAGATCGGACGTTTCGGTACGGGTTTCGACGGCGCCGGTGGCGTCTTCCCACTCGGTGATCAGACCCACGACCGGGTGACCGCTTGCACGATCGAACTCGGTGGAGTTGGCATCTTTCCAGCCCATGACGTTACGAGCGAACTCGATGACCGCCACTTGCATGCCCAGGCAAATGCCGAGGTACGGAACCTTGTTTTCGCGAGCGTACTGGACGGCGGTGATCTTGCCTTCCACGCCGCGCAGACCGAAGCCGCCCGGAACCAGAATCGCGTCGACGCCTTCCAGCAGCGCAGTGCCCTGGTTTTCGATGTCTTCGGAATCGATGTAGCGCAGGTTGACCTTGGTGCGGTTGCTGATGCCGGCGTGACTCATCGCTTCGATCAGCGACTTGTAGGCGTCCAGCAATTCCATGTACTTGCCGACCATGGCGATGGTGACTTCGTGCTCAGGATTGAGCTTGGCGTCAACCACGGCTTCCCACTCGGACAGATCAGCGCCGCCGCATTGCAGACCGAAACGCTCGACCACAAAATCATCCAGGCCTTGCGAATGCAGGATGCCCGGGATCTTGTAGATGGTGTCGGCGTCTTCCAGCGCGATCACCGCACGTTCTTCAACGTTGGTGAACTGAGCGATCTTGCGACGCGAGGAGATGTCGATCGGGTGATCGGAGCGGCACACCAGCACGTCAGGTTGCAGGCCGATGGAGCGCAGCTCCTTGACCGAGTGCTGGGTTGGCTTGGTTTTGGTTTCGCCGGCAGTGGCGATGTACGGCACCAGTGTCAGGTGCATCAGCATCGCGCGCTTGGCGCCGACTTCGAAACGCAGCTGGCGGATGGCTTCGAGGAACGGTTGGGATTCGATGTCACCCACGGTGCCACCGATCTCGACCATGGCCACGTCGGCATCGCCGGCGCCCTTGATGATCCGGCGCTTGATTTCGTCGGTGATGTGCGGGATCACCTGGATGGTCGCGCCCAGGTAATCACCACGGCGCTCTTTGCGCAGGACGTGTTCGTAGACACGGCCGGTGGTGAAGTTGTTGTTCTGGGTCATGGTCGTGCGGATGAACCGCTCATAGTGACCCAGGTCCAGGTCGGTCTCGGCGCCGTCGTGGGTGACGAACACTTCACCGTGCTGGAACGGGCTCATGGTGCCCGGATCGACGTTGATGTACGGATCCAGCTTCAGCATGGTGACCTTAAGTCCCCGCGCCTCCAGGATGGCCGCCAATGAAGCCGATGCAATGCCTTTCCCCAATGAAGAAACAACACCGCCCGTGACGAATATGTAGCGCGTCATGAAAAACCCTAGAAGTCTGCGTTAAAGCGGTCCGAGCCGCCGGGGAAAGCGAAGGAAGGCCGAAGCCCCCGATCACCTGCATTAATCACAGTGCACCTTTCAAAAAAACCGCCGCGTTGGGACAGACCGGAAGATGAAACACCGGTACGTTGCTCGCTACACATTTTTTGGAATCGCCCAGCAAAGACTGCTTGGTAATCGGCAACTCCTGCAATTCAGGCGAATCCACAGAAGTTGTATCAAGAAGGGAGCGTAGTCTACCGGAAAGCCCCTTTCAGCTCAAACCTTGATCTTCGTTCGGTGGTTGCCAATGCAAATTCCAGCCGTCCTGCTCACTGCCATTCAAGCCTCGCAGCCTCGCCACCGCCAGCAATTGCTCGCCCTGATAGAGCAGCGGCAATCTGCCACGGACGAAGCCCGGGACGCCACGTTCGTTGAGCAAACGCTTCAGATCACGATGGCCGCGCTCGGGCAGACTCATGACCTCGCCCCCTTCACGATAGCGGATATGCAGCGGGCCATCGGGGGTTTGACCGGTGAGCGAGAGCACGCCGTTATCCGGCAACACCAGCGATAGCGAGGGATCAGGCCAATCAGGCGCGGGCGGCGGCGTTCGCAGCCAGCAGCCCGACAGCCACCAGATCCGCCCGTTCGCCCGATGCAATTCGCCATCGGCCAAGCGCCAGACCGGAGAGGCATCCGCGGCAGCATCACGAAAATCTTCCCAACCCGACCAATGGTCGCTATCCGGTAAACGGGTCAGTGCCGAGAGCCAGTGACTCACTGCATTTCGCTGGCGAGCGGCGGACAGGCTGGCAAGCGTAGAAAGCTCAAGTGACGGCACACCCAGCCAATCGAATTCACTGATGGAGCTGGCCTGGGCCAGATCGATTTGCGCCAACTCATCGAGCAGTTCCTGCGCTTCGCCAAGGTGCGCGGCGCTGCGAGCCATCGTCGCCATCGCTTGAGGCCAACGTTCGGTCAGCACCGGGAACACCTGATTGCGCAAGTAATTACGCGAGAAACGTCGATCCTGATTGGAAGGATCCTCGATCCAGCTCAATGAGTACTGGTTCGCGTAACCCTCCAACTCTGCTCGCGTGACATCGAGCAAGGGTCGCAGCAGATGCCCTTTGCCCAACACACGTTGACGTGGCATCCCTGACAACCCTCTCACCCCTGCCCCACGCAGCAATCGGAACAACAGGGTTTCCGCCTGATCATCACGATGCTGGGCGGTCAGCAGCACTTCATTGGCTTGAGTAGCCTCGATGAACGCGCCATAACGCGCGTCACGGGCTGCCCGTTCAAGGCTGGCGCCGGGCTGAACCTGGACGTGAACGACCTGTAGCGGTATTCCCAGCGCATCACAGACTGACTGGCAATGTTCCGGCCACGCGTCCGCCGCAGACTGAAGTCCGTGATGAATGTGAATAGCTTTCAGCTCAGGGAGGTGTTCGGTTTTGGCGAGATGGGCGAGAAGGTGCAAAAGGACAGTGGAGTCGAGTCCACCGGAAAAGGCGACGTGCCATTTCGCAGCATTGCGCCACGGGTTCAGGGCTTGCAGAAGATTGGCGGGGAGGTCCGGTCTGGGTCTCATCTCAAATACCACCGCAATCCGGAACAGAACTACAGATTCAATACCTGTGAAGATCAAATGTAGGAGCCGGCTTGCTGGCGATGGGATCGGTCAGACACCGCCGGCCTTCCGGCCGCCATCGCCAGCAAGCCGGCTCCTACATTAGTACTGCGTCAATCTCAGAGACCGTAGCTCATCAGTCGCTCGTAACGGCGCTTGAGCAGCGCTTCGTTATCGAACTTCTTCAGCATCGCGAGTTGCGAGGTCAACTCGGCACGGATCGATGCAGCGGCCGCCACCGGGTCGCGATGAGCGCCGCCCAGAGGTTCGCCGATCACTTTGTCAACGATGCCCAGGCCTTTCAGGCGCTCAGCGGTGATGCCCATGGCTTCTGCGGCATCCGGCGCTTTTTCGGCGGTTTTCCACAGAATCGACGCACAACCTTCCGGCGAGATCACCGCGTAGGTCGAGTACTGCAGCATGTTCAACTGATCGCACACGCCGATTGCCAGTGCACCACCGGAACCACCTTCACCGATGACGGTGGCAATGATCGGGGTTTTCAGGCGAGCCATGACACGCAGGTTCCAGGCAATCGCTTCGCTCTGGTTGCGCTCTTCAGCGTCGATGCCCGGGTAAGCACCCGGCGTGTCGATGAAGGTCAGGATCGGCATTTTGAAGCGCTCGGCCATTTCCATCAGGCGGCACGCCTTGCGATAGCCTTCCGGACGCGGCATGCCGAAGTTGCGGCGAACCTTCTCGCGCACTTCGCGGCCTTTCTGGTGACCGATGATCATCACCGGCTGGTCATCCAGACGGGCCACGCCGCCAACGATGGCAGCGTCGTCAGAGAAGTGACGGTCGCCGTGCAGCTCGTCGAACTCGGTGAAGATGTGTTCGATGTAGTCCAGGGTGTATGGACGTTTCGGGTGACGCGCCAGACGCGCGATCTGCCAGCTGGTCAGCTTGCCGAAGATGTCTTCGGTCAGCGTGCTGCTTTTGTCTTGCAGGCGGGAGATCTCATCGCCGATATTCAGCGAATTGTCGTTACCGACCAAGCGCAACTCTTCGATCTTGGCTTGCAGGTCGGCGATCGGCTGTTCGAAATCTAGAAAATTCGGGTTCATAGGCGTCCGTCTTGGGTCGACGTCCAAGAGAGCTTGGGCCGGCCGGTTGTCTATTCGCGCCCTACCTTAAGGGAGAGGCGCGTTCAGGTCGAGATTAAAAATTCAGGTCGAGATCAGGGCGTTCAGTTGCTACCTGACCGTCAACGGTATTGGAGGAAGACGTTGTCTCGCCCGAACTGGTCACGCAAGGCTTGAATCAACGCATCCGCCGGGTCGATTCGCCAGGTCTCGCCGAACTGCAGCAAGGCCTTCGCATCGGGGCTCGTGTACTCCATGGTGATCGGGCACGCACCTCGGTGACGTTTGAACAGCTCACCCAGCCAGCGTAGCTGATCGCCTTTCAAATCCTTGGTCTGCAGCTTCAAGCGCAGACTTTCGGCCAGGTTGGTGCGCGCATCTTCCATGCTCATCACCCGCTTGACCCGCAGGCGCAAACCGCCGGAGAAATCGTCGTTGCTGACTTCGCCCTCGACAACAACCATCGCATCAGTCTGCAACAGCGACTGCGCCGAATGGAACGCATCGGCAAACAACGAAGCTTCGATCCGCCCAGAACGATCGTCAAGGGTGATGAACCCCATCTTGTCGCCCTTTTTGTTCTTCATCACACGCAGGGCGATGATCATGCCCGCGACGGTCTGTGTATCGCGAGCCGGCTTCAGGTCGATGATGCGCTGACGGGCAAAACGGCGGATTTCACCTTCGTATTCGTCGATCGGGTGACCGGTCAGGTACAGGCCCAGGGTGTCTTTCTCCCCTTTCAGGCGCTCCTTCAGGGTCAGCTCTTTCGCCTTGCGGTGATTGGCGTAGACGTCGGCGTCCGCCTCGACGAACAGCCCGCCAAACAGATCGGCGTGACCACTGTCGTGGGTGCGAGCGGTTTGTTCAGCGGCCTTGATCGCCCCTTCCATCGCATTCAGCAGCACTGCGCGGTTCTGGTCGATGCTCGCTTGATACGCTTTCGGTTCGTCATGGAAATACGGGCCCAGACGATCCAGCGCACCGCTGCGGATCAAACCGTCGAGGGTGCGCTTGTTGATGCGCTTGAGGTCGACACGGGCACAGAAATCGAACAGATCCTTGAACGGACCGTCCTGACGCGCCTCAGTAATCGCCTCCACCGGGCCTTCGCCCACACCCTTGATCGCGCCGAGGCCGTAAATGATGCGGCCTTCGTCGTTCACCGTGAACTTGAACTCCGAAGTATTCACATCCGGCGCGTCGAGACGCAGCTTCATGGTGCGAATTTCTTCGATCAAGGTCACGACCTTGTCGGTGTTGTGCATATCCGCCGACAGTACCGCGGCCATGAACGGCGCCGGGTAGTGCGTTTTCAGCCACGCGGTCTGGTACGACACCAGCCCGTAGGCGGCGGAGTGGGATTTGTTGAAGCCGTAACCGGCGAATTTCTCTACCAGGTCGAAAATGTTACCGGCCAGGTCGGCTTCGATATTGTTGGTCTTGCAACCTTCAATGAAACCGCCGCGCTGCTTGGCCATTTCTTCGGGCTTTTTCTTACCCATGGCCCGCCGCAGCATGTCCGCACCGCCGAGGGTGTAACCGGCCATGACCTGGGCGATCTGCATCACCTGTTCCTGATACAGGATGATGCCGTAAGTCGGTGCCAGTACCGGTTTCAGGCCTTCGTACTGGTAATCCGAGTGCGGGTACGCGAGTTCGGCGCGGCCGTGCTTACGGTTGATAAAGTCGTCAACCATGCCGGATTGCAAAGGGCCCGGACGGAACAGGGCCACCAGTGCGATCAAGTCTTCCAAGCAGTCGGGCTTGAGCTTTTTGATCAGCTCCTTCATGCCCCGCGACTCGAGCTGGAACACCGCGGTGGTTTCCGCTTTTTGCAGCAGCGTGTAGGTCGGCTTGTCGTCCAGCGGAATGAACGCGATGTCCAGCGGTGGCTCGTTGACCTTGGCGCGGTCGCGGTTGATGGTTTTCAGCGCCCAGTCGATAACTGTCAGGGTCCGCAGACCGAGGAAGTCGAACTTCACCAGACCGGCGGCTTCAACGTCGTCCTTGTCGAACTGGGTTACCAGGCCGTCACCGGCCTCGTCGCAATAGATCGGCGAGAAGTCGGTCAGCTTGGTCGGCGCGATAACCACACCACCGGCGTGTTTACCGACGTTACGCACGACGCCTTCAAGCTTGCGCGCCATTTCCCAGATTTCCGCGGCTTCTTCATCGACCTTGATGAAGTCGCGGAGGATTTCTTCCTGTTCGTAGGCTTTTTCCAGGGTCATGCCGACTTCGAACGGAATCATCTTCGACAGACGATCCGCCAGCCCGTAGGACTTGCCCTGTACCCGCGCCACGTCACGGACCACAGCCTTGGCGGCCATGGAACCGAAAGTGATGATCTGGCTTACCGCGTTGCGCCCGTATTTCTCGGCCACGTAGTCGATCACGCGGTCGCGACCGTCCATGCAGAAGTCGACGTCGAAGTCGGGCATGGAAACCCGTTCCGGGTTGAGGAACCGTTCGAACAGCAGGTCATATTCCAGCGGGTCGAGGTCGGTGATTTTCTGCACATAGGCCACCAGCGACCCGGCACCCGACCCACGGCCAGGACCTACCGGCACGCCGTTGCTCTTGGCCCACTGGATAAAGTCCATCACGATCAGGAAGTAACCGGGGAAGCCCATCTGGATGATGATATCCAGCTCGAAATTCAACCGGTCGACGTAGACCTGGCGCTTGGCTTCATAGTCTTCGGTGGTGTCCTTGGGCAGCAGAACGCTGAGGCGCTCTTCCAGACCATCGAAGGACACTTTGCGGAAATATTCGTCGATGGTCATGCCATCGGGAATCGGGAAGTTGGGCAGGAAGTGCGTGCCCAGCTTCACTTCGATGTTGCAACGCTTGGCGATCTCGACGGTGTTTTCCAGCGCCTCGGGAATGTCGCTGAACAGCTCGGCCATTTCCTCGGCGCTTTTGAGGTATTGCTGATCGCTGTAATTCTTCGAACGCCGCGGATCGTCGAGGGCGCGGCCCTCACCGATGCAGACGCGGGTTTCGTGAGCGGCGAAGTCTTCCTGCTTGATGAAGCGCACGTCGTTGGTCGCCACCAATGGCGCGCCGATTTTCTCGGCCAGGGCCACGGCGCCGTGCAACTGCTCTTCGTCGTTGGGGCGGTTGGTGCGCTGGATTTCCAGGTAGAAACGATCCGGGAACACCGCCATCCATTCGCGTGCCAGTTTTTCCGCTTCCGCCGGATTGCCGCTGAGCATGGCCAGGCCGATTTCGCCTTCCTTCGCCGCCGACAGCATGATCAAGCCTTCGCTGGCCTCGGCCACCCACTCACGCTCGATGATGATCGAGCCATTACGCTGGCCGTCGATGAAACCGCGGGAGATCAGCTCGGTCAGGTTGCGATAGCCGACAGCGTTCATTGCCAGCAGGCTGATACGGCTCAGGGCGTTGTCCGGGTCCTTGTTCGACAGCCACAAGTCGGCACCGCAGATCGGCTTGATGCCTGCGCCCATCGAGGCTTTATAGAATTTGACCAGGGAACACATGTTGTTCTGATCGGTGACCGCTACGGCAGGCATGTTCATGCCGACCAGGGTCTTGACCAGCGGTTTGATCCGCACCAGACCGTCGACCAGGGAGTATTCAGTGTGCAGGCGTAGGTGAACGAATGAAGCCGGCATAGTGATCCTGTCTAGAAACGTGAAGACAACAAGGCCCGGATTGTACCGGGCCTTGGCGAAAACATCAGCCTCGCGACTAACTCTCCATGAGGCTTTCGCGCGCCTCATAAGCCAACCGCACCGGCGCGAACGAGCGGCGGTGAATCGGCGTCGGCCCCAAGCGTGCCAGCGCTTCCAGATGAACGGGCGTCGGGTAGCCTTTATGGCCGCCGATGCCGTAACCCGGGTAAATCAGTTCGAATGCCGCCATTTCACGGTCGCGGCTGACCTTGGCCAGAATCGAGGCAGCAGCGATGGCCGGGACCTTGCTGTCGCCCTTGACCACGGCTTCAGCGCGCATGGCCAGCTTCGGGCAGCGGTTACCGTCGATCATCGCCAGTTTTGGCTGAATGTGCAGGCCTTCGATCGCACGCTGCATAGCCAGCATGGTGGCATGCAGGATGTTCAGCTCGTCGATTTCTTCGACTTCCGCGCGAGCGATGCACCAGCTCAGGGCTTTTTCGCAGATTTCGTCGTAGAGCTTTTCGCGGCGGGCTTCAGTTAGCTTCTTCGAATCGTTGAGGCCAAGGATCGGACGATTCGGATCGAGGATCACCGCTGCCGTCACCACAGCGCCGCAGAGCGGGCCGCGACCGACTTCATCAACACCGGCAACCAGCTCTTCGACTTCGGCGACCAGGGTGAAATCAAGGCCCATCTGTTGTGCTTTTGTCATTGTGTTTTGCCGATCAGATTCAGTACCGCGTCCGCTGCCTGATTGGAGGCATCCAGGCGCAAGGTCCGGTGAATTTCGTCGAAGCCGCGGGTCTGCTCTTCGCCACCTTCGATCAGGGGCGACAGCGTCTGGGCCAAGGCTTCAACCGTTGCATCGTCCTGTAACAATTCAGGCACCAAGAGGCGCTGGGCGAGCAGGTTCGGCAACGAGACGTAAGGGCTTTTCACCATGCGCTTGAGGATCCAGAACGTCAGCGGTGCCAGGCGATAAGCCACCACCATCGGACGCTTGTACAGCAAGGCTTCGAGGGTCGCCGTTCCGGAGGCAATCAACACTGCGTCGCAGGCGGCCAGCGCCAGATGGGACTTGCCGTCGAGCAGGGTCAGCGGCAGATCGCGACCGGCCAGCAGTTCTTCAAGCTGCGCGCGGCGCTGAGGGCTGGCGCAAGGAATAATGAACCGCACGCCAGGGCGCATCGCGCGCAAACGCTCGGCGGCATCGAGGAACAAAGCGCCCAGACGCCCGACTTCGCCACCGCGACTGCCCGGCATCAACGCGACCAATGGGCCATCAGGCAAACCGAGCTCGGCGCGTGCGGCGCGACGATCAGCCTCAAGGGGTATCGCATCGGCCAAGGTGTGACCGACAAACCGCACCGGCACGCCCTTCTCTTCATAGAATTTCGCTTCGAACGGGAACAGCGTCAGCATCAGGTCGCAACCTTCGCGAATCTTCAGCACCCGCTTCTGCCGCCATGCCCACACCGACGGGCTGACGTAATGCACGGTCTTGATCCCGGCCTGACGCAGCTTCAGTTCGATGTTGAGGTTGAAATCCGGCGCATCGATACCGATGAACACGTCCGGTTTCTCGGCGATCAGGTCTGCGATCAGCTTCTTGCGGCGTTTCAACAACTCGCGCAGCCGACCGAGCACTTCCACCAGCCCCATGACCGAGAGACGTTCCATCGGAAAATACGAGGTCAGGCCTTCAGCCTGCATCAGCGGACCACCGACACCGATGAACTCGACCGCCGGATGCTGAGCCTTGAGCGCACGCATGAGACCGGCGCCCAGAATGTCACCGGAAGCCTCACCCGCCACCAGCGCAATACGCAGATTAGCCATGATTAACGTGTGATGCCGCGGGTCGAAGACTGGATGGAGTCACGGAACACCGCAACTTCCGGAAACTGCTCCGAAGGCTCGGCCAGCTCCGCGAGTGCCTGCTCAACCGTGAGGCCCTGGCGATAAACCACCTTGTAGGCACGGCGCAGGGCGTGGATCGCGTCTTCGCTGAAACCACGACGGCGCATGCCTTCGAAGTTCATGCTGCGAGCTTCGGCCGGGTTGCCGAACACCGTGACGTACGCTGGAACGTCCTTGCCAATGGCGGTACCCATACCGGAAAAGCTGTGGGCGCCGATGTGGCAATACTGGTGAACCAGGGTAAAACCGGACAGGATCGCCCAGTCTTCAACATGCACATGGCCCGCCAACGCGGTGTTGTTGACCAGGATGCAATGGTTGCCGATGACGCTGTCGTGGCCGATGTGAGCGTAGGCCATGATCAGATTGTGATCGCCCAGGGTCGTTTCGGAACGGTCCTGAATGGTCCCGCGGTGAATGGTCACGCCTTCACGGATGACGTTGTGGTCACCGATGACCAGACGGGTTTCTTCACCCTTGTATTTCAGATCGGGCGTGTCTTCGCCTACCGAAGAAAACTGGTAGATGCGGTTGTGCTTACCGATTCGGGTCGGGCCTTTGAGAATCACATGCGGCCCGATCACTGTCCCCTCGCCGATTTCCACACCAGCGCCGACGATCGACCAAGGGCCGACCTCGACGTCGTCGGCCAGAATGGCCGTCGGATCGATGATTGCGCGAGGGTCAATCAAACTCATACTTTTTGTTCCGCACAGATGATCTCGGCCGAGCAGACCGGCTTGCCATCTACCGATGCCTGGCATTCGAACTTCCAGATCTTGCGCTTGCAGCTGATGAACGTGGCTTCAAGGATCAACTGGTCGCCAGGCTTGACCGGCTGACGGAAACGCAGTTTGTCGGAGCCTACGAAGTAGTACAGGGTGCCATCAGCCGGCTTCACGTCCAGCATCTTGAAACCAAGGATCCCGGCAGCCTGAGCCATCGCTTCGATGATCAGTACGCCCGGCATGATTGGATGCGCAGGGAAGTGACCATTGAAGAACGGTTCGTTGATGCTGACATTCTTGTAGGCGCGAATGCGCTTGCCTTCCACATCCAGATCCACGACCCGGTCCACCAGCAGGAACGGGTAACGGTGAGGCAGGTATTCGCGAATCTCGTTGATGTCCATCATTTCGGGGGGAAGCCTATGTAAAGATTGGGAACGCGCGACTGACGCGCGCTCCTCTAGCAAATCAAGGAGGCAGTCTAGCGGCTGTGCACACTTGATATGGAAATGGTATCAGCCATCTGATGAAGCAATACCGTCAGGGGTCACTTCCCCTACTCGCTTTTCCAGCTGTCGCAGCCGCCGCGCGATGTCATCGAGCTGACGGATACGTGCCGCGCTTTTGCGCCATTCGGCAGCCGGTTGCATGGCCGTACCGGAAGAATAGGAGCCCGGCTCGGTAATCGAGTGGGTCACCATGGTCATTCCGGTGATGAAAACCTTGTCGCAAATTTCGAT
Organism: Pseudomonas sp. PDM03; assembly: GCF_014852385.1. Lineage (NCBI taxonomy): Bacteria > Pseudomonadati > Pseudomonadota > Gammaproteobacteria > Pseudomonadales > Pseudomonadaceae > Pseudomonas > Pseudomonas sp. PDM03. Next base: position 78,504 of record NZ_JACVBM010000009.1, on the reverse strand, counting down.
ATGTCCCACCAGCCCTACGCCACCGGCGAGCATGCAATGCTTGCCGATTTTGGTGCTGCCGGAAATCCCCACGCACGCCGCCATGGCAGTGTGATCACCGACCTGAACGTTGTGGGCGATCTGAATCTGATTGTCGAGCTTGACGCCATTACCAAGAATGGTATCGGCCAGTGCACCGCGGTCGATGGCAGTATTCACGCCGATCTCCACATCGTCACCGACCAGAACGCCACCGATCTGGGCGATTTTCTGCCAGATGCCTTTCTCGTTGGCAAAGCCGAAGCCTTCGCCACCCAATACTGCACCGGACTGAATTACCACCCGCTTGCCGATACGCACGTCGTGATACAGCGTGACGCGCGGTGCGAGCCAGCCACCTTCGCCGATAACGCTACGAGCGCCGATGAAGCAATGCGCGCCGATGGTCGTACCTGCATCAATTCGCGCCCCGCTCTCGATGACCACAAAGGCACCGATGCTCGCCGCTGGATCAACCACCGCGTCCGCCGCAATCACTGCGGTCGGATGAATGCCGGCAGCCGCCTTGGGCTTGGGATCGAACAGGTGGGAAACACGAGCGTAGGCGGCGTACGGATCAGGTACGACCAATGCATTCCCGGCAAAACCTTCAGCGTCAGCGGCTTTCAGCAACAGTGCTGCAGCCCGGCTGTCAGCCAGGTATTTGCGGTATTGAGGATTTGCCAGAAAGCTCAACTGAGCTGGGCCAGCCTCTTGCAAAGTGGCTAGCCCAGTAATTTCCTTCTCTGGGTCGCCACGTAGGGTGGCGCCGAGGAACTCGGCCAACTGGCCGAGTTTTATGGTCGCTGTCATGGATTACTTCAGCTGATTCATGCGCTCGATAACCTGGCGAGTGATGTCGTACTGAGGTTTGACATCAATCACTGCGCCACGCTCGAAGACCAGGTCAAAAGCACCTTTCTTGATGACTTCTTCCACAGCGCTGTCCAGTTTCGGCTTGAGCTGCTTCAGCATTTCACGGTCGGCAACGGCTTTGGCTTCGTTCAATTCCTTGGACTGGAACTGGAAGTCACGGGCCTTTTGCTTGAATTCAAGTTCCAGACGCTCACGCTCGCCTTGCTGCATCTTGTCGCCGCCAGCCATCAGACGATCCTGAATACCCTTGGCGCTGCTTTCCAGCGTCTTGAGCTTGGTCAGTTGCGGGCCGAACTTCTTCTCGGCATCCACGGCGTACTTCTTGGCCGCATCGGATTCCAGCAAAGCCATTTGATAGTTCAGAACGGCAATTTTCATGTCGGCAAAAGCCGGGCCTGCTACCAGTACGGTCGCCAGGAGAACCAATTGAGTCAACTTACGCACGATGCACTCCTACAAAATCCATTGTCGTTATCTTGGGTCAGACGCTTAGAACGTCTGGCCGAGGGAGAATTGGAACACTTGAGTTTCAGCCTCATCCGGTTTCTTGATCGGCATGGCCAACGCGAAACTCAGAGGACCCAGTGCGGTAACCCATGTCACGCCTACACCGACAGAGCTGGCCATGTTGCTCAGGCTGATGTCGTTGCACTGTGTATTGGACTTGGAACCATCGGCATTGGTGGTCGACTTGCACTGCGAGTCGAACACGTTACCCACGTCCCAGAATACCGAGGTGCGCAGGGAACGCTGATCCTTGACGAACGGCAGAGGGAAAAGAACCTCCACACCGCCCTGGATCAGGACGTTACCACCGAACGGCAGCGGATCCTGGTCCGGATCGAGCGCAGTGCCAGGGTTCTTGCCGGTACTTGGAGTACTGCGAGGACCCAGGGTGCTGTCCTTGAAGCCACGAACCGAGTTGAAACCACCAGCATAGTAGTTTTCATAGAACGGCAAGCCATCGGTCGAACCGTAGCCATCGCCATAACCCAGTTCGGTATGCAGGCGCATGGTGTAGTTTTCGGTCAACGGCTGGAACAACTGGCCACGGTAGTCGAGTTTGAAGAACGACAGGTCGCTGCCTGGGGTCGTGGTTTCCAGCACAAGGCTTTGCGAATGACCACGGGTCGCCAGCACACCTTTGTTCAGGGTCGACTCGGACCAACCGGCCGAAGCCTTGAAGTTCAGGTAGCTGTCGCCTTCCTTGTTAACGAAGTCGAAGATTTCGTCAACGGTGTACAGGCCAGTCTTGATCTTGTCCTGTTGCGCAGTCAGACCGAAGGTCAGACGCGAAGTCTCGCTGATCGGATAACCGACGCTCGCGCCGGCACCGTAGCTGTCTACCGCATAGCTGGCGACGTCGACGTCGAGGTCTTTGTAGTCAGTGGTGCGATAGAACGCGTTGTAACCCAGGCTCACACCGTCAGCAGTCCAGTACGGGTCGACATAACCGAAGTTATAGCGGCTCTGGTATTCACTGCGGGTCAAGCCAACGCTGACCTTGTTACCGGTACCGAGGAAGTTGTTCTGGGTGATCGAACCACCGAGGATCAGACCAGCACTCTGTGCAAAGCCGACGCTGGCGGTAATCGAACCGGACGCTTGTTCTTCAACGCTGTAGTTCACGTCAACCTGGTCATCGACACCCGGTACAGCCGGGGTTTCGACGTTGACTTCCTTGAAGAAGCCCAGACGCTCAAGACGGGTCTTGGATTGGTCGATCAGGTAAGTCGAAGCCCAGCCACCTTCCATCTGACGCATTTCACGACGCAGCACTTCGTCTTCGGACTTGGTGTTGCCACGGAAGTTGATGCGGTTAACGTAAGCACGCTTGCCCGGATCGACCGCGAAAGTGATATCGACGGTGTGGTCTTCATCATGCGGCTGAGGTACGCCGTTGACGTTGGCGAAGGTGTAACCCTCGTTACCCAGGCGGCGGGTAATCAGTTCGGACGTGGTGGTCATCAGCTTGCGCGAGAACACCTGGCCTTTCTGCACCAGCAACAGGGACTTGACCTGGTCTTCAGGAACTTTCAGGTCGCCGCTCAGCTTGACGTCACGAACGGTGTACTTCTCGCCTTCGTTGACGTTGACGGTGATGTAGACGTGTTTCTTGTCCGGGGTGATGGACACCTGGGTCGAAGCGATATCCATGTTGATATAGCCACGGTCCAGGTAGTAGGAACGCAGACGCTCCAGGTCACCGGACAGTTTTTCACGAGCGTACTTGTCGTCGTTCTTGAAGAACGACAACCAGTTGGTGGTCTTGAGTTCGAACAGGTCGATCAGGTCCTCATCAGGGAAGACCGTGTTACCCACCACGTTGATGTGTTGGATAGCTGCAACGGTGCCTTCGTTGATATTGACCTTGAGGCCGACGCGGTTACGCGGCTGCGGCACCACTTCGGTGTCAACGGTAGCCGAGTAGCGGCCCTGAGCGACGTACTGGCGCTGCAGCTCGTTACGAACACCTTCAAGGGTGGCGCGCTGGAAGATCTCGCCTTCGGCCAGACCGGATTGTTTGAGGCCCTTCATCAGGTCTTCAGTGGAGATCGCCTTGTTACCCTCGATCTCGATACTGGCGACGGACGGACGCTCGACTACCGTAATGACCAGGACGTTGCCATCACGGCCCAGCTGGATATCTTGAAAGAACCCGGTTTTGAACAGCGCACGAGTGGATTCCACCAGGCGACGATCATCCGCCTGTTCACCGACGTTCAACGGCAAGGCACCAAAGACGCTCCCCGCGGAGACCCGCTGGAGGCCATTGACGCGAATATCAGAGATAGTGAAGGACTCGGCGTGAACTTCGGCGATCATCAATACGGTGAGAACCGCAGTTAGCAGCAGACGTTTCATGAAGTCCTTTCTTATTCCAACTGGCAATAAACAAACTGCCGCAAAATGCGGCAGATTCGCAATTCAGCGAAGTGTTACAGACGACCCAAATCATTGACCAGAGCGAGCAACATCACCCCGACCACCAAACTGATGCCGATCTGTATCCCCCAACCCTGCACCCGATCCGACAAGGGGCGACCACGCGCCCACTCAATCAGATAAAACAACAAATGCCCCCCATCCAGTACCGGAATGGGCAACAAATTCAGAACACCCAGGCTAATACTCAGATAAGCAAGGAAATTCAGGAAATCAGCGACGCCCGACTGGGCAGAAGCGCCCGCCACTTTAGCAATGGTTATCGGTCCACTCAAGTTTTTTACCGAGAGCTCACCGAACAACATTTTCTTGAGCGAATCGAGGGTCAGTATGCTCATGGTCCAGGTGCGTCGAGCCCCCTCGCCAATCGCGGCCAAAGGACCGTAACTGACCTCGCGAATCATCTCCGGCGGCCAATCGATCGCCTTCACCCCGGCGCCGAGATAACCACTGGGCGACTTTTTCTCGCCGCGAGCAGCGAGCGTCACAGGGACGTCGATTTGAGCACCATCGCGCTCGACGCGCAGCATGATTTTGGTATCAGGATGAATACGGACGATATCGACCACTTGTTGCCAGTCATCGAGCGCCTTGCCATCCAGGGCCAACAACCGGTCACCGGTTTTCAGGCCGGCAGCCTGCGCCGGGCCTTTCGGATCGAGCTCCGCCAGCACCGGCGGCAACGCCGGACGCCATGGGCGAATACCCAGCGAGCGAATCGGATCCGGCTCGTCAGCGCCCTTGAGCCATTTATCCAGCACCAGCTCACGCGGCGAATCCGCTGTGGAACCCTGTTCACGGACCAGCAACTGAAGGGAGCCGCTCTCACCAAGACGGCGAACCAGTTGCAGATTTACGGCGCCCCAGCCCGAAGTCGGCTCACCATCAATGGCAACAATTTCCTGACCTGCACTCAGCCCCGCCCTGGCGGCGATACTGCCGGATTCAACGGCGCCGATGACTGGCCGCACCTGCTCGCTGCCAAGCATGGCGAGCACCCAGAAAAAAATCATCGCCAGCAAGAAGTTGGCAATCGGCCCCGCCGACACGATAGCAATGCGCTGACGGACGGATTTGCGATTGAAGGATTGATCGAGCTGATCGGCCGGCACTTCACCTTCGCGCTCGTCGAGCATTTTCACGTAGCCACCCAGCGGGATGGCGGCAATCACGAATTCAGTGCCTTTCTTGTCGTGCCAGCGCAGCAACGGCATACCGAAGCCCACGGAGAAACGCAGCACTTTGACTCCACAGCGACGTGCGACCCAGAAATGGCCGAATTCGTGGAAAGTGACCAGCACGCCCAGGGCTACCAGGGTGCCGACAATCATATAGAGCGCGCTCATCTACTTTCTCCGCAACTTATCCGGTGCTGCATGGGCCAACGTATTGCAGCACTTACCGCCCGTGACGACTCAACCACTGCCCGGCCAGTACTCGCGCTTTCGCGTCAGCCGTGAACACCGCCTCGAGATCATCCACCGCAACCACGGGCTCGAGATTTAACACTTCTTCGATGATACTCGCGATTTCCAGATAGCGAACCCGCCCGTCGAGAAAGGCCGCGACAGCCACTTCATTTGCCGCATTAAGCATGGCTGGCGCGCTATTGCCAGCCTCTGCGGCCTGACGCGCCAGGCGCAGGCATGGGAAACGCTCTTCATCGGGAGCCTGGAAATCCAGGCGCGCAATGGCAAACAGATCCAGCGGTGCGACACCCGAATCGATACGTTCCGGCCAGGCCAGCGCATTGGCAATAGGCGTACGCATGTCAGGATTACCCAACTGCGCCAGGACCGAACCATCGATGTAATCGACAAGCGAATGAATCACGCTCTGCGGGTGAATCACCACTTCGACTTGCGATGGCTTGGCATCAAACAGCCAGCAGGCTTCGATCAGTTCGAGGCCTTTGTTCATCATGCTGGCCGAATCTACCGAAATCTTGCGCCCCATGGACCAGTTCGGATGGGCACACGCCTGATCAGGGGTTACATGCACCAGCTCAGCCATAGGCGTCTGCCGGAAAGGACCGCCTGAAGCTGTCAGCAAGATCCGACGGACACCGACCGCACCCAGCCCACGAGCGAAATCCTGCGGCATGCACTGGAAAATCGCGTTGTGCTCGCTGTCGATCGGCAGCAGCACCGAACCGCTTTTACGCACGGCCTGCATGAACAACGCACCGGACATCACCAGTGCTTCTTTGTTGGCCAGGAGTATTTTCTTGCCGGCCTCGACCGCCGCCAGCGTCGGGCGCAAGCCCGCCGCGCCGACAATAGCGGCCATGACAGCGTCGACTTCAGGATCGGCGGCGACCTGACACAGCCCCTCCTCCCCCACCAGAACGCGGGTCGACAACCCGGCCGCACGCAAGTCGTCCTGCAAGCCTCGGGCAGCGCCCTGCTCTGGCACAACGGCGAACCGTGGCGTATGACGGACGCACAACGCGAACAACTCACTCAGACGAGTGAAACCGCTCAAGGCGAACACCTGATAACGCTCGGGATGACGGGCAATAACGTCGAGCGTGCTCAGGCCGATCGAGCCGGTAGCCCCCAGAACGGTAATCTGTTGAGGGCGGCTCACGGTGCCGCCATCCACAACAACACCGCGAACACCGGGATCGCTGCCGTCAGGCTGTCGATGCGATCGAGTACACCACCGTGGCCGGGAAGCAGATTGCTACTGTCCTTGATCCCGGACTGGCGCTTGAACATGCTTTCGGTGAGGTCACCCACTACCGAGATGAACACGATAATTGCGGCACCGATCAACCCTTTGAAAAGCTCGGCAACCGTCCAGTCGCGAACCAGGCCGACAATGACGGTGATGACCAGGCTCAGCGCCAGACCGCCATACACGCCTTCCCAGCTCTTGCCGGGACTGACCTGCGGTGCCAGCTTGCGCTTGCCGAAGGCCCGACCGGAAAAGTAAGCACCGATGTCGGCACCCCAGACCAGCACCATGACGGCCATGATCAACCAGTTGCCCAATGGGTATTGTTTGATCTGCACCAGACCTTGCCAGGCCGGCAGGAGAATCAACAAGCCAATCACCAATTTGGTCGCCGCACTGGACCAACGCTCGCTCGAACGCGGATACGTCAACACCAGGTACGTCGCCACGCCCCACCACAGCACCGAAGCGCCCAGCACCCAAGGTGCCAGGCCCGGCAGGATATGCATGACAAACAGCATCAACGCGACGACTGCAGCATAGGCAACGCGGATCGGCTGCTCAGTGAAGCCCGCCAGACGCGCCCATTCCCAGGCACCGAGGGTCACGACCAGCCCGATGAACAGCGCGAAACCGGAGCCTTCGAGCAGGAAAAACCCGCACAAGGCGATCGGCAACAGGATCAGCGCGGTGATGATTCGTTGTTTGAGCATTAAACCCGGGCCCCAGCCTCGACCTGCTCGCTCGTTTTACCGAAGCGGCGCTGGCGAGAAGCGAAATCGGCCAGCGCGGTGCGCATGGCGTCGTGTTTGAAGTCCGGCCAGAACAGGTCGGAGAAGTACAACTCGGCGTAGGCCAGTTGCCACAGCAGGAAGTTGCTGATGCGGTGCTCGCCACCGGTACGGATGCACAAGTCCGGCAACGGCAGATCGCCAGTGGCCAGGCAGGTTTGCAACAGTTCCGGGGTGATGTCTTCCGGACGCAGATGCCCGGCCTGAACTTCCCGCGCCAGACGCTGTGCGGCTTGCGCGATGTCCCATTGACCGCCGTAGTTGGCGGCGATCTGCAGAACGAAGCGATTGGTGCCCGCGGTCATCGCTTCCGCTTCACGCATCGCAGCCTGGAGCTCCGGATGGAAACGCGAACGGTCGCCAATGATGCGCAGACTGATGTTGTTGTCGTTGAGGCGCTTGGCCTCACGACGTAACGCCTTGAAGAACAGATCCATCAAGGCACTGACTTCATCGGCCGGCCGCTGCCAGTTCTCGCTGGAGAAGGCGAACAGGGTCAATACCTCGACCTTGGCCTCGGCACACACCTCGATCACTGCACGAACTGCGTCCACACCCGCTTTATGCCCGGCGACACCTGGCATAAAGCGTTTTTTCGCCCAGCGATTATTGCCATCCATGATGATCGCGACATGACGCGGCACCGCGGACGGCACTGACTGCTTGGTCTTTTCCATGAAAACGCGACCCTTATACGGCCATCAGGTCTTTTTCTTTCTGCGCCAAATTCGCGTCGATTTCAGCCACGTACTTTTTGGTCAGATCATCAATTTCACCAGTGGCGCGACGCTCTTCGTCTTCACTGATTTCCTTTTCCTTGACCAGATCCTTGAGCTGGCTGTTCGCATCACGACGGATGTTGCGCACGGCAACACGGGCATCTTCAGCGACATCACGAGCCTGCTTGGTGAAGCCCTTGCGGGTTTCTTCGGTCAGGGCCGGCATGGAGATCAGCAGCAACTCACCCAGGTTGGTCGGGTTGAGGTTCAGACCAGCACTGCCGATGGCCTTGTCGACGGCGCCCAGCATGTTGCGCTCGAAAGCGACCACTTGCAGGGTACGGGCGTCTTTGACGGTGATGTTGGCGACTTGCTTGATCGGGGTGTCGGAACCGTAGTACGGCACCATCACGCCTTCGAGAATGCTTGGGTGCGCCTGGCCAGTACGAATACGGCCGAAGTTGTGCATCAGCGACTCGACGGATTTTTGCATACGCTCTTTAGCGTCTTTCTTGATTTCGTTGATCATTGTTGGCCTTCCTCGATCAGGGTCCCTTCAGCGCCGCCATGCACGATGTTCAGCAGGGCGCCGGGTTTGTTCATGTTAAATACGCGCAACGGCATCTTGTGGTCGCGGCACAGGCAAATGGCGGTCAGATCCATAACACCCAGCTTGCGATCCAGCACTTCATCGTAGGTCAGATGATCGAACTTCTCGGCATGCGGGTCTTTGAATGGATCGGCGGTGTAGACGCCATCGACCTTGGTCGCTTTCAGCACGACATCGGCATCGATTTCGATTGCTCGCAGGCAGGCTGCCGAATCCGTGGTGAAGAACGGATTGCCGGTACCGGCCGCGAAGATCACGACTTCCTTGGCGTTCAGGTGGCGCATGGCTTTGCGACGATCGTAGTGATCAGTCACGCCAACCATGGAAATCGCCGACATCACGATGGCCGAGATATTGGCACGTTCCAGCGCGTCGCGCATGGCCAAGGCATTCATCACGGTGGCCAGCATACCCATGTGGTCGCCGGTGACCCGATCCATGCCGGCCGCGCTCAGCGCTGCACCACGGAACAGGTTGCCGCCGCCGATCACCAGGCCGACCTGGACGCCGATGCCGACCAGTTGGCCGACTTCCAGCGCCATGCGGTCCAGAACTTTCGGATCGATCCCGAACTCTTCCGAGCCCATCAGGGCCTCGCCGCTAAGCTTGAGTAGAATGCGTTTATAGCGAGCCTGATAACCACTGCCCTGCTGAGCCATTGCGAATCTCTCCTGCGGCGTATTTTAAAAATTCTTTGCGAGCTGTTTACAGCTGGCGTTCACTCTAGCTTGGCGCTGCTTCAGCGCCATCGGAACATGGCTTTGTAAGCCAGTTCCAAAAGGAAACCAATTAAAAATTGGTGCCCCATCTGAAAAGAGGCTGCGCGCGTAAGCGGGCAGCCTCTTCAGGGCGACAGTTAAAAAACCGTCTTATTGCTTGGCGGCAGCCAGCTGGGCAGCAACTTCTTCAGCGAAGTTGTCGACCGGCTTCTCGATGCCTTCGCCTACTTTGAAGTAGGTGAAAGAAACGATTTCTGCACCGGCTTTCTTGGCCAGTTCGCCAACCTTGATTTCAGGGTTCTTGACGAACGCCTGCTCAACCAGGCTTGCTTCAGCCAGGAACTTGCTGATACGGCCTTTGACCATGTTCTCAACAATGTTTTCTGGCTTGCCTTTGATTTTTTCTTCGTTCAGCTGCAGGAACACGGCTTTTTCGCGCTCGATAGCTTCAGCAGAAACTTCCGATGGCAGCAGGAACTCAGGGTTGCTGGCCGCTACGTGCATAGCGATGTCTTTGGCCAGCTCAACGTCGCCGCCCTTCAGAACAACCGCAACACCGATTTTGTTGCCGTGCAGGTAACCACCAACAACATCACCTTCAACGCGAACCAGGCGACGGATGTTGACGTTTTCGCCAACCTTGCCGACCAGTACCAGGCGAGCAGCTTCTTGAGCTTCGATCAGCGGAGCGACGTCAGTCAGCTTGTCGGCGAACGCTTTTTCAATGCTGGCAGCAACAAATGCCTTGAAGTCGTCCTGCAGAGCCAGGAAGTCGGTCTGCGAGTTCACTTCCAGCAGAACAGCGGATTTACCGTCTTCTTTCAGAGCGATAGCGCCTTCAGCAGCCACGTTGCCTGCTTTCTTGGCAGCCTTGATGGCGCCCGAAGCACGCATGTCATCAATGGCTTTTTCGATGTCGCCGCCAGCCTTGGTCAAGGCCTTTTTGCAGTCCATCATGCCTTCGCCAGTACGCTCGCGCAGTTCTTTGACCAACGCTGCAGTAATCTCTGCCATTTCAAAATTCCTCTTGGATAGGTTTTCAACCATTCCACCCGATCGAACGGGCGTTCAATTCTTCCCGAACCACCCTTGTTAGCAGCTGCAAGTTACAAATGATGTAAATGCGCCACCGGACAAATGGTTTTCGAGGTGGCAAAAAGGGGGCCAAGCCCCCTTTTTGCTTACTGAGTCAACGCCAAGGCGTCAGTTACTCAGCTGCAGCTGCCGGAGCTTCTTCAACGAACTGCTCGGTGCCGCCAGCAACGTGGTTGCGACCGCGGATTACTGCGTCAGCCATCGAACCCATGTACAGCTGGATAGCGCGGATTGCGTCATCGTTGCCTGGGATGATGTAGTCAACGCCTTCCGGGCTGCTGTTGGTATCGACTACGCCGATAACCGGGATGCCCAGCTTGTTGGCTTCGGTGATCGCGATGCGCTCGTGATCAACGTCGATAACGAACAGAGCGTCTGGCAGACCGCCCATGTCCTTGATACCACCGAGGGAACGATCCAGCTTTTCCAGGTCACGGGAGCGCATCAGCGCTTCTTTCTTGGTCAGCTTGGCGAAAGTACCGTCTTCGGCTTGTACTTCAAGGTCACGCAGACGCTTGATGGAAGCACGGATGGTTTTGAAGTTGGTCAGCATGCCGCCCAACCAGCGGTGATCGACGTACGGCGAACCGCAACGTGCTGCTTCTTCAGCAACGATCTTGCCAGCGGAACGCTTGGTGCCGACGAACAGAATCTTGTTTTTGCCCTGGGCCAGACGCTCTACGAAAGTCAGAGCTTCGTTGAACATTGGCAGGGTTTTTTCAAGGTTGATGATGTGGATCTTGTTACGCGCGCCGAAAATGTATTTACCCATTTTCGGGTTCCAGTAACGGGTCTGGTGACCGAAGTGCACACCGGCCTTCAGCATATCGCGCATGTTGACTTGGGACATGATAGTTCCTTAATAAGTCGGGTTTGGCCTCCACGTATCCCAATGACCAACCAGCAGCATCAGCTGAAGGCACCCAGGTCATCGTGTCGACACGTGTGTGGATTTAAGCCTTTCGGGGTATCCCCGGAAAGCGGCGCATTTTATATCACAAGGCTCGCAAAAACGGAACCCGGATTCTCAATTCCTGACGCGCGCCTTTATCCGCGCCCTTGGAATCGCTCAAGAATGCGCCTATCTATAGAGAGAAGCGATGTACAGAGGCTCAGATTTGCGCTGTTCGTCTGTTAGAATCGCGTTTTTCAGGGCGGCAAAGATTGATCGCACACTGCCCATTCCGTTTTGACAAGCGCCATCGAGCGTAGAGAGAGCCTGTATGACCGTCACCCTCAAAACCCCGGAGGACATCGCAAAAATGCGTGTCGCCGGCAAACTGGCCGCCGATGTGCTGGAAATGATTGCTGAACATGTCAAGCCAGGCGTCACCACTGAAGAGCTGGACCGCATCTGCCACGACTACATCGTCAATGTGCAGCAGGCCATCCCTGCCCCGCTCAACTACAAAGGCTATCCGAAGTCGATCTGCACCTCGATCAACCACGTGGTCTGCCACGGCATCCCGAACGAGAAGCCATTGAAGGACGGCGACACGCTGAACATCGACGTCACCGTCATCAAAGACGGCTACCACGGCGACACCAGCCGCATGTTCCACGTCGGCACCGTGCCGGTCTGGGCCGAGCGCCTGTCGCAAGTGACCCAGGAATGCATGTACAAGGCCATCGAAATCGTCAAACCCGGCTGCCGCCTGGGCGACATCGGTGAAGTGATCCAGAAGCACGCTGAAAAGAACGGCTTCTCGGTGGTTCGCGAGTTCTGCGGCCACGGCATTGGCAAGGTGTTCCACGAAGAGCCGCAGATCCTGCACTACGGCCGCGCCGGCACCGGCATGGAACTGAAAGCGGGCATGACCTTCACCATCGAGCCGATGATCAACCAGGGCAAGGCCGACACCAAGGTGTTGGGCGATGGCTGGACCGCGATCACCAAGGACCGCAAGCTCTCGGCCCAGTGGGAACACACCCTGGCAGTGACCGAAACCGGTTACGAGATCTTCACCCTGCGCAGCGACGACACCATCCCGCGCGTTTCGGCCTGATCCGGTCCGCACAGCTCTCAGCCTTATAGATAGGAAAGCCAATCGATGCCGCAGGTGGATCCCGAACTCTTCGACCGTGGCCAGTTCCAGGCTGAACTGGCCCTGAAGGCCAGCCCGATCGCGGCCTTCAAGAAGGCCATCCGCCAGGCGCGCGAGGTGCTCGACGAGCGCTTTCGCAGCGGCCGGGAGATTCGCCGGCTGATCGAGGATCGTGCGTGGTTCGTCGACAATATCCTGCAAAAGGCCTGGGAGCAGTTCAACTGGAGTGAAGATGCCGACATCGCGCTGGTCGCGGTCGGCGGCTACGGTCGCGGGGAATTGCACCCTTATTCCGATATTGATTTGCTGATCCTGCTGGACAGCGCCGACCACGAAGTTTTCCGCGATTCCATCGAGCGTTTTCTGACGTTGTTGTGGGACATCGGCCTGGAAGTCGGTCAGAGCGTTCGCTCGGTTGAAGAATGCGCCGTTGAAGCCCGCGCCGACCTGACGGTTGTCACCAACCTGATGGAAAGCCGCACCATCTGCGGCCCCGAGAGTTTGCGCCAGCGCATGCTCGACGTCACCAGCACTGCGCACATGTGGCCGAGCAAGGAGTTCTTCCTGGCCAAGCGCGCCGAGCAAAAGGCCCGTCATCACAAGTACAACGACACCGAATACAACCTGGAACCCAACGTCAAAGGCTCGCCCGGCGGACTACGGGATATTCAGACGATTCTGTGGGTCGCCCGTCGCGAATACGGCACCCTGAACCTGCGGGCATTGGCCGGCGAAGGGTTTCTGGTCGAGAGCGAAAACGCCTTGCTGGCTTCATCCCAGGAATTCCTGTGGAAAGTCCGCTACGCGCTGCACATGCTCGCCGGCCGCTCGGAAGACCGCTTGCTGTTCGACCACCAGCGTTCGATTGCCGGCCTGCTAGGGTTCAAGGGCGATGACGCCAAGCAAGCCATCGAAAACTTCATGCAGCAGTATTACCGGGTGGTCATGAGCATCGCCCAGCTCAGCGACCTGATCATCCAGCACTTCGAGGAAGTCATTCTCGCGCCCGAAGACGAAGCGCCGCCGCAGCCGATCAACTCGCGTTTCCAGTTGCACGATGGCTACATCGAGGCGCGCAACGACAACGTGTTCCGCCGCACGCCGTTCGCCATGCTCGAAATCTTCGTGCTGATGGCCCAGCAGCCGGAAATCAAGGGCGTACGCGCCGACACCATTCGTCTGCTGCGGGAAAACCGGCACCTGATCGACGACGATTTCCGCAACGACATTCGCAATACCAGCCTGTTCATCGAACTGTTCAAGTGCAAGATCGGCATTCACCGTAACCTGCGGCGGATGAACCGTTACGGCATCCTCGGGCGCTATTTGCCGGAGTTCGGCTTCATTGTCGGACAGATGCAGCACGACCTGTTTCACATCTATACGGTCGACGCGCACACCCTGAACCTGATCAAGCACCTGCGTAAGTTGCAGTACACGCAAGTGTCGGAAAAATTCCCGCTGGCCAGCAAGCTCATGGGCAAGCTGCCCAAGCCCGAGCTGATCTATCTCGCCGGCCTGTACCACGACATCGGCAAGGGCCGGCATGGCGATCACTCGGAAATTGGCGCAGTGGACGCCGAAGCCTTTTGCCAGCGCCATCAATTGCCAATCTGGGACAGCCGCCTGATCGTGTGGCTGGTGCAGAACCACCTGGTGATGTCGACCACCGCCCAGCGCAAGGACTTGTCCGACCCGCAGGTGATCCATGATTTCGCGCAGATCGTCGGTGACGAAACCCGCCTGGATTACCTGTACGTGCTGACGGTCGCCGACATCAACGCCACCAACCCGACGCTGTGGAACTCCTGGCGCGCCAGCCTGCTGCGCCAGCTCTACACCGAGACCAAGCGTGCGTTGCGTCGCGGCCTGGAAAACCCGGTGGATCGCGAAATGCAGATCCGCCAGACCCAGAGCGCCGCCCTGGACATTCTGGTACGCGGCGGCAACGACCCCGACGACGTCGAGCAGTTGTGGTCGCAACTGGGCGATGACTATTTCCTGCGTCACACCGCCGGCGATGTGGCCTGGCACACCGATGCGATCCTCCAGCAGCCGGCCGATGGCGGCCCGCTGGTGCTGATCAAGGAAACCACCCAGCGCGAGTTCGAGGGCGGTACGCAAATCTTCATCTACGCGCCGGACCAGCACGACTTCTTCGCCGTGACCGTGGCTGCGATGGACCAGCTCAACCTGAACATTCACGACGCCCGGGTCATCACCTCCAGCAGCCAGTTCACCCTCGACACCTACATCGTGCTCGACACCGACGGCGACTCGATCGGCGATAACCCGGCGCGGGTCAAACAGATCCGCGAAGGCCTGACCGAAGCCCTGCGCAACCCGGACAATTACCCGACGATCATCCAGCGTCGCGTACCGCGCCAGCTCAAGCATTTCGCGTTTGCACCTCAGGTGACGATCCACAACGACGCCCAGCGCCCGGTGACGGTGCTGGAGCTCAGCGCACCGGATCGCCCAGGCTTGCTGGCGCGGATCGGCACGATTTTTCTGGAATTCGACCTGTCGCTGCAGAACGCCAAGATCGCCACGCTCGGCGAGCGCGTGGAAGACGTGTTCTTCATTACCGACGCCAACAACCAACCGTTGTCTGACCCACTGTTGTGCAGCCGTTTGCAGGATGCGATCGTCGAACAGCTCAGTGTCAGCCAGGAACCCGATATCAAACTGTCGCGAATCAGTATCTGAATTAACAAATTTCCCCCTGTGGAGACCTGTCCTTTGTAGGAGCCGGCTTGCTGGCGATGGCATCGCCTCGGTGTGTCAGTCACACCGGAGTGATGCAATCGCCAGCAAGCCGGCTCCTACAGAATGCAGGTGTTCACATTGAACGAGATCTACCGATGAACAACGCTCTGTCCCAGTTGCAGCCTTACCCGTTCGAGAAGCTCCGCGCCCTGCTCGGCAGCGTCACGCCAAACCCGGACAAGCGCCCTATCGCGCTGTCCATCGGCGAGCCGAAGCACCGTTCGCCAAGCTTTGTCGCCGAAGCCCTGGCAAGCAATCTGGACCAGATGGCCGTCTATCCGACCACCCTCGGCATTGCGGCCCTGCGTGAAGCCATCGCCGCGTGGTGCGAACGCCGCTTCAACGTACCGAACGGCTGGCTCGACCCGGCGCGCAACGTACTGCCGGTCAACGGCACCCGCGAAGCGCTGTTCGCGTTCACCCAGACCGTGGTCAACCGTGGCGACGACGCCCTGGTGGTCAGCCCGAACCCGTTCTATCAGATCTATGAAGGTGCCGCGTTCCTCGCCGGCGCCAAGCCGCATTACCTGCCGTGCCTGGACGAGAATGGCTTCAATCCGGATTTCGATGCCGTTTCCCCGGACATCTGGAAGCGTTGCCAGATCCTGTTCCTGTGCTCGCCGGGCAACCCGACCGGCGCGTTGATCCCGGTCGAAACCCTGAAAAAGCTGATCGCCCTGGCCGACGAGCACGACTTCGTGATCGCTGCGGACGAGTGCTACAGCGAACTGTATTTCAACGAACAAACCCCGCCCGCCGGCCTGCTCAGTGCCTGCGCGGAACTGGGCCGCAAAGACTTCAAACGCTGCGTGGTGTTCCACAGCCTGTCCAAGCGCTCCAACCTGCCAGGCCTGCGTTCGGGTTTCGTGGCGGGTGATGCCGAGATTCTCAAAGGCTTCCTGCTGTACCGCACCTACCACGGCTGCGCGATGCCGGTTCAGACTCAACTGGCCAGCGTTGCTGCCTGGAATGACGAAGTGCATGTGCGCGCCAACCGTGCGCTGTATCGCGAGAAGTATGACGCGGTGCTGGAAATCCTCGGCCCGGTGATGGACGTGCAGCGCCCGGATGGCGGTTTTTACCTGTGGCCGAATGTTGAAGGTGATGACGAGGCGTTCTGCCGCGATCTGTTCGTCGAAGAACATGTGACCGTGGTGCCTGGCTCTTATCTGTCCCGTGACGTTGACGGCGCGAATCCGGGTGCCGGTCGGGTGCGCATGGCGCTGGTTGCGCCACTGGCTGAGTGTGTGGAAGCCGCTGAACGCATCCGCGCCTTTATAACTCGCCACAAATAAAATGAAACTTGCCTGCACTGTGCAACGCAGTGCAGGCTTCAATGATCTGTGCAACAGCAATTAATAAATACCAACTTTACGCCAAACCAAACTTCAAACTAACCTCCGCTAGAACCTCAATCCATCAACAACTTTAGAGTTCTACCAAGGAGAACAACAATGCCTGACACACACCCATGTAAAATTATCAGCAGCTTTGACGAACAAGCGTCTTATGACGCGGCCATTAATGAAAACTCCGACAACAGAAACACTTCTTCCAGTGGAGGCAGACAAAAACGTGGCGTCGCCACTCATAGTAAGTTCTGGGCCAGTCACAGGACGCTTAAAATCGCCTTTATCAACCCTCCCTCCGATGCACACCGCCAAGCCGCGATAGCAGCCATCAAGCAGTGGCAGCCCTCCATCAACCTGAAACTGGAGTTCGCAAGCGATGCTGAAGGCGATATTAGAATCACCATGGAGCCGCCTGCGAACTATTCAGCCATTGGCACCGATGCCACGCTACGCGGGCCTGGCGAGAATACGATGAACATCGGTACCGAGCTGACACATCCGGGGTTTGAAAGTACCGTCTTGCATGAGTTCGGCCATGCACTCGGGATGGAGCATGAACACCAACATCCCAAAGCCGATATCCCATGGAACAAACCATTCATGTACCACTATTACCTGACCAGACATAACTGGTCCAAAGAGGAAGTCGATCACAACTTTTTCAGAACACTGGATACAGCAACCACACAACTCCCCCCTTACGACCCGAAATCAATCATGCACTATGAGATTCACAACGATATGACTTCAGGTGATTGGTCTATCGAAAAAAACACTACTATCAGCCAAAACGATCGTCGACTAATGCGCAAAATATACCCAAAACAGGACGATAGTGTTTACCTCAACAAGTAACACTTCAGTCATTAACACCCTGACCACTTGAAGATTTAATGAGTCGGTCACCTAAGTTACGCGCCCAAGATTGGCTTCACTCAAATCAAGCTCTCCGAGCACCTCGCGCAACACGTCATCACCAATCTGGTGGTGACGGCTGAGCTTATACAACTCCAGGCGTTGCGCTCGCAGCGCCTTCAAGCGCAGGCGCCGTTCCAACAGGTCCATCTGAAACGCCAGCGCCTGGGCTTCCGCCGAATCGTTGAACACCTCCAGTTGATGCCGATACTCGGACATGATCCGCGCCTTGAGTTCGACAGCGAGCGCTGCCTGGGCGGCGTCCTGCGGATTGGCCTCTTCGGTTTCGAGCGCATGAATGGCAGCTTCGGCGGTCTTGCGCCAGGCGTCGCGCACTTCACTGCGACGTTTGTCATCAGGACTCTTCTCGATGCCGCGAAGCAACATTGGCAATGCAATACACGCCGCAATCAGCGACAGCAGAATGACCCCGGCCGCGATGAAAATCAGCAGATCGCGCTCAGGAAACGCCTTATTCCCCATCAGTATCGGCACTGACAACACACCTGCCAGCGTCACCGCACCGCGCACCCCGCCGACGGTCAACAACCAACAGGAGCGCGCCGTCGGCACTTGCGTCATTTCGCCCTTGCCGCGCCAGCGACGCAGCAGCCCCGACAATCGCCAGATGCTCTGCACCCAGACAAATCGCAACACCACCAACACCAGGAAAATCGCCACCACGTCGAGGCAACGATAGAGCAGCGTTGGCCACAACGAAGTTTCGTGGCTGGCCACGGCTTTGATGATGTCCGGCAACTGCAATCCCAGCAGCAGGAAGATCAGCCCGTTAAACGCGAACTCCAGCAGTGACCAGACGCTGCGGTTGAGCAGTCGGGTGCTGGTCTGGCGCGGCAGCAGATCGAGCCAGCTCTGCATCATCCCGGCCGCCACGGCAGACAGAATCCCCGAGCCCCCCAGGCGTTCGGCCAGCACGTAAGCCGCAAACGGCAGCAACAACATGAAGACGACGTGAGTCGCCGGATCATCCCAACCGCGAGCAATCATCCACGAGCGCAAACGCCCGACCAGCCAACTCAACGCAACACCGACCGCCAGGCCACCGACTGCCACCAACACGAACGTCAGGCTGGCGTTGGCCAGCGAGAACACCCCCGTCACCGCGGCGACCAGAGCGAACTTGAAGGTCACCAGGCCCGACGCGTCATTCATCAGCGCCTCGCCCTGCAGCATGTGCATCAGCGGCGTCGGCAGACGGTTTTGAGAGATCGCCGAGACGGCCACGGCATCCGTTGGCGACAACACCGCCGCCAGGGCAAAAGCCACCGGTAGCGGAATGCTCGGCAACAACCAGTGGATGAAGTAACCCGCACCGACGACGGTAAACAGCACCAGGCCGACCGCCAAGGTCAGGATCGGCCCCCGCAGTCGCCAAAGCTCGCGCTTGGGCATGCGCCAGCCGTCGGAGAACAACAGCGGCGGCAGAAACAAAAACAGAAACAATTCCGGGTCCAGGGCGACGTGCAAACCGAGCGTCGGCCAGGCCAGCAAGGCGCCGGCACCGATTTGCACCAGCGGCAATGGCAACGGGATCACGCGTCCGACCAGGCGCGAAACACTGACCAGCATCAACAGGATCAGGACGGTGTAGGCGGTTTGCATAAAGCGCGGTTCCCGGACAATCGACAGCATTGAAGTGCCATATTAGCCGCTTAGACTGCGGGTTGACCGTTGTACCAATGTCGCAGGCTGTCGCCAGCCTCGAAAAAACCCAAACCCTGTAGGAGCCGAGCTTGCTCGCGAAAGCGGCAGGTCAGCCACTATCAATGTTGAATGTCAGGCCGCTTTCGCGAGCAAGCTCGGCTCCTACAGGGTTTTGCGTTTTAACCGGACGGTCATGGCATAATCCGTCACCTTTTTTTTCCAGCACCTGTAAAGGGGGCAATTCCTTGACCGATTCAAGCAAAACGTTGCACCTTTTCGGCATCAAAGCCTGCGACACCATGAAAAAGGCGCGCACCTGGCTCGATGAACACGCTGTCAGCTATGACTTTCATGATTACAAAGCGGTCGGAATCGACCGTGAACACCTGAGCCAATGGTGCGACGAGCACGGCTGGCAAGTGGTGTTGAACCGTGCAGGCACGACCTTTCGCAAGCTCGACGACGAACGCAAAGCCGATCTCGACCAGCCGAAAGCCATCGAACTGATGCTCGCACAACCCTCGATGATCAAGCGCCCGGTGCTCGATCTCGGTGACCGAACCCTGATTGGCTTCAAGCCAGATATCTACGCGGCAGCGCTCAAGTAAGCCAGCCCGTTCAATTTTGTTAGAGGTATTTACATGTCCACTTCCGTATTCAGCCTGGCCTTTGGTGTCGGCACTCAAAATCGTCAGGGCGCATGGCTCGAAGTGTTTTACGCTCAGCCGCTGCTCAACCCGTCGGCCGATCTGGTCGCGGCCATCGCGCCGGTTCTGGGTTACACCGAAGGCAATCAGGCCATCGCGTTCAGCACCGCCCAGGCTTCGCAACTGGCTGAAGCACTGAAAGGTGTCGACGCAGCCCAGGCCGCCCTGCTGACCCGTCTGGCCGAAAGCCACAAGCCGCTGGTCGCCACCATTCTGGCCGAAGATGCACCGCTGACTTCCACGCCTGAGGCTTACCTCAAGCTGCACCTGCTGTCCCATCGCCTGGTCAAGCCGCACGGCCTGAACCTGGCCGGCGTGTTCCCGCTGCTGCCGAACGTCGCCTGGACCAGCCAGGGCGCGATCGATCTCGCCGAACTGGCCGAACATCAACTGGAAGCCCGTCTGCGCGGCGAGCTGCTGGAAGTGTTCTCGGTCGACAAATTCCCGAAAATGACCGACTACGTCGTGCCGGCCGGCGTGCGTATCGCTGATGCCGCCCGTATCCGTCTGGGCGCTTACGTCGGCGAAGGCACCACCGTGATGCACGAAGGTTTCGTCAACTTCAACGCCGGAACCGAAGGCCCGGGCATGATCGAAGGCCGCGTTTCCGCTGGCGTGTTCGTCGGCAAGGGTTCGGACCTGGGCGGCGGTTGCTCGACCATGGGCACCCTGTCGGGCGGCGGCAACATCGTGATCAAGGTCGGCGAAGGCTGCCTGATCGGCGCCAACGCCGGTATCGGTATCCCGTTGGGCGACCGCAACACCGTTGAATCGGGCCTGTACGTGACCGCTGGCACCAAAGTGGCGCTGCTGGACGAAAACAACAAACTGGTCAAAGTCGTGAAGGCTCGTGAACTGGCCGGTCAGCCAGACCTGCTGTTCCGTCGCAATTCGGAAACCGGTGCAGTGGAATGCAAAACCCACAAATCGGCGATCGAACTGAACGAAGCGCTGCACGCTCACAACTAAGCAGAGCGTCACGACCACCTGTTCTTGTAGGAGCGAGGCTTGCCCGCGAAGCTTTTGGGGATCTCACCGGCCCCTTCGCGAGCAAGCTTCGCTCCTACAGGTCCGGCGTAGCCCAGACCATCAGGTCAGGCGTACGTCCGCCCATGTTTAGCAGGGCCCGATAGCATGATGATTCTCTCTCCCTGGCGCGCCGATTTTCCGGCCATCGCCGCCCTGCAACGGCAAGACCAGACCTATCTGGACAACGCCGCCACCACGCAAAAACCTCAAGCCTTGCTGGATGCCCTGGCGCATTACTACGCCAATGGCGCAGCCAACGTGCATCGGGCGCAACACTTGCCCGGCGCGCATGCCACCCAGGCGTTCGAGGACAGCCGCAATAAAGTCGCGCAATGGCTGAATGCCGGTGATTGCGGACAGATCATCTTCACCCACGGCGCGACCTCTGCGCTGAACCTCCTGGCCTATGGCCTGGAACACCTGTTCAATCCGGGCGATGAAATTGTCATCAGCGCCCTGGAGCACCACGCCAACCTGCTGCCATGGCAGCAACTGGCCCACCGTCGCGATCTGAAACTGGTGATCCTGCCGCTGGACGCCGACGGCTTGATCGACCTGGATGCCGCCGCCGCGTTGATCGGCCCGCGAACCCGCTTGCTGGCGGTCAGTCAGCTGTCCAACGTGCTCGGCGCCTGGCAGCCATTGCCCGCGCTGCTGGCGCTGGCCAAGGCACACAACGCGTTGACCGTGGTCGATGGCGCCCAAGGCGTGGTCCATGGCCGGCACGATGTGCAGGCGCTGGGTTGCGACTTTTATGTCTTTTCCAGCCACAAGCTCTATGGCCCGGATGGCCTGGGGGTGTTGTTCGGCCGCCACGAGGTGCTCAAGCAACTGCGCCATTGGCAGTTCGGCGGCGAAATGGTGCTGGATGCGGATTACCAGCACGCACGCTTTCGTCCTGCTCCGCTCGGTTTCGAGGCTGGAACGCCGCCGATCTCCAGCGTGATTGGCCTCGGGGCGACTCTGGATTACCTCGCCGGCCTCGATCAGGACGCGGTTTCGTCCCATGAAGCCGCGCTGCACCATTGCCTGTTGAAAGGCCTTGAGGCGCGTAACGGCATTCGCTTGCTGGGCAAACCGCAACTGGCCCTGGCGAGTTTTGTCGTCGAGGGTGTGCATAACTCTGATCTGGCGCACTTGCTGACAGAACAGGGGATCGCGGTGCGCGCCGGTCATCATTGCGCGATGCCGCTGCTGAAAAGCTTTGAACTGGCCGGGGCGATTCGGGTGTCGCTGGCGCTGTACAACGATTCCGAAGACCTGGAACGGTTCTTCGTAGCGCTGGATCAGGCACTGGAGTTGTTGCGATGAGCTTGCCTGCCGCTGCCGTCTCCGCGCTGGAAACGTTTCAGAACGCCGCTGGCTGGGAGCAACGCGCGCGACTGCTGATGCAATGGGGCGACCGGCTGCCGGCGTTGAGCGATGTGGATAAAGTCGACGCCAATCGCGTGCATGGCTGTGAAAGTCAGGTGTGGTTGGTGGGATCGTTGCAGGACGGTCACTGGCAGTTTGCCGCGAGCAGCGACGCACGGTTGATTCGCGGGTTGGTGGCGTTGCTGCTGGCGCGGGTTAACGGGTTGTCGGCGGTCGAGTTGCAGCAGGTCGACCTGCCGGACTGGTTCAGTCAGTTGGGACTGTCGCGACAGCTCTCCCCTTCGCGCAGCAATGGCCTCAATGCCGTGCTCCAGCGAATGCGAGAACTCGCCCTGTAGGAGCCGGCTTGCTGGCGATGGCATCGATGCGGTCATTCAGTTACACCGCGGTGATGCCATCGCCAGCAAGCCGGCTCCTACAGGGATTTGATTTTGTCTGCCGGGCGCCGCACACCCGCGACAATCTTATCCACAGCCTTGGTCGCCGCGACCATGCCGAACGTTGCGGTCACCATCATCACCGCACCAAACCCGCCCGCGCAGTCCAGCTTCACGCCATCCCCGACAAAACTCTTCTGCAGGCAAATACTGCCGTCGGGTTTCGGATAACGCAGCTGCTCGGTGGAGAACACGCACGGCACGCTGTAATGACGGGTCACGGTGCGGGAGAAGTTGTAATCGCGGCGCAGGGTCGAGCGCACTTTCGAGGCCAACGGGTCGTTGAATGTGCGGTTCAGGTCGCAGACCTGGATCAACGTCGGGTCGATCTGCCCGCCCGCCCCGCCCGTGGTGATGATCTGGATCTTGCGGCGTTTGCACCAGGCGATCAGCGCCGCCTTGGCGTTGACGCTGTCAATGCAGTCGATCACACAGTCGATATTCGGCGTGATGTATTCGGCCATGGTGTCGCGGGTGACGAAATCCGCCACCGCGTGCACCGTGCAATCCGGGTTGATCCCGCGCAGGCGCTCGGCCATCACCTCGACCTTGGGCTTGCCGACGGTGCTGTCCAGCGCATGCAACTGACGGTTGGCATTGCTGACGCAGACGTCGTCGAGGTCGAACAGCGAAATCTCGCCCACGCCACACCGCGCCACCGCTTCCGCAGCCCAGGAACCGACGCCACCGACGCCAACAATCGCCACGTGCGCCGCGCGCAGGCGCTCTAGCCCTTCGATGCCGTACAAACGGGCGATGCCTGCAAACCGCGGATCTTCTGTGCTCATGACCATTACCCCAAAAACCGGCGCGCATTATAGGGCCACACGCCAAAAGATCTAAGCTACAAGCGACAAGTGTAAGAACTTATGTGAAAGCCGATTGCCCAACGTCGTGCAATTCCCTGTCCGATGTACGTTCAGTGAACTGCCGGTGTAGGATGCGCGCCCCTTGGCGATCGCCAACCGTTCCTTCGTTCCACAGCCTTTGGAACCCGAAATAGCTATGTCATCGCGTAAATTTGGACTCAACCTGGTCGTGGTGCTCGCCATCGCAGCCTTGTTTACCGGCTTCTGGGCGCTGATCAATCGCCCGGTCACCGCCCCCAACTGGCCTGAACAGATCTCCGGTTTCTCGTACTCGCCGTTCCAGCAAGGCCAGTATCCGCAGAAAGAGCAGTACCCGACCGACGATCAAATGCGTCGCGATCTGGAGATCATGAGCAAGCTGACGGATAACATCCGTACCTACTCGGTCGATGGCACCCTGGGAGACATTCCCAAACTGGCAGAGGAATTCGGTCTGCGGGTCACCCTGGGGATCTGGATCAGCCCGGACCTGGAACGCAACGAGCGGGAAATCACCCGGGCCATCGAGATCGCCAACTCCTCACGCAGCGTGGTTCGTGTGGTCGTAGGCAACGAGGCCATCTTCCGTAAGGAAATTACCGCTGCCGAACTGAGCGTGCTCCTTGATCGCGTTCGCGCAGCCGTGAAGGTGCCGGTCACCACGTCCGAGCAATGGCACGTCTGGGAAGAACACCCGGAACTGGCCAAGCACGTCGACCTGATTGCCGCGCACGTCCTGCCTTACTGGGAATACATCCCGGTGGACAAGGCCGGCCAGTTCGTCCTCGACCGCGCTCGCGACCTGAAAAAGATGTTCCCGAAAAAACCGCTGCTGCTGTCCGAGGTTGGCTGGCCGAGCAATGGCCGCATGCGTGGCGGCACCGATGCGAGCCCGGCAGATCAGGCGATCTACCTGCGTACGCTGGTGAACAAGCTTAACCGCCAGGGTTTCAACTACTTCGTGATCGAAGCGTTTGACCAACCGTGGAAGGCCAGTGACGAAGGTTCGGTGGGCGCGTATTGGGGCGTGTTCAACGCCGCGCGCCAGCAGAAATTCAACTTCGAAGGCCCGGTCGTCGCGATCCCGCAATGGCGCGTGCTGGCCATCGGCTCGGCGGTGTTGGCCCTGCTGTCCCTGACCTTGCTGATGATTGACGGCTCGGCCCTGCGTCAACGTGGCCGTACCTTCCTGACCTTTATCGCCTTCTTGTGCGGTTCGGTGCTGGTGTGGATCGGCTACGACTACAGCCAGCAATACAGCACCTGGTTCAGCCTGACCGTAGGATTTCTCCTCGCACTCGGCGCACTCGGGGTCTTTATCGTACTGCTGACCGAGGCGCATGAACTGGCCGAAGCGGTCTGGACCCACAAACGCCGGCGTGAATTCCTGCCGGTGGTGGGCGATTCGGACTACAGGCCGAAAGTGTCGATTCACGTGCCGTGCTACAACGAGCCGCCGGAGATGGTCAAACAGACCCTCAACGCCCTGGCCAACCTCGACTATCCGGACTTCGAAGTCCTGATCATCGACAACAACACCAAGGACCCGGCAGTCTGGGAGCCGGTGCGCGATTACTGCGCAACCCTCGGTCCGCGCTTCAAGTTCTTCCACGTCGCGCCGCTGGCCGGCTTCAAGGGCGGCGCGCTGAACTACCTGATTCCGCACACCGCCAAGGATGCCGAAGTGATTGCGGTGATCGACTCCGATTACTGCGTCGATCCGAACTGGCTCAAGCACATGGTGCCGCACTTCGCCGATCCGAAAATCGCCGTGGTGCAGTCGCCGCAGGATTATCGCGACCAGAACGAAAGCACCTTCAAGAAGCTCTGCTACGCGGAATACAAAGGCTTCTTCCACATCGGCATGGTCACCCGTAACGACCGCGACGCGATCATCCAGCACGGCACCATGACCATGACCCGGCGCTCGGTGCTCGAGGAACTCGGCTGGGCCGACTGGTGCATCTGCGAAGACGCCGAGTTGGGTCTGCGCGTGTTCGAGAAAGGCTTGTCGGCGGCGTATTACCACACCAGCTACGGCAAAGGTCTGATGCCCGATACCTTTATCGACTTCAAGAAACAGCGTTTCCGCTGGGCCTACGGTGCGATTCAGATCATCAAGCGTCACACCGCCAGTCTGCTGCGCGGCAAGGACACCGAGTTGACCCGTGGCCAGCGCTACCACTTCCTCGCGGGCTGGTTGCCGTGGGTGGCGGATGGCATGAACATCTTCTTCACCGTGGGCGCACTGTTGTGGTCGGCGGCGATGATCATCGTGCCGCAGCGGGTCGATCCGCCGCTGCTGATTTTCGCGATCCCGCCATTGGCGTTGTTCGTGTTCAAGGTCGGCAAGATCATTTTCCTCTACCGTCGCGCCGTTGGCGTGAACCTCAAGGATGCGTTCTGTGCGGCGCTGGCCGGGCTGGCGTTGTCGCACACCATCGCCAAAGCGGTGCTGTACGGCTTCTTCACCAGCAGCATTCCGTTCTTCCGCACGCCGAAAAATGCCGACAACCACGGCTTCTGGGTGGCGATTTCGGAAGCGCGTGAAGAGATGTTCATCATGCTGCTGTTGTGGGGCGCGGCGCTGGGGATCTTCCTGGTGAACGGGCTGCCGAGCAACGACATGCGCTTCTGGGTGATCATGTTGCTGGTGCAGTCGCTGCCGTACCTGGCGGCGCTGATCATGGCGTTCCTGTCCTCGCTGCCGAAACCGGCCGTCGAGGCCGAAACGGCACCGGCAGTCTAAATCTTTGCAGATGCACTAAACGGCGGCCAATGGCCGCCGTTTTGCTTTAAGATAACCGCCATTTTGCGCGCCTGACCCACTACTGTAGGAGCTGGCTTGCCAGCGATCAAAACGACGCGGTTTGCCTGAAATACCGCCATCGCCGGCAAGCCGGCTCCTACAAATATGCCTTGCACCGGAGTTTTTCCATGACGGCCCACGCCGACCTTTCGCCGACCCTTCAACTCGCCATCGACCTGATCCGCCGTCCGTCCGTGACGCCGGTCGACGCCGATTGCCAGAAGCAGATGATGCAGCGCCTGGGCGATGCCGGTTTTATGCTTGAGCCAATGCGCATCGAAGATGTGGATAACTTCTGGGCCACCCACGGCAAGCACGACGGCCCGGTGCTGTGCTTCGCCGGCCACACCGACGTGGTGCCGACCGGTCCGGTGACCGCCTGGCAGATCGACCCGTTCAACGCGCTGATCGACGAACACGGCATGCTCTGCGGTCGTGGCGCAGCGGACATGAAAGGCAGCCTGGCGTCCATGACCGTGGCCGCCGAGCGCTTCGTCGCCGATTACCCGGATCACAAGGGCAAAGTCGCGTTCCTGATCACCAGCGATGAAGAAGGCCCGGCGCACCACGGCACGAAAGCGGTGGTTGAACGTCTGGCGGCACGCAAGGAGCGTCTGGACTGGTGCATCGTCGGCGAACCGTCGAGCACTACGCTGGTCGGTGACGTGGTCAAGAATGGCCGTCGCGGTTCCCTCGGTGCCAAGCTGACCGTGCGCGGTGTGCAAGGTCACGTCGCTTATCCGCACCTCGCCAAGAACCCGATCCACCTCGCCGCCCCGGCACTGGCCGAACTGGCCGCCGAGCATTGGGACCACGGCAACGATTTCTTCCCGCCGACCAGTTTCCAGATTTCCAATGTGAATTCCGGCACTGGCGCGACCAACGTGATCCCCGGTGATCTGGTGGCGGTGTTCAATTTCCGCTTCTCCACCGAGTCCACTGTTGAAGGCTTGCAGAAGCGCGTCGCCGATATCCTCGACAAGCATGGCCTGGACTGGCACATCGACTGGGCGCTGTCCGGCCTGCCGTTCCTCACCGAACCGGGCGCGTTGCTGGACGCCGTCGCGTCGAGCATCAAGGACATCACCGGTCGCGAAACCAAAGCCTCCACCAGCGGTGGCACCTCCGATGGCCGCTTTATCGCGACCATGGGTACACAGGTGGTTGAACTGGGCCCGGTCAACGCGACGATCCACCAGGTCAACGAGCGCGTGCTGGCCGCCGACCTCGACGTGCTGACCGAAATCTACTACCAGACCCTGATCAAGTTGCTCGCCTGATGCTTGCCTGCCCGATCTGCAGCGAACCGCTGAATGCGGTGGACAACGGCGTGGCCTGCCCCGCCGGGCATCGTTTCGACCGCGCGCGCCAGGGCTACCTGAACCTGTTGCCGGTGCAGCACAAGAACAGCCGCGACCCTGGGGATAACCTGGCCATGGTCGAAGCCCGGCGCGACTTCCTGAACGCCGGCCATTACGCGCCGGTGGCCAGGCGTCTCGCTGAGCTGGCGGCGCAATACGCGCCGCAGCGCTGGCTCGACATCGGTTGTGGCGAGGGTTACTACACCGCGCAAATTGCCGAGGCTCTGCCGAACGCTGACGGTTACGCATTGGATATTTCCCGAGAGGCGGTCAAACGCGCCTGCAAACGCAATCCGCAGCTGACCTGGTTGATCGCCAGCATGGCGCGGGTGCCGTTGGCGTCCGGCAGTTGTCAGTTTCTCGCCAGCGTCTTCAGCCCGCTGGACTGGGAAGAAGCCAAGCGCCTGCTCAGCCCCGGCGGCGGTTTGATGAAAGTCGGGCCGACCAGCGGGCACCTGATGGAATTGCGCGAGCGGCTGTACGACGAAGTGCGTGAGTACACCGACGACAAGCATCTGGCCTTGGTGCCGGACGGCATGGCGCTGCAACACAGTGAAACCCTGGAATTCAAGCTGACGCTTGCAAGTGGTCAGGATCGCGCCAACCTGTTGGCCATGACGCCTCATGGCTGGCGCGCCAGTGCCGAACGCCGGGCGGCGGTCATCGAACAGGTGGAGCCGTTCGAGGTCACTGTTTCGATGCGCTACGATTACTTTGTTCTTCAATCTTAATTTTTGGTCTTGAGCAGCAGCTTGAGGCCGGCTAAATCCGCGAATGGATTTTTCAGACCCGCAGTGAGGACATCCATGCGCCAACCCGATATCGAGATTTACCTGAAAGACGCCGACGTCGACCACAAGGCCGTATCCGCCTGGCTCGGCGCGGCTCTGGGCCCGTGCACCGATTGGGTTCAGAAAGGTCAGACCTACAAGTGCAAGGCCGGCAACGTGCCAGTGACCTGGCTGCCGAAAGCGGTAGGAAAATGGAACAGCCTGTACCTGGAAAGCGACCAGACCCCGTGGGAAGACGACATCGCCTGCGCCCGCGCCGCGTTTGCCGCGCTGAACGTAGAAGTACGTTGTGCGCCGGGCAGTTGGGTCGAGGAAGAAGGTGAAGAGACAGCGGATCGCTGGATGCGCATCAGCGCCGATGGCGAAGAAGAGATCACCTGGAAAACTGCTTAAAAGCCGCGACACAAATCAAATGTGGGAGCGAGCCTGCTCGCGATGAGGCCCTTTCAGTCAACATTGATGTTGAATGTCAGTCAGCTATCGCCGGCAAGCCGGTCTCGCTCCCACAGGGATTTCGGTGATCTGAAGTGTGGGTTTACAACCCCACCACATCCTCAGCCTGCAACCCCTTCTCCCCCGTCACTACGCCGTATTCAACCTGCTGGCCTTCAGTCAGCGAACGATGCCCTTCACCGCGAATCGCGCGGTAGTGCACGAACACGTCCACCCCGTCCTCGCGCTGGATGAAACCGTAGCCCTTGGCGTCGTTGAACCACTTCACGTTGCCGGTTTCGCGTGTTGCCATTTGTTCATACTCCCTTTTTATTATTGATCGGGCTTTTCGCAGGAAAGCCTCGGGAACGTCAGCCTGCGCATACCGGTCCCATGAGGGTGACGGCGACAGTGCGCCGAGTATATGTCAGACATTTAATCTCTCAATAGCACTTTGATTGCCGCTTTTTTGCCGATTTTCAGTGAATCCGGCACACTATCGACCGCCCGAGCAAACGCTCGGTTTATTCCACTCACGCAGAAGCCGTATGACCCGTTCCCCGTTCCGCCGTCTTGTGTTTGGCACCCTGCGCCGACTGCTCTATCTCTGGGTTCGCTCGGAGACGATCAATCAGTCGTCGTTCACCCTCAACCTCGACCGCAGCCGTCCGGTGTTCTACGTCCTGCAAAACCCTTCGCTGACCGACCTCGCCGTGGTCGACACCGAATGCAGCAAGGCCGGCCTGCCGCGCCCGGTGCTGCCGGTGTCTGTCGGCAATCTGCTGGAACCCGCCGCATTCTTTTACCTGACACCTGAGCCCGACTGGCTCGGTCGCCAGGACAAACGCGGCGCGCCACCGACCCTGACCCGACTGGTCAGCGCCCTGAGCCAGAACGCTGCCGAAGACGCGCAGATCATTCCGGTCAGCGTGTTCTGGGGCCAGTCGCCGGACAGCGAATCGAGTCCGTGGAAACTGCTGTTCGCCGATAGCTGGGCGGTTACCGGGCGCCTGCGCCGCTTGCTGAGCATCGTCGTGCTGGGGCGCAAGACCCGCGTGCAATTCTCCGCGCCGATCCACCTGCGTGAACTGATCGAGCACGACAAGGGCCACGAGCGCACCGTGCGCATGGCCCAGCGGATTCTGCGGGTGCACTTCCGCAACCTCAAAGCCGCGGTGATCGGCCCGGACATTTCCCACCGTCGCAACCTGGTCAAAGGCCTGCTCAACCAGCCGCTGGTCAAGCAAGCGATCCTCGACGAAGCCGAACGCGAGAATATCTCCCCGGAGAAAGCCAAGGCCCAGGCCCTGCGCTACGGCAACGAGATCGCCTCGGACTACACCTACACCGCGATCCGCTTCATGGAAGTGGTGCTGAGCTGGTTCTGGAACAAGATCTACGACGGCATCAAGGTCAACAATATCGAAGGCGTGCAGAAGGTCGCCCCGGGTTACGAAGTGATCTATGTGCCGTGCCACCGCAGCCATATCGACTACCTGCTGCTTTCGTATCTGCTGTTTCGCAACGGCCTGACCCCGCCGCACATCGCCGCCGGGATCAACCTAAACATGCCTGGGATCGGCGGTCTGCTGCGTCGCGGCGGTGCGTTCTTCATGCGCCGTACCTTCAAGGGCAACCCGCTGTACACCTCGGTGTTCAACGAATACCTGCACACCCTGTTCACCAAAGGCTTCCCGGTCGAGTATTTCGTCGAAGGCGGCCGCTCGCGCACCGGGCGCATGCTGCAACCGAAAACCGGGATGCTCGCGATCACCCTGCGCAGCTTCCTGCGCTCCTCGCGCATGCCGATCGTGTTCGTGCCGGTCTACATCGGTTATGAACGCGTGCTGGAAGGCCGGACTTACCTCGGCGAACTGCGTGGTGCGAGCAAGAAGAAAGAATCGATCTTCGACATCTTCAAAGTCATCGGCGCCCTGAAGCAGCGTTTCGGCCAGGTGGCGGTGAATTTCGGCGAGCCGATCAAACTGGCGGAATTCCTCGACAGCGAACAGCCAGACTGGCGTCAACAGGAACTCGGCCCACAGTTCAAACCGGCCTGGCTCAACGAAACCACCAACCGCCTCGGCGAGAAAGTCGCGCAGCACTTGAACGAAGCGGCAGCGATCAACCCGGTCAACCTCGTGGCGTTGGCATTGCTGTCCACCAGTCGTTTGGCACTGGACGATCGCGCCATGGCGCGGGTGCTGGATCTGTATCTGGCGCTGCTGCGCAAGGTTCCGTACTCGCCGCACACCACGTTGCCGGAAGGTGACGGCCGCGCGCTGATCGAGCATGTGAAGGAGATGGACCTGCTGTCCGAACAGAGCGATGCGCTGGGCAAGATTTTGTACCTGGACGAGCAAAACGCCGTCCTGATGACTTACTACCGCAACAACGTGCTGCACATTTTCGCGTTGCCGGCGTTGCTCGCGAGTTTCTTCCAGAGTGCGTCGCGCATGAGCCGCGAGCAGATCCTGCGCTACACCCGCGCACTGTATCCGTACCTGCAATCGGAGCTGTTCATTCGCTGGTCGCTGGACGAACTGGATGCCGTGATCGATCAATGGCTCGAAGCGTTCGTCGAGCAAGGCCTGCTGCGTTTCGAGAACGACGTTTACCTGCGTCCGGCACCAAGCTCGCGGCATTTCGTGTTGCTGACACTGCTGTCGAAGAGCATCGCCCAGACCTTGCAGCGCTTCTACATGACCGTTTCTCTGTTGCTCAACAGCGGCCAGAACAGCATCAGCGCCGAAGAACTGGAAGACCTCTGCACCGTGATGGCCCAGCGCCTGTCGATCCTGCATGGCTTAAACGCGCCGGAATTTTTCGACAAGAGCCTGTTCCGCCACTTCATCCAGACAATGCTCGACCTCGACGTGCTCAAGCGTGACGAGGCCGGCAAGCTTAGCTATCACGAACTGCTCGGCGAACTGGCCGAAGGTGCGGCGAAACGGGTGTTGTCGGCGGAGATCCGCTTGTCGATCCGTCAGGTGGCGTTGCATCGCAGTGAAGATGCGGCGGATCTGGTCGCCACACAGCCCGAGACATAACGCAAAACCCCTGTGGGAGCGAGACCGGCTTGCCGGCGATTGCGGTTTACCAGACGACACAAGTGTTGAATGTGAAACCGCAATCGCCGGCAAGCCGGTCTCGCTCCCACATTGATTCGGAGATCCACGGTGAAAAAACTCTCTCTATTGGCCATGACCGCTTTGCTGGGGGCCTGTCAATCAATGCAACCCGCCGCCAAAACCAGCCTCGATGGCGAAGTCTTCTACCTGCAACGCATCGCCCTGCCGCCGACTGCCACCCTGAGCGTCAGCTTGCAGGACGTATCGCTGGCCGACGCTCCTGCCGTGGTACTCGACGAGCAGAAAGGCCCGGTCAAAGGCCAGGTGCCACTGCCGTTCCATCTGAGTTACGATCCGGCGCAGGTCAAACCCGGCCATCGTTATTCCGTCAGCGCGCGAATCGAAGTGAATGGCCAACTGATGTTCATCACCACCGAACATCACGCCGTACAACTGAATGGCAGCGACCCGCAGCCACTGAAAATTCGCGTCGACGCCGTCCGTTAATACTTTTTTTGCTCATTTTTTTCCGAACAAGGAAGCCGCCATGTTCCGCCCTACCCTTCGCTTCGCCGGCCTGTGTGCAGGTTTGATGATTTCCGCCAGTGCCATGGCGCTGTCGCTCAGTGACTTGTCGCAAAAGGACGCTACCGGCGGCCTCAAGGATGCCCTGACCCAAGGCGCGCAACTGGCCGTGAAACAACTCGGCACACCGGGCGGCTTCAGCAACAACCCGGACGTGAAAATCGAACTGCCGGGCAAACTGGGCAAGGTTGCCAGCAAGATGAAACAGTTCGGCATGGGCGATCAGGTCGATCAGCTGGAAACCAGCATGAACAAAGCGGCGGAAACGGCCGTGGTCCAGGCTCAGCCGATCCTCGTGGATGCCGTGAAGAAGATGACGGTCGACGATGCCAAGGGCATTCTCAGCGGCGGTAATGACTCCGCCACGCAATACCTGAACAAAACCAGCCGTGAACAGATCCGCGCCAAGTTCCTGCCGATCGTCAAACAAGCCACCGACCAGGTTGGCCTGGCCAAGCAGTACAACTCGTTCGCCGGGCAAGCCGCGACCATGGGCGTGGTGGATGCGAAAAACGCCAACATCGAAAGCTACGTGACCGAGCAGGCCCTGAACGGTTTGTTCGAGATGATCGGCAAACAGGAAGAAACCATTCGCCAGAACCCTGCGGCGGCGGCGACCAGTTTGGCGAAGAAGGTGTTTGGTTCGCTCTAAGCCTTAGTGCTAAACCCTGTGGGAGCGGGCTTGCTCGCTCCCACAATGGTTCTGACAGATTTGGGTAAAACCACTGACAGCACGCAAGACGACCGAACACTGGAAATCAATGAAGTACGTCAAGTCGAGGTCATCAGCTTCAGTGTTCAGATAAGAGCGCCCTTACTTCACCGGCGCATTGCGCAACAAAATGCTGATCGCAATGTAACGAAAGGCAGAGAAGTCACTCTTGAACATGTACCAGTAGAACAACGCCCGCGCGACCCGCCCATTCCCATCACGGAAAGGATGCTCATAGCCCAAGGCAAAATGCAGCGCGATGCCTTTGATCAGGGGGTGAAGGTATTCCACGTGCTCAGGATCGTTGCGCGACTGGTTGATCCACTTCGCCAGCAACTGCAATCGTGACATCACTCCCGCAGCAGGAGGGGGCGTATGAACGGTGTTGCCTTCGCCATCCTGCACCACCACGTCATCATTGCCCCTGAACTCCCCTGGCGAGTATTGCGCATCATCAATGCCTTCGACGCCAACCCGGTGCATGTCCAAAATCAGCGCGACACTCAGGGGTTCATAACGTTTTTCCCAGGCGAAGTTCATCATTTTGAAATTGCCGATCACCATTCGCTCATCCGGCGTGCGCGGCCGGCGCTTGCGCTTGAGCATGTCCTTGGCCACCCGCGTGGTCGTCGCTGCACCTTCGAGTTGGCTGCTGCTGATCGCTTCGTCTTCGATCAGATCATTCAACAGATAGCTGAAATGCGCATGCTCGCCGATCTGACTGGTCATGAATTCCAGTGCAGCCGTTGTGGTTTGTCGATCGACGGCGGAAACCGCCTTGTGCGCCAGCGGCGTGAGCATGAAGTTGCCCCACTGAACAGGCTCGCCCAGCGGCAAAAGACTTGAGTATTGTGCCGTTCTGGCTTTCTTTACCAGCGCCCAACACAGGTTCGAATCCAGCCCCGGCGCCCAGCGATAACGCAACTCATCGAAGGGAAGATAGCGTCCCTGATCATCCAGCGGTTTGAGCAGGGCGAGGTAATCCGAGAGGCGCTCTTTGTGAGGTGACCTCCCCAACAGGTCGAACACCGGATCGGTCCGCCCCTTCAGCTTCGGTGGCTTTTTCATTATTGCTGTCTCAAAACCTCATGAAACTGAGGCTTGAGTACAGCATTCAGGTCCCTCTGACTCAATATCAGAGGTTTCTGAAATAGTTGTAGGAGCCGAGGATGCCTTCGCGGGCAAGTCGGATCGCCGCCCGCTCGCTCCTACAGGGAATATGTCGTTCGCAAATTATGCGGTCGACTCAAAACCTGTAGGAGCCAGGCTTGCCCGCGAAGGCGTCTTTGAATCCAACAAAAGTCAGACGGGTTCTTTCTTGATGCGGAACCATGCCGCATACAGCGCCGGCAAAAACAGCAACGTCAACGCCGTCGCGACAATCAATCCGCCCATGATCGCCACCGCCATCGGCCCGAAGAACACGCTGCGGGACAGCGGGATCATCGCCAATACGGCGGCGAGCGCGGTCAGCACGATCGGCCGGAAACGACGCACCGTGGCTTCGATAATCGCCTGCCACGGTTTGAGCCCGGCGGCGATGTCCTGCTCGATCTGGTCTACCAGAATCACCGAGTTACGCATGATCATCCCGGACAGCGCGATGGTCCCGAGCATGGCCACGAAACCGAACGGCTGGCGGAACACCATCAGAAACAGGGTCACCCCGATCAATCCCAATGGCGCTGTAAGAAACACCATCACCGTGCGTGAGAAGCTTCGCAGTTGCAGCATCAACAACGTCAGCACCACCACGATGAACAGCGGCACACCGGCCTTCACCGAATTCTGCCCACGAGCGGAATCCTCCACGGTCCCGCCGACTTCCAGCAAGTAGCCGTCAGGCAGTTCCGCGCGGATAGGATCGAGCGTCGGCATGATCTGCTGCACCAGCGTCGCCGGTTGTTCCTTGCCATAGATATCGGCGCGGACCGTCACGTTCGGCAAGCGGTTGCGGTGCCAGATGATGCCTTCTTCAAAGCCGTATTCCAGCGTCGCGATCTGCGACAACGCCACGCTTCGGCCGTTGTCGGTCGGCACCGCCAGGCTCGGCAGCAACGACAGTTCAGTGCGCTCATGCAACGTGCCGCGCAGCAGGATTTCGATCAACTCGTTGTCTTCGCGGTACTGACTGACGCTGGAACCGGTCAGCGAGCTTTGCAGAAACTTCGACAGGTTCGCGGTGCTCACGCCCAGCGCGCGGGCGCGGTCCTGATCGACGTTCAGATAAACCACTTTGCTCGGCTCTTCCCAGTCCAGGTGGACGTTGGCCACATGGGGATTCTCGCGAACCTTGGCCGCCACTTTTCGAGCCAGGGCGCGGACGTCCTCGATGTGTTCGCCGGTGACCCGGAACTGCACCGGATAGCCGACTGGCGGGCCGTTTTCCAGACGCGTCACCCGCGAACGCAGAGACGGAAATTGCTCGTTGAGGGTTTCGATCAGCCAGGTCCGCAGGGTTTCGCGGTCCTCGATGGTCTTGGCCAGGACGACAAACTGGGCGAAGCTCGCCGCAGGAAGTTGCTGATCCAGCGGCAGGTAAAAGCGCGGCGAACCGGTACCGACGTAGGCCACGTAATTATCGATGCCGGCGTGATCCTTCAGTAAACCTTCAAGGCGTTTAACCTCGTCGGCGGTGTTGCTCAGCGAAGCGCCTTCGGCCAGTTTCAGATCGACCATCAACTCCAGTCGCCCCGAGGCAGGGAAGAACTGCTGCGGTACAAAACGGAACAACACAATGGAGGCGATAAACAACACCACTGTCAGCGTGAGCACCGTTTTGCGCCAGCGCACGCACCACTCCACCAGGCGTCGGACACGTTCATAAAAAGGCGTGGCGTACGGATCTGGCTGACCAATGCCGTGTTTCGCTGCATGAATCTTCGCCAGATCCGGCAGGAGTTTTTCCCCCAGATACGGCACGAAAACCACGGCGGCAATCCACGACGCCAGCAGCGCGATGGTCACTACCTGGAAGATCGAACGCGTGTACTCGCCAGTGCCCGATTGCGCAGTGGCAATCGGCAAGAAACCGGCGGCCGTGATCAGCGTGCCGGTGAGCATCGGGAACGCGGTGCTGGTCCAGGCGTAACTCGCGGCTTTGATCCGGTCAAAGCCCTGCTCCATTTTGATCGCCATCATTTCCACGGCGATGATCGCGTCGTCCACCAGCAAGCCCAACGCCAGCACCAGCGCGCCAAGGGAAATCTTGTGCAGGCCGATGCCCAGGTAATACATGCAGGCGAAGGTCATCGCCAACACCAGCGGAATCGCCAGCGCCACCACCATGCCGGTGCGTACGCCGAGGGAGAAGAAGCTCACCAACAGGACGATGGCCAGGGCTTCCACCAACACTTGCACAAACTCACCGACACCGGTTTTCACCGCGGCGGGTTGATCGGAAACCTTGCGCAGCTGCATGCCGGCCGGAAGGTTTTTCTGGATCCTGGCGAACTCGATTTCCAGCGCCTTGCCCAGCACCAGAATGTCGCCGCCCTCCTTCATCGCCACGGCCAGACCGATGGCGTCTTCGGCCATAAAGCGCATGCGCGGCGCCGGAGGATCGTTGAAACCACGACGCACGTCCGCGACATCGGAGATACGGAACGTGCGATCACCGACGCGAATCGGGAAGTTCTTGATCTCTTCGACCGTCTGAAAATTCCCCGAAACCCGTAGCTGCAATCGCTCACTGGTGGTTTCAAAGAAACCGGCCGTGGACATCGCGTTCTGCTCTTCAAGTGCCTGCTGCACCGCCGCCAACGGCAAACCGAGGGTGGCGAGTTTGACGTTGGAGAGTTCGATCCAGACCTTCTCGTCCTGCAACCCGAGCAGGTCGACCTTGCCCACATCCTTGACCCGTTGCAGCTGAATCTGGATGCGGTCGGCGTAGTCCTTGAGCACCGCGTAATCAAAACCGTCGCCGGTCAGCGCGTAGATGTTGCCGAAGGTGGTACCGAATTCATCGTTGAAGAACGGGCCCTGAATGCCCGGTGGCAAGGTATGACGAATGTCGCCGATCTTCTTGCGGACCTGGTACCAGAGATCCGGAATCTGCACCGAGTGCATGGAGTCACGCGCAACGAACGTCACCTGGGACTCACCCGGTCGAGAGAACGAGACGATGCGCTCGTACTCGCCGGTTTCCATCAGCTTCTTTTCAATGCGTTCGCTGACCTGGCGCGACACTTCCTCAGCGGTGGCCCCCGGCCAGTTGGTGCGGATCACCATGGCCTTGAAGGTGAACGGCGGGTCTTCGCTCTGGCCCAGTTTGGTGTAGGAAAGTGCGCCGACAATCGCCAGCAACAGCATCAGGAACAGTACGATCTGACGGTTACGCAGCGCCCATTCGGAAAGATTGAAACCCATCGGGGATTACTCCTTACCCGCTAGATTGACCACGCGGTTGGAGCGATCCACCGGGCGCACTTGCTGCCCGTCGTGAAGCACATGCACACCGGCCGCCACTACCCAGTCACTGGCGTTCAGGCCTTCGAGCACCGGCACGGTTTTCTCGCCGAACGGGCCGACCCGGACCGGGGCTTTTTTCAGCGTATTGTTGGCGCTGAGCACCCACACGTAAGTGGCACCATTTTCGGCGGTAACCGCCGAGAGCGGTACCGACAGCGCCACGACGTCGGCAGTCTGGATAAACACCCGGGCGCTCTGGCCGAGCTCGGCCGGAACCTTGCCGGCGGTAAACGCAATGCGGGCGGCGAAGGTGCGGGACTTTGGATCAGCGGCGGGCGACAACTCACGGATGCGCCCGGCAAAACGCTGGTCAGGTTGGGTCCAGAGTTCCACCGACACCGGCTGCCCGACCTTGAAACGACCGAAGCTCTGTTCCGGCAGGCTGATCAACACTTCGCGCTCGCCATCGGTGGCGAGGGTAAACACGGTTTGACCGGCGGCGACGACTTGCCCGACTTCCACCGCACGCTTGGCCACCACACCATCCTGAGGCGCACGCAGCACGGCGTAGCTGGCCTGGTTGGTCGAGACGTTGAATTCGGCCTTGATCTGCTTCAGGCGCGCTTCACCGGATCTGTATAGGTTTTCGGAATTGTCGTACTGCGAGCGGCTGACCATCTGACGATCCATCAGGGTCTTGTAGCGGTCACGTTCGGCACGTACGAGATTGAGATTGGCTTCGGCCGCCGCGACCTGAGCGCGGGTGGCTTCCAGTTGCAGGCGGACGTCCTGGGGATCGAGTTCGGCCAGCGGTTGATCGGCCTTGACCCGCTGTCCTTCTTCGACCAGTCGTCGGCTGACTTTGCCGCCAATGCGAAACGCCAGATCCGGCTCGTAGCGAGCACGGACTTCACCGGGATAACTTTCCATCGCCTGCGCCGAAGGCTCTGGCTGCACCACCATGGCCGGTCGAACGGTGACTTGCGGCGCCTCTTCGTGACCACACGCAGACAATAAAAGCGCCAGACTGACTGGCAATGCGAGGGGCAAGGCATAGCGGAACATGGTGAAGGACCTTTCGCTAATGGTGCTTGGAATAATTATACTGAC
Source organism: Pseudomonas sp. PDM03 (assembly GCF_014852385.1). NCBI lineage: Bacteria > Pseudomonadati > Pseudomonadota > Gammaproteobacteria > Pseudomonadales > Pseudomonadaceae > Pseudomonas > Pseudomonas sp. PDM03. Next base: position 39,629 of record NZ_JACVBM010000009.1, on the reverse strand, counting down.
CAGTATGTTATTAATAGCAAACTCACCAGTCCAGTATTAAAAGCGAATATGGCGAACAATCTTTCAGCACCCAATGGCCCGGGCCGCCCCAAGGATCTGGCCAAGCGCCAGGCGATCCTCGATGCGGCGAAAATCCTGTTTCTGAGTAATGGCTACGCGAGCACCAGCATGGACGCCGTCGCGGCTGAAGCCGGCGTGTCTAAGCTGACCGTCTACAGCCATTTCAACGACAAGGAGACGCTGTTCTCCGCCGCCGTTGTCGCCAAATGCGAAGAGCAATTGCCTACGCTGTTTTTCGAATTGCCTGATGGCGTTTCAGTGGAAACGGTACTGCTGAATATCGCGCGCGGCTTTCATCACCTGATCAACAGCGATGAATCGGTGAACCTGCACCGATTGATGATGACGCTGGGCAGCCAGGACCCGAAACTCTCGCAGATCTTCTTCGAGGCCGGGCCGGAGCGCATGTTGCATGGCATGGAACGGCTGCTGACCAAGGTTGATCAGAGCGGTGTGTTGAGCATCGACAAGCCACGTAACGCTGCCGAGCATTTCTTTTGCCTGCTCAAGGGCGCGGGGAATTTCCGGTTGTTGTATGGCTGTGGCGAGCCGTTGACCGGGAATGCGGCGGAGGAACATGTGCGGGAAGTGGTGGGGTTGTTTATGCGGGCTTATCGTCCCTAGTCAGCCTGATAGATTGATATCGTTCTAACGGACGCCTTCGCGGGCAAGTCGAATCGTCGCACCGCTCGCTCCTACAGGGTAGTGTCGTTCGCAAAAAATGTGATCGACTCTAAATCTGTAGGAGCGAGGCTTGCCCGCGAAGGGCGCGACTCGGTCTTAAGGCTTGAGCGCCTTCTTCGGATAAATGTCATACCGACTGGATTTCCCGTCCAGCGCATGACTCGGCTTCGGCCCGGCAATGCACGGTGCCTTGCGCGGACGCTTCACCACCACCCGGTGGCTGGCCAATGCCAACGCCGCTTCGAGCAACGCAGGTGCATCCGGGTCATCCCCCACCAACGGCCGGAACAGGCGCATTTCCTTCTTCACCAGCGCAGTTTTCTCACGATGAGGAAACATCGGGTCGAGGTAGATGACTTGCGGCGGCTCGCCTTCCCAGTTGCGCATGACTTCGATCGAGTTGCCCTTGAGCAATCGCATGCGCGCCACAATCGACGCCACGTCGAAATCTTCCGCGCCGCGCGCCAGGCCATCTTCAAGCAGGGCGCCGATCAGCGGCTGACGTTCGATCAGGCTCATCTCACAACCCAGGCTCGCCAGCACGAATGCATCCTTGCCCAGCCCTGCCGTGGCGTCCAGCACCCGCGGGCGCACGCCTTGGGCGATGCCGACCGCCTTGGCGATCATCTGGCCGGTGCCACCGCCGAACAAGCGGCGATGGGCGGCGCCACCCTCGACGAAGTCCACCCGCACCGGTCCCGGTGCGTCCGGGCCGAGCTGTTGCAATTGCAAACCCTGTTCACCCACCTGCAAGGCAAATTCGCCGTCATCGACCTGCAAAGGCAGGCCCAGGCGCTCGGCCCATTGCTCGGCCTGTGGCTGAAAAGCCGTGCCCAGGGCCTCGACATGGATGCGGCAAGCCGCCGGTTGCTCAATCATGGGAAAACACGCTCAAAAAAATTAATGATCGGCAGAAACGGCCGATAACAAAACTAACGAGCATTTTGCCAGAGCTGAGCGTCGACCGAGAGAAATGTCAGACATTCAACGCACATCGATAGGTTACATCTCGCCCCACGGCGATTTTGGCCTGCGAAACTCCCAAGCACTGAGCGGCGTCAGTCACCTGTGGCAAGATTTCTTTGCCCATGCCCTGGCCGATCAGTCGGGCGATGTCGTGCCGGCGTCTCTCAACTTTCCACCGGTCGATCTCGAAAGCCCGGAAGAACCCACAGTTGGCAGCGAACTGCTGGCGCACATCGTTTCCCAGCGCGAATGCGATGTGAAGGAAACCCAGGTCAAGCCACCCGAGCCGCTGTTCCTGCCGATCGCCGAGTTCGAAATGGACCTGGCCGACAAACCATTCCCACCGTTCCCACCGGAAGAAATCGCTGCCCAGCAAAAGCAGCAGAACTTCGAAAGTGGCTGGGTTCGCCCGATCGTACTGACGGCAGGGCAACCCGTGCCAGAAGCCGGCCCGGCGCCACAACCACGCCCACTGCACCTGCCGATCGCCGAATTCGAAATGGACCTGCTGGACAAGCCATTCCCGCCGTTCCCGCCGGAAGAGCTGGCGGAACAACAGAAAAACTTCGATTTCGATATCGGCTGGGCTCGCCCGATCGTGTTGCAGAACCTGCGCATCGCCGCCTGACCCTCAGCGACACCCTCTCCTCACGCAGCCGCATCAGTTTGTAGCGGGTGAGCGATCACCCGCAAAAACCGCGTTTTCAGCCTTTGAACAATTGATTGGCCTGTGCGTACGGCATCGACCGCGAGGTAAAGCCGAACGTGCCCGAGGTCTTGATCTCTTCGGCCGCGCGGTAGAATTCGCCAAGCGCTGCCAGCGCGAGCGCCGAACCGACGCTGATGCGCTTGACGCCCATTTCGCTCAACTGCTCGACCGTCAGTTTCAACCCGCCGGACATCAACACATTGACCGGTTTCGGCGCCACGGCGCGCACCACCGCCAACACGTCTTCAGCATTGCGCAAACCTGGCGCATAGAGCACGTCGGCGCCCGCTTCGGCGAAGGCTTGCAAGCGGCGAATGGTGTCGTCCAGATCGGGATTGCCATGCAGAAAATTTTCGGCCCGGGCCGTCAGCGTGAACGGGAACGGCAAACTGCGGGCGGCGGCGACAGCAGCTTCGATTCGCGCCACTGCATGCTCGAAGCAGTAAATCGGCGCGTCTGCACGTCCCGTGGCGTCTTCGATCGAACCACCGACAGCGCCTGCTGCAGCGGCTCGCAGAATGCTTTGGGCGCATTCGGCGGGGTCGTCGGCAAAACCGTTTTCCAGATCGACCGCAACCGGCAGGTCCGTCGCCGCGACAATCGCCCGAACGTTCGCCAGGGTATCGTCCAGCGTCAGCCCGCCATCGGGTCGCCCCTGAGAAAAGGCAAAACCGGCACTGGTGGTCGCCAACGCCTCGAAGCCCAGGTTGGCGAGCATTTTCGCCGAGCCGGCGTCCCACGGGTTGGGAATGACAAAAGCCCCGGCGCGTTCATGCAGTGCTTTGAAGGCTTGGGCTCGAAGGGTTTGCGCATCCATTGGCAGGCTCCTGAAAAGGCAGGGAATCCGCCTCAGAGCAGGCCAAGTTGCTCGGCGGCGGGCTCTCTGTATAGCTCAGGCAGCGGCGGCAAGCCAGGCAAACGCAGCATCAGTTGTGCGTGAAAACGTTGCGCCAGTTTCGCCGCCAGCAGGTTGTCGGCGGTGTGCAGGAAGATATAGGGCGTGCGCCCCTCTTCGATCCACAGGGCGATTTTCTCGACCCAGGGCACCAGGAACGGGTCGTTGGCTTCCAGTTGCGGATGGCCGATGAAGCGCACTTGCGGGAATTGCGTGAAGGCCGCCGGGCGGGGCGGAACCCTGGGTTTCTTCGATTGGGCATGGAGCACCGACGGATCGGTGGACGTGCAACTGAACAACGCCCGCGGATCGAGGCAAATACGTTCGACACCGCGATCCAGCAGCATGCGATTGAGCGAGCGCTCGGCCTCACCCTTGGCGAAGAAATCGTCATGTCGCACTTCGATGGCCAGCGGCCGATCCACTGCGTCGATAAAACCCGCCAGCTCGTGCAATCGTTGCGGCGTGAAGCTTTTCGACAACTGCAACCACAGCGGCGACACCCGCTCGCCCAAAGGGCTGAGCAATTGCAGGAAGGTTTCGGTGGCGGTCAATTGTTCGCGCAGGTCACCGCCGTGGCTGATGTCGCCGGGAAATTTGGCGGTGAAGCGAAAGTCTTCGGGCATGGTCTCGGCCCAACGCTGCACGGTGCTGGCAGCCGGGCTCGCGTAGAAGGTCGTATTGCCTTCCACGGCGTTGAATACTTGAGAATACAGATTGAGAAACTCGGAGGTTTTCGCGTCTTGCGGATAAAGGTAATCGCGCCAGGCGTTTTCACTCCAGGATGGGCAGCCGAGGTAGTAAGGCAGCCGCATTAGATATACAGGTCGAGACCCATCACATCCGAATCCCAATCGACAAAATTGGCGGTGCTGAGGTAGCTGGCCAGGGCCATCGCGACGCTTTTGCTCATGGCGCGGTGGTAAATCATGTCTTGTTGGCGCGCTGGCAGATTGCTCAGGCGCTGCGCGGAGGCTTTGGCGGCGCGGGCGGCCATTTGCTCTTCCGAAGGGAATTCCAGCTCGCCCTCGATATCGACGGATTCGTCTTCAACCACATGCCCTTTGCGAGGCTTGCGCTTGATGGGGTAGGACTGAGAGGAAAGGCCGTCTATGCGCATAATGTCATGCTCAGTATCAGTGATGGCAGTTTAGTGGCGCATAGCCCACTTCGCAAACCGCTTGGTGATAACTAGAACACAGAATTGCGAAAAGGTTTAAAGGCGGGGGGATAAAACGACGATTGGTGTTGGACCGCCATCGCTGGCAAGCCAGCTCCTACAAGGTTAGCGATAATCCTGTAGGAGCTGGCTTGCCAGCGATAAGGCCAACTCGGTACCGGAAATCAACGCGCCTTGGGCGTCGCAACCTTGTCCCGCAGATAAACCGGCTGCGCCTCATCCGCCACAATCGCTTCACCCCGTTCCCAGGCAAATCGCGCCAAGGTCAGCAGGTCTTCGGCGTGAGGCAGCATGCCCGCGTCCTGACCGCTCAGGCTGACGGCGATGCGTTCGGCATAACCCCAACCGGTGCCGGCGCCAAACCAGTCACCGCTGGCATCCGCCGGCAACGCCGCCACTTCCGGCGGCAATACGGCTTCGTTGCCGACCAGACGCATCTCACCCGCCGTTTCGCGGTAGCAGCCCCAATACACTTCATCCATGCGCGCATCGATGGCGGCCGCGACCTGGCTTACACCGTGTTCGCGATACGCCCGCTGCGCCAGCACCGCCAGGTTCGACACCGGCAGGACCGGGCGATCCAGGGCAAACGCCAGGCCCTGTACCACGCCGATGGCGATACGCACGCCAGTGAATGCGCCCGGCCCACGGCCAAAAGCGATGGCATCGACCGCTTGCAAGGTGGTCCCGGCATCGGCGAGCAATTGCTGGATCATCGGCAACAGCTTCTGCGCATGCAGGCGCGGGATCACCTCGTAATGGCTCGTCACTTTGCCGTCATGCAGCAAGGCAACGGAGCAAGCTTCAGTCGCGGTGTCCAGGGCCAGCAAGGTGCTCATCGATGTTTCCGTAAGAGAGGTCAGAAAAAGTGCGCCAGTATAAACAACTACGGCCCGCAAGCGGGCCGTAGAAGATGAAGCGATTCAGACTTTTCAGCTCAGCGCTTCAAGCACCTTGCCGGTGATCGCTTCAACCGAACCGACGCCAGCAATGTGGCTGTACTTCGGTTTGCCTTGAGCCGCCGACAGCTTCTGGTAGAAATCCACCAGTGGCTTGGTCTGCGAGTGGTAGACCGACAGGCGATGACGCACGGTTTCTTCAGTGTCGTCCTTGCGCTGCACCAGATCTTCACCGGTGATGTCGTCTTTACCAGCAACTTTTGGCGGGTTGTAGACGGTGTGGTACACGCGGCCGCTGGCCTCGTGAACACGACGACCAGCGATACGCTGAACGATTTCTTCGTCATCAACCGCGATTTCGACCACATGGTCCAGCTCGACGCCGGCCTTCACCAGGGCTTCAGCCTGAGGAATGGTGCGCGGGAAACCGTCGAACAGGAAACCGTTGGCGCAATCCGCCTGGCTGATGCGTTCCTTGACCAGATTGATGATCAGGTCATCGGAAACCAGACCACCGCTGTCCATGACGCTCTTGGCGATCAGGCCCAGCTCGGTGCCGGCCTTGACCGCAGCACGCAGCATGTCGCCAGTGGAGATTTGCGGGATGCCGAACTTTTCGGTGATGAACTTAGCCTGAGTACCTTTACCGGCCCCGGGAGCTCCCAGCAGAATGACGCGCATCGATGTGCTCCTCAATTTTTATATAGATAACAAAGGATTCGCCTCGTGGGGCCAATCTCAAAACAGGGTCGTGACCGCCCAAACGGCCAAAGGCTGATCAAGATACACAGCAGATCCTACGCACACAAGCCGTCGAAAGTCGGAGAAACCCGCGCCTTGCGTGACCTTGCGACGGGGTACCCCAAGTCGCAACCCCATCATTAAGTGTCGCCTTGCAGCACTTTCCAACCCCGCGCAAACCGGCACTCGACGCCCGCGTCGAGTGCCCGAACCCACGACGAAAACCTTAGCCGGTATTTCGCAAACCGGCGGCAATCCCCGCCACAGACACCAGCAACGCCTGTTCTACCGGGCTGCCCTGCGCCACTTCCTGCAGGCGCGAACGTGCCAGTAATTCGGCCTGCAATAGATGAAGCGGGTCGAGGTAGGTGTTGCGCAAGCGGATGAATTCGAGGGTAGCTGGGCTATGTGCCAGTAGCTGCGACTGACCGGTCAACCCCAGAACAATCGAACACGCCTGCGACAATAGGTCGCGTAAGTGCGCACCCAAAGGCAGCAGATCCGGCTCGACCAGCCGCTCATCGTAGGAGCGGGCGATATCCGCGTCGGCCTTGGCCAGGACCATTTCCAGCATATCGATGCGCGTACGGAAAAACGGCCACTGCTCGCGCATTTGCCCCAGCAGCTCGCCTTCGCCGCGTGCCAGCGCCTTGCTTAACGCGGCTTCCCAGCCGAGCCAGGCCGGCAGCATCAAGCGTGTCTGGGTCCAACCGAAGATCCATGGGATCGCCCGCAGGCTTTCGATCCCGCCGGCGCGGCGCTTGGCCGGGCGACTGCCCAGTGGCAGGCGCCCCAACTCCTGCTCCGGGGTGGACTGGCGGAAATACTCGACGAATTGCGGATTTTCCCGCACCACGGCGTGGTAAGCACTGACACCGTCTGCCGCCAATTCGTCCATCAAATGGCGCCAGGCGGGTTGCGGTGGTGGCGGTGGCAACAACGTCGCCTCCAGCACCGCCGCCAGGTACAGGTTGAGATTTTGCTCGGCGATGTCCGGCAGGCCGAATTTGAAACGAATCATTTCTCCCTGCTCGGTGGTGCGAAAACGCCCCGCCACCGAGCCCGGCGGCTGCGACAGAATCGCCGCGTGCGCCGGACCGCCACCACGCCCCACGGTGCCACCGCGACCGTGGAACAACAGCAGTTCCACTTGCTGCTCGCGACAGATGTCGACCAGACGTTCCTGCGCCCGATATTGCGCCCAGGCCGCCGCCGTGGTGCCGGCATCCTTGGCCGAGTCGGAATAGCCGATCATCACTTCCTGCGGGCCTTGCAGGCGCGCGCGATAACCCGGCAGCAGCAACAGTTTTTCAATCACCGGGCCGGCGTTATCGAGGTCGGCAAGGGTTTCGAACAGCGGCACCACGCGCATCGGCCGCAAAACACCAGACTCTTTAAGCAGCAGTTGCACGGCCAGCACGTCGGAAGCGGCGCCCGCCATGGAGATCACGTACGAACCAAGCGAAGCGCCCGGTGCGGCGGCGATTTCCCGGCACGTGGCGAGCACTTCAGCGGTGTCGGCGGAGGGTTTGAAGTACGTCGGCAACAACGGCCGACGGTTGTTCAACTCGCGCATCAGGAAGGCGATGCGCTCCTCTTCGCTCCAGTCTTCGTAGCGACCGAGGCCGAGGTAATCGGTGATTTCCGTCATCGCCGCCGTGTGACGGGACGAGTCCTGACGCACATCGAGGCGCACCAGGAACAAGCCGAAGGTCACCGCACGACGCAGGCAATCGAGCAGCGGCCCATCAGCGATCACGCCCATGCCGCACTCATGCAGCGACTGGTAGCAGAGCTCCAGCGGGTCGAGCAAATCGCGGTTGTTTTGCAGCACATCGGCGGGGGCCGGCGTGGCGGTTGTCAAGGAAGTGTGGGCCCAGCTTCGAGTGGCGCGCAGGCGTTCACGTAGCTGTTTAAGGACGGCACGATAGGGTTCGGCGCTGTCGCCGGCCTTGGCTTTCAGCGCGTCGCTGGCCTGTTGCATCGACAGCTCGGCGGCGAGGTGATCGACATCGCGCACGTACAGATCGGCGGCCATCCAGCGTGCCAGCAGCAACACCTCACGGGTCACGGCAGCCGTCACGTTGGGGTTGCCATCGCGGTCGCCGCCCATCCACGAAGCAAAGCGAATCGGCGCGGCTTCCAGCGGCAAATGCAGGCCGATGGCGTCATGTAGAGCCTTATCGGCCTTGCGCAAATAGTTCGGGATCGCTTGCCACAGCGAATGCTCGATCACCGCGAAGCCCCATTTGGCTTCGTCCACCGGTGTCGGCCGGGTGCGACGGATTTCTTCGGTGTGCCAGGCTTCGGCGATCAGGCGCTGCAATTTCGATTGAATCTGCTCGCGCTCGGCGCTGGTCAGGTCGCGGTGATCCTGAGCGGCAAGTTGCGCGGCAATGGCGTCGTATTTCTGGATCAGCGTGCGGCGGGCGACTTCGGTCGGGTGCGCAGTCAACACCAGTTCGATTTCCAGGCGCCCCAACTGTCGTGCCAGGGATTCGGCCGCATGACCTTCGGCCAGCAGGCGCGTTAGCAACTCCGGCAACACGCGCGCCTCGAACGGCGCGGGTTGGGATTCTTCGCGGCGATGGATCAGTTGATATTGCTCGGCGATGTTGGCCAGGTTGAGAAACTGGTTGAACGCCCGCGCCACCGGCAGCAACTCGTCTTCGCTCAGCTGATTGAGGCTGGCGCTCAGTTCGGCGTCCATCGAACCACGACGGTCGGCCTTGGCGCCTTTGCGGATCTGCTCGATCTTGTCGAGAAAATCGTCCCCGTACTGTTCACGAATGGTGTTGCCCAACAGCTCACCCAACAGGTGAACATCCTCGCGCAAGCGTGCATCAATATCGGTCATCAGCCGTTCTCCAGCGAAAAAATCCGGGGTGCCTTGTGGTTTAAGAGTGCCGTCGTAAAGCGCTTCTTACAAGCACACGACGAAGGGACTTTAAACCCCGGGCACGCAAGCTAGTCTGAAGAGTAAGCCGCACAACGGCTTTCGCCGGCCGTGACCGGACACTTACCCGGCCTGCCATGAGCAGGCGCGCCATGAGGTTTTTATGAAAATCCGCGAGCTTGCCCATCATTGGGAAGAAAACGCCAAGGGTCGCCTGACCGACACTGGCTACTCGATTCATCTGGATGTGGAGGCCGCCGCGCGCTTGGCGGCGATCATCGAGATGTACCCCAAGCGGCACCCTGAAGAACTGCTCGGCGAGTTGATCGGCGCGGCACTCGAAGAGCTGGAAAAGAGCTTCCCGTACGTGAAAGGCTCGACCATCGTGGCCACCGACGAAGAAGGCGATCCGCTGTACGAAGACATCGGCCCGACCCCGCGTTTTCTCGCGTTGTCCCGGCGGCATTTGCACGATTTGTCGTCTGGTGAGGACAAGCAGAAGCACTGAATTCACCACATCCCCTGTGGGAGCGAGCCTGCTCGCGATAGCGGTGTGTCAGGCGACATCAATGTTGAATGTTAAGCCGCCATCGCGAGCAGGCTCGCTCCCACATTTGACCTGCGTGACTTTCAACAATTGCGTGTTTCCGCCCTTGGAATACCCCCTTCTATCACCAAAGTTCCCTATTTAGAGCCTTGTCCGTTCGGTCAAAGTTTTTTCGGGCAACAGGCCATCTTCTCTGAACTTTTAAAAAATGCCTCGGGTCGTAACCAGTAACCACGCCTGGGACGGCCGTTTCAAAACGCTTCGAAAATTGATGGTTGCGGCTCCTTGCCCAGGATGGATGTTCAGTTTTTCAGGAGTTATTCCAATGGAGTTGAAGACCATGAAGATCAGCACTGCCACGTCCGCTTCCACCCCCCTGCGCAGCCTGAAACTGGCCGCCCTGGCCATCGGCAGCAGCTTCGTTCTGGCCGGTTGCGCCGGTAACCCGCCGACCGAGCAATACGCCGTGACCCAATCGGCCGTGAACAGCGCCGTCAGCGCGGGTGGCACCGAATTCTCGGCGGTTGAGATGAAGTCCGCCCAGGACAAGCTCAAACAAGCCGAAATCGCGATGCACGACAAAAAGTACGACGAAGCCCGCCTGCTCGCCGAACAGGCCGAGTGGGACGCACGCGTTGCCGAACGCAAAGCCCAGGCGATCAAAGCCGAACAGGCCGTGAAGGACTCTCAGAAAGGGGTTCAGGAACTGCGTCAGGAAAGCCGGCGCACCGTGCAATAAGCGCCGCCACGACGCACTTCTTACTCGACTTAAAAGGACGATACCCACATGCGCAATCAATTGATGATCCCTGCCCTGCTGGCCGCAAGCGTTGCACTGGCTGCCTGCTCCACGCCGCCTAACGCGAACCTTGAACAGGCCCGCACCAACTACAGCGGCCTGCAAGCCAACCCACAGGCGAGCAAAGTCGCGGCGCTGGAAACCAAGGACGCCAGCGATTACCTGGACAAGGCCGACAAGGCTTATCTGGACAAACGAGACACGAACGAGGTCGATCAACTGGCCTATCTGACCAATCAGCGTGTTGAAGTGGCGAAGCAAACCATCGCCCTGCGCACCGCTGAAGCCAATCTGAAGAATGCTGCCGCACAGCGCGCCCAGGCACGCCTGGATGCTCGCGATGCGCAGATCAAACAGTTGCAGGACAGCCTGAACGCCAAGCAGACCGATCGCGGTACGCTGGTAACCTTTGGTGATGTGTTGTTCGCGACCGACCGTGCCGACCTGAAATCCAGCGGCCTGGTGAACATCAACAAACTGGCGCAGTTCCTTCAGGAAAACCCGGACCGCAAGGTGATCGTCGAAGGCTACACCGACAGCACCGGCACGGCGTCGCACAACCAGTCGCTGTCCGAGCGTCGCGCCGGTTCCGTGCGCACGGCACTGGTGAAAATGGGCGTTGATCCTGCGCGCATCGTTGCCCAGGGTTATGGCAAGGAATACCCGGTTGCTGAAAACGGCGACGCTTCGGGTCGTGCCATGAACCGCCGTGTAGAAGTGACCATTTCCAACGACAACCAGCCGGTGATCCCGCGTTCGGCAGTGAGTGCCAACTAAGCTTCACGCCGTAACGCAAAAGCCCCGCCTGATCTGATCCGGCGGGGCTTTTTGTTTTCGCGGTTTTGACCGTATACCGCGTCGCGTCCATTGCCAGCAAGCCGGCTCCTACAGGATCAACGCAAACCTGTAGGAGCCGGCTTGCTGGCGATGAAGGCAACGCGGTCTGTGTGATTTAACCGCGTTACAGTTACTGCTCCAGCTTCTGCGGGGTTTCCTGGCCCATGCAGCGCACGGCTTTTTTCTTGTTGTTGACCAATACGCCGGTCAGGCCTTTCTGTTCGGTGTCGAACATCACCAGCACGCCATCGATGCACTGGGCCACTTGTGGAGCCGGTTCCAGGGAGACTTTGTAGTCTTCGCCCGGCACGGTCTTGAGCATGGTGAAGTCGCTGAGCAGCAGCGCATCTTCGGGTTTGGCGAAGTGCAGGTAACCGTAGTACCACAGGGCCCCGACGGTGCCGAGGATGCTGCAGATACCGGTGATGATCAGCGGGATGGCGTTACGTTCTTCACTCATTGCGGACTCTCTGGTGGTTCATCTTCTGAATTCGGGGGTGCCGGGTAGTTGGGGATTTCACCCAGGCGGCGCAAGCCGTTGAAATGCTGCGGGTCATCGAGATATCGCAGCATGACCTTGCGCCAGACCGGGTCGGCAAACGTCTGCACATGACCACCACGGGTCAGTTGCAGCACTCGCGGCGGCGGCGCAGCTTGATACAGACGGATGCCGTTGGAAAGGGGCACGATCGGATCGTCGATGCTGTGATAGATCAGTTTCGGCACGCCGTTGAGCTGCGTCATCGAGTGGATCGCGCTGTCACCGTCCGGCACCAGCCACGAAAGCGGCACCTGGAACGCCCACGTCAGCCAGGAATTGCTCAGGGCGAATTGGCCGATGCTGCGATAACTGGCCGGCACGCCATCGAGGACGAAGGCCTTGAGTTGTTTCTGGCGTTCGGGATGCTGAACCAGGTAATGCACGGCCATTGAGCCGCCGAGGCTTTGCCCGAGCAGGATCAACGGTTTGCCTTTGACCTCCGGCGCCTGGTCGAGCCATTTGAACGCGGCGTCGATGTCCTGATAGATCGCCGGCAAACTCGGTTCGCCTTCGGACAGACCGTAACCGCGATAATCGATCAGCAGCACTTGATAGCCTTCTTCCGGCAACCACCAGCTGCCGCCCAGATGCATCGGCAGATTGCCGCCGTTGCCGTGCAGGTGCAGCACCGTGCCTTTGACTTCGACGCCTTTTTTCGCCGGCAGCCACCAGCCATGCAGCTTGAGGCCGTCGGCCGTGGTGAGGGTGACGTCGCGGTATTCGAGTTTGGCTTTTTCCGGGGTGAACAGCTGTCCGGGCTCGGGGTAGAACAGCAAAGAGCTGCACCCGCCGAGGGTTAGAAGAAGGAAGAGGATGCCGAGGATTCTCATCCGTTGAAACCTCGCAATATGAATGGGTAACGACGCAACCCTGTAGGAGCTGGCTTGCCAGCGATCGTCACACCGCGGTTGAACAGGCATACCGCGTTATCGTTCATCGCCGGCAAGCCAGCTCCTACAGGGAGATGTGTTGATTAGAGGATATTGGAGTAATCCGCTTCGATCCGGTCCAGGCTCAGGTGGTTCAGGAAGTTGGAGAAGCACATCCACGCCGACAGCGCGTTCATGTCACGGAACTGTTCCGGCAGGTATTTCGGCGGAACCACCAGGCCTTCGTCCACCAACTGGCGCAAGGTGCGCATGTCTTCCAGCGTAGTCTTGCCGCAAAACAGCAGCGGCACTTGCTCAAGCTTGCCTTTACGCACGGCCAACTGAATGTAGTTGTAAACCATGATAAAGCCCTTGAGGTAGGACAAGTCTTTGGTAAATGGCAGACCGTTCGGCACCGAACCACGGAAAACCCGACTGGCGTTGCCGTAGCTTTCCGCCATTTCAAAGCCCTGCTCGCGGAAGAACTCGAAGATCTGCAGGAAGTCCGCGCCCTCCTCCACCATGTGAATGGCGCGGGTACGGTTGGTCAGCTTGCGCAGGCGACTCGGGTAGGAGGCGAAGGTGATGATTTCCATCAGGATCGCCAGGCCTTCCTGGGTCACCGTCGACGAGGGCGGCCCCTTGGACAGGAAGGTGCAGATCGGCTGGTTCAGACCGTTGAGCGTAGTGCCGACATGCACCAGCCCTTCATGGACTTCCAGCGCCCGCACGTCGCGCTCGTTGAACATCGCGTCGGTGCGGATCTTGATGTAGTCGGCGCCGGCCGCCGCATCGGCGACGATGCCGTCGGACTCGAACACCCGAATGGTTTCCTCGGCCTCGCCAAACACTTTGCTCAGCCGGGTTTGCAACAAATGCACGGCGTCCTTGGCGGTGAGGATTTTCGGCTCATCCTTCAGGTCACCACGACCATCGATGTTATTCAGATAATCGGAGAGCATCAGGCCGAGGTCGGACAGGGTCGGGTCACCGGCATGAAACGCATCGGATGCCGCGCCATACAACTCTTGGGAAATCAGGCCGAAATCCTCAGTGCCGCGCGCTTCAAGCATGCGCACCACCATCCGGTATTCCTTGCACATGCGCCGCATGATCTGGCCGACCGGGTTGAACTGGCCAAGCTGGCGGGTGATGTCACGCTCGATGTTCTGGAATTCCAGTTTCACTTTGCTGGAGTCGAAGGACAGCGGCCGGTTCAGGTAGTAATCACGGTCCACCGCCGGCATTTCCTTGCCCTTGGCCTTGAGGAAACCCTTGCGGATGCTGTCGTCCCACTTCACTGCATCCAGGACGCGAATCGGCGTCTGCGCCAGCACAATGCGATCGGACAACATGCGTATCGTCTGCTGGTAATCGTCCACCCGAAACTCCTGTAGAAAAACCGTTATGTGCTGGGTTTATTTGGCTTTGGCCAGGCGCTGATAGCGCACGGCTTCGACGAAGACATCGGAATTGGCCGGATCGTCGAGGTAAGCGAAGACTTGGTCCATGCGTGTGTTGATCAGCACGCCGTCGCCGTCGTCGGTCTGGAAACCTTCGCCGCTGAGGACTTTTTGCCCCAGGGCCTGGTTGATCTGCTCGAGGTCGAGGTTGTAAACCACCAGTTCATGCTTGTCGGTGAGTTCGAAACCGGCAATGGTGAAATGCCCGCCGAACTGTGCCGGGACTTTCGCCGACAGGTACCAGCGGTTGCCATGGCGCGAGACGGTGAAGGGATAGGCTTCGCGTTCCTTGGGTTTGGCCTTGAAGTAGCTGACCGCCTGATAGCGATTTTCGCCGATGCGCGTCAGCTCCAGGTTCAGCGGCTCGCCCCAGGCGTTGGTGCTGGTCCATTTGCCGAGTAATCCTTTGGGCGCGGGGTCGCTCGTGGGCAATGGCTCCCTGAAGGTCACCAGACAGCCACTGAGCAGCAGGATCGACAAGGCGATCACAACGACGCGCCAGGCTTTCATTCAACACTCCCTATGAACACAATCCCCGAATGCTCACGATCCCTGTAGGAGCGTGGCTTGCCCGCGAAGGCGATGTGTCAGTCAACACATCATCTGTTGAATGTTAAATCGCCTTCGCGGGCAAGCCTCGCTCCTACAGGTTCATCGCAGGATCACACCGACGCCAATACCAAGTGCATGTAGCGGGTCAGGATACCGAGCATTTCAGCTTCGGCGTCAGGCTCGGCGTCGTTGAGCAGCCCCTGATATTCCATCCGTCCGATAATCGCCGTCAACACTTTGGCATCTTGGTGTGGCTCACGGGAACCCAAAACCTGGAAAAGCTGACACGTACCCTGCAGGAGAATCTGCTGATGCGAGCGCACCAGCTCCGCCAGGCGCGGGTTCAGCAGCGCTTCCTGACGGAACGCCTGTTCGGCCATCAGGTGTTCGCGACGGTTGATCAGTTGCCGGTGAACATAGTCCGCCATCAACCGTGCAATGTCGTCCGCCAGTTGCGAGCGCGACTCGGGGCTGCCGTCGCCGCTGACGACCATCTCGCGCAGCAGCCCTTCATTGTTCACCCACAACTTGGCCATGAACGCCGCGCTGCGTTCCACATATTGGGCAAAGGTATCGGTGAGCAAGTCATCGATGTCCTTGAAATAGTAAGTGGTGGCCGACAGTGGCACACCCGCTTCTGCAGCAACCGCACGGTGACGCACGGCCCGCACGCCATCGCGCACGACAATGCGCATGGCCGCATCGAGAATGTCCTGTCGACGCTGCTCACTGCCCTGACGGCTGGCCTTGCGGCCCTGGTACTGAACACTTTCAGCGACCGCAGTGGCGATACCCGCTGCACCTTCTTGAGCCATTGCACGGTTCACGACAGGAATTCCTCTCTCATTTCAAAAGTAACCATTTGATACGTTTGTACCAGACAGGCAATAAAAAGCCGCCTGTTATAGGCGGCTTTTTAATTGAAACACTTACGCTTGCGGCCGCATGTGCGGGAACAGGATCACGTCGCGGATCGACGGGGAGTTGGTCAGCAGCATCACCAGACGGTCGATGCCGATGCCTTCACCGGCCGTTGGCGGCATGCCGTACTCCAGCGCGCGAACGAAATCGGCGTCGTAGTGCATGGCTTCGTCGTCGCCGGCGTCCTTGTCGGCCACCTGCGCCATGAAGCGCTCGGCCTGGTCTTCCGCGTCGTTCAACTCGGAGTAGGCGTTGGCGATTTCACGGCCACCGATGAACAATTCGAAACGGTCGGTGACGTTCGGGTTGTCGTCGTTGCGACGGGCCAGCGGCGACACTTCAAACGGGTACTGGGTAATAAAGTGCGGCTGCTCCAGCTTGTGCTCGACCAGCTCTTCGAAAATCATCACCTGCAATTTGCCCAGGCCTTCGAAACCCAGCACCTTGGCGCCGGCTTTCTTGGCGATGGCGCGGGCCTTGTCGATGTCATTCAGATCATCGGCAGTCAGCTCAGGGTTGTACTTGAGGATCGAATCGAACACCGACAGACGCACGAACGGTTCGCCGAAATGGAACACCTTGTCGCCGTAAGGCACGTCGGTGCTGCCCAGAACCAGCTGCGCCAGCTCGCGGAACAGTTCTTCGGTCAGGTCCATGTTGTCTTCGTAGTCGGCGTAAGCCTGGTAGAACTCCAACATGGTGAATTCAGGGTTGTGACGAGTCGAAACGCCTTCGTTACGGAAGTTGCGGTTGATCTCGAACACTTTCTCGAAGCCGCCAACCACCAGACGCTTGAGGTACAGCTCAGGCGCGATACGCAGGAACATTTCCATGTCCAGCGCGTTGTGGTGCGTTTCGAACGGCTTGGCCGCCGCGCCGCCCGGAATGGTTTGCAGCATCGGAGTTTCCACTTCCAGGAAGTCACGCTGCATCAGGAAGCTGCGGATGTGCGCAATCACTTGCGAACGCACGCGGAAGGTCTGGCGCACGTCTTCGTTGACGATCAGGTCAACGTAACGCTGACGATAGCGCTGTTCGGTGTCGGTCAGGCCGTGGTGCTTGTCCGGCAGCGGGCGCAGAGATTTGGTCAGCAGGCGCACGCTGGTCATTTCAACGTACAGGTCGCCCTTGCCGGAACGGGCCAGGGTGCCTTCGGCGGCGATGATGTCGCCCATGTCCCAGGTTTTCACCGCGGCCAGGGTTTCTTCGGACAGGGTCTTGCGGTTGACGTAGACCTGGATGCGACCGGTCATGTCCTGGATCACCATGAACGAGCCACGGTTGAGCATGATGCGACCGGCAACCTTGACCGGGATTGCAGCCTCTGCGAGCTCTTCCTTGGTCTTGTCCACGTACTGTTTCTGCAAGTCTTCGCAGTAGTTTTCGCGGCGGAAGTCGTTCGGGAAGGCATTGCCCTTGGCGCGCTCGGCAGCAAGCTTTTCCTTGCGCAGGGCGATCAGGGAGTTTTCTTCCTGTTGCAGGGCTTGCGGGTCGAGTTCTAGGTCGCTCATGTCTTTAAATATTCCATCAGGTTCGTTGTCCCCGGCGTGGGGCCGGGGATCGCCGGCAAGCCGGCTCCTACAGGGGGGGCGGCGTTACAGGCCTTGTTTCAGGCTCGCTACCAGGTATTCGTCGATGTCGCCGTCGAGCACCTTGTCGCAGTCGCTGCGTTCGATGTTAGTGCGCAAATCCTTGATTCGCGACGCATCGAGTACGTAGGAGCGAATCTGGTGACCCCAGCCGATGTCCGACTTGGTGTCTTCCAGGGCTTGCGAGGCGGCGTTGCGTTTCTGCACTTCCTGCTCGTACAAGCGCGCCCGCAACATTTTCATCGCGGTGTCTTTGTTGGCGTGCTGGGAGCGTTCGTTCTGGCAGCTGACCACGGTGTTGGACGGTACGTGGGTGATACGTACGGCCGAGTCGGTGGTGTTTACGTGCTGACCACCGGCACCGGAGGAGCGGTAGGTGTCGATGCGCAGGTCCGACGGGTTGATGTCGATTTCGATGTTGTCATCGATTTCCGGCGACACGAACACGGCCGAGAACGAGGTGTGGCGACGGTTGCCGGAGTCGAACGGGCTCTTGCGCACCAAGCGGTGCACGCCGATTTCGGTACGCAGCCAGCCGAAGGCGTATTCGCCCTTGATGTGCACGGTGGCGCCCTTGATACCGGCGACTTCACCGGCCGACAGTTCCATGATGGTCGCGTCGAAACCGCGTTTGTCAGCCCAGCGCAGGTACATGCGCAGCAGGATGTTGGCCCAGTCCTGGGCCTCGGTGCCGCCGGAGCCGGCCTGGATGTCCAGGTAGGCGTTGTTGGCGTCCATTTCACCGCTGAACATGCGACGGAATTCGAGTTTTTCCAGCGATTCGCGCAGGCGTTCGACTTCGGCGGCGACGTCATCGACGGCGGCCTGGTCTTCTTCTTCTGCGGACATCAGCAGCAGGTCTTTGGCGTCGGCCAGGCCGGCGTGCATTTCGTCGAGGGTTTCGACGATCTGCGCCAGCAGGGACCGCTCGCGGCCCAGTTCCTGAGCGTACGACGGGTTGTTCCAGACAGACGGATCTTCAAGCTCGCGATTGACTTCGGTCAGACGCTCATGCTTTTGATCGTAGTCAAAGATACCCCCGAATAGTTTCGGAGCGCTCGGACAGGTCCTTGATACTGTTAAGGATCGGGTTGATTTCCATGGCGGGCAGCACTCGTTGGCGAACTTTTGAAAGCCGGCGAGTATAACGGCAAACGGCCGGAAACGGCAGCCCGCTTGGCCGAAAAGGCCCGATGCGTTTTCGGAGCGGCCGTACACCGATCAACTGTAGGAGCCGGCTTGCTGGCGATGGCGGACTGTTAACCGACCATTTTCTCTCGGGTGTACATATCCGTTTCTGCGGTAACGGCGGCTATCGGTTTCGCCCTTACGGCGAGTCACTTGGAGAAGCCCCAAGTAACCAAGGGCTCTTGCCCCTTTCGTTCGGTGCCTCGCCCAGGCTCGGCATGCCCTCGCTCCGGTCCTGCTCCGTGGGCCCGCCGCCATCGGCCATCCATGGCCGGGGGCGGCTAACCCGGCATCCATGCCGGGTTGCCCACTGCGCAGAACCTCCACTCGGCCTCTCGAGGGGGCGCTCAGATCAAGAGCTGAAGGCGAGCTAACGCTCGGCCTGATGAGTGGTGGGAATCAAAAGCGTACGTGCCCCCTGTAGGAGCCGGCTTGCTGCGGGCGGCGTTCCGACGATAGCGGTGGGTCAGTCAACCTGTTTATTGGCTGGACGGACGCTATCGTCGGAACGCCGCCCGCAGCAAGCCGGCTCCTACAGGAAATGAGGTCGCCTGTTACTCGATACCCACCTGATTGCGCCCATTGTTCTTCGCCAGATACAGCCCCTTGTCCGCCGCCGAAATCAATTGACGGCAATCGGCGCCCGGTTGCGGGGTCATGGTCGACAGGCCGATGCTGATGGTCAGGCTTGAGCCTTCGCTCGGTGAAATGTGCGGGATTTTCAGTGCCGCCACGGTCTGGCGCAGTTTTTCCGCCACCAGTCGCGCACCGCCCGGTGATGTATTGGGCAGGACCAGCGCGAATTCTTCGCCTCCATAACGGGCCGGCAAGTCAGAAGGTCGGGCGCTGGCGTCGCGGATGGCCGTCGCGACTTTGCGCAGGGCTTCGTCGCCTTCGAGGTGGCCAAAGTTGTCGTTGTAGGACTTGAAGTAGTCCACATCAATCATCAGCAACGACAATTGGCTCTGGTCGCGCAACGAACGTCGCCATTCCAGTTCCAGGTACTCGTCGAAGTGACGACGGTTCGACAGGCCCGTCAGGCCGTCCGAGTTCATCAGGCGTTGCAGCACCAGGTTGGTGTCGAGCAACTGCTGCTGGCTGACCCGCAACGCGCGGTACGCGGCGTCACGCTGCAGCAGGGTCATGTAGGAACGCGAGTGATAGCGGATGCGCGCCACCAGTTCGATGTTGTCCGGCAGTTTGACCAGGTAATCATTGGCCCCGGCCGCGAATGCCGCGCTTTTGATCAGCGGGTCTTCCTTGGTCGACAGCACGATGATCGGAATGTCCTTGGTGGCCGGGTGATTGCGGTATTCGCGCACCAGGCTCAGGCCGTCGAGACCGGGCATGACCAGGTCCTGGAGAATCACCGTCGGCTTGATCCGGATCGCTTGCGCAATCGCCTGATGCGGGTCGGCGCAGAAGTGGAAGTCGATGTTTTCTTCATTCGACAACCCGCGGCGCACCGCTTCGCCGATCATGGCCTGATCGTCCACCAACAACACCATGGCGGCGTTTTCGTCGGTTTTGAAGCCGTCGAGCTGTAAGTCATTCATGTGCGGTCACCTGAGTACTGCCTGGGCCAGGATTGCTGCTGAGCATAGTCATTTGGCAAAAATCTCCAGCAATCGTGGCGCTATCTTGTCCAGCGGGCGAATTTCTGCAGCGGCGTCGATGGCCGCTGCCGCTTTCGGCATGCCATACACCGCGCTGCTTTGTTGGTCCTGAGCGATGGTCAGGTAACCCTGTTGGCGCATGAGTTTAAGCCCCTGCGCGCCATCGCGTCCCATGCCGGTCAATAAAACCCCTACGGCATCGCCATTCCAGTAACTGGCCACGCTCTCGAAAAACACATCGATCGAGGGCCGATAGATCTCGTTGACCGGCTCGGCGGTGTACGCCAGCGTGCCGTTTTTCAATAAACGAATATGGTGGTTGGTGCCGGCCAGCAGCACCGTGCCCGCCTGCGGTGGCTCGCCTTCCTGGGCCAGGCGCACGTTCAGGCCGCTGGCGCCGCTGAGCCATTCGGCCATGCCGGCGGCGAACACCTGGTCCACGTGTTGCACCAGCACAATAGCGGCGGAAAAATTTATCGGCAGCCCTTTGAGCAGAATCTCCAGGGCTGCCGGCCCGCCTGCGGAGGAACCGATGGCGATCAGTTTTTGCCGGGAACCTGAGTGGCGCAACGGGCCCGGCGCAGGTCGCACGCGATTGCCCTTGTCGCCGATCAGCCAACCAATGTTGAGGATTTTGCGCAGCAGCGGCGCCGCTGCTTCCTGGGCATTGCCGGCACCAATTGCCGGCGTATCGACCACATCCAAAGCGCCGTGGCCCATGGCCTCGAACACCCGGTGCACGTTCTGCTGGCGGTCGACCGTGACGATCACGATGGCACACGGCGTCTCGGCCATGATTCGCCGCGTTGCCTCGACACCATCCATCACTGGCATGATCAGGTCCATCAGGATCAGGTCCGGGGTGTTTTCCACGCAACGTTGCACGGCCTCGGCGCCGTTGCTGGCGACCCAGATCACTTGATGCTCCGGCTCAAACGCCAAGGCGCGGCGCAGGGCCTCCACGGCCATGGGCATGTCGTTGACGATTGCGATTTTCATGCCCGCGCTCCTCCTATGAGCTCAACCACTGCATCAAGCAGGGCGTCGTCGTGAAAACTGGCTTTGGCTAGATAATAGTCGGCCCCGGCGTCCAGTCCACGACGACGGTCTTCTTCGCGATCCTTGTAGGACACCACCATCACCGGCAGCGATTGCAGGCGGTTGTCACGGCGCAACAAAGACACCAGTTCGATACCGTCCATGCGCGGCATATCGATGTCGGTGATCAGCAGATCGAAATCCTCGGAACGCAGGGCATTCCAGCCATCCATGCCGTCCACCGCCACGGCCACGTCGTAGCCGCGATTGAGCAACAGTTTGCGTTGCAACTCGCGGACGGTCAGCGAATCGTCGACCACCAGAACCCGTTTGCGCGCGGCTTCGGCCGCCTGATTGCTGTGACGGGCAATCCGCTCCAGACGCCCGGTATTGAGCAGTTTGTCCACCGACCGCAACATGTCTTCGACGTCGACGATCAGCACCACCGAACCGTCGTCGAGTAGCGCGCCTGCGGAAATGTCCTGCACTTTGCCCAGACGCTCGTCCAGCGGCAAGACCACCAGCGTGCGCTCGCCGACAAACCGCTCGACCGCCACGCCGTAGATCGCATCGCGCTCGCGGATGACCACGACCTTGAGGGTTTGCTGACTGTTGGTGCTCGCCGGACGCTGAAGCAATTGGCTGGCCGCGACCAACCCGACATGCCGGCCTTCGTACCAGAAATGCTGACGGCCTTCGACCTGCACGATGTCCGCCGGCTCCAGGTCGCACATGCGCTCGATGTGGGCCAGTGGAAACGCATACGCCTCTTCGCCGACCTCCACCACCAGGCTGCGCACCACCGACAGGGTCAGCGGCACTTCGAGATGGAAGCGGCTGCCCTCGCCCGCCGTCTGCTCCAGCACCACCGCGCCGCGCAACTGGCGGACCATGTGCTGAACCGCGTCAAGGCCTACGCCGCGTCCGGACACTTCAGTGACTGTGTCGCGCAGGCTGAAACCCGGCAGGAACAGGAACGTCAGCAGTTCCTCTTCGCTCAACTGCGCGGCGGTGTCGGCCGGGGACAACTGACGTTCGATGATGCTGCGGCGGACCTTTTCGAGGTCGACGCCGTTGCCGTCATCGCTCAGCTCCAGCATCAGCAGACCGGCCTGATGCGAGGCGCGCAGGCGGATCAGACCTTCCTCCGGTTTACCGGCCAGCAGCCGTTGCTCCGGGGATTCGATGCCGTGGTCGACGGCGTTGCGCAGCAGGTGCGTCAGCGGCGCTTCGAGTTTTTCCAGGACGTCGCGATCAACCTGGGTTTTCTCGCCCTCGATCTCCAGCCGCACCTGTTTACCGAGGCTGCGCCCCAGGTCGCGGACCATGCGCACTTGCCCGCTCAGGACATCGGCAAACGGCCGCATGCGACAGGCCAACGCGGTGTCGTACAGGACTTGCGCGCGTTGACTGGCCTGCCAGGCGAACTCGTCCAGCTCGGCGTTTTTTTCCACCAGCAATTGCTGGGATTCCGCCAGCAACCGACGCGCATCGTCGAGGGCTTCCCGGGCTTCCAGGCTCAAGGTCTGATCCTTGAGATGGACATTGAGGTTTTCCAGCGCCCGCAAGCCGTTGTTCTGCATGCGCTTGAGGCGTTGCATGGTGGCCAGGTGCGGTTTGAGCCGCAGGGTTTCCACCAGGGATTTGCTCGACAGGTCGAGCAGGCTGTTCAAGCGCTCGGCCGTAACACGCAATACGCGCTCGCCACTTTCGGTGGTGCGTTTGGTCGTGGGCGAGGGCTCGGCGGCAGCTGCCGAGGGGGCTTGCGTGGCGGCTGGCATGGGCGACTCAACCGTGGCCGTCGGCGGCTCCAGCTGAAGTTCTGCCATCGGCGGCGCGATGGGGGCAACCGTCGCCATGTGAACAAGCAGCCGTCCCATCAAGACGACATAAGCTTCGATATCCGCAGGCGCCGGTGCGTTGTTCGGCGTCGCGATGCGCATCAGCAAATCGGTGCCCTGCAGCAGGGCATCAATGTGCTCGGGCCGCAGATACAACCGGCCTTCCTGGGCGCTGACCAGGTAATCTTCCATCACATGGGCAACGCTGACGCCGGCATCGACGCCGACAATTCGCGCCGCGCCTTTGAGCGAGTGAGCCGCACGCATGCACGATTCAAGGTAATCGGCCTGGGTCGGATCGCGTTCAAGCGCCAGCAGCCCCGTGCTCAACACCAGGGTCTGGGCCTCGGCTTCGAGGCTGAACAGTTCCAGCAAAGAGGCGTCGCGCATTTGCTCGGGGGTCATGTGAGGCTCCGGGTCACGGCGGACAACAGCTGTTCTTCATCCAGCCAACGCAGGCTGCGACCTTTGAATTGCAATACACCACGGGTGTATTTGGCGCTGGCCTGCGTACCGGAACGCGATGCGGCCTCAAGGAGGCGCTCGTCGATGGCATGGATCCCGTCGACTTCGTCCACCGGCACCACCACCGGCCCGCCGTGGGCCGCGATGATCAGCATGCGTGGCATCACGCGCGCACCAGGCGCCACGCTGCTCACGCCGTCGAGCCCGAGCAGTTCCACCAGCGACAGGCACGCCACCAACGCGCCGCGCACATTCGCCACGCCGAGCAAGGCCCGGGAGCGCTGGTGCGGCAAGGAATGAATCGCTTGCAGCGGCGCCACTTCCACCAGGCTGCGGGTGGCCAGGCCCAACCATTCTTCGCCGAGACGGAACATCAGCAGCGAGCGGGTTTTCACCTCGCTTTCGACCGCGACCGAGACTTGCCCGCGGTCTTCCTGTTGCAACGCATAACGGTCGAGCAAACGCGTAGCGGCCGCCGAATACACCGCGCAATTGCGGCAATGAATGTGTTCGATCAGCAGCGGGCAGGACTTGTCGCCGTGGATACCGATACGGTTCCAGCAATCGTCGATGGCCTGGGCATCTTCATGGGTGAGGCTAAAGCTGTCGGCGGCATTCATCGTTTGCGCTCACTGTCTGCGCGCTCGCTGCGGGCGGCACGGTCCTGCAATCGTTTGGCGCCCGCCGTGTCGCCCTGGGATTGCAGCAAGGCCGCCAGGTGCATCAACGCGTCGGGATGTTGCGGTTCGAGGTACAACGCCTTGCGATAAAAGCCCTGGGCTTCGAGGGCGCTGCCGGCGACATCGCTGAGCAGCCCCAGCCAGTAAAACACCTGGGCTACCGGTTCATGGCTGCGCAAATAGCTTTCGCACGCGGCGCGGGCTTCGGCGCTTTTGCCTTCATTGGCCAGTGCGGCGATGTTTGCCAGCAACGTAGCGGCGTCGGGACTGGCGGCTTTTGTCGCCACCGGCAGCGGCGTCACCGTTGCGAAGGGCCGCAGGCGTACCGGCGCCGGTGTGACGCTGCGCACCGGTTGGCGCACTGGCACCGGCAGCGGCGTCGGTACGAAGGCTGGAAAAGGTTCAGGCTCGGGCGCGCTTTGGCGGCTGAACGCAAATGACTGTGGAATACCAATCGAACGCATGCCCAAGCGTCCCAGCAAACTGCCCTCGGCAGGGCCGATAAACAACACACCCTCGACATGGGTCAGGCGCTTGAGCACTTCGAACACTTGTTGTTGCGTCGGCTGATCGAAATAGATCAGCAGGTTGCGGCAGAACACGAAGTCATAAGGCGATTCGTTGGCCAGCAACGCCGGATCCAGCAGGTTGCCGACCTGTAAACGCACCTGTTCCAGCACGCGCTCGCTGAGGCGATAGGATTCGTCCTCGGCGGTGAAATGCCGCTCGCGAAACGCGATGTCCTGGCCGCGAAACGAATTCTTGCCGTACTGCGCACGCCTGGCTTTCTCCACCGACAGCGGGCTGACGTCCATGCCTTCGACTTTGAACTGATGCGGTTTGAACCCGGCATCGAGCAAGGCCATGGCAATGGAATAGGGTTCTTCGCCGGTGGAACACGGCAGGCTGAGAATCCGCAATGCACGCATGTTGTTGATATCGGTCAGGCGCTTGGCCGCCAGTTTTGCCAGGGCGGCGAAGGATTCCGGGTAACGGAAAAACCAGGTTTCGGGAACGATCACCGCTTCGATCAACGCTTGCTGCTCATCCTGCGAACGCTGCAAGGTGTGCCAATACTCATCGGCCGTCAGCGCGTTGGACGCCGTGCTGCGCTGGCGCACCGCTCGTTCGATGATCGCGGGGCCCACCGAGGTGACATCGAGGCCGATGCGCTCCTTGAGAAAATCGAAAAACCGTTGATCGCTGCTCATGGCTGCACCTCAAGCTGCGCCAGGTCCAGCGGGGGTGACGGAAACAGCAGCGCCCGAACTTGCTCGTCCAGCAGATCGGCGACGCGCACCCATTGCAGCAAACCTTGCGCGTCTTCACGCACCGGTCCGAGGTACGGCGCCTGGCGATTATCCAGGCCATAGGGCTGAAAATCCGCCGGGTTGCAGCGCAGCGTGTCGGTGGCCTGCTCCAGGATCAGCCCGAGCAATTGCGCCTCGGCGGTTTCATCCGCACGGTAATTGACCAGCACCAGGCGCGTGCTGGTGCGCGCCTGGGCCGATACGCCAAAGGTCAGCGCACTGAGGTCGATCACCGGCACTACCGCGCCGCGATAGGCGAACACCCCGGCGACCCAGTCAGGTGCACGAGGAATCGGCTTCAACGGCAGGCGCGGCAGCACTTCTGCCACTTCGATCGCTTGTAAGGCATAGCGCTCGCTGCCGATGCGAAACACCAGAAACAATGCATGCATCGCCGGCTTCACGGCGGTGCGTTTGGCCGTGAGTTCGCTCATCAGACTTTGAATCGCGAAACGCCGCCGCGCAGCCCGACGGCCACCTGGCTCAGTTCGTCGATGGCAAAACTGGCCTGACGCAAGGACTCGACGGTCTGGCTGCTGGCATCGCCCAACTGCACCAGCGCATGATTGATCTGCTCCGCACCGGTGGCCTGGGCCTGCATGCCTTCGTTGACCATCAACACCCGCGGCGCCAGCGCCTGAACCTGATGGATGATCTGCGACAGCTGCTCGCCAACCTGCTGCACCTCGGACATGCCGCGACGCACTTCTTCAGAAAACTTGTCCATGCCCATGACCCCGGCCGACACCGCCGACTGGATCTCGCGCACCATCTGTTCGATGTCGTACGTGGCCACGGCGGTCTGGTCCGCCAGGCGCCGCACTTCGGTGGCAACCACGGCAAATCCACGACCGTATTCACCGGCCTTCTCGGCTTCGATGGCAGCGTTCAGCGACAGCAGGTTGGTCTGGTCCGCGACCTTGACGATGGTCACCACCACTTGATTGATGTTGCCGGCCTTCTCGTTGAGGATCGCCAGTTTGGCGTTGACCAGATCCGCGGCGCCCATCACCGAGTGCATGGTCTCTTCCATTCGCGCCAGCCCTTGCTGCCCGGAACCGGCAGCCACCGAGGCCTGATCGGCAGCGGTGGATACTTCGGTCATGGTCCGCACCAGGTCACGCGAGGTGGCGGCGATTTCACGGGAAGTGGCACCGATTTCGGTGGTGGTGGCGGCGGTTTCAGTAGCGGTGGCTTGCTGCTGTTTGGAGGTGGCGGCGATTTCGGTCACGGACGTGGTGACCTGCACCGACGAGCGCTGCGCCTGAGACACCAACGAAGTGAGCTCGGCCATCATGTCGTTGAAGCCGGTTTCCACGGCGCCGAATTCGTCCTTGCGCTCCAGGTTCAAGCGGCCGCTGAGGTCGCCGGTACGCATGACTTCGAGGATCTGCACGATGCGGTTCATGGGCGCCATGATCGCGCGCATCAACAGCAGGCCGCAGAGACCGGCGGCCAATACCGCCACCAGCAGGGAAATGCCCATGATGACTTTCGCGGTGAACACCGCATCATCAATGTTTGCCATGTCCTGATCCGCCACGGCTTTGTTTTCGCGCAGGATGTCATTGAGCTTCATGCGCCCCGCCGTCCACGTCGGGGTCAGTTGTTCATTGAACACCTTGATGGCCTCGGCTTCCTGATTGCGCTTATGCAAGTCGAGCACTGCGACCAGGATCTTGCCGTAATTCTCATGGAATTTTTCGAAGGCTGCGAATTCGAGCTTGTCTTCATCCGTGGTGACGGTGGCACGATAGCTATTCATCGCGTCCTGCACGCGCGCTTCAAAATTCTTGAAGTCTGCGGCGTCCTCGGCACTGATGCCCTGCCCTTCCTTCAAGCCGAGCATTTCCTGGGTCTGGAGATAGCTGTCGACCCAGGCGCCACGAATCATCGAGCTGTAATACACCCCGGGGAGCGCGTCGTCACGAACGCTGACTTCGCTGGCCTCGATCTTCAACAGCCGGGAATACGAGACGACGACCATCAGCAACATGATGGCGATAATTACCGCAAAGCTCGCCAAAATGCGTTGGCGCAACGTCCAGTTCTTCACAGTCAGTCCTCGGGGCCATTTCAAATGCTGCGCAGTATAGCCGAGGGCGGTGTTTCATTTATAAGACGGATGCGCGGCGGTTCACATCTCGGCGAATGAGGGTTGTGACGGGGCTGAAAAGGCTATCGCCGGCAAGCCGGCTCCTACAGGGGAACGGTGTCGGGCACGAATGCTGTGTGCACCAAAAATCCCTTGTAGGAGCTGGCTTGCCGGCGATGGCGGTCTTGAGCGCGGCGTAGGATTTGAGGGACTCATCGCCAGCAAGCCGGCTCCTACAGGGGAGCGGTGTCGGGCACGAATGTTGTGTGCACCAAAAATCCCTTGTAGGAGCTGGCTTGCCGGCGATGGCGGTCTTGAGGGCGGTGGAGGAGTTTGAGGGCCTCATCGCCGGCAAGCCGGCTCCTACAGGTGATCGGTGTCGGGCACGCATGCTGTGCGCACCGCAATTCCCTTGTAGGAGCTGGCTTGCCGGCGATGGCGGTCTTGAGGGCGGTGCAGGATTTTAGGGCCTCATCGCCAGCAAGCCGGCTCCTACAGGGGATCGGTGTCGGGCACGAGTGTTGTGCACACCGAAGTTCCCTTGTAGGAGCTGGCTTGCCGGCGATGGCGGTCTTGAGGGCGGTGCAGGATTTTAGGGCCTCATCGCCGGCAAGCCGGCTCCTACAGGGGATCGGTGTCGGGCACGCATGCTGTGCGCACCGCAATTCCCTTGTAGGAGCTGGCTTGCCGGCGATGGCGGTCTTGAGGGCGGTGCAGGATTTGAGGCCCTCATCGCCAGCAAGCCGGCTCCTACAGGTGGTCGGTGTCGGGCATGCATGCTGTGCGCACCGAAAATACATTGTAGGAGCCGGCTTGCTGGCGATGGCGGTCTCGGGAGCGAAACAGGGTTTGAAGCCGGTTTCTACATGGAGGCTTGGCGCACCTGTTTTTCCAGCTCGGCCTTCAACGCCGGCTCAAGCTTGAGTTGGCGCGCCAGTTCGTCCAGGTAAGACTTCTCCATGAAGTTCTCCTCGTCCACCAGCATTACGCTCGCGATGTACATCTCGGCCGCCATTTCCGGGGTGCTGGCGGCACGCGCAACATCGGTTGGATCGAGGGGTTTGTTCAGTTCGGCGTGCAGCCAGTGTTGCAGTTCCTGATCGTTATCGAGCTTGGTGAACTCGCCTTCGATCAACGCGCGCTCGCGCTCGTCAACATGACCGTCAGCCTTGGCCGCCGCCACCAGCGCCTTGAGAATCGCCTGGCTGTGTTGCTCGACCTGCGCCGCCGGCACGCGGTCCACGGTTTGTGGCTCTTGCTTCGGTGCAGTGCCCTGCTGGGCCTGCCAGTTGCCGTAAGCCTTGTAGGCAATCACGCCCAATGCCGCGAGGCCGCCATAGACAGCGACTTTGCCGCCGACCTTGCGAACCTTCTTGTTACCCATCAACAGGCCCATCGCGCCAGCAGCCAATGCACCGCCACCCGCGCCTGACAACAAACTGCCAAGGCCACCCGAACCACCGCCACCACCAAGCAATCCGCCCAATCCACCGCTGGACGCCTTGTTCTGCGCGCCACCGGTCTTGTTCTGCAACAGGTCCTGGCCGGATTTGAGTAATTGATCGAGCAATCCACGGGTATTCATTCTTGCCGCCTCCACAAAAAGGGTTAACCGGACACATAAGGCCACCAGCCTAGATCGAAAGTGCCCGGCCCCTGCCGGTGAGAGTGCTTCCAGATGTTGCTCATCTCCTGTAACGCTAAAAAGCCCATCGATTAAAAAGATATACACTCAAGCGAATCTATAAAAACCGCCCACCGGGTACTTCTTCATGATGACTTTGCGTCAAATTCGTCATTTCATCGCCGTGGCCGAGACCGGTTCGATCTCTGCCGCCGCGCAAACCGCGTTCATTTCCCAATCGACATTGACCCTGGCCATCCAGCAACTGGAGCAGGAAATCGGCGTCGGACTGTTCAATCGCCACGCCAAAGGCATGACGCTGACCCACCAGGGTCATCAGTTCCTACGCCAGGCACACCTGATTCTGGCAACGGTGGACAACGCCAAACGCAGCCTGCAACAAAGCACCGATCAGGTCGCCGGGCAGTTGATTGTCGGTGTAACCAGTCTCGTCGCCGGTTATTACCTCGCTGACCTGCTCACCCGCTTTCAACGCGCCTACCCCAACGTCGAGATCCGCGTGATGGAGGACGAACGCCCGTACATCGAGCATTTGCTGGTCAGCGGCGAGATCGATGTCGGTGTGCTGATCCTCTCCAACCTCGAAGACCGCCACGCCCTGCAAACCGAAGTACTCACCCATTCGCCTCACCGTTTATGGCTGCCGGCCCAGCATCCGCTGCTGGAACACGACAGCATCAACCTGGCCGACGTCGCCAGTGAGCCGCTGATTCAACTGAACGTTGATGAAATGGACCGCAACGCCCAGCGCATGTGGTCGGCTGCGTCGCTACAACCGCGCATCACCCTTAAAACCGCTTCGACCGAAGCGGTACGAAGCCTGGTGGCCGCCGGATTGGGCGTGTCGATCCAGCCCGACATGACCTATCGCCCCTGGTCATTGGAGGGCGACATCATCGAAGCACGGCCGATTGCCGACCTGAGCCAGACCCTCGACGTCGGCCTGGCCTGGCGCCGCGGTACGGCGCGTCCGGCACTGGTCGACCCGTTCCTGACCGTCGCGCGCGAGCAGCCCCACGGCGGGCGCAAGCCATCTATTTAATCGAACGCCACCTTCAGTATTTAGTATTTGTCGACCTCGGATCCGGGCACTAGTCTTGGAACATCTATAAGACGGCCGGGCCCCAGTCACAGGGAGCAGCATGGCCACACAAGAAAAGAGAACCCGAAAAATGGCTGGCGCGCAGACCCCGTTGTTCACCGCGTTGTTGATCGATGGCGAACTGGTCGCGGGTCAGGGTTTTGTCGAGCCGATCCTCAACCCGGCCACCGGTGAAGTGCTGACGCACATTGCCGAAGCCAGCACCGAGCAAGTCGAAGCCGCAATCCTCGCCGCGCACCGTGCGTTCGCCAGTTGGTCGCGGACCACGCCGCAGCAGCGCTCGAACCTGCTGCTGGACATCGCCAACGCCATCGAAAAACAAGCCGACCTGCTCGCCCGCCTCGAATCCCTGAACTGCGGCAAACCGTTGCACCTGGCGCGTCAGGACGACTTGAGCGCGACGGTCGACGTGTTCCGCTTTTTCGCCGGTGCGGTGCGCTGCCAGACCGGCCAGCTCAGCGGCGAATACTTGCCGGGTTATACCAGCATGGTCCGTCGCGATCCGATTGGCGTGGTCGCCTCGATTGCACCGTGGAACTACCCGATCATGATGGCCGCGTGGAAAATCGCCCCGGCCCTCGCTGCCGGTAACACGCTGGTGTTCAAGCCTTCCGAGCACACGCCGCTGTCGATCCTGGCCCTGGCGCCCGCGCTGGCCGAAATCCTCCCACGCGGCGTGATCAACATTATTTGCGGCGGCGGTGAAGGCGTGGGCAGCCACTTGGTCAGCCACCCGAAAATCCGCATGGTGTCGCTGACCGGCGATATCGTCACCGGGCAAAAAATCCTCCAGGCCGCAGCGAAAACCCTGAAACGCACGCACCTCGAACTCGGCGGCAAGGCCCCGGTGATCGTCTGCAACGATGCCGACATTCAGGCGGTAGTCGAAGGCGTGCGCACGTACGGTTACTACAACGCCGGCCAGGATTGCACCGCCGCTTGCCGCATTTATGCCCAGGCCGGCATTCATGACCGCCTGGTGGCCGAACTCGGTGCGGCAGTCAGCAGCCTGCGCTTCGCCGGCAAACGCGATGCCGACAACGAAATCGGGCCGCTGATCACCACCCGCCAGCGCGACCGCGTGGCCAGTTTCGTCGAACGCGCCCTGGGTCAGCCGCACATCGAGCGCGTGACCGGCGCGGCTGTGCATTCCGGTGCCGGCTTCTATTACCAACCGACGCTGCTGGCCGGCTGCAAGCAGAGCGATGAAATCGTCCAGCGCGAAGTGTTCGGGCCGGTGGTCACCGTGACCCGCTTCGATGGGCTCGAACAAGCCGTGGACTGGGCCAACGATTCGGAATACGGCCTGGCTTCCTCGATCTGGACCCAGAACCTGGACAAGGCGATGCAGGTCGCCGCGCGCTTGCAGTACGGCTGCACCTGGATCAACAGCCATTTCATGCTGGTCAGCGAAATGCCCCATGGCGGCCTGAAACGCTCGGGCTACGGCAAAGACCTGTCCAGCGATTCGCTTCAGGACTACAGCGTGGTGCGGCACATCATGGCGCGCCACGGACAGCATTTATAAAAGCGCACTACGCTAACAATTAGCCGTAAAGGCATTAGCGCAGAAACGCTGGAACACCGCGAATCCTGTAGGAGCCTGGCTTGCCAGCGAAGGCGTCCGTCCAGTTGACCATCAGGTTGACTGACCCACCGCTATCGCCAGCAAGCCGGCTCCTACAGGATCGTGTTTACAACGCTGAACCACGTTCAAAACTGCCCCGACCATAATTTAAAGAAGAGGGAATTCCCATGTTCGTGCACAAGACCGCACTGCTCAGTGCAATCACCACCGCGCTGTTGGCCAGCGCCAGTATCCAGGCCGCCGAACCGCTGAAAGCCGTCGGTGCCGGCGAAGGTCAGCTGGATATCGTGGCGTGGCCCGGCTACATCGAACGTGGCGAAAGCGACAAGGCCTACGACTGGGTGACCAGTTTCGAGAAGGAAACCGGCTGCAAGGTCAACGTCAAAACAGCCGCCACTTCCGATGAGATGGTCAGCCTGATGTCCAAGGGCGGTTACGACCTGGTGACCGCATCGGGCGACGCGTCGCTGCGATTGATCGTTGGCAAACGCGTGCAGCCGATCAACACCGCGTTGATTCCGAACTGGAAGAACATCGACCCGCGCCTGAAGGATGGCCAGTGGTACGTCGTCAACAAACAAACCTACGGCACCCCGTATCAGTGGGGCCCGAACGTGTTGATGTACAACACCAACGTGTTCAAGACCGCCCCTGACAGCTGGGGCGTGGTGTTCGAGGAACAGAACCTGCCGGACGGCAAGTCCAACAAGGGTCGGGTCCAGGCCTACGACGGTCCGATCTACATCGCCGATGCAGCGCTCTATCTCAAGGCGAAACGGCCGGAACTTGGGATCAAGGACCCGTACCAGCTCAACGAAGAACAATACAAGGCCGCGCTGGACCTGCTTCGCAAGCAACAGCCTCTGATCCACCGCTACTGGCATGACGCGACGGTACAGATGAGTGACGTCAAGAACGAAGGCGTCGTGGCTTCCAGCACCTGGGGCTACATGGTCAACGGCCTGGTGGCGGACAAGCAGCCGGTGGCCTCGGTCATTCCGAAAGAAGGCGCAACGGGCTGGGCCGACACCACCATGCTGCACGCCGACGCCAAGCACCCGAACTGCGCTTACAAGTGGATGGACCATTCGCTGCAACCGAAAGTCCAGGGTGACCTGGCCGCCTGGTTCGGTTCGTTGCCGTCGGTTCCGGCGGGGTGCAAAGAGAGCGAACTGCTCGGTGCCGAAGGCTGCAAGACCAACGGCTTCGACCAGTTCGACAAGATCGCCTTCTGGAAAACCCCGCAGGCTGAAGGCGGCAAGTTTGTGCCGTACAGCCGCTGGACCCAGGACTACATCGCGATCATGGGCGGTCGCTGACGCCTGAAGGTCCTTCGGACCTTATCGCCGGCAAGCCGGCTCCTACAAAGTACGCGTACCCCCTGTAGGAGCTGGCTTGCCAGCGATGCTTTTCAGATTTGATATTTCGGAGCACCGCACCATGACGCTTGCAGTCCAGTTCACCAACGTTTCCCGTCTATTCGGCGAAGTGAAAGCCGTAGACCGGGTTTCCATCGACATCCAGGACGGCGAGTTCTTCTCCATGCTGGGCCCTTCCGGCTCGGGCAAAACCACGTGTTTGCGCCTGATCGCCGGTTTCGAACAACCGAGCGCAGGCTCGATCCGGATTCACGGCAACGAAGCCGCCGGGCTGCCGCCGTATGAGCGTGACGTCAACACGGTGTTTCAGGATTACGCCCTGTTCCCGCACATGAACGTTCTCGACAACGTCGCCTACGGTTTGAAAGTCAAAGGCGTCGGCAAAGCTGAACGCCAGAAACGCGCTGAAGAAGCCCTCGACATGGTCGCCCTCGGCGGCTACGGCGCGCGCAAACCGGTGCAACTGTCGGGCGGTCAGCGCCAGCGTGTGGCCCTGGCCCGCGCATTGGTCAATCGCCCACGGGTGCTGCTGCTCGACGAACCGCTGGGCGCCCTCGACTTGAAGCTTCGCGAGCAAATGCAGAGCGAGCTGAAAAAGCTGCAACGCCAGCTCGGCATCACCTTCATCTTCGTCACCCACGACCAGACCGAAGCCTTGTCGATGTCTGATCGTGTGGCCGTCTTCAACAAGGGGCGCATCGAACAAGTCGATACCCCGCGCAACCTCTACATGAAACCAGCGACCACCTTTGTCGCCGAATTCGTCGGCACCTCCAACGTGATTCGCGGCGATCTGGCGCAGCAGCTCAGCGGCAATCCGCAGCCGTTTTCGATTCGCCCGGAACACGTGCGTTTCGCCGACGGCCCGTTGGCCAGCCACGAAATCGAAGTCAGTGGTTTACTCCATGATGTTCAGTACCAGGGCAGCGCCACCCGTTATGAACTGAAGCTGGAAAACGGCCAGACCCTGAACATCAGCCAGGCCAACAACCAATGGCTGGACGTCAGCGCGCAACATCAGACCGGGCAACGCATCAGCGCACGCTGGGCACGGGAAGCGATGATCCCGCTGCACGACACCGTTGCCGGCGGGGTGTGAGATGACCAGCGTGGCTCTCCCTCAATCCCCGGCCAGCGGTTCGCCGCTGCGCAGGTTTTCCAACCTGCTGTATCGCCGGCCGAACTTTTACCTGTCGCTGCTGCTGGTGCCGCCGCTGTTGTGGTTTGGCGCGATCTACCTCGGTTCGCTGCTGGTGCTGTTGTGGCAAGGCTTCTACACCTTCGACGACTTCACCATGGCGGTCACGCCCGACCTGACCCTGGCGAACTTCACCGCGCTGTTCCAGCCGTCGAACTTCGACATCATCCTGCGCACCCTGAGCATGGCTGTCGTGGTGTCGATTGCCAGCGCCATCGTCGCGTTCCCGATTGCCTACTACATGGCGCGCTACACTACCGGCAAGACCAAGGCGTTTTTCTACATCGCGGTGATGATGCCGATGTGGGCCAGTTACATCGTCAAGGCATATGCGTGGACGTTGCTGCTGGCCAAGGGCGGCGTGGCGCAATGGTTCGTTCAACACCTGGGACTGGAGCCTGTCTTGCAGTTTGTGCTGGGCATTCCGGGCGTGGGTGGCAGCACCTTGTCGACCTCGCACCTGGGGCGCTTCATGGTGTTCGTCTACATCTGGCTGCCGTTCATGATCCTGCCGATTCAGGCCTCGCTGGAACGCCTGCCGCCCTCGTTGCTGCAAGCCTCCGCCGACCTCGGCGCCAAGCCGCGCCAGACCTTCATGCAGGTGATTCTGCCGTTGTCGATTCCGGGCATCGCCGCCGGGTCGATCTTCACGTTTTCGCTGACCCTGGGCGACTTCATCGTGCCGCAACTGGTGGGCCCGCCGGGGTACTTCGTCGGCAGCATGGTGTACGCCCAACAAGGCGCGATCGGCAACATGCCAATGGCCGCGGCGTTCACGCTGGTGCCGATTGTGTTGATCGCCATTTACCTGACCATCGTCAAACGACTGGGGGCCTTCGATGCACTCTGACTCTTCATCTCAAGGGCAGGCATCTTTAGGTCTGCGCATCGCAGCCTGGGGCGGGTTGGTGTTTCTGCACTTCCCGATCCTGATCATCTTCCTCTACGCGTTCAACACCGAAGACGCGGCGTTCAGCTTTCCGCCCAAGGGCTTCACCCTGAAGTGGATCGGCGTGGCGTTCTCGCGGCCAGATGTACTGGAAGCGATCAAGCTGTCGCTGCAGATCGCCTCCGTCGCGACGCTGATTGCATTGGTGCTCGGCACGCTGGCATCGGCGGCTTTGTACCGGCGGGATTTCTTCGGCAAGCAAGGCATCTCGCTGATGCTGATTTTGCCCATCGCGTTGCCGGGGATCATCACCGGGATCGCGCTGTTGGCGACCTTCAAGACGCTGGGCATCGAGCCGGGGATGTTCACCATCATCGTCGGCCACGCGACCTTCTGTGTGGTGATCGTCTACAACAACGTCATCGCCCGTTTGCGCCGCACTTCGCACAGCTTGATCGAAGCCTCGATGGACCTCGGCGCCGATGGCTGGCAGACCTTCCGTTACATCGTCCTGCCGAACCTCGGCTCG
This sequence comes from Pseudomonas sp. PDM03, assembly GCF_014852385.1. NCBI lineage: Bacteria > Pseudomonadati > Pseudomonadota > Gammaproteobacteria > Pseudomonadales > Pseudomonadaceae > Pseudomonas > Pseudomonas sp. PDM03. Next base: position 3,918 of record NZ_JACVBM010000009.1, on the reverse strand, counting down.
GCGTTGCTGGCCGGCGGCATGCTCGCGTTTGCGCTGTCGTTCGACGAAATCATCGTCACCACCTTCACCGCCGGCCATGAACGCACCCTGCCGCTGTGGCTGCTCAACCAGCTCAGCCGCCCACGGGACGTGCCGGTGACCAACGTCGTCGCGATGCTGGTGATGATGGTGACCATGCTGCCGATTCTCGGCGCCTATTACCTGACCCGTGGTGGTGAAAGCGTCGCGGGGAGTGGCGGGAAATAAATCCATAACAGACACAACACCCCCCCCTGTAGGAGCGAGACCGGCTTGCCGGCGATGGTCGTTAACGATGACGAGGGCTGCCTGAATGAACGCGGCGCCCTCAGGCTCTTCGCGAGCAGGCTCGCTCCTACAGGGAATCGGTTTCAAAACAAGAAATGTTTGACGAGGACAACGCCATGCAAACCAAACTCTTGATCAACGGCCAACTGCTCGACGGCGAAGGCCCCGCCCAACCGGTGTTCAACCCGGCCCTCGGTCGTGTGCTGGTGGAAATCAACGAAGCCAGCGAAGCCCAGGTCGACGCCGCCGTACGCGCCGCCGATGCCGCGTTTGAAAGCTGGTCGCACACCCCGCCGAAAGAACGCTCGCTGTTACTGCTCAAACTCGCCGACGCCATCGAAGCCCACGGCGAAGAGCTGGCCAAACTCGAATCCGACAATTGCGGCAAACCCTACAGCGCTGCGCTGAACGACGAAATCCCGGCGATTGCCGACGTGTTCCGTTTCTTCGCCGGCGCCAGCCGTTGCATGAGCGGTTCGGCGGGTGGTGAATACCTGGCCGGGCACACCTCGATGATCCGCCGCGACCCGGTGGGCGTGATCGCCTCCATCGCGCCGTGGAACTACCCGTTGATGATGGTCGCCTGGAAAATCGCCCCGGCCCTCGCCGCCGGTAATACCGTGGTGCTCAAGCCGTCGGAACAAACCCCGCTGACCGCGCTGCGTCTGGCACAACTGGCGTCGGAAATCTTCCCGGCCGGCGTACTCAACCTGGTGTTCGGCCGTGGTCCTACCGTAGGCAGCCCATTGGTCACCCACCCTAAAGTGCGCATGGTGTCGCTGACCGGCTCCATCGCCACCGGCTCGAACATCATTTCCAGCACCGCCGCCAGCGTCAAACGCATGCACATGGAACTGGGCGGCAAGGCCCCGGTGATCATCTTCGACGACGCCGACATTGATGCCGCTGTGGAAGGTATTCGCACCTTCGGTTTCTACAACGCCGGCCAGGACTGCACCGCAGCCTGCCGCATCTACGCGCAGGAAGGCATCTACGAAAAATTCGTCGAGAAGCTCGGCGCAGCAGTCAGCAGCATCAAGTACGGCGTGCAGGATGATCCGTCGACCGAACTCGGCCCGCTGATCACCGCGCAGCATCGCGACCGGGTAGCCGGGTTTGTCGACCGCGCCGTGGCGCAACCGCACATCCGCCTGATCACTGGCGGCAAGGCAGTTGAAGGCAACGGTTTCTTCTTCGAACCAACGGTGCTGGCCGATGCACAGCAGGACGACGAAATCGTCCGCCGCGAGGTATTCGGGCCGGTGGTGTCGGTGACCAAATTCAGCGATGAAGCTCAGGTGCTCGGTTGGGCCAACGATTCGGACTACGGCCTGGCGTCGTCGGTGTGGACCTCGGACGTCGGCCGCGCGCATCGCCTGTCGGCACGCTTGCAGTACGGCTGCACCTGGGTGAACACGCACTTCATGCTGGTCAGCGAAATGCCCCATGGCGGTCAGAAACTGTCCGGGTACGGGAAGGACATGTCGATGTATGGGTTGGAGGATTACACCGTTGTGCGGCATGTGATGTTCAAGCACTAAAAGCTTCGCGAGCAAGCTTCGCTCCTACAGGTTTTGCGTCGTACGCATTTTTTGCGAACACCATCAATCCTGTAGGAGCCGGCTTGCTGGCGATGGTGTCACCCCGGTTTCAGGGTAGAAACCGGCACCACGCACCAACAGGTTCTACACCAAAACAATAACCACCGATCCGGGCAGCGCCATCACGGCCCCGCCACGGTTTCGGACATCCGAAATCTGCCGATTTTCCGGAGCTTACACACCATGAGCGTACTACCCGAACTCTCCGCAGCCGTTGCCGACAGCGATGCCGAGCAACTCCGAAAGCTGGGTTACACCTCCAACTTCAACCGCAGCATGAGCCTGTGGGAAAACTTCGCCCTGGGCTTCACTTACCTCTCTCCGGTCGTAGGGGTTTATACCCTCTTCGGCCTGTGCCTGGCCGCCGGTGGACCACCGATGTTCTGGGCGTATTTGCTGGTCGGTTGCGGCCAGTTGCTGGTGTGCCTGATCTTCGGTGAAGTGGTCTCGCAATTCCCGATTTCCGGTGGCGTTTACCCATGGGCTCGCCGCTTGGTGGGCAAACGCTGGGCGTGGATGGTCGGCTGGATCTACTCCATCGCCCTGTGCGTGACCATCGCCGCCGTTGCGGTCGGCGCCGGGCCTTACCTTGCCGCGATGATGGGCTTCGAACCGAGCAACAACACCAACATCGTCATCGCCCTGGTGCTGACCCTGTTCGCGACACTGGTCAACCTCAGCGGCACCAAAGTGCTGGCGCGAATCGCCATGTTCGGCTTCCTCTGCGAACTGGTCGGCGCGGTGATCGTCGGCATGTACCTGCTGATTTTCGAACATCATCAATCGATGAGCGTGTTGTTCAACACCTTCGACATCAGCGTTGACGGCTCCTACCTGCCGGCCTTCCTCACCGCCTCGCTGGCGGGGATGTTCCTGTACTACGGCTTCGAGGCCTGCGGCGACGTGGCCGAAGAAACCCCGAACCCGAGCAAGAAAATCCCGGTGGCCATGCGCATGACCATCTACATCGGCGGCGTTGCGGCGATGTTTGCTTGCCTGGCGCTGATCCTCGCCGTGCCGGACATGCAAGCGGTGATCAACGGCACCGACAAAGACCCTGTCGGCACCATCCTCAACAACGCCTTCGGCCCGGTCGGATCGAAAATGGTCATGGGCGTGGTGATGATTTCCTTCATCTCCTGCGTCATCAGCCTGCAAGCGGCGGCGAGTCGTCTGCTGTATTCCTACGCCCGGGATGAAATGGTCATCGGCAGCTCACTGCTGAAGAAGATCTCGCCTACAACCCAGGTTCCGGTTGCTGCGCTGTTCGTCTCCGGCGTCCTGCCGGCGCTGATCATTATTCTGGGCTTCTTCCTGCAAGACGCCGTGGCTACCATCGTCAGCTTCGCAGCAATCGGCATCTACCTCGCGTTCCAGATGATCGTACTCGCCGCCCTTTATGCCCGCCTGAAAGGCTGGAAACCGAGCGGCAAATTCACCCTCGGCGCCTGGGGCTGGGCGGTGAACATCGGCGCGCTGGTCTACGGCGTCGGCGCCATCATCAACATGGCCTGGCCGCGCACACCGGATGCGGCGTGGTACATCAACTACGCGATGGTGCTGAGCACGGCGATCGTGATTGGCTTGGGGTTGGTTTACATGTGGATTGCCAAGCCGTATGACCATGGTACGGCGCCTGCGGGGGATGCCTGGAAGGTTAGTCACTAAGGACAATTACCCCGGGATCCTGTCGGTTCCCGGGGCAAGCTTCACTCGTCAAACGGCATCTGCCGTCCCCCCGCAGCTCAGCCATCAATTTATCCGTACGCCCTTTGATATCAGCTTTCCCACGAACCGCCTCGAATCGATCGAGGGCATAAGTCTCTGGTTTCACGTGGCTACCGTCAGTCATAGATCTGTTCCTTGTGCGCAGACTCAATGGATTGTCTAGTCCTGAAATAGGTTTACACCTGTTTCATCCCAGCGCCCGATGCATCGCATCGGGCGTTTTGTATTTCAAAGACTGGTGCGGACGCTCGTGGTTGTAGATCGATATTGATTCACTCACCAT
>NZ_JACVBM010000008.1:0-224189 GCF_014852385.1 Pseudomonas sp. PDM03 | reverse complement strand
TCAAAGCTTCCTTTGCAACTTCAACCACTTGCGCTTCCGATCTCTCGTTAGCGGGAGGCGAATTCTACAGCGTTACTCGCTGCTGTCAACACCTCTTTTTCTCCGCTTTCGACCGAGAAGATCGAACCGTCAAAAGAGCCACACAACACCGCTCTTTCAACTCCTTCTGGGCTTCGATGAACTGAAGCAACTCGCTGCCGAAAACTGCGTAACTCTTTGTTTACCAAGGAGTTTTCCGTTTCGACTGCGCCGGAAGTGGGGCGAATTATAGACTTCCAGAATCTGCCGTCAACCCCTAATTTAGCCTTTCTATCAATAACTTGCAGAAAGCCTGAAAACAGCGAGCTTTCCTCTATATAGAAGAGCAAAACCACGCCCTCTATATAGAAGGACTCCTCAAAGCACTCCAGCGTCCTTTAATGCAGTCACCGCACAAGCGTCCAGACCCAACACCCGCTGCAGCACCGCCATCGTATGCTCGCCCAGCAAAGGAGGCGCATTGCGGTACTCCACCGGCGTCTCGGACAGACGAATCGGGCTCGCCACCTGCGGCACCATCCCTGCCAAGGCGTGAGGCAGCTCAATCGCCAAACCGCGCGCCTTTACCTGAGGGTCGGCAAACACCTGAGCCAGATCATTGATCGGACCACACGGCACGCCTGCCCGCTCCAACTGCGACACCCACTCAGCAGTGGTCTTGAACACCGTAGCCTGGCGAATCAACGGAATCAGCACCGCACGGTTCGCCACCCGCAGCTTGTTGGTGGCAAAGCGCGGATCATCCGCCCACTGCGACTGCCCGGCCACTTCCGCAAACTTGCGGAACTGCCCGTCATTACCCACGGTGAGGATGAAATCGCCATCTGCTGTAGGAAAGTCCTGATACGGCACGATGTTCGGATGTGCATTACCCAGGCGCTTCGGCGCATTGCCTGTCGTCAGGTAGTTCATCGCCTGGTTAGCCAGACACGCAACCTGGACATCCAGCAACGCCATATCGATATGTTGGCCGCCACCGTCATGATCCCGATGCGCAAGCGCCGCGAGAATTGCCACAGTCGAGTAAAGCCCGGTCAAAATGTCCGTCAGCGCCACGCCGACTTTCACCGGCCCGGCACCATCATCACCTTCTGGTCGCCCCGTCAGACTCATCAGGCCGCCCAAGCCCTGGATCATGAAGTCATAACCCGCGCGCTTGGCGTAAGGACCCGTCTGACCAAATCCGGTGATCGAGCAGTAGATCAGATTCGGATTGGCCTCCTTGAGTGATTCATAGTCCAGCCCATAAGCCGCCAGACCACCGACCTTGAAGTTCTCGATCAAGATGTCTGACTTCGCCGCCAGCTCACGCACCAACTTCTGCCCCTCCGGACGAGTGAAGTCGATGGTCACTGATTGCTTGTTACGATTGGCCGACAAGTAATAGGCGGCCTCGCTGGTGTTCTCGCCATAGGCGTCCTTCAGAAAAGGAGGCCCCCAGGCGCGCGTGTCATCGCCATTGCCCGGACGCTCGACCTTGATCACCTCGGCGCCAAGGTCCGCCAGTATCTGACCGGACCAGGGCCCGGCCAGCACCCGCGACAAATCCAGTACCCGTAGATGCGAAAGCGCGCCCATGGCCGTTCTCCTATTAATAGAACGCCTGGAGGCCGGTCTGCGCACGACCAAGGATCAGCGCGTGGACGTCATGCGTACCTTCATAGGTATTCACCACTTCCAGGTTGACCAGGTGGCGCGCCACGCCGAATTCATCGGAGATACCGTTACCACCCAACATGTCACGCGCCATACGAGCAATGTCCAGGGACTTGCCGCAAGAGTTGCGCTTCATCATCGACGTGATTTCGACCGCAGCGGTGCCTTCATCTTTCATACGACCCAGACGCAGGCAGCCTTGCAGAGCCAAGGTGATTTCGGTCTGCATGTCAGCCAGTTTCTTCTGGATCAATTGAGTAGCAGCCAATGGACGACCGAACTGCTGACGATCCAGGGTGTATTGGCGAGCGGTGTGCCAGCAGAACTCGGCCGCGCCCAGCGCGCCCCAGGAAATGCCATAACGTGCCGAGTTCAGGCAAGTAAACGGGCCTTTCAAACCACGGACGTCAGGGAAGATGTTCTCTTCAGGGACAAACACGTTATCCATGACGATCTCACCGGTGATGGATGCACGCAGCCCCACTTTGCCGTGAATGGCCGGCGCGCTCAGGCCTTTCCAGCCTTTTTCCAGAACGAAGCCACGGATGTCGCCCTCGTCGTCCTTGCCCCAGACCACGAATACATCGGCGATCGGGCTGTTGGTGATCCACATCTTGCTGCCGGTCAGGCTGTAGCCGCCTTCCACTTTGCGTGCACGGGTAATCATCGCGCCCGGGTCGGAACCGTGGTTAGGCTCGGTCAGACCGAAACAGCCAATCCACTCGCCCGAGGCCAGTTTCGGCAGATACTTCTGCTTCTGGGCCTCAGTACCGAATTCATTGATCGGCACCATCACCAAAGAGGACTGCACGCTCATCATCGAGCGATAACCCGAATCGACGCGCTCAACTTCACGAGCAATCAGACCGTAGCTGACATAGTTCAGACCGCTGCCGCCATATTGCTCAGGGATGGTTGCACCCAGCAGGCCGACTTCACCCATTTCACGGAAGATCGCCGGGTCGGTCTTTTCATGACGGAAAGCTTCAAGAACACGTGGCGCGAGCTTCTGCTGAGCGAATTGCTCGGCAGTGTCGCGGATCATGCGCTCTTCTTCGGTGAGCTGTTGATCCAGCAGCAGGGGATCGATCCAGTTGAAGCTAGCTTTACCGCCCATGAGTGTGTCCTCTCGAATCGGGTCAAATAACGTGGACTGATCCTAGGCCGGGTTTGGCGTTACCACAAACGAGGATTTTGCATACTGTTGTGCTAATTTCTCACTCCGAAACATCGCGAAGCAGTTTTTTGTACGATGTATTAGTGAGGTTGACGTACATGCGCAGGAAGATCCCCAGCACAACCGCCCTGGTCAGCTTCGAAGCAGCGGCACGCCACGAGAGCTTTACCAAGGCAGCCCAGGAACTTTCCCTCACTCAAGGAGCGATCTGCCGACAGATCGCCAGCCTTGAGGAGTTCTTGAGTGTGGAATTGTTCCGACGCTCGCGACGTGGAGTGAAGCTGACTGAAGCCGGACTTTCCTACAGTCGTCGGGTAGCAACGCAGCTGGACGCCGTAGAGCGCGACACCCTGTCAGTGATGGGCCAGCAGGGTACCAACGTGATTGAACTGGCGGTCGTACCAACCTTCGGCACCCAGTGGCTGCTGCCAAGACTCAAGGACTTCCAGCAAAAACATCCCGAAGTGACGGTCAATCTCACTAACCGCACACGCCCGTTCCTGTTTGCCGACACAGACTTCGATGCCGCCATTTACTTTGGCGATGCGGACTGGTCAGGCACTGAATCCCACAGGCTGATGGGCGAAAATCCCATGCCTGTGTGCAGCCCCAACCTACTGGGCAAAAGGACAAGCCTCACACCCGCTGAAATCGCCGAACTGCCCTTGCTGCAACAGACCACCCGCCCCTATGCCTGGCGCCAATGGTTCAACTCACAAAACCTTAATATCCCGCGCGACATGACAGGGCCGCGCTACGAGCTATTCTCCATGCTTGCCCAAGCGGCGATGCATGACATGGGGATCGCCTTGATCCCGCCGTTCCTGATTCAGCGCGAACTGGCGGAGAAGCGGCTGGTGATTGCCAACGCTCAGGCGCTGTCCAGCATCAAGGCGTATTACCTGATGATTCCTGATCGAAAGGTCGAATCTGCGTCTTTGAAGGCCTTTCGCGACTGGCTGGTAAATCAGGCACAAAGCTACAGCCTAGAAGGATAAAGGCTCTGCGCAATTAACTGACCCCGTAGTCAATAAACTGAAAGCCCTACAGATATAAGTATTTGTCGCATATTCGCAGACTGTACCTAGAAGCTGTACAAACGTCCCACAAGCGCCTGAAAACGTGGCCTTGAGCCGCTATTCGATGGCAATAACACTGCATTCACCGTACCGATGTGTAATTTCTTGAATTTTGGCGAAAAACCTTACAAGGCACGGCCTGCAAGGGATTGAAGCGGTTGGTTGCGACATTCGGTCACGGGGTGACTTGTAGTTAATTTTCCGTCACCCGTCATAATCCCTTGAAGGGCACAAAGTTCGCCTGCAAAATGCCGCGCCCCGCCCTGATTTGGCGGGATCGTGCTGATCGGCCGCCCCAGCCGCACCATCCGAAGTGCCTGGGTTTACTCAATAAGATCACGCAGGAGATTTGACGTGCACATTGGTGTTCCTCTCGAAACCCAGACGGGTGAAACACGGGTTGCTGCAACCCCGGAAACCATCAAGAAGCTGATCGGCCAGGGTCATAAGGTCACTGTGCAAAGCGGCGCCGGCATTAACGCCAGCGTTGTCGACAGTGCTTATGAAGCGGCAGGCGCAACCATTGGCAGCGCCAACGATGCGTTTGGTGCCGAGCTGATTCTCAAGGTGGTCGCACCCAGCGACAGCGAACTCGCTCTGATCAAGAGCGGCACCGTTGTGGTGGGCATGCTCAACCCGTTCAGCAATGAAACCATCGCCAAGCTGGCCGAGTGCGGCATTACCGCGTTTGCGCTGGAAGCCGCGCCACGCACCTCCCGCGCCCAGAGCCTGGATGTGCTGTCTTCGCAAGCCAACATCGCCGGCTATAAAGCCGTGTTGCTGGCCGCTCACCATTACCCTCGCTTCATGCCGATGCTGATGACCGCTGCGGGCACCGTGAAAGCGGCGCGCGTGCTGATTCTTGGCGCCGGGGTAGCCGGTTTGCAGGCGATCGCTACGGCGAAACGCCTGGGTGCGGTGATCGAAGCATCTGATGTGCGACCTGCGGTTAAAGAGCAGATCGAATCCCTCGGTGCCAAGTTCGTCGACGTGCCTTATGAGACCGATGAAGAGCGCGAATGCGCCGTCGGGGTCGGCGGTTACGCACGTCCAATGCCGGCGAGCTGGATGCAGCGTCAGGCCCTGGCCGTGCACGAGCGCGCCAAGCAGGCTGACATTGTCATCACCACGGCACTGATTCCGGGCCGCAAGGCACCGACGCTGTTGAGCGCGGAAACCGTGGCGCAGATGAAGCCAGGCTCGGTGGTCATCGACCTCGCCGCAGCCCAGGGCGGCAACTGCCCGCTGACCGTGGCCGATCAGGTTGTGGTCGAGAATGGCGTGACCATTTGCGGACCTACCAATCTGGCCGGCGCAGTCGCGGCAGACGCTTCGGCCCTGTACGCACGCAACCTGCTGGACTTCCTGAAGCTGGTCTTCAACAAAGAAGGCCAGTTCGAAGTGAACCTAGAAGACGACATCGTCGCCGCGTGCCTGATGTGCCGCGACGGCCAAGTCATCCGCAAAAACGCCTAAGCAGGGATTCAGACGATGGAAGAGCTTATCTCCCCCGGTATCTACAACCTGATCATCTTCGTGCTGGCGATTTATGTCGGTTATCACGTGGTCTGGAACGTTACACCTGCGCTGCACACGCCGTTGATGGCGGTCACCAACGCCATTTCGGCGATCGTGATCGTCGGCGCCATGCTCGCCGCGGCGCTGACCGTTACGCCACTGGGCAAAACCATGGGCACACTGGCCGTGGCCCTGGCGGCAGTGAACGTATTCGGTGGCTTCCTGGTGACCCGCAGGATGCTTGAGATGTTCAAGAAAAAAGCCCCGAAAGCCGTAAAAGAAGAGGCGCCTAAGTAATGAGCATGAACCTCGTAACGACGCTCTACTTGATCGCGTCCATCTGCTTCATCCAGGCCCTGAAAGGCCTGTCGCACCCGACCACGTCGCGTCGCGGCAATCTGTACGGCATGCTCGGCATGGCGTTGGCGATCCTCACCACCGTAGGCCTCATCTATAAGCTGGGCGCTGAGCTGGCCACCGCCGGTATCGGTTACGTCATCGTCGGCCTGCTGGTCGGCGGCACCGCCGGCTCGATCATGGCCAAGCGCGTTGAAATGACCAAGATGCCGGAACTGGTCGCCTTCATGCACAGCATGATCGGTATGGCCGCGGTGTTCATCGCGATCGCCGCTGTTGTTGAGCCGCAATCGCTGGGCATCGTCAAGCAATTGGGTGATTCGATTCCTGCGGGCAACCGTCTGGAGCTGTTCCTGGGTGCTGCCATCGGTGCAATCACCTTCTCCGGTTCGGTGATCGCGTTCGGCAAGCTCTCGGGCAAGTACAAGTTCCGCCTGTTCCAGGGTGCACCGGTACAGTTCGGTGGCCAGCACAAGCTGAACCTGTTGTTGGGTCTGGCGACACTGGCGCTGGGCATCACCTTCATGCTGACCGGCAATCTCAGTGCCTTCGCGCTGATGCTGGTGCTGGCCTTCGTGATGGGCGTCCTGATCATCATCCCGATTGGCGGCGCGGACATGCCGGTTGTGGTGTCGATGCTTAACAGCTACTCCGGTTGGGCAGCAGCGGGTATCGGCTTCTCGCTGAACAACTCGATGCTGATCATCGCGGGCTCGCTGGTGGGTTCGTCCGGTGCGATCCTCTCGTACATCATGTGCAAGGCGATGAACCGCTCCTTCTTTAATGTACTGCTCGGTGGTTTCGGCAATACGGCCGATGCCGGCCCGGCTGGCGCCAAGGAAGCCCGCCCGGTGAAATCCGGTTCGGCCGACGACGCGACCTTCCTGCTGACCAACGCCGATACCGTGATCATCGTTCCAGGCTACGGCCTGGCGGTAGCACGAGCACAGCACGCACTGAAAGAGCTGACCGAGAAGCTGACCCATCGTGGCGTGACCGTGAAATACGCGATCCACCCTGTGGCGGGCCGTATGCCTGGCCACATGAACGTACTGCTGGCCGAGGCTGAAGTGCCTTACGACCAGGTGTTCGAGATGGAAGACATCAACTCCGAGTTCGGTCAGGCCGACGTGGTGCTGGTGCTCGGCGCCAACGACGTGGTCAACCCGGCGGCGAAGAACGATCCGAAATCGCCGATTGCCGGGATGCCGATTCTCGAAGCGTTCAAGGCCAAGACGATCATCGTCAACAAGCGTTCGATGGCCAGCGGTTATGCCGGCCTGGACAACGAACTGTTCTACCTCGACAAAACCATGATGGTTTTCGGCGACGCCAAGAAAGTCATCGAAGACATGGTCAAAGCTGTCGAATAAAAACTGCTCCAGCGCAATACCCAAAACCTCAGCCTTTAGTAGGCTGGGGTTTTTTTATTCCCCGTGAAACCCGACCAAAGGCTCTAAATCAGGGGTCTGCATTCGACCATGGTAGCGGGAGGATTTTTTTTGAAATCACTAGACTGCACACCTTGCTTCCGTTGCCCGAGATAACAATCCATGTACCGTGATCGTATTCGCTTGCCTTCGTTGTTGGATAAGGTGATGAGCGCCGCTGACGCTGCCGCTCTGATTGAGGACGGCATGACCGTCGGCATGAGTGGTTTTACGCGCGCCGGCGAAGCCAAAGCCGTGCCTCATGCATTGGCCGAACGCGCCAAAGTCACCCCACTGAAAATCACGCTGATGACCGGCGCCAGCCTGGGCAACGACCTTGATAAACAGCTCACCGAAGCCGGCGTCCTGTCGCGACGCATGCCGTTCCAGGTCGACAGCACATTGCGCAAGGCGATCAACGCCGGCGAAGTGATGTTTATTGACCAGCATCTTTCAGAAACCGTGGAATCGCTGCGCAACCAGCAGCTGAAACTGCCGGACATCGCCGTCATCGAGGCCGTGGCGATCACTGAGCAAGGCCACATCGTGCCGACCACTTCGGTGGGTAACTCGGCCAGCTTCGCGATTTTCGCCAAACAGGTGATCGTCGAGATCAACCTGGCGCACAACCCGAACCTCGAGGGTTTGCACGACATCTATATCCCGACGTATCGCCCGACCCGCACGCCGATTCCGCTGGTGAAGGTCGACGATCGCATTGGCAGCACCGCCATTCCGATCCCGCCTGAAAAGATCGTCGCAATCGTCATCACCAATCAGTCCGACTCGCCGTCGACGGTGCTGCCACCAGACGTTGATACTCAGGCCATTGCCGACCACCTGATCGACTTCTTCAAGCAGGAAGTGGCGGCTGGGCGCATGACCAACAAGCTCGGCCCATTGCAGGCCGGCATCGGCACCATTGCCAACTCGGTGATGTGCGGACTGATCGATTCTCCGTTCGAAGACCTGACCATGTATTCCGAGGTGCTGCAGGACTCGACCTTCGACCTGATCGACGCTGGCAAGCTGAGTTTTGCATCCGGTAGTTCGATCACCTTGTCGAGCCGCCGCAACGCTGATGTGTTCGGCAACCTGGAGCGTTACAAGGACAAACTGGTCCTGCGTCCGCAGGAAATCTCCAACCACCCGGAAGTGGTGCGCCGCCTTGGGATCATCGGCATCAACACTGCGTTGGAGTTCGACCTGTACGGCAACGTCAACTCTACCCACGTCTGCGGCACGCGAATGATGAACGGCATCGGTGGCTCGGGCGACTTCGCGCGTAACGCGCACCTGGCGATCTTCGTGACCAAGTCGATTGCCAAGGGCGGTGCGATCTCCAGCGTGGTGCCGATGGTCAGCCACGTCGATCACACGGAACATGACGTCGACATCCTCGTGACCGAGGTCGGCCTGGCGGACTTGCGTGGGCTGGCACCGCGGGAGCGGGCTCGCGTCATCATCGATAACTGCGTACACCCGGACTATCGCCAGGCGCTGGATGACTACTTCACCGCCGCTTGCGCCATCGGCGGGCACACGCCGCATATCCTGCGTGACGCCCTGAGCTGGCACATCAACCTGGAAGAAACCGGTCGAATGCTGGCGGTGTAATTGATACAGATAGCCGCTGTCGCAAACACAGTTTCGACAGCGGACTATTGCCAAGCAGAAATGTGTTTAAAACTGTACTGCTGTACTGGTCTTTTCCTACCGTAATGACCTACCTTTTCGACCTGAATCACCAAAAACGCACCATATCAGTGCCGATAGGTACAGTTGCCTCAATTTAGACCAGTACACCACCCTTTAACAGTTAACTGGTCCCTCACAATACAGGTGAACTGTATCTAGAGAGACTGGCCAAACGAGAGGATCATTGGCATCAGTTAAACCACTACCTAATCCCGCCACAAGCGGAAGGATGAAAACCATGGAACGTACACTCAGTTCCGATCTGTTCTTCGAAGACACCGCTGCAAAAACCCAGGCTTCCATGCCTCTGCGCGTTATCGCCAACCTGATGCTGTGGCAGCGCCGCATCTCCAGCCGCCACCAACTGGCTCGCCTGGATTCGCGTCTGCTGGCTGACGCCGGGATTAGCGAAGCACAACGCTACGAAGAGCTGAGCAAGCCGTTCTGGCGCTAAGTTAGCGTCGCTGGCTCTGATCTTTAAGGTCAACCGCCAGCACCCGAATTGAACAAACAAGACCCGTCGTGGGAAACCACGACGGGTTTTGTCGTTTTGGGGTGATGAAATCCTCAAAACAATAAGTACACTCAACTACAGGTACAGTTTGATGTTATTTAAAACTGAACCAGTACAATTTCAAGCGTGTGTGTCTGTCTTGGCGAACCGGGCGGGATCATCATGAAATCCCGACCTGCCAGCAAAAGGACTTCACCATGGATCATCCACTGGATCTCCCCGCGACCACTTCGCAATCCAAGCCTCGGTTTACCTGGCTTGGAAGATTGTTCAGAGGCCTCGCCAGCAGCCTCGAAAGAGCCAGAACCCGGCGTTTACTGGCGCAACTCGACGGCAGGCAGCTGTCTGACCTGGGCATCAGTCATTCAGATTGTGTCAAGGAATTGGATAAGCCGTTCTGGCGCTGATGTCCGCCTGAACAGACGGGGCTGTGCGAATCGACACCTACAGGCCTAATATCAAGCCAGAACGTGGCGATGACTGCGCGACAGGCGTCTGACTCAACAGACACCGCGCCACATCTCAATCGGTTTACCAAAAGGAGTTACACCATGTCCCGTCTTCGTCTGCTCAGCGCTGCAGCCCTGCTTGCCGTGGCTGCCAATTCCCACGCCACCAGCTTCATCGTGACCACCGATGCCGTCGTCGGTGCGCTCAAGGCTACGTCCGATGCCACTTCCGATGTCACCTCGTCCTTTCGCGATGACAAGATCGTACGCGCAGCCCGTGACGACGCCGCCAGCTTCGTCGCCAGCGAAGGCGCCATTCGCGGCGTGAAACTGGAAAGCGCACTCGACCACATTCGCCACCAGGCCCCTCAACTGAACGCGACTGACGCACAGCTGGCTCAGGCCATCCTGACGATCTAACCAGGCGTCATCCATATCCGGGACACGCCCGACGTGTCCCGATGTTTCGGCGCTGGCTCTAAACCGGGCGTTGCGCTAGCCTTGGGACTCGCTTTCAACTGTCGAGTCTCATGCGTTTTCTTACCTGTCTGTTGATCACTCCGGTTCTAATGGCGGCCAGTTGTGCAGGCCAGGCCCATGCCTTCGACCTGACGACGCAAGGCGTCGTAGCGACGGGCTACGCCACAAGCATGGTGACCTCCGCACCCTTCGACCGTAAGCTTCTGCTCGCCGCCAGGGATGACGCCGCTTCATTTATCGCCAGTGACGGCCAACTGCGAGGCGCACAACTGGAGTCGGCCCTGACTTACCTGCGCCAGACCCAGCCAAAACTTCATGCAAGCGACCTTGAACTGGCACGCTCTATTCTCGTCCAATAGTTATCCTCGTTCCTCCGGAGTCGTTCCATGCGTAGCCCGCTGATTGTCGCCACCCTTGGCCTGCTGCTGTTGGCCGATGTAACCCAGGCGCACACCCTGGTTGCCACCAGCAACATCCTCATCAACGCCACTCGCCGGACCCTTGATTTCACTTCCGATACCACGACGTCCATCCGCGACGCGAAAATCGTTCGAGAAGCCCATGACGATGCCGCCAGTTTCGTCGCCAGTGATGGTGATATCCGAGGCGCGCACCTGGAAGCAGCGCTCAACCTATTGCGCACCCGCGTGCCGGAAGCTCGGGACGCCAGTGATCAGGTCATCGCCGAAGCCATCCTCGCACTGTGAGGTCGCTAAATGCCTGGCTTCTGACGGGGGCCATGTTGCTGCTCGGCAACACGGCTCAGGCCGGGCTGCAATTAAAGCTCAAGACCGAAGGCCTGAGCCCCGCGCAACAGCAGGCCAGCCAGGCACTGCTTGATGAAGCCATGCAGGCGTTGCCGCCGCGGTTCATTGAGCAGCTCGACCGACGCATTGATGTTGGCTGGACCAATGACATGCCGAGCAATGCCTACGGCCAGGCATCGCTGGTGTCCGAACTCGACCTGAACCGCAACCTGCTCGCCAGCCTCACCGACGGCAGCGCCGCAACCAAGAAGACTTATCGCCCCCACGGCACCGTGCGCAGGGAAATGCTGGCCACGGTGCTGCACGAACTCACCCACATCTATGACCGCTCGCGTTTTTGGCCAGCCGCCGAACGCACGCTGATCCAGCGCTGCACCCGGCGCACCAACAGTTCCGGCCTGATCGGTATCCCGGATGAATGCCGTGGCCAGTCCGACCGACGCTTTACCCTCAGCGATGACCCGCGCCTGCTCGACCTCGCAGGCTGGCCGCAATACGTGGGTCGTCGCGGCGAGCGCGAACAGTACAACCGCCAGATCGCCCGCAGCCCGGACATCTACGAGACCAGCAGCCCCAAAGAGTTCGTCGCGGTGAACATGGAGTACTTCCTCCTCGACCCGAGCTATGCCTGTCGCCGCCCTGCGCTCTACCGCTACTACAAAGAACATTTCGGCTGGGCTCCCGCCGCCAAAGACACCTGCGGCAAATCGTTCGCCTTCCTCAATGCCGGTAACGACTTCGCCAAACAGCCTTTGGGCCAGGTCGATCCGGAACGGGTGTATGCCGTGGATTATCTGTTGGCCGAAGCCAACCAGAACTGGGTCAGCCGCTGGGGCCACAGCATGTTGCGCCTGGTGATCTGTGCTCCCGGCCGGCCACGGGGGCCGGATTGCCGGCTGGATCTGGATCAGCACCTGGTGTTGTCCTACCGCGCCTTCGTCGGTGATGTACAGCTGTCGAGCTGGGATGGATTGGTCGGCAAATACCCGTCGCGCCTGTTCGTCCTGCCACTGGCCCAGGTCATCGATGAGTACACCAAAACCGAATTGCGCAGCCTCGCCTCGGTGCCGCTGAACCTGTCGCGCAACGAGATCGAAGACGTGGTGGAACACGCCGCCGAGATGCACTGGAGCTACGACGGCAATTACTTCTTCCTGTCCAACAACTGCGCGGTAGAAGGCCTGAAGTTGCTGCGCAGCGGCACCAACAACGCAAAGCTGGTCGGGCTGGACAACATCATGCCCAACGGCTTGCTGGAAGTGCTCAAGGGTCGTGGCCTGGCGGATACCAGCGTGCTGGACGATCCTCGCGAAGCGCTGCGGCTTGGCTATCGCTTCGACTCTTTCCGCGATCGCTATCAAGCGATGTTCGAGGTGCTGAAAAAGCACCTGCCGATCAAACAGGACAAGGTCGAAGACTGGCTGGCCTTAACGGCTGAGGAGCGTCGTCAATGGATTGATCAGGCTGACCTGCGCACCAGCGCGGCTTTGCTGCTACTGGAGCAGGCAGCGTTCCGACAACAACTGGTGCTGGCCCAGGACGAAGTGAAGCAACGCTATCTCGGTGCCCGGGAATTACAGAACGGCGGTATGGACAAGGCCAATGCGACGTTGAAGCAGATTCTCGCCAACAGCGGCTTCCTCAGTCGTCCGGCGGAACTGCTCGGTACCGGCGGTTATGGCTTGCCGCAACCCAGCGAGTGGCAACGCCTGGAATCGGAAAGCAGCCTGAGGCAAAAGCAGCTCCAGGCGCTGACCGGCGACCTGGACAAGGAAGTGAGAGCGTTGCTCGACCCGAGTCGTGCGGCGGAGATGGCTGCCAACGAAGCCAACCTGAAGCAGGTTGGCGAGCATTTGCGTAAATTGCACAAAGCAGCGGGCGGATTGGAATTGCCTTGAAGCGGATGCATAAACCCCTGTAGGAGCTGGCTTGCCAGCGAAGAGCTCAAGAGCGCCGCGTTTAGCCAGATCAAACGCGCCATCTCGACGACCATCGCTGGCAAGCCAGCTCCTACAGGGAGGTGCGTCGCCTACAACACCCCTTCCAGAATTTCATAGACGATCCCGGTGCCCACGGCGATCAGCACAATGTCGCCCCCCGCACGGCGCCATTCGTAACCCTGGTAATACGGCAGCCGAC
The DNA here is from genome assembly GCF_014852385.1 of Pseudomonas sp. PDM03. Classification (NCBI taxonomy): domain Bacteria; kingdom Pseudomonadati; phylum Pseudomonadota; class Gammaproteobacteria; order Pseudomonadales; family Pseudomonadaceae; genus Pseudomonas; species Pseudomonas sp. PDM03. The sequence goes on along the minus strand of NZ_JACVBM010000008.1, from coordinate 210,886 downwards.
TCAGCGCGCGATTATCCAGGCGCTCACCGTAATAACCGTGCGGCAACGGCCGACCACGCTCCAGATGAATGCCTGGAGGTGGCGGCGCACCCCGTACGAAGTAGCCATGATTGTCATGAATCGTCTGGCGCACCGGACCAAAGTCCCGTGGCGGAGGGCCACCGCGATGGTTGTCCTGCGGGCCGCGATGGTCATCGCCACGGTTATCGTAATGGCCCTGTTGCTGACCGCCGCGGTCATGATCGTCGCGCTGATCGGCGCTCGCGTGCAGCAACGGGGTGGCACTGAGCATCAGCACACCCAGGCTGGCAATCAGACGTTTCGGCATTTTCATCGGGTCTTTCCTCACGGCACACACAGCAAAAAGGGCTTCAGAACGTAGTCCTGAAGCCCTCGGTCTTGCTGTTTAGTCTGTACCGCGAGGCTCTAATTCCTCTGTATCAGGAACTTTACCTTCAGCTGACGCGGGCCTGACGCACGCCATCGGCCAGCGCCGCGCAAAGGCTCAGTACGCCATCGACCGCCTGATCCGGCGTCGAGGCGTTGGCGATGTGATCGATCAACGCCGAACCCACCACCACACCGTCGGCCAGACGCGCGATGGACGCTGCTTGCTCCGGTGTACGAATACCGAAACCGATGCTGATCGGCAGATCAGTGTGGCGGCGCAGACGGGCCACCGCTTCTTCAACGTGCTCCAGCGTCGCTGCGCCGGCACCGGTCACACCGGCCACAGACACGTAGTAAACGAAACCGGAGCTGCCGTTCAAGACCGTCGGCAAACGCACATCATCGGTCGTCGGGGTAGTCAGGCGGATGAAGTCCAGACCGGCAGCCTGGGCCGGGTCGCACAGTTCGCCGTTGTGCTCGGGCGGCAGGTCGACAACGATCAGGCCATCCACGCCGGCCTCTTTGGCATCGGCGATGAAGCGCGGTACGCCGTACATGTGGATCGGGTTGAAGTAACCCATCAGCACCAGCGGCGTATCGCTGTTGCCTTCGCGGAACTCGCGAACCATTTGCAGGGTTTTCGCCAGGTTCTGTTTGGCGCCCAAGGCGCGGATGTTGGCCAGCTGGATCGCCGGGCCGTCAGCCATTGGGTCGGTGAAAGGCATGCCCAACTCGATCACGTCGGCGCCAGCACCCGGCAAACCTTTGAGGATCGCCAGGGAAGTGTCATAGCTCGGGTCGCCGGCGGTGACGAAGGTCACCAGGGCGGCGCGGTTTTGTTCCTTGAGTTCGGCAAAACGCGTTTGCAGGCGGCTCATCAGTGTTTCTCCTGCTGGGACTGCACTTGTTGAGAGTTTTCCATGTGGTGCATCACGGTCTGCATGTCTTTGTCGCCGCGACCGGACAGGTTGACCACCATCAGGTGATCTTTCGGCAGGGTCGGTGCGCGTTTGAACACTTCGGCCAAGGCATGGGCGCTTTCCAACGCAGGAATAATCCCTTCCAGGCGGCAGCACTTGTGGAACGCGTCGAGGGCTTCGTCGTCGGTCACCGAGGTGTATTGAACGCGACCGATGTCATGCAACCAGGCGTGTTCAGGGCCGATGCCTGGATAGTCGAGGCCGGCGGAGATCGAGTGGGCGTCGATGATCTGGCCGTCGTCATCCTGCAGCAGGAAGGTCCGGTTGCCGTGCAACACGCCCGGTACGCCGCCATTCAGGCTGGCCGCGTGCTTGCCGGTCTCAATGCCGTAACCGGCCGCTTCGACACCAATGATTTCGACGCTCTTGTCGTCAAGGAACGGGTGGAACAGGCCCATGGCGTTGGAGCCACCGCCGATGCACGCCACCAGGCTGTCGGGCAGACGGCCTTCCTGGGCTTGCAGTTGATCGCGGGTTTCCTTGCCGATGACGGCCTGGAAGTCGCGAACCATTGCAGGGTAAGGGTGCGGACCGGCCACGGTGCCGATCAGGTAGAAGGTGCTGTCGACGTTGGTCACCCAGTCACGCAGCGCTTCGTTCATTGCGTCTTTCAGGGTGCCGGTGCCGGCCACGACCGGGATCACCTCGGCGCCCAGCAGTTTCATGCGGAACACGTTGGCTTGCTGACGCTCAATGTCGGTGGTGCCCATGTAGATCACGCAGTCGAGGCCAAAACGCGCAGCCACGGTGGCCGTCGCAACGCCGTGCATGCCGGCGCCGGTCTCGGCGATGATGCGTTTTTTGCCCATGCGCCGCGCCAGCAGGATCTGGCCGATGCAGTTGTTGATCTTGTGCGCGCCGGTGTGGTTCAGCTCTTCACGCTTGAGATAAATCTTCGCGCCGCCACAGAACTCGGTCAGGCGTTCAGCGAAATAGAGTGGGCTTGGACGTCCGACATAGTCGCGCTGGAAGTAGGCCAATTCTTCTTTGAATGCCGGATCTTCCTTGGCCGCTTCGTACTCGCGGGCCAGATCGAGGATCAACGGCATCAGGGTTTCGGCGACGTAGCGGCCGCCGAACGAGCCAAACAGGCCGTTGGCGTCGGGGCCGTTGCGCAGATTAGTCTGGGTCATGGGTCGCTCCGGTTGAATGGGTGAGTTGAAGCTTTTGAAAAGAGAGTGGGCTTAACTCTACCCCTGACGCCTCAGGCTGAAAACCGATAAGATCGCCGCAACCTGTCAGGAAAACTCACAGATCCCATGAGCCACGACCTTCCCCCGCTGAACGCGCTTCGCGCCTTCGAAGCCACTGCCCGCCTGAACAGCGTCAGCCAGGCCGCCGAACAGCTGCACGTCACCCATGGTGCAGTCAGCCGGCAATTGAAAGTGCTCGAAGAGCATCTCGGGGTGAGTCTGTTCATCAAGGAGGGTCGCGGCCTTAAACTCACAGATGCCGGCGTACGATTGCGCGATGCCAGCGCTGAAGCCTTTGAGCGCCTGCGCACGGTCTGCGCCGAGCTGACCCAAAGCACCGCCGACGCGCCATTCGTGCTCGGCTGTTCAGGCAGTCTGCTGGCGCGCTGGTTTATTCCGCGTTTGGGTCGGTTGAATGCTGATCTACCGGACCTGCGCCTGCACTTGTCCGCCGGAGAAGGCGATCTCGATCCCCGTCGTCCGGGGCTGGACGCCTTGCTGGTGTTCGCCGAGCCGCCATGGCCTGCGGACATGCAGGTTTACGAATTGGCCAGCGAACGCATCGGCCCGGTCATGAGCCCACGCTTCGCCGATTACGAACTGCTTCAACAGGCGCCAGCAAGCGCGCTGTTGAAGCAGCCGTTGCTGCACACCACTTCCCGTCCGCAGGCCTGGCCAAGCTGGGCGCAGCAAAGCGGCCTCGACGCCAAAGCGTTGAAGTACGGGCAGGGCTTCGAGCATTTGTATTATTTGCTGGAGGCGGCAGTGGCTGGTCTCGGTGTCGCGATTGCCCCTGAACCTTTAGTCGCCGAGGACTTGAAGGCAGGTCGCCTGGTTGCGCCGTGGGGTTTCAGCGAAACCCCGGCGCAACTGGCGTTGTGGCTACCCAAGCGCGCCGCGGACGGGCGCGCTCGGCAACTGGCGCAGTGGCTCAAAAACGAACTTCGCCAAACGGATCAGTCACCGCGTTTGCACAGCAAGTAAGCCGCAAGCAGACCCAATGCCCCCACCGCGACACCGGCTGTAGTCCAAGGGTGTTCCTGGGCGTAGTCCCGAGTGGCGATCCCGGTTTCACGGGTTTTGACTTTGACTTCTTCGTACGCATCGCTGAGCAAATGTCGCGAATGCTTGAGGGCGCTCTCGGCATTGGCTTTCAGCGCCTTGAGGGTTTTACGCGACTCGTCCGAGGCGTCGTCCTTCAGGTTCTCCAAAGACTTCAACAGACTCTCGATCTCGGCTTCCATGCTTTGCAATGAGGCTTTACGTAAAGAGGTATTGGCCATGGTGGCTCTCCTGCATTGATGATGAGTGGCGTGTGTTGGTTGGGACTTCAGAGGTTCAAGAAAGTGCAGTAAATCTGAACTTCTGCCTCTTGAAGGCCGGCAGAAGTAATACGAAAAATCACTGCTAGGCTGTATTTCACACCCTGAGGAGAACGCCCATGACTGACCATCACACTTACAAGAAAGTCGAACTTGTCGGCTCATCCACCAGCAGCATTGAAGACGCCATCAACAACGCGCTGGCCGAAGCCAGTAAAAGTCTGAAGTACATGGAATGGTTCGAAGTGACCGAAACCCGCGGGCACATCAAGGATGGCAAGGCAGCGCACTTCCAGGTGACGCTCAAGGTCGGGTTCCGGATTGCCAGCAGCTAAGATTGAGCTAGTCTTCTGAACTTGCGCGCTGGCCGAGTGCCATAGGGAATGGCAAAGCGCTACATGAGTGCATCCGGCTGAAGGCTGGATGCTCCCTTTGATCCGACCAGGGAATGCGACCGATGAAGAAGTTTATGTTGGCGGTAGGTTTGTTGAGCCTTGCGGGCGCGGCGTTTGCTGACGGCAAGCCATGCGAAGAGCTGAAAGCCGAAATCGCAGCGAAGCTGGATGCCAAAGGCGTTGCAGGCTATTCGCTGGAAATCGTGGATAAGGGCACTGCTGCTGGCGGAAAAGTCGTCGGCACCTGTGAGAAAGGCGCCAAGGAAATCGTCTACAAACGGTAGGCCGATTCCATCGTTAAACGAAAAAGCCGACGCAATGGCGTCGGCTTTTTTATGCACGCTGTTTAAGCGTCAGCCCTTCATGACTTGCGCCAGCAGCTCATAGGAATGCACGCGATCGGCATGTTCATACAGGTCGCAGGTAAAAATCAGCTCGTCTGCCTGGGTCTGCTCGATCAATACGTCCAGCTTGGCGCGGATTTTCTGCGGGCTGCCCACCATCGCCAGTCCCAGGAAATCATGCACCGCGTCTTTCTCATGGGGCAGCCACAGGCCATCCATGGTTTTCACCGGCGGACGCTGGACCAGGCTTTGCCCACGCATCAACGCGAGGATGCGCTGGTAAACCGATGTCGCCAGATACTCGGCCTGCTCGTCGGTGTCAGCCGCTACCAGCGGAACGCCAAGCATCACGTAGGGCTTGTCCAGTACCGCTGAAGGCTTGAAGTGATTGCGATAGACGCGAATCGCCTCATGCATGAAGCGCGGTGCGAAATGGGAAGCGAACGCGTAGGGCAAACCGCGCTCACCTGCCAGTTGTGCACTGAACAGGCTCGACCCCAACAACCAGACCGGAACGTTGGTGCCGGTGCCCGGCATGGCGATGATTCGCTGGTCTGGCGTGCGTGGACCGAGGTAGCGCACCAGCTCTGCCACATCTTCGGGGAAATCGTCGGCACTGCCGGAACGCTCACGGCGCAAGGCACGCGCCGTCATTTGATCGGAACCGGGTGCACGGCCCAGGCCCAGGTCGATCCGGCCCGGATACAGGCTTTCGAGGGTGCCGAATTGCTCGGCGATCACCAATGGCGCGTGGTTGGGCAGCATCACGCCACCCGAGCCGACCCGTATGGTCGACGTGCCGCCGGCCAGATAGCCCAGCAACACCGAGGTCGCGGAGCTGGCGATGCCGTCCATGTTGTGATGCTCGGCCACCCAGAAGCGGTTGTAGCCAAATTTTTCGACGTGCTGCGCCAGGTCCAGGGAATTGCGCAGCGACTGGGCCGCGCTGCCGTTCTCGCGCACGGGCACCAGATCAAGGGTCGAGAACTTGATATCGGACAGTCGTTTCATAAGCCTGCTTCTCCAGTTGAGGTCGCAGGTTTTTTCTTGCAAACGAAAACCTGCCGAATCCATAAGCGTGCTTCATCAATGAGGGCATATACCCGAGTTTCAATAGCCGAGACAAAAAAACCTACGAAAACGGTAGGACTAATGAATTCAGATGAACTTTGCACCGCCGTCTATCCTCAGAACCCTGGCAACCGAAAACCACGAAGGCGCGACGCTTCGCGCCGGATCTTGAGGAGGCAGACATGGCTATTACCAAAAAAGCATCGGCGCACTGGGAAGGTGACCTGAAAACCGGCATCGGCTCGATTTCCACCGAAACCGGTGTTCTCAGAGAAGCGCCCTACGGCTTCAAGGCACGTTTCGAAGGCGGTAAAGGCACCAATCCGGAAGAGCTGATCGGCGCGGCCCACGCCGGTTGTTTCTCCATGGCTTTTTCGATGATTCTCGGCGACGCCGGTCTCAAGGCTGACAGCATCGATACGAATGCCGAGGTCACGCTGGACCAGGTGGACGGCGGGTTTGCGATCACTGCGGTGAAGTTGATTCTGAAGGCGAAAATCCCTGGAGCGACCCAGGCGCAGTTCGAGGAACTGAGCAATAAAGCCAAAGAAGGCTGCCCAGTGTCCAAAGTGCTGAACGCGAAAATCAGCCTGGACGCGACGCTGGTCTAGACCCGTCTTATCGGGCAAAAAAAATCGCAGCCTTCGACAGGCTGCGATTTTTTTGCGCTGAAACAAAACCCGGCTGGCGTCCCTGTGGTCGAATAAATGACAGCAGTGAAAACGCATCAACCTGCGTGCTGCCTCAAAGGAGCTTCAACCATGAAACGTTTTGCCCTGGCGATTATCTGCAGTGTACTGGCCACTTCGGCACTCGCTGCGCCCAAGGATTGCGAAGAACTCAAGAATGAGATCGAAGTGAAGATTCAGGCGAATGCCGTGCCCTCCTACACGCTGGAAATCGTGTCGAAGGAAGAGGCCGCCCAGCATGACGCCGCGATGGTCGTCGGCACTTGCGACAACGGCACCAAAGCCATCATTTACCAGAAGAACGACAGTTGATCCGCCTCACATGAGGCAATAGGACTCTCGGTCTTCAGCGACGATTTCCCGCTTGGCGTTGTACAAACGAGCGCCGGGAGTAAACGCTATCGAACGGCCTTCCAGCACATAACGCTGGCCTGCTTCGAAATGATCGTAGTTGATGGTCAGGTAGCACAACCGTTCCGTGGGACCGCTCATCACACCAAAGCCCCCGCCACCGGGCACTTCAAAGTCGAATCGAACGACCAGCTCATGGCTGCCGGGCGTCACCTGGAAGAAACGCCCGTCGCGCAGTCGCTGCTTGTCCAGTCGTTCCGCCATCAGCAACTTATCGTTCGGGAATGGCGTAGAAAACTCGACCCAAGCCATCTGAGGATTGACCGCCGGTAACGGGCTCTGGCAACCGGCAAAGGCGCTTGCCGCGAGCAATAGCAATAACCTGCGCATGATGAATGTCCCGAGGATTGGACATTCAGCATAACGCCGATCAGGTCCGTTGACAGCCTGCCGGAGTGCCTTGGCCTATCACTTTTCGTTGTTGGTCATAGAGCTTGGCCCACGGCCGAAAACCGATATTCCCTGCTTGCAGCTGATATTTCTCACCCGCGTTGAAATTGTTGAATTTCACATTCAGTTGGCAATCGCGCCATAGCGGCTCGGCGTCCGGCCCGATGTTGCTCGGCTCGACCGGGAACAGATAACGCACCGTCAACTCATGACTGCCGGGCTGGACCTCGAAGTAGCGCTTGTCGGTGGAGGCCTTGTCATCGACTTCCAGCGCTTGCAATGCGGTGTCTTCCTGCGGTGTATCGAGATCGATCCACGCTTGAGACGGATCATGGTGGGGTAATCCGAATCCTGCACAGCCTGTCAGCAACAACAGGCCTCCCGTCAGCATCATCTTGCGCATAGCGGAGCTCCAGTCAGGCGGGATAGTCTTGCGGGAAGACTCTCCAGGGATGATTTTATTTTGATCAGGCCGCTTCCAAGCCTTGGGTTACTTGATCGCGTTTTGCGTGTTTTGTTTCCGGGTGTGTTGTTTTTGTTGCTCAACGGTTGCGCCAGCGTCAGCTATTACAGCCAATTAGCCAGTGGCCAGCTGCAATTGCTGCGGGCTCGGGAGCCGGTTGCCGATGTGATTGCCGACTCCACCCGCGATCAAAAGCTGCGTGCGCATCTGGCCCAGTCGCAAAAGGCCCGGGCGTTTGCCAGCCAGCAACTGCATCTGCCGGATAACCAGAGCTACCGTTTGTACGCCGACATTGGCCGACCGTTCGTAGTCTGGAACGTGTTCGCCACGCCGGAATTTTCCCTTACGCCGCAAAACCACTGCTTTCCCGTCGCCGGTTGCGTCGCCTACCGCGGCTATTACAACCAGAGCGCGGCCCGTGGTGAGGCGGCGTTGCTGCGACTGCAAGGTATGGACGTGTCGATCGGCGGCGTCGAGGCCTATTCGACGCTCGGCTGGTTCAACGATCCGATTATCAGTTCGATGATGGGTTGGGGCGATGAACGGTTGGCAACGTTGATCTTCCATGAACTGGCGCATCAGCGCTTTTATGTGAAGGACGACACGGAGTTCAACGAGTCTTTCGCCACGTTCGTTGAACAGGAAGGCACTCGGCAGTGGCGTGCCCATCGCGGGTTGGCGCCGGACAACGGCGCCCAGGCGCAGCGGCGTGACCAGTTCATTCAGCTGGTTCTGGATACGCGCTCGCGACTGGAAAAACTCTATGCCCTGCCGCTGCCAACCGAGCAGATGAGGCAACGCAAAGCCGCTGAGTTCGAGCGGCTACGAGCCGAATACCGGCAGATACGCGACAGCCAGTGGGCTGGAGATAAACGCTATGACGCGTGGATCAATGCGCCGATGAACAATGCGCGGTTGTTGCCGTTCGGTTTGTACGATCAGTGGGTGCCGGCGTTTGCGGCGTTGTTCCGGCAAACGGGTGGGGATTGGGTGAAGTTTTATGCGGCGGTGGAGAAGCTTGGTGCTTTGGAGGTTACTGAGCGCAAGGCGGCATTGAAGGCGTTGGCGGAATCATAAAACTTCGGAGATTGAACGGCCCTCATCGCGAGCAGGCTCGCTCCCACAGGGGTTTTGTGTCAGACACAGATCCGGTGTGGGAGCGAGACCGGCTTGCCGGCGATGGCGATTGAACTACCCCCGCAAAAACGCCTGATGCATCTCATCCAGCGTTTCAAAATGATAGGTCGGCGCTTCAGCGCTCAGCTCTTCGCGACTGCCAAAACCATAACCCACCGCTGCCGCATCCAGCCCATTGCTGCGCGCGCCGATCAGGTCGTGTTTGCGGTCGCCGATCATCAAGGTGTTGGCTGGGTCCAGGTTTTCTTCGGCCATCAGGTGGGCGATCAACTCGACTTTGTTGGTCCGCGTGCCATCCAGCTCGCTGCCGTAAATCACCTTGAAGTGTTTGGCAAAGTCGAAGTGCCGGGCGATTTCCCGGGCGAAGATCCACGGTTTGGAGGTCGCGATGTATAGCTGACGCCCTTGCCCGCCGAGGGTTTCGAGCAGCGGCGTGACGCCATCGAACACGCGGTTTTCGTACAGGCCGGTGACCTTGAAGCGCTCGCGATAGAAATTCACCGCCTCCCACGCCTTGGGCTCGTCGAAGTCGTAGAACTGCATGAACGCCTGCAACAACGGCGGGCCGATGAAGTGTTCAAGCTTGGTCAGGTCGGGTTCTTCGATGCCGAGTTTGCTCAGGGCGAACTGGATCGAACGGGTGATGCCCTCGCGCGGGTCGGTCAGGGTGCCATCGAGGTCGAACAAAACGGTTTGGTAATGCATGTTGAATCCTGAATAAGGGCGCCGGGTCAGAGCTGATCGTAGCCTTCGGCCAGATGCAGGTCCTTGAGCTTCACGTAATTCGCCGCGCTGTAGGTGAAAAAGGCTTTTTCCTTGTCCGTCAGCGGGCGGATCTGTTTCACCGGACTCCCCACATACAGAAAACCACTGTCCAGGCGTTTGCCCGGTGGCACCAGGCTACCGGCGCCGATGATCACATCATCCGCGACCACCGCCCCGTCCATGACGATGCTGCCCATGCCGATCAATACGCGGTTGCCCACGCTGCATCCATGGAGCATGACTTTGTGCGCGATGGTCACGTCGTCGCCGATCAGCAACGGAAAGCCATCGGGGTTGAACGGCCCGGCGTGGGTGATGTGCAGCACACAGCCGTCCTGCACGCTGGTGCGTGCACCGATGCGGATGCGGTGCATGTCGCCGCGGATCACCGTCAGCGGCCAAACGGAGCTGTCATCGCCGATTTCGACGTCGCCGATCACCACCGCCGAACTGTCGACAAAAGCGCCTTTGCCCAGCAGCGGCGTGTGGTTCTGATACTTGCGAAGGGTCACGATAGGGTTTCTCTCTGTTGCCGATAGCTGCGGTGAGCGTCGATTGTAATTAAGATGGCCGCATGTTTCTTCCAGCCAAGGTGCCAAACGTGAGCGTGAACAACCCTCTTTTGCAGTCCTACGACCTGCCGCCGTTCTCGGCGATCCGGGCCGAACACGTGCAACCGGCCATTGAACAGATCCTGGCTGACAACCGCGCCGCGATTATCGAGATCCTCAAAACCCAGGGCAAACAACCGACCTGGGCCGGCCTGGTGCTGGCGATGGACGAACTCAACGATCGCCTCGGCGCTGCCTGGAGCCCGGTCAGCCACCTGAACGCCGTGTGCAACAGCCCCGAGTTGCGCGAAGCCTACGAGTCCTGCCTGCCAGCGCTCAGCGCCTACTCCACCGAGCTGGGCCAGAACCGCGAACTGTTCGAGGCCTTCGAAGCCTTGGCCAACAGCCCTGAAGCCGCCGGTTTCGACGTCGCGCAGAAAACTATCCTGGAACACTCCCTGCGTGACTTCCGCCTGTCGGGTATTGACCTGCCAGAAGCCGAGCAGAAGCGTTACGCCGAAGTACAAAGCAAGCTCTCCGAACTGGGCAGCCGCTTCTCCAACCAACTGCTCGACGCGACTCAAGCCTGGACCAAGCACGTTACCGACGAAGCCGCCCTCGCCGGCCTGACCGATTCGGCCAAGGCACAAATGGCTGCGGCTGCGCAGGCCAAAGATCTGGAAGGCTTCCTGATCACCCTGGAATTCCCGAGCTACTACGCGGTGATGACCTACGCCCAGGACCGTGCCCTGCGCGAAGAAGTCTACGCCGCCTACTGCACCCGTGCGTCGGACCAAGGCCCGAATGCCGGCCAGAACGATAACGGGCCGGTGATGGAAGAAATCCTCGACCTGCGTCAGGAGCTGGCAAAACTGCTGGGTTTCGCCAGTTTCTCGGAGCTGAGCCTGGCCACCAAGATGGCCGAATCCAGCGATCAGGTGCTGAGCTTCCTGCGCGATCTGGCCAAGCGCAGCAAGCCGTTCGCCGCTCAGGATCTGGAACAGCTCAAGGCTTACGCCGCCGAACAAGGCTGCCCGGACCTGCAAAGTTGGGACAGCGGTTTCTACGGTGAAAAACTCCGCGAACAACGTTACAGCGTTGCCCAGGAAGCCCTGCGCGCTTACTTCCCGATCGACAAAGTGCTGGGCGGTCTGTTCGCCATCGTTCAACGTCTGTACGGCATCGAGATCGCCGAACAGAAAGGCTTCGACACCTGGCACCCGGACGTTCGCCTGTTCGAGATCAAGGAAAACGGCCAGCACGTCGGCCGCTTCTTCTTTGACCTCTACGCCCGCGCCAACAAGCGCGGCGGCGCGTGGATGGACGGCGCCCGCGACCGTCGTCGCACGGCTGAGGGCGTGCTGCAAAGCCCGGTGGCCAACCTGGTGTGCAACTTCACCCCGGCCGACAGCGGCAAACCGGCGCTGCTGACCCACGACGAAGTGACCACCCTGTTCCACGAATTCGGTCACGGCCTGCATCACCTGCTGACCCGCGTCGAACACGCCGGTGTATCCGGCATCAACGGCGTGGCGTGGGACGCGGTCGAGCTGCCAAGCCAGTTCATGGAAAACTGGTGCTGGGAGCCGGAAGGCCTGGCGCTGATTTCCGGTCACTACGAAACCGGTGAGCCGCTGCCGCAGGATCTGCTGGGCAAGATGCTCGCCGCGAAGAACTTCCAGTCCGGCCTGATGATGGTGCGTCAACTCGAGTTCTCGCTGTTCGACTTCGAACTGCACGCCACCCACGGCGATGGCCGCAGCGTGCTGCAAGTGCTCGAAGGCATACGCGACGAGGTCTCGGTCATGCGCCCGCCGGCTTACAACCGCTTCCCGAACAGCTTTGCGCACATTTTCGCTGGCGGTTATGCGGCGGGTTACTACAGCTACAAATGGGCTGAAGTACTCTCGGCAGACGCCTTCTCGAAATTCGAAGAGGACGGTGTGCTCAACGCCGAAACCGGTCGCGCCTTCCGCGAAGCGATCCTCGCGCGCGGTGGTTCGCAGGAGCCGATGGTGCTGTTCGTCGACTTCCGTGGCCGTGCCCCGTCGATTGACGCACTCTTGCGCCACAGCGGCCTGAGTGAGGACGCAGCAGCATGAGCGAGGGGCCTGTGAAAACGAAAAAACGCTTTATCGCCGGGGCGGTCTGCCCGGCCTGCAGCGAGCCGGACAAGTTGATGATGTGGAGCGAAGACGATGTCCCGCATCGCGAATGCGTGGGCTGCGGGTATTCCGACACACTCAATGAACAAGGCCTGTCCGTGCCCAAGGAATTGGGCACACGGGTCAACACATCGGCGCTGAAGGCGCCGGACGCCAAGGTTCAGGCCGTGCAGTTTTTCCCGAACCCGAAGCTGAAGAAAAAGCCTGACGAACACTGAGTGCAGCAATGACCTCCCGCAGCGCAATGCTGTGGGAGGTGCTGTTACTCGACGTGGGCCGACTTGAACCAGCTCTTCATCGAGCAGGCCGCGAACGGGCTTGTACTGCATTCCCCATTGGCCAGCGCCGTGCGCAGCTTCTCGGCATCCGCCTGCATCATGTAACGAATACCGTCCTTGAAATGGGTGCTGTCGCCAAAGCCACCTTGAGTCATCTCGTTCAGGGCGTCTTCCTTGCTCCAGCCTTGCACCACCACCCGGTACATGGCGGCCATCAGGCCGGTCCGGTCCGAACCATGTTTGCAGTGCATCAACACCGGGCCCTTGGCTTCGGCGGCCTGAATGGTGCGAAGGGCCTTGAGCACATCCGCGTCATCCACGTGGTTGGTGCGATAGGGCAACTGCACCTGGTCTATACCGGGCGTGGCCAGCCAGCTTGAATCCGACTCGGGCAGGAAGTTGATCACGGTGGCGACCTTGAGTTTTTCCAGCAACGGGACGGCTCCGCGGTCAGGCAATGCACTGCGGTAGAGCGTTGGAGACATCTGGAAGAGGTTGTACTGCACCTCGACCGATTGAGCCCACTCCGCAGGACGGGGTGCGACCGTATCGTCAGCGTGGGCGAGCGTCAGATTGAGGAATGCGACCAGCGACAGGCACATCGCAGGGATAAGACGTAGGGACATGCTCGGCGACCGTATGCAAAGAGGCGGGATGACAACGCCAGATTGAGCCCTGATCAGTCAAAGACCTGTGAGCCGTCTGTCAAAGAATCGTGAATCATCCATTTATATACGATTGATCAACCATGGACGACGGTAGTTTCATGCCCCGTTGCAACTAAGCCTGTATGAATCTCACACAGGCTTAGTTAAATATCAGGCTTAAGGATTGACGATACTGGAATACGCTTTTGCCAAGGCCAACAGTTTCTCCTTGTCATCACTGTCGATATCGCCGTCACCGTCCACATCACTATTGACTACTTTGATAGTGAAGGACCGGCCACCATCACTGGAGACCGCCGTCACGTAGGCTGAATCCACCAGAGCCTCGGTCGACAGCTCATTCACGGCGTCCCACCCCAGCTCCTTGCGAGCCAGTTGCATCGATACCAGGGCTTCCCGCGGGTTGGCAATACTCGGCGCCAGCAATTGTAAAAAGATACCGCGTTGATTAAATAACGACATTTATTAATTCCATTTAATAATTAAATACACGAGACTTCGTGCGAAGCGAATACTACTTATCAAGTTAGCATCGGGGCTATTCGATATTTGTTTCCCGGCGTTGCGCCAAGTTGTACTTATCAATCAATCACACAATAAATGATCATCCTGCTTTGCCAGAGCGCCAAACGGCACTGGCCGGCTCGCTCAACCTTCGATACTGTATGCACATACAGCTACGAGTATTGTCCGATGAGCACTCCCTTGCCACCCCGCGGTCGCGGCACCGCCACCAACCCGCACAACCGCTTCGCGCCAAACCGCTCGGTGGCGGAGGACGATGGCTGGTATCAGGAGGCGCCGATGACCCAGGGCACCGAGGTGCGCATCGAGACCGCTAAAACCATCATCACCCGCAACAACTCGCCGGATCTGCCCTTCGATCGCTCGATCAATCCGTATCGCGGTTGCGAGCATGGCTGCATTTATTGCTACGCACGGCCCAGCCACGCCTATTGGGACATGTCGCCGGGGCTGGATTTCGAAACCCGATTGATCGCCAAGACCAACGCCGCCGATGTGCTGGAAGAACAGCTGTCCAAACGCGGCTATCAATGTGCGCCGATCAACCTGGGCTCCAACACGGATCCTTATCAGCCGATCGAACGCGAACACAAAATCACCCGCAAAACCCTGGAGGTGCTGCTGCGTTACCGTCACCCGGTGACCATCATCACCAAGGGCTCGCTGATTCTTCGCGACCTGGACCTGCTGGCCGAACTTGCCGAGCAAAGGCTGGTGGCGGTGATGATCAGCCTCACCACTCTGGACGATGAACTCAAACGCATCCTCGAACCACGTGCCGCAGCGCCCAAGGCCCGTCTCCGGGCAATCCGGGTGATGCGTGAAGCCGGGATTCCGGTGGGGGTGCTGTGTTCGCCGATGATTCCGATGATCAACGACAGCGAGCTCGAAAGCCTGTTGACCGAGGCACAAGCGGCCGGCGCACAAAGTGCGGCCTACATGATGCTGCGCCTGCCACTGGAGGTGGCACCGCTGTTCGAAGAATGGCTGGCAGCCCACTATCCTCAGCGGGCGGCCCATGTGTTGAGCCTGATCCGCCAGAGCCGTGGTGGCGGGCTCTACGACAGTCGATTTGGCAGCCGGATGCGGGGCGAAGGTCCATTTGCCGACCTGCTGGCGCAACGCTTTGCCAAAACCATCAAACGCTTGGGGCTCAATCAGCGGGAAGGTTTCAATCTGGATTGCGAAGCCTTCTGTCCGCCGGGTCGCCAGATGTCGCTGATTTAAGGACAATTGGCCTATGGTGAGTAATGGAAAACGTGCGACGCATTTAGGCTGGTCACGTTTTTTGTGATCTGGAACACACGTTCTAGAGCGGTTCATTCAGTTTCAGTTAAGATTCGGCCGCTACCTTGTTCATCGAGTGACTGACGGGTCGAGATTTCCGGCCTGGATGTTTTTTATACAGCCACTGGCTTCACACCGGACAAAACGGGAAAATTCCCTGACTCCGCCAATGAGGATGAATTCATGAGTGACAAGGATAAACAGCCGTTGGCTGCGTCGGCTTCAGCCCAATCCGAGGCAGAAACCGCCGATGCAGCGTTGAAGCATATTGTTGACGGCTTTTTGCATTTTCATCATGAGATCTTTCCGCAGCAGGAAGAGCTCTTCAAAAAGCTCGCCACGGCTCAACAGCCAAGGGCGATGTTCATTACCTGCGCCGACTCACGCATCGTGCCCGAGCTGATCACCCACAGTTCGCCGGGTGATCTGTTCGTGACCCGTAACGTCGGCAACGTCGTACCGCCTTACGGTCAGATGAACGGTGGCGTATCCACGGCTATCGAGTACGCGGTGCTGGCGCTGGGCGTGCAACACATCATCATCTGCGGCCACTCCGATTGTGGCGCGATGCGTGCGGTGCTCAATCCCGACAGCCTGGAAAAGATGCCAACGGTCAAAGCCTGGCTGCGGCATGCGGAAGTCGCGAAAACCATGGTGCACGACAACTGCAACTGCACCGACGAAAACGAGACCATGCACATCCTCACCGAAGAGAATGTCATCGCCCAATTGCAACACTTGCGTACCCACCCCTCGGTAGCCTCGCGCATGGCGAACGGTCATCTGTTCATCCATGGTTGGGTCTACGACATCGAGACCAGCGCAATCAAAGCTTATGACGCCGATCAGGGTCGTTTCCTGCCGCTCGATGGCAGCCATCCGATTCCAGTGGCGACGCCCAAAGCGCGCTTCTAAATCTTCCTAAAAATCTGTGTGGTTTGACCCCGGCCGCTGTTTCAGCGGTCCGGCCTTGCCATGCCTGAAGAAAACTTCGGGAGAATCACCATGCGTGCAGCGCAACTCAAAGCTGTTCTGCCACGGGAGCTGCTCGCTTCAGTGGTCGTGTTTCTGGTCGCCCTGCCTTTGTGCATGGGCATCGCCATCGCCTCGGGCCTGCCACCCGCCAAAGGCCTGATCACCGGGATCGTCGGCGGTCTGGTGGTGGGCTGGCTTGCCGGTTCGCCACTGCAAGTCAGCGGCCCGGCGGCCGGGTTGGCCGTTCTGGTATTCGAACTGGTGCGCCAGCACGGCATCGCCATGCTTGGTCCGATCCTGCTACTGGCGGGTTTCCTGCAACTGGTGGCCGGGCGCTTGAAGCTGGGCTGCTGGTTTCGAGTGACGGCGCCGGCGGTGGTCTACGGCATGCTGGCCGGGATTGGCGTGTTGATCGTGTTGTCACAGGTGCATGTGATGCTCGACTCGGTGCCGAAACCTTCCGGGCTGGATAACCTGGCCGCCTTCCCCGCTGCCGTGGCTCAAGCCTTGCCTTCTTTTGGATGGCAGGCCGGCTTGCTCGGGCTCGCAACAATAGCGGTGATGTGGCTGTGGGAAAAACTCCGCCCACATTCCCTGCGCTTCATTCCGGGAGCGCTACTGGGCGTAGGTCTGGCGACGGTCGCCAGCCTGATGCTCGCCTTGCAGGTCAAACGGGTGGAAGTCCCGGCCAATCTGGCGGAAGCCATCGACTGGCTGAAACCCGAAGACTTGCTCAACCTGGCCGACCCGACCTTGCTGATCGCCGCTTTCGCCGTGGCCTTCATCGCCAGCGCCGAAACCCTGCTCTCGGCCGCAGCGGTAGACCGCATGCACAGCGGCCAACGCTCGGACTTTGACCGGGAATTATCGGCTCAGGGTGTCGGCAACATGCTCTGCGGCCTGCTCGGCGCGCTGCCGATGACCGGCGTGATCGTGCGCAGTTCGGCCAACGTGCAGGCCGGCGCCACCACACGAATGTCGACGATATTCCATGGCCTGTGGTTGCTGGCGTTCGTGTTGCTGCTGTCGAGCGTGCTGCAAAGCATTCCCGTGGCGAGCCTGGCGGGTGTGTTGGTTTACACCGGTTTCAAATTGGTGGACCTGAAAGCCTTTCGCAGCCTGGGCCGATACGGCCGGATGCCGATGTTCACTTACGCGGCGACAGCGCTGGCGATCATCTTTACCGATCTATTGACGGGCGTGCTGATCGGCTTCGGTCTGACGCTGGCGAAACTGGCGTGGAAAGCCTCACGGTTGAAAATCAGCCTGATCGATCTGCCCAAGGACGGAGAGATGGAATTGCGACTGATCGGGGCGGCGACCTTTCTCAAGGTGCCGGCACTGACTCAGGTGCTGGGGACCATCCCCGCCGGCGCGACGGTGCATGTGCCGCTCAATAACCTGAGCTACATCGATCATTCGTGCCTGGAATTGCTTGAGGAATGGGGACGGGCCAATGCGGCCAAGGGTTCGACGCTGTTGATTGAGGCGCGGGGGTTGAAGCGCAGGCTGGAGGGGCGGTTGCGGACCACCTCCGGAGTAGGCTCCACCGCCTAACCTTTGTAGGAGCCGGCTTGCTGGCGATGGGAGCGCCGCGGTGTCATGTGACACCGCGTCATCGCTCATCGCCAGCAAGCCGGCTCCTACAGGAGGGGTGTTTAGGCGGCGGGCTGGTCCAGTTCGAGACCTACGCCCAGCCGGCGCGACATGCATGGCCAGCGTTTCCACGCAGCGCCGGTATCCGGGCTGCTGAGTTTCTCGCGGTAGGCTTCGACCGACTCCAGCGCAAAGCTTTCGTCATCGAGCATCTTGTCCACAGTGTGATGCACCGCCTCGTCCAGTTGGTTGGCAAATTCCTCACCGATCAGTTGGTGAGCGATCAGGTTGGCGACAGTCATGTCCAAAGGGATCAGTGGCTGGCCAAAATGCTTGATGTACAGGTCGTTGACCTCTTCGACAAACCGATGCGCCAGATAGGCTTCGTCCAGCAGGCTGTCCAGCCCGACGTGCCCTGCCATGATTTCTGGCGGCTGGAGGAAGTATTGCTCGGCAATTTTCAGCACCGGTTTGATCTGTGACTCGATACCCGCTTCCCTGGCAACTTCATTGGCTGCATCCAGCAGATCAGGAACTTCATCGATATAGGCGGCGACAAAACGCGTCAGCACGCCATTGGCATCCGCCTCCGGCAGTTGGATCGATGGGTGTAGATGAGGCAGTTTGCTTTCCAGCTGACGTGTCAGCAGGCCGGTCTCGGCTTCATGTTGTTGGGCTTTTTGGATCAGCTCGCGCAATGCGGCGGTGTTCATGAAAACTCCAGGAAACAAAGGCAATGAAATAGGGAAGACATAACTTAGCTGGCATCCAAAATCTGCTAAGACGCATTTGTCATAAATATTTCATCCTTGAGACGTCAAAGTTATATCGATGTGCCACCACTCCTCTGCATCCTTCTCCATTCGTGACCTAGAACGCAAGTCCCAGCTGTTTCAGATGATTTACGCCCTCACATTGCGAGGTAGCAGTCGCTGTCTATACTCGGGTTGGAATGGAGTTAGCTGATGACGTCCGACTGCACACGCAGCAAGACCCGGCGATTCAAGTTCGTAGTCTGAAAAAGCCGCTCCCTTGCCGCAGGTGAAAGCCGGCGGGATAACAAGAACGATAAGGGGAACCCGCAATGATGCGACATCCACACGTCTGGATGGGCCTCCTGTTGTGGTCGATTTTCAGTCAGGCACAAGCGGCCTGGACTGTGAATATGGCGCCGGGAGCGACTGAAATCAGTCACGCAGTATTTGACCTGCACATGACCATTTTCTGGATCTGTGTAGTGATCGGCATCATCGTCTTCGGCGCCATGTTCTGGTCGATGATCCTCCACCGCCGCTCGACCGGGCAGGTGGCCGCCAAGTTTCATGAAAGCACTACCGTCGAAATCCTCTGGACCATCGTGCCCTTCATCATTTTGGTGGCCATGGCGGTACCGGCGACGGCGACCCTGATCAAGATGTACGACGCCAGCGAGCCGGATATCGATATCCAGGTCACCGGCTATCAGTGGAAGTGGCACTACAAATACCTGGGCCAGGACGTCGAGTTCTTCAGCAACCTGGCCACTCCCGCCGACCAGATCCACAACAAGGAAGCCAAGGGCGAGCACTACTTGCTCGAGGTCGACAAGCCGCTGGTGCTGCCGATCGGCGCCAAGGTGCGCTTCCTGGTGACCTCTGCCGACGTCATCCACTCCTGGTGGGTGCCAGCCTTCGCGGTCAAGCGCGATGCGATCCCGGGGTTCGTCAACGAAGCCTGGACCCGCGTCGACAAGCCCGGCCTCTATCGTGGCCAGTGCGCCGAGTTGTGCGGCAAGGACCACGGCTTCATGCCGATCGTGGTCGAGGTCAAGGAAAAGGCCGATTACGAAAAATGGCTGGGCGAGCGCAAGGCCGAAGCTGCGCAACTCAAAGAACTGACCAGCAAGGAATGGACCCTCGACGAGCTCAAGGAGCGCGGCGACAAGGTCTATCACACCACTTGCGTGGCCTGTCACCAGGCCGAAGGCCAGGGCCTGCCGCCGATGTTCCCGGCGCTCAAGGGCTCGAAAATCGCCACCGGACCGATCAAGGATCACTTGGGCATTGTCTTCCACGGCAAGCCTGGCACCGCCATGGCGGCGTTCGGCAAGCAGCTGTCGGAAGTCGATATCGCAGCGGTCGTGACCTACGAACGTAACGCCTGGGGCAATAACAAAGGCGACATGGTCACGCCTAAAGAAGTGCTGGAGCTGAAACAGGCGGAAAGCAAATGACCCGGTCTATTGCGTACACCAGCAACCGGTCAGGGCTCTGCGCCCCGGCCCGCCCAGCCTCTCTGATTGCAGGAGACATGAAATGACGGCTGTCATCGATGACCCTGTCCATACCCATACCGAGCACGCCCATGGCCCTGCCAAAGGCCTGATGCGCTGGGTGCTGACCACCAACCACAAGGATATCGGCACGCTGTACCTGTGGTTTGCGTTCTCCATGTTCCTCTTGGGCGGTTCGTTCGCGATGGTGATTCGCGCCGAACTGTTCCAGCCGGGATTGCAGATCGTCCAGCCGGAATTCTTCAACCAGATGACCACCATGCACGGTCTGGTGATGGTCTTCGGTGCGGTGATGCCGGCCTTCGTCGGCCTCGCCAACTGGATGGTCCCGCTGATGATCGGCGCGCCAGACATGGCGCTGCCACGGATGAACAACTTCAGCTTCTGGCTGTTGCCGGCGGCGTTCCTGCTGCTGGTGTCGACCCTGTTCACCCCTGGTGGCGGGCCGAACTTCGGCTGGACGTTCTACGCGCCGCTATCAACGACCTATGCGCCGGAAAGCGTGACGTTCTTCATCTTTGCCATCCACTTGATGGGGATCAGTTCGATCATGGGCGCGATCAACGTGATCGCCACCATCCTCAACCTGCGCGCCCCCGGCATGACGCTGATGAAAATGCCGCTGTTCGTCTGGACCTGGCTGATCACCGCGTTCCTGCTGATTGCAGTCATGCCGGTGCTGGCCGGTTGCGTGACGATGATGCTGATGGATATCCACTTCGGCACCAGCTTCTTCAGTGCTGCCGGTGGCGGTGATCCGGTGTTGTTCCAGCATGTGTTCTGGTTTTTCGGCCACCCCGAGGTGTACATCATGATCCTGCCGGCCTTCGGTGCCGTCAGCTCGATCATCCCTGCGTTCTCGCGCAAGCCGCTGTTCGGCTACACCTCGATGGTCTATGCCACGGCATCTATTGCGTTCCTGTCCTTTATCGTCTGGGCGCACCACATGTTCGTGGTGGGCATTCCGCTGGTGGGCGAGCTGTTCTTCATGTATGCCACGCTGCTGATTGCCGTGCCGACCGGGGTGAAGGTGTTCAACTGGGCCAGCACCATGTGGCAAGGCTCGCTGACCTTCGAGACACCGATGCTGTTTGCCGTGGCGTTCGTGATCCTGTTCTCCATCGGTGGCTTCTCCGGGTTGATGCTGGCCATCGCCCCGGCGGACTTCCAGTACCAGGACACTTACTTCGTGGTCGCACATTTCCACTACGTGCTGGTGCCGGGCGCAATCTTCGGGATCTTCGCGTCGGCCTACTACTGGATGCCGAAATGGACCGGCCATATGTACGACGAAACCCTCGGCAAGCTGCACTTCTGGCTGTCGTTCATCGGCATGAACATGGCCTTCTTCCCGATGCACTTCGTGGGGCTGGCAGGCATGCCGCGGCGGATTCCGGACTACAACCTGCAATTCGCCGACTTCAACATGGTGTCGTCGATCGGTGCGTTCATGTTCGGCGCCACGCAGATCTTCTTCCTGTTCATCGTGATCAAGACCATCCGTGGCGGCCCGCCAGCACCGGCCAAACCGTGGGATGGCGCGGAAGGCCTGGAGTGGAGCATCCCGTCACCGGCGCCGTATCACACGTTCACCACGCCGCCGGAAGTGAAATGAACATCACCCTTGTAGGAGTCAGCTTGCTGGCGATGAACGATTACGCGGTGCGCCTGACGCACCGCGGTGTTTGCATCGCCAGCAAGCCGGCTCCTACAGGGTTCGGTGTTGAGGGTTTGAATCATGGCTGATTCTGTTTCGATGAAAAAACTGGTCACCCGCCTGTTGCTGGTGGTGGTGGCGATGTTTGTCTTCGGCTTTGCCCTGGTGCCGATCTACGACGTGATGTGCAAGGCGTTCGGCATCAACGGCAAGACCGCCGGGCAATACGAAGGCGAACAAACCGTCGATACCTCGCGGCAGGTCCGCGTGCAGTTCCTGTCGACCAACTCTGCTGACATGTCCTGGGATTTCTACCCCAAGAGCGATGAATTGACGGCCAACCCAGGGGCAGTCAACGAGATGATCTTCATCGCCCACAACCCGACCGACCGGCCGATGAGCGCGCAAGCGGTGCCGAGCATCGCGCCGAGCAACGCGGCGGCGTATTTCCACAAGACCGAATGTTTCTGCTTTACCCAGCAAGTGCTGCAGCCCGGTCAACGGATCGAGATGCCGGTACGTTTCATCGTTGACCGCGACATGCCCAAGGAAGTGAAGCACCTGACGCTGTCCTACACGCTGTTCGATATCACCGCCCGACATCCACCGGTGGCTGTAAATACTGGCGGCTGAGCGTGCCCGATAAGGAGAACAATAAATGGCAACTCATGAGCACTATTACGTACCGGCCCAAAGCAAATGGCCGATCATCGCCACGGTCGGGATGTTCATCACCGTGTATGGCCTGGCCACCTGGTTCAACGATCTGAAAGCGGCGCGGCCGGAATCCCACGGCCCGCTGATCTTTTTCGTCGGTGGCCTGCTGCTGGCGTACATGCTGTTCGGCTGGTTCGGCACGGTGATCAAGGAAAGTCGCAGCGGTTTGTACAGCGCGCAGATGGATCGCTCGTTCCGCTGGGGCATGAGCTGGTTCATTTTCTCGGAGGTGATGTTCTTCATCGCCTTTTTCGGCGCGCTGTTTTATGTGCGCCATGTGTCCGGTCCCGCCTTGGGTGGCGAAGGCACCAAAGGCCTCGCCCACATGCTGTGGCCTGCCTTCCAGTGGACCTGGCCGCTGCTGAACAACCCGGACTCCAAACTCTTTGTGCCCCCGAAGGAAGTCATCAGCCCCTGGGGTCTGCCGTTGCTCAATACCGTGTTGCTGGTGAGTTCCAGCGTCACGATAACCATCGCCCACCACGCCTTGAGAAAGGGCCATCGTGGCGCGTTGAAAATCTGGCTGGCGATCACCGTGTTGCTGGGCTGCGCGTTCCTCGGCTTCCAGGCCGAAGAGTACATCCACGCTTACCACGAACTGGGCCTGACTCTGGGCTCGGGCATCTACGGCGCGACGTTCTTCATGCTGACCGGCTTCCACGGCGCGCACGTAACCATCGGCACCATCATTTTGTTTGTGATGCTGATGCGGATCCTGCGCGGACACTTCGATAACGAGCACCAATTCGGATTCGAGGCAGCGAGTTGGTATTGGCACTTCGTGGATGTCGTGTGGATCGGGTTGTTCATTTTCGTCTACGTGTTGTAGGAGCCAGCTTGCTGCGGGCGGCGTTCCGGCGAAGGTGTGTCAGACACGTTGATTTCGACTGAAATACCTTCGCCAGCAAGCTGGCTCCTACAAGTTACCAAGGCGCAGTAGAGACCAACTGGCCGCTGAAAAAACCCCAGGCGATCAAGCCGACGGTAACAGCGGCCAGGGCAACACGGACACTCAAGGCAATGACGAGGCGGTTCGAGCTGCTGTCGTCCTTGACCAGAAAAAACAGGCCGCTGAACAGGCTGACAACCGTGGCAATCAGCATCAGGACGATGGCTGCTTTGAGCATGGTGGGACTCCGGGGGACAGGCGATGCACTTGAGTATAGCTATCGCGACCAATGACTTTCTGGCGACGCCA
The DNA here is from genome assembly GCF_014852385.1 of Pseudomonas sp. PDM03. NCBI lineage: Bacteria > Pseudomonadati > Pseudomonadota > Gammaproteobacteria > Pseudomonadales > Pseudomonadaceae > Pseudomonas > Pseudomonas sp. PDM03. The sequence goes on along the minus strand of NZ_JACVBM010000008.1, from coordinate 187,447 downwards.
TGAAGTGCTTTCGGCCGGGCATCGTGCCAACGCTGGTGGTCGCCCTCCTGCTGCCGCTGCTGGTGTCGCTCGGCTTCTGGCAACTGGGCCGTGGCGCAGAGAAAAGCGCGCTGCTGCACACCTACGCCGAGCGCCGTGCCGCCGAACCGATGGCCAGCACCGAACTGCCACACACCGAGGATCCGGCCTTTCGCCGGGTTCGCCTGCACGGCCAGTTCGACGCCGCGCACAGCCTGCTGCTGGATAACCGTCAGCGTGACGGCAAGGTTGGCGTCGAGCTGCTGCAACCGTTTCAGGATCAGGCGACCGGGCTCTGGCTGCTGGTCAATCGCGGCTGGCTGCCGTGGCCGGACCGACGCACACCGCCGCAATTCAGTACACCCGCCCAGGCATTGAGTCTCGATGCCTGGGTCTACGTTTCCCCCGGCGCGACGTTTCAATTACACGCTGACCCGGACAGCACAACCTGGCCGCAGCTGATCACAGCGGTCGAGCCGACCAAGCTCTGGTCCGCGTTGGGCCGTGAAGGGTTTGCCTACGAATTACGCGCAGAAAACAGCCTTGCGACCTACCGCGCCGACTGGCCGATCGTTGCCACAGGGCCGGAAAAACACATCGCTTATGCCGTGCAGTGGTTCGCCATGTCGATCGCCCTGCTCGGCCTTTTTATCTACCTCGGCTGGCACAACGCAAAGGAGAAACACCATGGGAGCGGCCATGAATCCACCCAGCATGTCTGAAGCGAAAACGCCGGCGAACCGGCGCAAGGGTCGCTTGCAGCTGTTACTGATCCTGCTCGTGGTGATCGGCCCGATGATCCTCGCCACCGGCATGTACAAACTGAATTTCTGGGTGCCGGAAGGCCGCAGCTATCACGGCGAACTGATCGGCAACGGCCAGACCCGCGCCGACCTTGGCGTGCAGGCGCAGGAAGAGCGCTGGCAACTACTGGTCACGGCACCGAAGGCGTGTGCAGTGGACTGCCAGCAACTGGTGTATCTGGCACGGCAAATCCAGATCGGCCTCGGTCGCGATGCGTCCCGCGCCAGTCATGCCATCGCCACCGCGCAGCCGCTGAACAGCGATTACGAGACTAAACTTCAACGCGAGTACCCGCAGTTGCAGCGGTATTCCCTGGACCTGCCGACCTACACCAAAGGCGCTCAGAGCAATGACACGCCGCACCTGTGGATCATCGACCCCCACGGCAATCTGGTGCTGCGCTACGACCCGACGGTGAAGGGCAAGGACTTGCTCAACGACCTGCGCCATCTGCTGAAACTGTCGAACATCGGATAAGGGCATCGTCATGGCCAAACCTGGATTTCGCCTCGCGCTGTTTGCCACCTTGCTGGCACTGATTGTGGTGCTGCTCGGCGCCTACACCCGCCTGACCCACGCCGGTCTCGGCTGCCCGGACTGGCCGGGCTGCTACGGCTTTATCAGTGTGCCGAAAAGCGAAGCCCAGCTGGCCCATGCCGAACTGCATTTTCCCGATGCGCCCGTCGAAGCGCACAAGGGCTGGAACGAGATGGTCCACCGTTACTTCGCCGGCACGCTGGGGCTGTTGATTTCGGTGCTGGCCGGTCGCGCCTGGGTACATCGTCGTCATCCGGGACAACCGGTGAAGCTGCCGTTGTTTCTGTTGGCGGTGGTGATTGCCCAAGCAGCGTTCGGCATGTGGACGGTGACGCTCAAGCTTTGGCCGCAAGTGGTGACGGGGCATTTGCTCGGTGGGTTCGCGACGTTGAGCCTGTTGTTTCTCCTGACCCTGCGCCTGTCCGGCGTGCTGCCTGCGCTGACCGTGCCCCGGCGCTTGCAGTACTGGGCGACGGCCGGGTTGTTGCTGGTCATCCTGCAAATCGCCCTCGGCGGGTGGGTCAGCTCCAACTACGCGGCGGTGGCCTGTATCGACTTCCCGACCTGCCACGGGCAATGGCTGCCACCGGCGGACTTCGCCAACGGCTTTCACCTGACCCAGCACATCGGCCCCAATTATCTCGGCGGGCAGCTCGACAGCGATGCTCGCACGGCGATTCACCTGACTCACCGTATCGGCGCGCTGTTGGTGACAGTGGTGCTGCTCGGCCTCGCATGGCAATTGAAAGTCGTCGGCATGACGCGCCTGGCCGGGCTGGTGCTGATTGCCCTCGCCGCACAAATCACCCTCGGCATCAGCAACGTGCTGTTCCACCTGCCGCTGCCGGTGGCCGTCGCGCATAACGCCGGCGGCGCAGCGCTGCTGCTGACGATGGTGCTGGTCAATTATCACGCGCGAACGAGTCTGGTTCGGGTCAAGCAACCGACACGCTGGCGGTTCAGCCCGCGTAAACATTCAGCCGGGCCCATAACAATAAAAGGAGAGATGCCATGGCGACTCTGATCGGCGCACGTCACAACCAGGCGATCTGGCGTGACTACCTGGAGCTGACCAAGCCGAAAGTGGTGGTGCTGATGCTCATCACCTCGCTGGTCGGCATGTTCCTCGCGACCCGCGCCGGGGTGCCATGGACCGTGCTGGTGTTCGGTAATCTGGGGATCGCCTTGTGTGCCGGCGGTGCGGCGGCGGTGAATCATGTGGTGGACCGACGCATCGACGCGGTGATGGCCCGAACCCACAAACGCCCCTTGGCCGAAGGCCGGGTTTCACCGACGGCGGCGCTGACGTTCGCATTGGTCCTGGCGGTGCTGGGCCAGGCGTTGCTGCTGGCCTTCACCAACCCGCTGACCGCTTGGCTGACCCTCGCCTCCTTGCTCGGTTACGCGGTGGTCTACACCGGTTTCCTGAAACGCGCGACGCCGCAGAACATTGTCATCGGCGGTCTCGCCGGTGCCGCCCCGCCGTTGCTCGGCTGGACCGCCGCCACCGGCCACATCAGCGCCGAACCGTTGTTGCTGGTGCTGATCATCTTCGCCTGGACCCCGCCACACTTCTGGGCGCTGGCGATCCATCGCAAAGAGGAATACGCCAAGGCCGACATTCCGATGCTGCCGGTAACCCACGGCGAGCACTACACCAAGATTCACATCCTGCTCTATACCTTCGCGCTGCTGGCCGTGAGCCTGATGCCGTATGTGATCCACATGAGCGGCATGCTTTACCTGATTTGTGCGCTGGGACTGGGCGCAAGGTTTCTGCAATGGGCCGTGGTGCTGTACCGTGGCACTCGACCGCACGCGGCGATCAACACGTTCAAGTACTCTATTTACTACTTGTTCCTGCTGTTTATCGCGCTGCTCGTAGACCACTACCTACTGTTGAACCTATGACTCGAACCCAGAAAACCGTCTTCATCCTTGTTGCCCTGATCGCACTGGTTCTGGGCCTGACCATCAATAAAGTGCTGTCCGGCAAAGGCCAGGGCGACCCGACCGCGTTGATTGACGCCGGGATCATCCTGTTGCCCCAAAGCCGTAATCTGCCGGACGTGACGATGACCGATCAGGACGGCAAACCGGTGGCGGTCAACGCGCTGAAAGACAAGTGGAGCCTGCTGTTCTTCGGCTACACCTTCTGCCCGGACATCTGCCCCACCACCCTCGCCCAACTGCGCCAGATCAAGAGCGAACTGCCGCCGGAGGCTGTGGATAAATTGCAGATCGTGCTGGTCAGCGTCGACCCGAACCGCGACACGCCCAAGCAGCTCAAGCAATACCTGGGCTACTTCGATCCGCAGTTCCAGGGCCTGACGGCGGCGTCGGTGGAAGACATTCAGAAACTGGCCAACGCGGTGAGCATTCCGTTCATTCCGGCGGACACCAGCAAGCCGAACTACACGGTTGATCACAGCGGCAACCTGGCGGTGATCGGGCCGGACGGGACACAGCGCGGGTTTATCCGGGCGCCGTTGAACAACGCGAAGCTGGTGGCGCAATTGCCGGTGATGCTTAAACGCAAATAGACGACGCGCCCCCTGTAGGAGCCGGTTTGCTGGCGATGGCGTCCGATCAGCCAATTAAATGGTGACTGACCCACCGCTTTCGCCAGCAAGCCGGCTCCTACAGGGGTCGTGTTTCGGGCACAAAAAAGGGGCGCATTTGAATGCGCCCCTTTTTCATTGCTTCAGACGATCAGAACGCCGGCACCACAGCGCCTTTGTACTTCTCGAGGATGAAGGCTTTCACTTCCGGGCTGTGCAGCGCGGCAACCAGTTTCTTCATGTCTTCGCTGTCCTTGTCGTCCGGGCGGGCAACGAGGATGTTCACGTACGGCGAGTCGCTGCCTTCGATGACCAGAGCATCCTTGGCCGGATCGAGCTTGGCTTCCAGCGCGTAGTTGGTGTTGATCAGCGCCAGGTCGACCTGGGTCAGCACGCGCGGGATGGTCGCGGCTTCCAGTTCGCGGAATTTCAGGTCCTTGGCGTTCTCGGTGATGTCCTTGACGGTCGACAGGATGTTGTTCGAATCCTTCAACTTGATCAGGCCAGCCTTGGCCAGCAGCAGCAAGGCGCGGCCGCCGTTGGTGGCATCGTTCGGGATCACCACGGTGGCGCCGCCCGGCAGTTCGGTCAGTGCCTTGTATTTGCTGGAATAAGCGCCCAGCGGTTCCAGGTGCACACCGGCCACGGAAACCAGATTAGTGCCCTTGGCCTTGTTGAACTCATCGAGGTATGGCTGGTGCTGGAAGAAGTTGGCGTCCAGACGCTTTTCCGCCACTTGCACGTTCGGCTGGATGTAGTCGGTGAAGACTTTGACCTTCAGGTCCACGCCTTCTTTGGCCAGGGCCGGCTTCACGAATTCGAGGATTTCTGCGTGCGGGACCGGGGTGGCCGCAACGGTCAGGGTGTCGGCGTGGGCAGAAAAGGCTGCAACGGCAGCGAACGCGACGAGTAGTTTTTTCATTCAGCTAACTCCTTGTGAATATCCGCTTGCGGCGCCTGTTTGCGGCGCCCGCCAGCGAATGGCCTGCTCATAAATTATTTGCGCGAGAAGTGTACGACCAACTTGTCGCCAACCGTTTGCAGCACTTGAACCAACACCAGCAGCAACACCACCGTGACGACCATCACGTCAGTCTGGAAACGCTGGTATCCGAAACGGATCGCCAGGTCACCCAGACCACCGGCGCCAACCACACCAGCCATCGCCGTGTAGGACACCAGTGTAATAGCTGTCACCGTAATCGCCGCGAAGATGCCCGGGCGGGCTTCCGGCAGCAAGGCATTGGTGATGATCTGACGTGTCGTCGCGCCCATGGCCTGGGTCGCTTCGATGATGCCGCGATCCACTTCACGCAAGGCGGTTTCCACCAGACGCGCGAAGAACGGTGTGGCACCGACCACCAGCGGAGGAATCGCACCGGCGACACCCAGCGAAGTGCCGGTGATCAACACGGTGAACGGGATCATCACAATCAGCAAAATGATGAAAGGCAATGAACGCAGGATGTTCACCACCAGCGACAACATCGCGTATACGCCTTTGGCTTCCAGCAACTGACGCGGGCTGCAGAGAAACAACAGCACGCCCAGCGGCAGGCCCAGCAAAACGGTGAACAGCAGCGAACCGCCGAGCATCAGCAGGGTGTCGCCGGTGGCCAGCCAGATTTCGAACCAATCGATGTTGGCGAAAAACGTTGTCAGAGCGTCCATTAACGAAGCACCTCCATATGAACGTCAGCCGCGGTGAAGCGGGCAAACGCCGCCTCCATGTCGCCGCCGGTGACCGCCAGGGTCAGTTGCCCATAGGGGATGTCTTTGATGCGGTCGATACGACCGGCCAAGATGCTGTAGTCCACGCCCGTTTCCCGAGCGACGGTTCCCAGCAATGGCGCGTAGGTCGCTTCGCCCTGGAAGGTCAGACGCACGATACGGCCCGGCACGTGAGCAAAGTCGTCGCGCTGTTCGCTTTCGTCGATCTGCTCGTCTTCTTGCACGAAGCGTTTAGTGGTCGGGTGTTTCGGGTGCAGGAACACTTCAGCGACCGAACCTTGCTCGACGATCACACCAGCGTCCATCACGGCCACCTGGTCGCACACGCGACGGATCACATCCATCTCGTGGGTGATCAGGACGATGGTCAGTTTCAGCTCGCGGTTGATCTCGGCCAGCAATTGCAGGACCGACGCCGTGGTCTGCGGGTCCAGTGCACTGGTGGCTTCATCGCACAGCAGGATTTTTGGCTTGGTCGCCAGTGCGCGGGCAATGCCGACACGCTGCTTCTGGCCGCCCGACAACTGCGCCGGGTACTTTTTGGCGTGGTCGGACAAACCTACCCGCGCCAGCAACTCGGCCACACGCTGATCGATCTCGCCACGCGACAGTTCGCCGGCGAGGGTCAACGGCAGCGCGACGTTGTCGGCCACGGTCTTGGAAGCCAGCAGGTTGAAGTGCTGGAAAATCATCCCGACCTGCTGACGGAAGCGCCGCAAGCCGCTGGCGTCGAGCGCCGTGACTTCTTCGCCGTCGACGATGATCTTGCCGCCACTGGAGTTCTCCAGGCGATTGATCAGACGCAGCAGGGTACTTTTTCCCGCACCGGAATGACCGATCAGGCCGAAAACCTGACCGTTCTCAATCGACAGACTGGTCGGGTGCAGGGCGGGAATATCCTTACCGGCGACGCGGTAGGTTTTGTGGACGTTTTGAAACTCGATCACGTAGCGAACCTTGTGGGGCGCGTTGAAAAAGGATCAGCGGTTAGCCGGGCGCGCATTTTAGCCTGTCCGTATAGAGGTTATTAGCATTTATTCCGCATTCAACCTTTCATTTGGCAATAACGCGATCAAAGGTCATAAAAAAGGAACGGCTAAAAACCCTGTCAGTCACTAATAGGGCAACTCGAAAACGCCCCCGGTGCCGTGCCTGGGGTCTGAATAAGCGTCCTGGCTACGGCGGGAATCGCAACGAGGAGTCTACGACTGATGAATACGAAAAAGCCTGCCGCCCCTAAAAGTGCACTGGCCGGGACCGACACCCTGGACCGCGGCAACACCAACGCCAAGCTCGACAGCCTGGAAAAATTTCGCTCCGACGCCACCGAACAGGCCTTGCGCACCAACCAGGGCGTGAAGGTGTCGGACAACCAGAACACGTTGAAGCTTGGCGCTCGCGGACCGTCGCTGCTGGAAGACTTCATCATGCGTGAAAAGATCACGCATTTTGACCATGAGCGCATTCCCGAGCGCATCGTCCATGCCCGCGGCACCGGCGCTCATGGTTACTTTCAGAGCTATGAAAACCATTCCGTGCTGACCAAGGCTGGTTTCTTACAGGACCCCGGTAAAAAAACGCCGGTGTTCGTGCGTTTCTCCACCGTTCAGGGTCCACGCGGATCAGGCGATACCGTGCGCGATGTACGAGGTTTCGCCGTGAAGTTCTTCACCGACGAAGGCAACTTCGATCTGGTGGGCAACAACATGCCGGTATTTTTCATACAGGATGCGATCAAGTTTCCTGACTTCGTACACGCGGTAAAACCCGAACCTCACAACGAGATGCCTACCGGCGGCTCGGCGCATGACACCTTCTGGGATTTTGTCTCGCTGGTGCCGGAGTCCGCGCACATGGTGATTTGGGCGATGTCCGACCGGGCGATCCCGAAAAGCCTGCGCAGCATGCAGGGCTTTGGCGTACACACGTTCCGGCTGATCAACGCCGAGGGCAAATCGCGTTTCGTCAAATTCCATTGGCGCCCGACCGCAGGCACGTGTTCGCTGGTGTGGGACGAGGCACAGAAGCTCGCCGGCAAGGACACCGACTACCACCGGCGCGATCTCTGGGAGTCCATAGAAATGGGCGACTACCCGGAATGGGAGCTGGGCGTGCAGATCATCGAAGAAGAAAACGAGCACAGTTTCGACTTCGACATCCTCGACCCGACAAAGCTGATCCCGGAAGAACTGGTACCGATCACGCCGCTCGGCAAAATGACGCTGAACCGCAACCCGGACAATTTCTTCGCCGAAACCGAACAAGTCGCCTTCTGCCCGGGGCATATCGTGCCGGGGATCGATTTTTCCAACGATCCGCTGCTACAAGGTCGGCTGTTTTCCTACACCGATACGCAGATCAGCCGACTCGGTGGGCCGAATTTTCACGAGATCCCGATCAACCGTCCGGTGGCACCGTTCCACAACGGCCAGCGGGACGCGATGCACCGCACCACCATCGACAAGGGTCGTGCGTCCTACGAACCGAACTCCATCGATGGCGGCTGGCCGAAAGAGACGCCGCCCGCCGCCCAGGACGGCGGTTTCGAGAGCTATCCGGAGCGCATCGACGCCAACAAGATCCGCCAGCGCAGCGAGTCGTTCAGCGACCACTTCTCGCAGGCGCGGCTGTTTTTCCACAGCATGAGCAAGCACGAGCAGGAACACATCATCTCGGCCTACAGTTTTGAGTTGGGCAAGGTTGAGCGAGTGCACATCCGAGCACGCGAGGTGAATGAGATCCTCGCCAACATCGATCTGGAACTGGCCAAGCGTGTGGCCCAAAACCTTGGTTTGCCGGCACCGAAGGCCGGGACGGTCGAGGTGCGCAAACTCTCACTTGATCGCTCGCCAGCGCTGAGCCAGGCGAATTTGCTACCGGCGGACATCAAAACCCGCAAAGTGGCGATTCTGGCGGCCAATGGGGTTGATGGCGCAGCCATTGATGCCATGAAGAAGGCGCTGAACGCAGAAGGCGCGCACGCCAAACTGCTCGGCCCGACTTCCGCGCCGGTGACAACCGCTGACGGCAAGACATTGCCCGTGGATGCTTCGATGGAAGGGCTTCCTTCGATCGCGTTCGATGCGGTGTTCGTGCCCGGTGGCGCGGCGTCCATCAAGGCGTTGAGCGGTGATGGTGTGGCGCTGCACTACGTGCTGGAGGCTTACAAGCATTTGAAGGCAATCGCGCTGCAAGGCGAGGCGAAGCAGTTACTGGATGTGTTGAAGCTTGAGGTTGATGCGGGGCTGATCGTGGGGACGGATGCCAAGTTGATCAAAGCGTTTTTCGCTGCGATCGGGCAGCATCGGGTTTGGGATCGTGAGCCTAAGGCGAAGGCGATTCCGGCCTGAGTTTTGTGTAATTCGTTAGGACGCCATCGCGGGCAAGCCTCGCTCCTACAGGATTTGCGCGACGTCGATATAAACGCAGCAGGACCTGTAGGAGCGAGGCTTGCCCGCGAAGCTTTTAAGGTTTACGCGGGCTTAGGACCATCTGCGCCGGAACACTGCGCAAAATCTGCTTCTGCAACTTCAGGTCAAACCCCGAATCCAGCTTCTTTACCCGCTTGGTCAATAACGTCGCCAGCCACGGATAGTCCTGCGTACGCGGCGCCTGAATGCTCACGTCACATTGATAATTCACCACATCGGCCGCGATCGCATCCAGTTGCCGGCGAAGTTTGCTCATATCGGTGAGGTTCAACGCGACGGTGGTGCTTTCAGCAGTCGGATCAATCACTTTTGCCTGAGGTTTTGCCTCGGCCGCCAACAGCGCCGCTTCAGCTTTATCGAGCTCTGCCTTGCGTGCGTTGACGATGGCGTTGTTGACCCCACCGGTCAACGCCGGCGCCTTGGGCATCAACGCCCGCGCACGGCTCAGTGCGGTTGCCGCAGCATTCACATCGCCTTTTTGCAGCACGATCTGGCTGCGTTGCAGATAGGCCTCGGCAAGTTGCCGTTGGTATTGCACAAGGGACGGGTCGTTTGGCGACTCAGCCTGCAAGGCAGCCAATTGATCTTCGGCAGTGGCCAGTTCGCTGCTGGCGAGGCTTTGCTCGAGCTGTGCGATGGCCGTGGCCCGCGCATCAGTGGCCTCGGTGGCCGCCGGTGGCGTGCTTTGGCATGCACCCAGTAGCAGCGAAAATGCGACAAGGAGCAGATAACGGGAGGCGAACGGCTTCATTCCTGCGACTCTCTATTTGCGCAAAAAACGAGCAAGTCTACACCCCTCGACGGGGCAGGACAAAACTCAGCAGAAACAGTGCGGCGGCCGTCACAACAATCGATGGGCCCGCCGGGGTGTCCTTGAACCAGGACAACGCCAACCCGCCACACACGGCGAGCATGCCCAGCAGGCTCGCGCCCAGCGCCATCTGTTCCGGCGACCGGGCGTGACGTTGTGCCGCAGCCGCAGGGATGATCAACAGCGACGTAATCAGCAACACACCGACGATTTTCATCGCCACCGCGATCACCACAGCGATCAGCAACATCAGGGTCAGGCGCAGCGCCGGCACGGGCAGACCTTCAACCCTCGCCAGCTCTTCATGCACCGTGATCGCCAGCAATGGCCGCCACAATGTCACCAACAAGGCCATGACAGCGGCGCTGCCACCGAGAATCCAGGCCAGATCGGTCGGGCTGATCGCCAGCAAGTCACCGAACAGATAGGCCATCAGGTCGATCCGCACTTCGTGCATGAAGCTTAGTACGACAAGGCCCAAAGAGAGCGTGCTCGGTGCGAGAATTCCCAAAAGCGTGTCGGACGCCAGCGGCTGACGCTGTTGCAAGGTCACCAGCAACACGGCCAACAGCAAACAGCCGACGGTGACCGCCACCGTCGGACTGACATCCAGCAGGAAGCCCAACGCCACGCCGAGCAAGGCGGCGTGGGACAAGGTGTCGCCGAAATAGGCCATGCGCCGCCAGACCACGAACGAACCCAACGGGCCCGCCACCAGCGCCAGAGCCAGACCTGCAAGCAGGGCGTAGAGCAGAAAATCAGCCATGCTTGCAGCTATCTCCGTGAACGTGAGGTTGGGCCGACGGGGCCGCGCTGACGACCGAACCATGCAGATCATGGGCGTGGTCGTGATGGTGGTGATAAATCGCCAGGCTTTGTGCGTTCTTTCCGAACAGCTCGACGAAAGCGGGATCGCCGCTGACTTGCTCGGGATGGCCGGAACAACAGACGTGGCGGTTGAGGCAGACCACCTGATCGGTGGTGCTCATGACCAGATGCAAATCGTGGGAAACCATCAACACGCCGCAGCCGTGACGATCACGCAGACGGGTGATCAGGCTGTACAGCTCGGCCTGACCGGCCACGTCGACGCCTTGCACCGGCTCATCAAGGACCAGCAGTTCCGGTTCGCGCAATAGCGCCCGAGCCAGCAGCACGCGCTGCATTTCACCGCCGGAAACACTTTGCACCGGGCTGTCGATCACCTGTTCGGCGCCGACCTCCTTGAGGGCCGCCAAGGCACGAGCACGGTCCACGCCGGGCACCAGACGCAGAAAGCGCAGCACCGACAGCGGCAGCGTCGGATCGACGTGAAGTTTTTGCGGCATGTAACCAACGCGCAGTTTCGGCTTGCGCCACACGCTGCCGCTGTCCGGCTTCAACAGACCGAGCACCGCCCGCACAAGGGTGGTCTTGCCGGCGCCATTGGGGCCGATCAGGGTGACGATCTGCCCCGGCTCGACGCTCAGCTCAATGTTATCCAGCACGCTTTGCCCGGCAAACGTGACGGCAACCTGCTCGAGGCGGATCAACGCGTTGCTCATCAAGCCCCCTGGCAACCCGAGCAGAGGCCGACCACTTCGACCGTCTGACCTTCGACAACGAACCCGACATCCTTGGCGCTGGTGATAATCGCGTCGCTGATGGATTTTTGTTCAAGCTCGATGGCGGCATGGCATTCGCGGCAGATCAGGAACTGGCCCTGGTGCGCGTGTTCCGGGTGATTACAGCCGACGAAGGCGTTCAGCGAGGAGATGCGGTGCACCAGGCCGTTTTCCAGCAGGAAATCCAGCGCGCGGTACACGGTCGGCGGCGCAGCGCGGCGGCCGTCCTGCTCGCTGAGTACCGCCAAAATGTCGTAGGCACCCAGCGGCTTATGGCTTTGCCACACCAGTTCCAGCACCCGCCGGCGCAGGGCAGTCAGGCGCAAGCCTTGCCGAGCGCACAGGGCATCGGCCTCAGACAGTGCGCTATGCACGCAATGAGAGTGGTCGTGGGGACGGCTGGCAATCGGTGTTTTAGGCATGAGCGGCGACGAGTTTTGTGAGAGACGTTATTATGTTACCCGTTCTCGCCTCTTTGAGTGGTCATCGTGTCCCGACTTTTTTCTATCTTTGTCGCATTTGTCGCCAGTTTTCTGTTGATCGGTTCTGCTCAGGCCGAAGTCAAAGTCCTCACCAGCATCAAGCCGCTGCAGCTGATTGCCGCTGCGGTGCAGGACGGTGTGGCGATTCCGGAAGTGCTGCTGCCGCCGGGGGCTTCGCCGCATAACTATGCGTTGCGCCCGTCCGACGTACGGAAGGTGCAATCGGTGGACCTGGTTTACTGGATCGGACCGGACATGGAAGGTTTCCTGCCTCGCGTGCTGAACGGTCGTACGCTGCCGAGCGTTGCCGTGCAGGATCTGCCGGGGCTGAAATTGCGTCGTTTCGCCGAAGACAGTCACTCCCACGCCGAAGAAGCCGACGAGCATGATCACGATCACCGTCCGGGCAGCCTGGATGCGCATCTGTGGTTATCGCCGATCAACGCTCGCGTGATCGCGACGAAAATGGCCGCTGATTTGAGCGCTGCCGACCCAGCCAACGCAGCGCGCTATCAGAGCAACCTGAAGGCGTTCGATGAACGTCTCGACGCGCTGGACCTGCGCTTGAAGGCACGATTGGCGGGCATCGCGGGCAAACCGTACTTTGTGTTCCATGAAGCGTTCGACTACTTCGAAGAGGCTTACGGTCTGAAGCACGCTGGGGTATTCAGCGTCGCCGCCGAAGTCCAGCCGGGTGCCCAGCATGTGTCGGCAATGCGCACGCGGTTGCAGGAAGTGGGCAAGACTTGTGTGTTCAGCGAGCCGCCGTTGCGGCCGCGACTGGCGGAAACACTGGTGGCGGGTTTGCCGGTGAAACTGGCGGAGCTGGATGCTTTGGGTGGGTACACGCCGGCGACTGCTCAGGGGTATGAGCAGGTGCTGGAGAAGTTGGGGAATGATTTGGCGGGGTGTCTGGAGTCGTTGTAATCCAGACATTTGTGTCGATCCCAATCGCGGGCAAGCCCGCTCCCACAGGGTTTGTGTCGTTCCCCAAATTTGTGAACGGCACAAACCCTGTGGGAGCGTGGCTTGCCCGCGAAGCTTTTAAAGGGCGAAAGGCAACGGCGTGTTGACCTTCTGCCGCTGCGCCAACCGCTGCTGAAACTCCATCGGATCGTGAATCAACACGTCCTGCCCGGCGAAAGACTCCGCGGCAATCAATCGCGACAGCCAGAACCGCACACACGCCACGCGCAGCATGGTCGGCCACAACTCCGCCTCGGCAGCAGTGAATGGCCGCAACGCTGCATACGCACCCAGCAACGCCCGCGCCCGCGGCCCGTCAATCAGACCGTCGTCATCCGAACACCAGTCATTCAAGGCAATCGCTACGTCGTAGAGCATCGGCCCCGAGCACGCGTTGTAGAAGTCGATCAACCCGGTCAGGTGCGTGCCTTCGAACATCGCGTTATCGCGGAACAGATCCGCGTGGATGTTGGCCCGTGGCAACGCCAGAATTTTCTCTTTTTGCTGCGTGATTTCATCCAGCGCCCGTTGCAGCAGATCACTCTGCTCGGCATTCAGGTGCGACAGCAGTTGCGTGCCCTCTTCCAGCATCCAGTCCAGGCCGCGATCGGTTTTGCGCTTGATCATGTTGGCCTGGGTCGCCAGGTGCAGATGGCCGAGCAACTCGCCCACCTGAGCGCAATGTTGCGCGTTGGCTTCCTTGATGTGCTTGCCCGCCAGACGCGGTTGCAGCAGCGCAGGCTTGCCGGCCAGCTCGCGCAGGGCGACACCATCGGTGGTGCGCAAGGCGTAAGGCACCGGCAGGTCGGCTTCATGCAGCACGTCCAGCAGCTCGATGAAGAACGGCATCTCCTGAACCGGACCGCGCTCGACCAGGGTCAGGACAAATTCGCCCTGCTCCAGGCTGATAAAGAAGTTGGTGTTTTCGCTACCGGCAGCAATCCCCTGAAAATCAAGCAGGCGGCCGAGCCCGTAAGGGGCGAGAAAGGTTTCCAGCTCAGGCCGAGCCAGCGGGGTGAACACAGACATGTTTTAACTGCCAGTACGGGCGCCGCAAATGGCGGCACCGATTAAAATTAAGGACGACTTACCACTTAAATATTTCCCACGCCGGGATCAGCATATCCGGGTAGTCCGAGCGAATGAAGTTACCTTCCGAGCCATCCGCACGTACCAGGAAATAGGGTTTGCCACCTTTCGGCGTGACCTTGATGGCATACAGAAAACCATTTTGCCGATATTCCTGAATGGTTTTATCCCCTTCCGTGCGGATCGTGACATCCGGGTCTGGCGAAGGTGCGTCATCCGCCGCCATCACAGCCAACGGTGCAATTGCAAACAAGCCAGCCAGCAACAGGCGATTTAGTGTGCGCATGATAACCTTGTCCCTTTGTCGTCAACGGTCCCGCTATTCTAGCGCCGGACCCGCCGAAAAGGTTGATCCTGCTCATGAGCCAAGCCCCCCTCGTCCTGGTGGACGGTTCTTCTTACCTGTACCGCGCCTTTCACGCCCTGCCGCCGTTGACCACTTCCAAGGGTCTGCCGACCGGAGCGGTCAAAGGCGTGCTGAACATGCTCAAGAGTCTGCGCAAGCAGTACCCGGACAGTCCGTTCGCCGTGGTGTTCGACGCCAAGGGTGGGACGTTTCGCGATGACATGTACGCCGAATACAAAGCCAATCGCCCGAGCATGCCCGACGACATGCGCGTACAGATCGAGCCGCTGCACCAAAGTGTGATCGCGCTGGGCTTCCCGCTGCTGTGCGTCGAAGGCGTCGAGGCCGATGACGTGATCGGCACCCTGGCCCGCAGCAGCGCAGCGGCCGACCGCCCGGTAATCATCTCCACCGGCGACAAGGACATGGCGCAACTGGTCGACGGCCACATTACCTTGGTCAACACCATGACCGGTAGCAGCATGGACGTGGAGGGCGTGAAGGAGAAATTCGGCGTCGCTCCCGAGCAGATCATCGATTATCTGGCACTGATGGGCGATTCTTCCGACAACATTCCGGGCGTTCCGGGCATTGGTCCGAAGACGGCTTCCGGCCTGCTCGTAGGCGTAAACGGCGGCCTGACCGAGCTGTATGCACAGCTCGACATCGTCCCGACCCTGCCGATTCGCGGCGCGAAAACCCTGCCGGCCAAGCTCGAAGAGCATAAGGAGATGGCCTTCCTCTCCTATCAGTTGGCGACGATCAAGATCGACGTGCCGCTGGACATCGGCCTTGATGACCTGCAAATGGGCAAGCCGGATCACGACAAGCTCGCCGAGCTTTACACTCTGCTCGAGTTCAAAAGCTGGTTTGAAGAAAACCAGCGCGACGCCAAGCGCTCCGGTCAGGAAGTCACCGCGCCGGTGGCTGAAGAAGCCGCCGTCGAGAGCGAGCTCAAATACACCACGATCCTCACCCAGGCCGATTTCGACCTGTGGCTGAAGAAGCTCAACGACGCCAAACTGATCGCCTTCGATACCGAAACCACCGGCATCGATGCGCAGCAGGCGCAACTGGTCGGCCTGTCGTTCGCCGTACAGGCCAACGAAGCGGCCTACATTCCACTGACCCATTCCTACATGGGCGTACCGGATCAGCTGGATCGCGACACCGTGCTGCGCGCACTGAAACCGATCCTGGAAGACCCGAACAAACTCAAGGTCGGCCAGCACGCCAAGTTCGACATGAACATCCTGGCCAACTGCGCCATCGGTGGTGATCAGAGCTGCGGCATCACCGTGCAAGGCATCGCCTTCGACACCATGCTCGAATCCTACGTACTGGACTCGACCGCGACCCGCCACGACATGGACAGCCTGGCGCTCAAGTACCTGAATCACACCACCACCAGCTTCCAGGACATCGCCGGCAAAGGCGCCAAGCAGCTGACCTTTGACCAGATCTCCCTGGAACTGGCCGGACCGTACGCCGCCGAAGACGCTGACGTAACGCTGCGCCTGCATCAAACCCTGCAGGAAAAGCTCAACGCGATTCCGAGCCTGAGCAAAGTCCTGAGCGACATCGAAATGCCGCTGGTGCCGGTGCTCGCACGGATCGAGCGTCAAGGCGCGCTGGTCGACGCCAACCTGCTGGGCATCCAGAGCGTGGAACTGGGCGAGAAGATGGTCGCGCTGGAGCGTGAGGCGTTTGCTATCGCCGGTGAGGAATTCAACCTCGGGTCGCCGAAGCAATTGGGCGTGATCCTGTACGAAAAACTCGGCTTGCCGATCCTCAGCAAAACCGCCAAGGGTCAGGCGTCCACTGCCGAAGCGGTACTGGCGGAACTGGCCGAGCAGGATTACCCGCTGCCCAAAGTGCTGATGCAGTACCGCTCGATGAGCAAACTGAAGAGCACCTACACCGATCGCCTGCCGGAGCAAATCAACCCGCGCACCGGGCGGATTCACACGTCTTATCATCAGGCTGTCGCGGCGACCGGGCGTTTGTCGTCCAGCGATCCGAACCTGCAGAACATTCCGATCCGCACCGCCGAAGGTCGGCGGATCCGTCAGGCGTTCGTGGCGCCTAAAGGCTACAAGCTGCTGGCCGCGGACTACTCGCAAATCGAACTGCGCATCATGGCTCACCTGGCCAAGGACGAAGGTTTGCTGCACGCCTTCCGCAATGACCTCGACGTGCACAAAGCCACGGCTGCCGAAGTGTTCGGCGTCGAGTTGGCAGAGGTCACTACCGATCAGCGTCGTAGCGCCAAGGCCATCAACTTCGGTTTGATCTACGGCATGAGCGCGTTTGGCCTGGCCAAGCAGATCGGCGTGGACCGCAAACAGTCCCAGGCGTACATCGACCGCTATTTCGCCCGCTATCCAGGCGTCCTGGAATACATGGAGCGCACCCGCGCCCAGGCGGCCGAGCAAGGTTTTGTCGAGACCATCTTCGGTCGTCGCCTGTACCTGCCGGAAATCAACGCGAAAAACCCGGCCCTGCGCAAAGGCGCCGAACGCACTGCGATCAACGCACCGATGCAAGGCACTGCGGCAGACATCATCAAGAAAGCCATGGTGGCTGTGGATAACTGGCTGACGTCGTCAGGCCTCGACGCCAAAGTCATCCTGCAGGTACACGATGAATTGGTGCTTGAAGTACGTGAAGACCTGGTCGACCAGGTTCGTGAGGAAATTCGCGTGCACATGAGCGACGCTGCGAAGCTGGATGTGCCGCTTCTGGTCGAGGTGGGCGTGGGAAATAACTGGGATGAGGCTCACTGACACGTCCTCTGTAGGAGCTGGCTTGCCAGCGATGGTCGTTAACGATGACGCGTGTTTCCTGAATGCACGCGGCGATCTCAAGTCCATCGCGAGCAGGCTCGCTCCTACAGGGTATTTCGCTGCGGCATAGTGTCGCGATGAAGGGGCTTATTTCTGATAGCGAGCCGACTTATTTCAAATGGTTTTGGAAACACCGGAACTAAACCTGTGAAGCGCCACTCAGAGTTACTGAATGGCTGGTGAAGCCCTTCGATGCTCCTATGTTGTGTTAAGTGTTGGCAGATAATCTGGACCCCGCCCTAGCGGTCCGGAACTTGAACCCCGGAACTTCCCCCTCCCCATAAGAAGTCCGGGGTTTTTTTTGCCTGCGATTTATTGCTCGACGGGTTCAGCGCCCTTGTCCGCCAGCTCCATCCAGCCTGCCAGTACTGTGTAGGCCTCTTCCAGACCTAGGCGTTTTGGCGCCGAGAACAGCTGGATGGTGATCGCATCGCCCCAGCCTTTGCGGATATCCGACTGCACCTTGAGCAGGACGTTCTTCGCTGCGCCGTAGGTCAATTTGTCCGCTTTGGTCAGCAAAATGTGCATCGGCATGCCGCTGGCCACGGCCCAATCCAGCATCAACAGGTCGAAGTCGGTCATTGGATGACGGATGTCCATCATCAGAATCAGACCTTTCAAACTCTCGCGACCACCCAGATAAGCTTCCAGGTGACGCTGCCAGTGCAGCTTCAACGGGATAGGTACTTTCGCGTAACCGTACCCCGGCAGGTCGACCAGACGCCGATCATCGTCTAGCTTGAAGAAGTTCAAGAGTTGCGTGCGACCCGGGGTTTTCGAGGTCCGCGCCAGGCTGGCATGCGTCAGGGTGTTCAAAGCGCTGGATTTACCGGCGTTGGAACGCCCGGCGAAGGCCACTTCAAAGCCTTCGTCGTCGGGACATTGGTCGACTTTGGCAGCGCTGAGCATGAAGGTGGACTGTTGGCACAGGCCGAGGATGGGGTTCTTGAGTTGCATGGGATTTCCGATGTGGGCGGCGCCGGGAATGGACGCGGCAAGCGGTGTCGTTTCCGTTTCAGTGACGCCAGTATATAATGCCGCAGATTTTGTGTGCGCTTTGTCCCAGCGTAGGATGAAGTTCACGAGAGCGATTGACCTTGATTGCGCATTAGAACGCAGAACGCTCTCAACCCTGAAAAGGTCGTTTTATGACGAAATGGCTGCTAGCTGCCGGTGTCTTGATACCGCTTTACAGCGCTCAGGCTACACAGGATCCGGAAGCTGTGTACAACCGTGTTTGTGGTGCCTGTCATTCCGGCCAACTACCCATGGCGCCCAAAAAGGGCGATCAGGAAGCTTGGACGCCGAGGTTGGCGAAAGGTATGGAGACGCTGGTGCAACACGTGACCCAGGGTTTCAAGGCGATGCCGCCGCGTGGTTTGTGCATGGACTGCAGTGCCGAGGATTACCAAGTCATCATCCAGTGGATGAGCGAGTGATCCCGGTCCATAACTCTTTAACCCTTAGCCGTAGTTGGATTAGCTGATGAACAAATTGATCGTGAGTCTGCTGTTGACCGTGGGCATCTCCGGCATGGCCCATGCTGCAGGTGAGGCAGTACAACCGGGTGATGCAAAAGCCGGTCAGGCCAAAGCCGCCGTATGTGGCGCCTGCCACGGCCCGGATGGCAACAGCATGGCGCCAAACTTTCCAAAACTGGCGGGGCAAGGTGAACGCTACCTGACCAAGCAATTGCACGACATCAAGTCGGGCAAGCGCACCGTTCTGGAAATGACCGGCCTGCTGACCAACCTGAGCGATCAGGACCTGGCTGATATCTCTGCCTACTTCGCCAGTCAGAAAGGCAGCGTTGGCGCCGCCGACCCGAAAGTCGTGGCTCGCGGTGAAGCACTGTTCCGTGGTGGCGACCTGGCCAAGGGCCTTCCATCCTGCACCGGCTGCCACTCGCCAAATGGCGCGGGCAATGCCGCCGCCGGTTTCCCGCACCTGGGTGGCCAGCACGCTCAATACGTCGCCAAGCAACTGACCGATTTCCGCAAGGAAGAAGGCGGTCGCAACAACGACGGCGATACCAAGACGATGCAGAGCATTGCCAAAAAGCTGAGCGACGAAGACATCGCAGCAGTGTCCAGCTACATTCAAGGCCTGCACTAAGACGGCGAAGCGGGCGCCGCGCGGGACGTACATCTCCTGCAACGTTAACGCTCTATTAATCCGTCGCAGCAAGTATAAAAAGGGTGGCTCAGGCCACCCTTTTTTGTGCCTGCTGCCGTTACACTACAGAACTCAAGCCCGCCATGACCTGTCTGAAAACAGGTCGCGCGAGGCGACCCAAATTGTCCAGGAGTAAAGCATGCGTAATCTGATCATCAGCGCCGCACTCGTCGCTGCCAGCCTGTTCGGCATGACTGCCCAAGCCGCCGAAGCCCCCGCCGCCCCTTATGTCGAACTGAGCAATCCGGTTCCGGTTGCAGTGCCTGGCAAGATCGAAGTGGTGGAGCTGTTCTGGTACGGCTGCCCGCATTGCTACGCGTTCGAGCCAGTGATCAATCCCTGGGTCGAGAAGCTGCCGTCCGACGTGAATTTCGTGCGTATTCCTGCAATGTTCGGCGGCCCGTGGGACGCACACGGCCAGATGTTCCTGACCCTGGAAGCCATGGGCGTCGAGAACAAGGTTCACGCAGCAGTGTTCAACGCGATTCAGAAAGAACGCAAAAAGCTGACCGATAAAGACGAAATGGCCGACTTCCTGGCGACTCAAGGCGTAGACAAGGACAAGTTCCTGGCGACCTTCGATTCGTTCGCCATTAAAGGCCAAATCAACAAAGCCAAAGAACTGGCCAAGAAATATGAAATCTCCGGCGTTCCAACCATGATCGTCAACGGCAAGTACCGCTTTGACGTGGGCTCTGCCGGCGGCGCCGAGCAAGCGTTGCAACTGGCCGACAAACTGGTCGACAAAGAGCGAGCGGCTAACAAGGCTGCAGCCAACTAAGCGCGGGACCTGCCATGCGCCGCTGGGGTACTGAACGCGTCGTTGGCCTGCATGATCCGCAGGTCAACGAGCATCACCTGGAATCGACGGGCCTGCCCGCAGACAGCCGTCTGCGCTTGCTCAGCTTCAATATCCAGGTCGGTATCAGTACCGAGCGGTATCGGCACTACCTGACCCGGGGCTGGCAACATCTGTTGCCGCACACCGGGCGTGCCGACAATCTGCAAAAAATCGGCAATCTGCTGGGCGACTTCGATCTGGTTGCACTGCAGGAAGCCGATGGCGGCAGCCTGCGATCCGGCTACGTCAATCAAGTGGAACACCTGGCGCAACTCGGCGCCTTCCCCTACTGGTATCAACAACTCAATCGCAACCTCGGTCGTCTCGGCCAGCACAGCAATGGCGTGCTCAGCCGCCTGCGCCCGTGGGCGATTGAAGATCACCCGCTGCCGGGGCCCAAGGGTCGCGGGGCGATCCTGGTGCGCTTCGGCGAAGGTCCGGAAGCACTGGTGGTGGTCATGATGCATCTGGCGCTGGGCGCCCGCACCCGCAGCATGCAACTGGCTTACATCCGCGAGTTGATTGGCGGCTATAAACACCAGGTGCTGATGGGTGACATGAACACTCATGCCAGTGATCTGCTGCAAAATTCCGCGTTGCGCGACCTCGGCCTGCTGGCGCCGCAACTGGAAGCGACCTTCCCCAGCTGGCGCCCGCAGCGCTGCCTGGACCACATTCTGCTGAGCCCGACCCTGACGCTGGAAAAGGTCGAAGTGTTGGCTCAACCCATTTCCGATCACCTGCCGGTCGCGGTAGAAATTCGTCTGCCGGGTTCGCTCACGGCCGATGCATTCCCCGCGTTGAGTCCTGCCCCTCGCGGAACCCCTGAATGAGCGACGAAGCACAGCGCTGGAAAGAGAAATACCTCAAAAGCATCGAACAACAGGAAAAACTCGAGCGTCGCTGGGACGCCCGGCTCGACTTGCTGCGTCGGGGGTTGGTGCGCAGTACGCTGGCGGCCGAGGGCACTGACCGCGCTGTTGACCAGTGCATGAAAGAAATGCGCGAGGTCATCCGCACCAATGACATGGATGCGGGCCTGGCGGCGCTGCTTCCGCGACTGGAAAAAGCAGTACTCGACTCCGAACAGCGTCGCGAAACCCGAGTCAATCAGACCAGTGCCGCGCTGACCTCGCTGGTAACGCAACTGCAAACGTTGCCGTTGCCCCGGGAAGTGAGCCGGCCACTCAAGAACTTTGCCAAAACCCTGGACGGACGCGTCAGCCAGGCGCGCGAGATCCCGTTGCTGCTCAGCGAACTGAGCGGCCTGCAAGGCAAAGCCTTGAATCAGCTGGAGACCCCGACAGAACCCGGTCGCCCGGGTTTGCTGCAACGACTGTTCGGCAGTCGTGACGCGGATGAAGCCACTCCGGAAGCTGCGGCTCCGCAGGCCCAGGCGTCCGCTCCAGCGCCTGTAGAAGCCATTGCTGCTTTGCCTACCGAGACGCCGCGAGTCGCCGTCGAATCCGCACCCGTCGCAGCAGAGCCACCAGTAACCGCGCCTGACACGCACGCGGCCGCACCCGAGCCGCCAGTGATCGAAACGCCTACAGACGCCCCGCCGCCTGCCGTCGTGGCGTTTGTCCCGCCAGTTGTTGAGCCTCAGCCAGTACCCGACGTGGAAACACCGGCCCCGCCGCAGGTTCAACAACCGGAGCAACCGACACCCGCCGCGATGACACCGGTTGTCGAGGCTCAACCGCCTGCCAATCCCGACGAACTCACCCCGGTGGTGCTTCTCGACAGCTTGCCCCTGCCCTCGCCCGTGATCCAGGCGCTGGCCGCCATCGATCCGGAACAACCTGAACACGATATTCTCTACGCCCTTCCGGACTCGCCCGAGCCGTCCTACAGCTCAGTGGCCAAGCACATCGAAGACACGCTACTGGGCCTGCTCGACGACCTGTCGCTCCCCGAACGTCATCGCCCACAAGCCGAAGCGATGCGTGATCGCCTGCAAAACGGTTTGAACTGGTACGAATTGCTGCCGATCCTCGACGATCTGGCAACTTTGATGCTGGCGATCAACAACAGCGGACAGCACGAGTTCGAAGTTTATTTGCAGCAACTCAACGAACGCCTCGAGTCGTTCCAGAGCAACTTGCAAGCCGCCAGCGATGGCCATGCCGACAACCAATCTGCGGCACGGCAAATGGACACGCAGATCCGCGAACAAGTCGACGGCTTGCAGAGCAGCATGCAGGAAGCCGCCGACCTGGACGACCTCAAGCATGTGCTGGAGAACCACCTCGAAGGCCTGTTGGGCACCATGGACCAACACCAGAAGCAGCGCGACGAACGCGAACAGGAAGTGGCCGCCCGCCTGAAAGGCCTGGCCGAACGGGTGGCGCACATGGAGCAGGAAGCCCAGGGTTATCGCGAACATCTCGAAGAGCAGCGCCAGAAAGCCTTGATCGACCCGCTGACCGGGCTGCCGAACCGGGCGGCCTGGAGCGAGCGGCTCGACCACGAAATCCATCAGTGGCAGCAGCACGGCAACACCCTTCTGCTGGCCATGCTCGACCTCGACCATTTCAAACGCATCAACGATAACTATGGTCATCTGGCGGGCGACAAAGTGCTGAAAATCATCGCCACGGTGTTGCGTAAGCGCCTGCGAGGGACAGATTTCATTGCACGCTTTGGCGGAGAAGAATTTGTCCTGTTAATGCCCGGCACAGTGCCGGCCGTCGGCGCAAAACTGTTGGAAAGCTTGCGAGCGGCGGTCGAAGCCTGCCCGTTCCATTTCAAAAGCGAGCCGGTGACCATCACCATTTCCATGGGACTGACAGCGTTCAAACCCGGCGAACACAGCGATCTGGTGCTTAAAAGAGCCGATCAGGCGCTGTATCGTGCAAAACATGCCGGGCGTAACCGAGTGGAACTGGGCTGACGGCCAATTGTTCCATTTTGTTTAAAAGCTCGCGCCGACCATTCTCGCGCAAGGCAGTACGTTACACTGTTGCATTACTGTCTTGCGCGTACTGTCTCTACCATGAAATTTCTCACCCTCTTCGTGTCGCTGATCCTGTTGGCCGGCTGTGCCAGCGGACCTCGGTTCGACACCAGCCATCCTTCGGCCAATCACGACAGCCGCGTTCAATTCGTGGTGGTGCATTACACCTCGGCATCGCTGGAACGCTCGTTGCAACTGTTGACCCACGGCGAAGTCAGCAGCCATTACCTGATCGGCGACGACACAAACGCCACTATCTATAAGTTGATGGACGAAAACCAACGGGCATGGCACGCCGGAGAGAGTGAGTGGCAGGGTCGGACCTGGCTGAATTCCAGCTCCATCGGCATTGAAATCGTCAACCCAGGATTCAAGGAACTCCCGACCGGAGGGCGTTACTGGTATCCCTACAGCGAAGCTCAGGTCCAGTCCTTGATCGTCTTGCTAAAAGACATCAGCAAACGTCACGCCATCAGCCCCCGCAGCATTATCGGCCATAGCGACATCGCGCCATTCCGCAAGCTGGACCCGGGGCCGCTTTTCCCCTGGAAGCGCCTGGCCGCCGAAGGCCTTGGTGTTTGGCCAGACGAGCAGACCGTGGCGCGGCAACAAGTGCAGTTCGATTCGAAACTGCCGAGCGTCAGCTGGTTTCAGGCGCAGTTGGCCCGCCTCGGTTACGCCACGCCGCAAACCGGCGAGCTGGATGTGGCGACGCGTCACGTGATCGGCGCCTTTCAAATGCATTTCCGGCCGTCGCGCTTCGACGGCATGCCGGATGCGCAGACAGCTGCACTTCTCCAGGTGTTGAATCAGACAAAATAATGACGCCCGCCCGACGGTTCGGGCTTTTTCCCAATCAGCAGCTATAACTCATTGGTAATTCTTCGGATATTCCCATATGCCTGCTGCTCGAGAGACGCTTCGTAGCTGGTTCTATCGCCCGTGGTTTTTGGCGATGCTGGCGGCTGCCCTGAGCAGTGCGTTGCTATTGGCGCTCAGCCTGTTCGTGGCCATTCATCAGATCGAGCAGAACGAAAGCCTGGAAATGAACGCGCAAGGTGAGCGATTTCTTTCGCGCCTGGAGCAGTTGTTCGGGCAACTGCGCGAAGGCCTCGATGATCTGGAGGCCCAACCGCTTCGAACCTGCGACAAAGACATGATCGCCACTTTGCAGCAGGTCACCTTCAATTACCGCTTCATTTACGAGGCCGCGTATATGGATGCCTCGAAGATCTGCTCCAACCGACCGAGCCAGGAAGGACTGTCGCTGTCACGAGCACCGGACATTCAAGACCCCACTTACAGTTATTGGCTGAACACCACCACCGAACCTGATGAAAACCGCGCCGCACTCATGCTCGGACGGGGCAACTTCCGAGTCGCGACCTCTCGCGGACATTTGACCGACATGGTCGACCTGTCGCCGGGCAGCAGTCTTTTGGTGATACTCGACCACGGCACCCGCGCGATTCCGGTGCTGGGCTCCCCGCAAGCCTGGCCGCCGACCGAGCCTTGGCCACCGAAGAGCAGCGAAGCCTTGCAAGTCACCCCGACTCGCTTGATTTACCTCATGCCGACCAAAAGCCCCGAATACCAATTGGTGCTGATCACCCCGCGCACCGCCGTGAATGTGCCCACCGCCTGGTGGTGGCTGGTACCGGCCAGCCTGGCATTGGGAGTCCTGGTGGGCTTCATGGTGTTTCTGCTGGTGCGTCAGCGGCAGTCGCTGGACGCCGAATTGACCGGTGCGATACGACGTGGCGAGTTGCAGGTGTTGTATCAACCGATCTTCGACCTCGACAGCCGCAACTGCGTCGGAGCCGAAGCCTTGCTGCGCTGGCGCCGGCCGGATGGCACCCTGACCAGCCCCGATCTGTTCATTCCGATGGCGGAGAACACCGGCCAGATCCGTCAGATGACCGACTTCGTCCTGCAACGCCTGCTGGAGCAATTGGGGCAGTTGTTGCGGGCCAATCCGCAACTGTACATCTCGGTCAACCTCGCTGCGTGCGATGTCATGGTGCCGCGAATCGGTCAGGTGATGGCGCGCCTGCTGACCTTGCACCGTGTCGCAGCCAAGCAGATTGCCTTTGAGGTGACTGAACGGGGATTGATTGACGTGGTGGTGGCCCGGGAAAATCTGCAGGCCTTGCGTGATGTCGGGCATCAGGTATTGATCGATGACTTCGGCACCGGCTATTGCAGCCTCGCCTATCTGCAAACCCTGCCGGTGGACTGCCTGAAAATCGACAAGGCGTTCATCGATGCGCTGGGGCATGACGCCGCCAGCAGTGGCGTGGCGCCGTATATCATTCACATGGCCCAGTCGTTGCACTTGAAGGTGATTGCCGAAGGCATCGAGCATGAAGCCCAGGCCGCATTTTTGAGCAGTGAAGGGGTGAAGTTCGGTCAGGGCTGGTTGTTCGCCCATGCATTGAGCGCCGTACAGTTCATCGAACTGATTACCCGGGGTCGGCGACTGGCCGGTCGACGCCTGGACGACGAAGCGTAAACGCGCGTTAAACCGCCAACGCCATGTAGAACTGCGTGCCCTGCCCCGGCCGCGAATAAACCCCCATCCGCCCACCGTGCAACTGCACGATTTCCTTGCACAACGCCAGGCCGAGCCCCGCGCCACCCTTCTTGCGCCCGACCTGCACAAAAGGCTCGAAGATCCGCCCCTGCTGGCCGTAGGCGATGCCCTCGCCATTGTCCTCGACGCTGATGATCACCCGCTCCCCATGACGCCGCGCCTGCAAGCGTATCTGGCCGTCAGGGCCGGTATGTCGCAAGGCGTTGTCGATCAGGTTATCGAGCACACGGTCCAGTTGCGGTTGATCGGCCTGCAACCACGGTAACGGACCTTGCACCTCCACCAGCAGGTTGATGCCCTTCTCTTGTGCTGAATCGGCGAACCGCGACCGTGCCCGCTCAAGCAGCTCCTCGATGGAACACGGCGCCAGCGAGAGTTTCTGCAGTCCGTTCTGATAGCGGGAGAAGTTCAGCAAGTCGTTGATCAGTTGCATCAAACGCTGCATCTCTTCATTGACGGTGTCCAGCAGGTCCGCTTCTCGCGAGTCCTGCGCAAAGTGCGTGCGCTCCCGAAACAGGCCGAATGCCATGTGCATCCCGGTGACCGGCGTTCTCAGCTCATGGGACGCACGCAACACAAACTCGCTGCGCACTCGCTCGAAAGCACGCTGCTCGGTGACGTCATGCAACACCATTACCGCGCCCAGAATCTGGGCCTGGGTATGACTGACCGGCGTCAGGCTGTACGTGAGCAACCGCGACTCGCCATCGACCTCGATACTCAGGTCCTCCGGCGCCCGCTCCAACGTGCCGCCACGCAGCACCAGTTGCAGCTGTTGATCCAGCTCGGGGCGTTCGAGCGCGGCCCCCAGCCCCTGACCAAGACGATCGGTGTCCCAACCCAACTGGCGCTGCGCCACCGGGTTGAGGTGTTCCAGATGGCCGTCGCGGTCGATCATCAGCAGCCCGTCATCAATGCTGTCGAGCACCGCCTGCAAACGCTGCTGGCCGGCGAGCAATTCGTCGATATTAGTCGCCTGATGCTGACGCAGAGCCTCGGCCATGATCCCGAAACGCTTGGTCAGCAGATTCATTTCCACTGCCGAGGAAATCGGCAGGGTCACCTCGAAATTGCCTTGGCCGATGTTGTCGGCGGCCTGCGCCAACGCCTCGATCGGTTCGCCGAAACGACGTGCAATCGCATGAGCGGTGACGAAACCGATGATCAGCACCGCCAGCCCGACCAGACCGAGCAGGCCGGCAATCAGCAGCGCTCGTTCCCGCGCCTGACGTTGCGTTTCATTGATGGTATCCAGCGCTCGCTTTTGCTCGGTAATCAGCCCGTTGCGCAATACGTTGAGTTTTTCGGCGAGGTCTTCGTTGCCACTCAGTAAGTGGGACGGATCGTGTGCCTGGTCCAGCGCCTGAAGAAACCGCAGGTAATCGTCCTTGGCTTGCCTGAAACCGTTTTGGCCACTCTCTTGGTTCTGCTCATGGGCGATGCCTTCATCCACCAACTGCAGATAATGCAGCCTGGACGTTTCAAACGCCGCAGGATCCGATTTTTCGCCCAGCATGAGGATCAGTTGATCGCCCAAGGTCTGGCGCATCTTCAGGCCCAGATCCAGGGTGACGAAATTGTTGCGAATCAGCGCTTCCTGGGTTCCCGCCATCTGCATCACGCTGACCAGACCGAGCAAAAGCCCCAACAGCGCCACGGTGATCAAGGCGGAAATACTCAGAAAAAGCCGAGTACGCAACTTCATCGCCAGTTTCATCGCGCAGGGCTCACAAGTTGTACTGCTTGCGTTTGCGGTAGAGCGTCGAAGCGTCGATGCCGAGGGTCTTGGCGGCCTGATCCAGGGTGTCGGCGGTGGCGAGGACCGCGCCGATGTGGGCCTTCTCCAGTTCATCCAGGCTCAGCGCAGCGCCGATGCGTGGCGCATTGTTGACCGGGGTTTCGGCCATGCCCAAGTGGCTGATTTCAACCCGTTCCTGTGGACAAATAATGCTCGCCCGCTCGACCACGTTGCGCAGCTCGCGGATGTTCCCGGGCCAGCGATAGTTGAGAAGCGCTTCACGGGCTTCTTCACTGAAGCCCCGCGCAGGACGCGCGTATTCCTTGACGAACCGGGCCAGAAAACGGTCAGCCAGGTTCAGAATATCTTCCCGCCGTTCGCGCAGCGGTGGCAGGTGCAAGGTGATGACGTTCAGGCGATAGAGCAAATCTTCACGGAAACGTCCGTCGCGGACCATGTCTTCAAGATTGAGGTTGGTGGCCGCGAGGATGCGCACATCGGCGCGGCGGGTGACCGGATCGCCGACGCGCTCATATTCCTTGTCCTGGATGAATCGCAGCAACTTTGGCTGCAATGTCAGGGGAAAATCGCCGATTTCGTCGAGAAACAGCGTTCCGCCATCAGCCTGGTTCACTCGTCCGAGCGTGCTCTCACTGGCGCCGGTGAACGCGCCACGGCTGTGACCGAACAGCTCGCTTTCCATCAGTTCGGCGGTCAGCGATGGGCAGTTGATGGTGACGCAGGATTTTTTCGCACGCTTGCTCCAGCCATGAATGGCCTGGGACAGCTCCCCCTTGCCGGTACCGGACTCGCCTAGGATCAGGATGTTGGCATCCGTGCTGGCCACCTGGCGGGCGGTTTCAAGCACCACTTTCATCGCCGGGCTGTGGGAATCCAGACCGTCCTTGGGTTTTCGCACTTCACCTTCCAGCGCCTCCAGACGGGCCGACAGTTGCCGCACTTCCAGTTGCTTGGCGGTGGCAAGGCGCAATTGATCGGGGCTGCACGGCTTGACCAGATAATCAGCGGCGCCGGCCTGAATGGCATCCACCGCGGTGTCCACAGCCGAATGTGCGGTGACAATCACCACGCGCATCCACGGCGCCTGAATGCGCATCTGCGCCAACACGTCGAGGCCATTGTCCTCGCCGAGGCGCAAATCGAGGAAGCACAGGTCGAACACCTGGCGTTGCAGCAGCGCATCGGCCTGCGCCGCGCTGGTGGCGGTGGCGACGCTATAGCCTTCATCTTCGAGGCAGTATCGGAACGTTCGCAGGATGGCGGATTCGTCGTCCACCAGCAGAATGCGGCCTTGATGCTCAGTGGCTGATTCCATTTTCCTACGCTCCTTAAAGAATGATCTTGGTTTAGTCCCGGAATAATCGGGCAAGTTGCATGGTTGATTCTGGTCGATTCCGGCTACAGCAGGGTAGCTCGCCCCTCACCCTACGGCTAATCGCCTGATTTTGTTGTTTTTTTATCAGATAGCCGGTTTTCAGGTGATTCCCCATCTTTCCTTGTGACATCCACGCCCTCCCCGCAATTCAAAAAAAGTGAAAGTTCCTACAAATCCATCGTGCATTACGCACGACTGTGGAAGAGCCATCGTGCAGGATGCGTCCGGCATGATTTTTATGAGAATCATAACTATCTGATTTTATTGGTATTTATCATCATTAAAAGCTGGCATGCAGGCTGCAACAACCTGATTAACCAGGGCATTCAGAAACGAGGCCCATAACAAGATCACTACAGAGTGGGAGGAGCTTCAGGATGAATCGCCAACGTGCCGCCCAATTGCGTATCTCGCCACTGCATATCCAGCAAGGCCTGCTTGCTGTTCTGGCGCTCCTGATCACCTTGGTCGGCGGCCAGCAGTTTCAGCGTTGGGAGCAGAGCCAACAGCAAGAAGCGCCAAGCGTGTCGATTCAGCATCCGACCCAAACCCACTTCAGCGCCGTCAGCAGCAGCTTCGCTGACAGCGCCCCGACGCGAATGATGGATGTCGACCAGGCTCAGCCTGCGGACGAGCTGACACGTCAGGAGCGTTGGGTGTTCTAGACACACGAACTTGGCGCGCTCGCGGCGCCGGGAAACGCATCACAAGCAGCCTCTCTAAATAGAAGCGTAAGGAGAATGACCATGTTGAGCTGGGCAATCACATTCTTGATCATTGCCATCATCGCTGCAGTACTGGGCTTCGGTGGTATCGCGGGCACCGCCACGGGTATCGCCAAGATTCTCTTTGTCGTGTTCCTGGTGATGTTCATTGCTTCGTTCTTCTTTGGCCGTCGCGGTCGAGGTTGAAGATGAGCGGTTCACCCAAAACGTTGGCAGCCGCCCTGCTCCCGGGCGGCAGTGCCATCGCGATGGCGGCCAGACGCGGCGAAGAAAACAACTGAAGAAAGATCCGGGCTGGTACCGAATTTGTCACACGAAAGAAGCAGCATTGCTTCTCTCCAATGCGCTACCTGAGGAAGGTAGACGCATGACCAAGGGGTCGGGACGTTCTGCCTGTTTCAGGGGCGGAGTGACCTACGGGTACAGGGAGTACCTGCGAAAGGGCCGGGTCAGGAAAAAGCTGCGACGCAAGCTCGTCTTCCCTCCATGGCTCGACGGGCTTGCGAAGAGCTTGCGCGCAAAGCTTTGAAATAGAGCGATCCATCCGGTTTCGCTGTTCCAACCTCTCATTCGCACGACTAATCACCGGAAAATACTTTTCCCGGTGTTTCTTTCGTGACCGTACATCGAGAAAAAACTGCCCTATTTTGCAGCGATTTCTCACCTCTGATTGTCGGATTTTTCTGAAATACCTCTCCCGCACCACTGATCAAAAAATACCCAGCCTGCCCGGAGATGACCGGTTCACGGCACATATGCCTGCCGAAATGTCATATTCGAACCGTTTGCGACGTCGCTTTCAGTGAAAAAACCTCATGCCGATTCGGCATAGGGTAGGCGTTTACGGCATTAGACGTCGCATCCTTGCATCGGAATAGTTGCGCCTTTTTTCGCCTGCCAGAGAGCTATAAATACTCGCTCCGGGGCACCTTATACGGGGGCAGATGCACAAGACTTTTTCGCCAAAAGCGTTCCAGTTCCCGCATCTGCCTGAGTCAAACGCAAGTAAGGGTAAAGATATGAAGAAGGCAAAGCTTAGCCTCGCCTGGCAGATCCTAATCGGTCTGGTATTGGGGATTGCAATCGGTGCGCTGCTCAACCATTTCAGTGCCGAAAAGGCTTGGTGGATCAGCAACGTTCTGCAACCAGCAGGCGATATCTTTATCCGTCTGATCAAGATGATCGTGATCCCGATCGTGATCTCGTCGTTGATCGTCGGTATTGCGGGCGTCGGTGACGCGAAGAAACTCGGCAGCATCGGCCTCAAGACGATCATCTACTTCGAAGTCGTCACCACCATCGCCATCGTCGTTGGCCTGCTGCTCGCCAACCTGTTCCACCCGGGTGCCGGCATCGACATGAGCACCCTGGGTACCGTGGATATTTCCAAGTACCAGGCGACCGCCGCCGAGGTACAGCATGAACACGCGTTCATCGAAACCATCCTCAACCTGATCCCATCCAACATCTTCGCGGCCATGGCCCGCGGCGAAATGCTGCCGATCATCTTCTTCTCGGTGCTGTTCGGTCTCGGTTTGTCGAGCCTGAAGCCTGAGTTGCGCGACCCGCTGGTAACGATGTTCCAGGGCGTGTCGGAAAGCATGTTCAAGGTCACCCACATGATCATGAACTACGCCCCGATCGGCGTATTCGCACTGATCGCGGTGACCGTGGCCAACTTCGGCTTCGCGTCCCTGCTGCCGCTGGCCAAACTGGTAATCCTGGTTTACGTCGCCATCGCCTTCTTCGCCTTCGTGGTGCTGGGCCTGATCGCTCGCCTGTTCGGTTTCTCGGTGATCAAGCTGATGCGCATCTTCAAGGATGAGCTGGTGCTGGCCTACTCCACCGCCTCCTCCGAAACCGTGCTGCCACGCGTGATCGAGAAGATGGAAGCCTACGGTGCACCGAAAGCCATTTGCAGCTTCGTGGTGCCAACCGGTTACTCGTTCAACCTCGACGGTTCGACGCTTTATCAGAGCATCGCGGCAATCTTCATTGCCCAGCTCTACGGCATCGACCTGTCGATCAGCCAGCAATTGCTGCTGGTCCTGACCCTGATGGTCACCTCCAAAGGCATCGCCGGCGTTCCGGGCGTGTCCTTCGTGGTGCTGCTGGCAACCTTGGGCAGCGTGGGCATCCCGCTGGAAGGCCTGGCGTTCATCGCCGGTGTCGACCGCATCATGGACATGGCGCGTACCGCGCTGAACGTGATCGGCAACGCCCTGGCCGTGTTGGTCATCGCCCGTTGGGAAGGCATGTACGACGACGCCAAGGGCCAGCGCTACTGGAACTCCCTGCCGCACTGGCGCAGCAAGGAAAAGCTGCCGGTCGGCGAAGTGTCCAACAACTAAACCTGTAGGAGCCGGCTTGCTGGCGATGAACGATAACGCGGTATGTCTGATAAACCGCGGTGTCCGGATCGCCAGCAAGCCGGCTCCTACAAAGATGTGGCGTTTATATGAACCCCGGAGAAATCCGGGGTTTGTCGTTTCTGGCTACCCCGCTATCATTCGCCGCATTCTTCGGGGGATTTACTGATGCTCAATGGCCTTTGGCTTGGCTTCTTCATTGTGGCGGCCGTGTCGGCGCTGGCGCAGTGGCTGATCGGCGGGAATGCCGGGATCTTCGCGGCGATGGTGGAAAGCATTTTCGCCATGGCCAAGTTGTCGGTCGAGGTCATGGTCCTGCTATTCGGCACCCTCACCCTCTGGCTGGGTTTTCTGCGGATCGCCGAAAAGGCCGGGATCGTCGAGTGGCTGGCCAGAGCGCTGGGCCCGTTGTTCCTGCGCCTTATGCCGGAAGTGCCGGCCGGTCACCCCGCCATCGGCCTGATCACCCTGAACTTCGCCGCCAACGGCCTGGGCCTGGACAACGCCGCCACGCCGATCGGCCTTAAAGCCATGAAGGCGCTGCAAGAGCTCAACCCCAGCGACACCATTGCCAGCAACGCGCAGATCCTGTTCCTGGTGCTCAACGCCTCCTCCCTGACCCTGTTGCCGGTGACGATCTTCATGTACCGCGCGCAGCAAGGCGCGCCGGATCCGACGCTGGTGTTCCTGCCGATCCTGCTGGCCACCAGTTGCTCGACCATCGTCGGCTTCCTGGCTGTCGCGTTCATGCAACGCCTTCGCGTCTGGGACCCGGTGGTGCTGGCTTATATGATTCCTGGCGCCCTGATCCTTGGTAGTTTCATGGCGTTGCTGGCAACGCTCTCGGCCACCGCGCTAGCCAGTTTGTCGTCGATCCTCGGCAATCTGACGCTCTTCGGGATAATCATGCTGTTTCTGGTGATCGGCGCGCTGCGCAAAGTGAAGGTCTACGAGGCCTTCGTCGAAGGTGCGAAAGAAGGCTTCGACGTGGCGAAGAATCTGCTGCCGTATCTGGTGGCGATGCTCTGTGCCGTCGGTGTACTACGGGCGTCCGGTGCGCTGGATTTCGGCCTCGACGGTATTCGGCACCTGGTGGAATGGGCCGGTTGGGACACGCGCTTCGTCGACGCGCTGCCGACAGCGATGGTCAAACCGTTCTCCGGCAGCGCCGCGCGGGCGATGCTGATCGAAACCATGAAGACCTCCGGGGTAGACAGCTTCCCTGCCTTGGTAGCGGCGACGATTCAGGGCAGTACCGAGACGACGTTCTATGTGCTGGCCGTGTACTTCGGCGCGGTGGGGATTCAGCGGGCCCGGCATGCGGTGGGGTGTGCGTTGCTGGCGGAGCTGGCCGGGGTGCTCGGCGCCATTGGCGTCTGCTACTGGTTCTTCGGGTGAGTTTGGGATTTTTCGCTGGCAAGCCAGCTCCTGCAGGATTGTGGCGTTCACGCACCGTGCGTACAACACCGAACCTGTAGGAGCTGGCTTGCCGGCGATAAGGTCCGCAGGACCTTCAGGGCCTAGCTGGTGGCGCGACTTTCTGTCCTTGCTCAACCGCCCAATCCACCACCTGCGCCGTCAGCTGATCGCTTGCCAGGCCAAACCCGGCCACCACCGCCGGCACCTTCACATCGCTCAGCGGCTGCCGCACTTCAAAGCGCCGGCTGGCGAGAATGCGCTGGTCATAACCACGCACCAGCAACGCATCCAGACGCACAACGACACTCGCCGCTGTGCCTTGGTATTCAGTCTGGAACGCTTGCAAACTCCCGCCCAACTCCAGGTCCGCCTGGAAATTGCTGTCATCGGTGCTCAACAACGGCACCCGGCCATCACGCTGGAAACCATCGAGCAGACGATTGCGCAGCAGCACCGGCGCCGGATCGCTCCAGCGTGAAGCCTTGTAGCTGCTGATCAGGTCCCCCTGAGGGATCACGGCGATTTGCGGACTGTTCAACGCCTCGCTGGCCTGCGGTTTGGTGAGGCGCAGTGACCAGCGTTGCGCCGAGCCATAACTGCCCGAAACGCTGCCCTGGACCGAAGGCAACCGATAGACGTCGGACGGTTCGGACTTGGGCAGGATCGAGCAGGCGCTGGTCAGTGTAAAAACGCCGAGGAGGGCGATGTGAGTCAGCTTCATGGCGTGAACACCTTGTTCTTGTCATTGCCCAGCAAGTAACCGCTCGGGTTGGCTTCCAGGCGCTGGGAGATGGCGCGCAACGAGGTCAGGGTGTCGCGCAACTCACGTACAGCCGGGGCCAGGCCATTGAGGCCTTGCATGCCGCTGTTGAGTGAATCCTGGTTGTTGGTGAGCAACGTATTGATGGTCGCGCTGCTTTGTTCCAGCGACTTCATCGCCTGCTCGGCGCTGCCGAACATCTGCTTGCCCTGATCGTTGAGCAAACCGTTGGCGTTGCGCATCAGCGTCGACGTCTGTTCCAGCATCGCGCCCGCCTGCTTGCCGACCGATGCCAGTTGCTGCATCGCCTGACGGATGTCACCGCGCTGATCGGCGATGGTGCCGGTGGTTTGTTCCAGGTGTTCGAGGGTCTTGCTGATGCGCTCGACGTTCTCCGACGAAAACATCTGATTGGCGTTGTGCATCAACACGTTCACGCCGGCCATCAAGTCGTTGCTGTCGTTGAGCAAACGGGCGATGGGCGAGGGCGAGGCCACAATCGTCGGCAAGTTGCCGTCGTGGCCCTTGAGCGTCGGGCTCTGCGGCGTGCCGCCACTGAGCTGGATGATCGAGGTGCCGGTGATCCCGGTCAGCGCCAGTTTGGCCTGGGTGTCTTCCTTGATCGGCGTATCGCCGCCGAGGCGAATCCGCGCCAGCACGCGACGCGGGTCTTTCGGGTCCAGGCGCAAGCTCACCACATCGCCGACCTTGATCCCGCTGTACTGCACGGCGCTGCCCTTGGACAGGCCGCTGACCGCCTCGTTGAAGACGACCTCGTAATCCTTGAACTCGGTGTCGACGCTGGACTTGGCCAGCCACAGACCGAAGAGCAGGGCGCTTGCCACCACAATCACGGTGAACAGGCCGATCAATATGTGATGGGCTCGGGTTTCCATGTCAGACCTCGTTAAGCTGTTGAGCGGCTGTCAGCGCCGCGCGGCCGCGAGGGCCATGGAAGTATTCGTGAATCCACGCGTCATCGGTTTCCGACACCTTGTCGATGGCGTCCGCCACCAACACTTTCTTCTGCGCCAGCACCGCCACGCGGTCGGTAATGGTGTAGAGCGTGTCGAGGTCGTGGGTCACCAGAAACACACTCAGCCCTAACGCGTCGCGCAGGGTCAGGATCAATTGATCGAAGGCTGCCGCGCCAATCGGATCGAGGCCGGCTGTGGGCTCGTCGAGGAACAGGATGTCCGGGTCCAGCGCCAGCGCCCGGGCCAGTGCCGCGCGCTTGATCATGCCGCCGGACAGCGAAGCGGGGTACTTGTCCGCCGCCGACAGCGGCAACCCGGCCAACGCCAGTTTCACCGCCGCCAGGTGTTCGGCATCGTTACGGCTCAGGCCGGCGTGTTCGATCAGGGGCAGGGCGACGTTCTCGGTCACGGTCAACGAAGAGAACAGCGCGCCTTTCTGAAACAGCACGCCGAAGCGCCGTTCGACCATCGAGCGCTCGTGTTCGGACAGGGTCGGCAGGTTTT
Organism: Pseudomonas sp. PDM03; assembly: GCF_014852385.1. Lineage (NCBI taxonomy): Bacteria > Pseudomonadati > Pseudomonadota > Gammaproteobacteria > Pseudomonadales > Pseudomonadaceae > Pseudomonas > Pseudomonas sp. PDM03. Next base: position 151,768 of record NZ_JACVBM010000008.1, on the reverse strand, counting down.
TACCAAACACTTTCACCACGCCTTCGCTGGGCTGGCGCAGGCCGACAATGCTGCGCAGCAGCACCGACTTGCCACTGCCGGAACCGCCGACCACCGCGAGGATTTCGCCCTTGTACAAATCCAGGTCGAGGTTTTCGTGCACGCTCTGACGACCGAAGCGATTGCACAGCCCACGGACCTCAATCACCGCCTCGGAGGGCGCTCGGGGTAGACGACTCACCAGCCCATCTCCATGAAAAACAGCGCGGCCACGGCGTCGAGCACGATCACCACGAAAATCGACTGCACCACGCTCGACGTGGTGTGCGCCCCGACGGACTCGGCGCTGCCGCTGACCTTGAAGCCTTCAAGGCAACCAATGGCGGCGATCAGGAAGGCGAAGATCGGCGCTTTGACGATGCCGACCAGAAAGTGCTGAACGCCGATGTCGGTTTGCAGCAGCGACAAGAACATCGCCGGCGAGATATCCAGCGCCACGGCGCAGACCACGCCACCGCCGACAATCCCCGAAAGCATCGCCACAAAGGTCAGCATCGGCAGCGCCACCAGCAGCGCCAGCACGCGTGGCACCACCAGCAACTCCATCGGGTCGAGACCCAAGGTGCGGATGGCGTCGATTTCTTCGTTGGCTTTCATCGAGCCGATCTGCGCGGTAAACGCACTGGCGGTGCGCCCGGCCATCAGGATTGCGGTGAGCAACACGCCGAACTCACGGAGGAAGGAGAACGCCACCAGGTCCACGGTGAAGATGCTCGCACCGAAACTCGCCAGCACCGTTGCGCCGAGAAACGCCACCACGGCGCCTACCAGGAAGGTCAGCAGGGCAACGATGGGGGCGGCGTCGAGGCCGGTCTGTTCGATGTGCGCGACCATAGGCGTGATGCGCCAGCGCTTCGGGCGGAACAGCCCACGGGCGATGGTTTCCAGTATCAGACCGACGAAGCCCAGCAGCTGCAGGGTGTCTTGCCAGACGGCATCCACTGCACGGCCGATGCGGGTCAGCAACTGAATGCCGACGCTGATTTCCGCTTCCTTGATCGGTACGCAGAAGTCGGTCATCGAGCAATAAACGGTCTGCAACAACGCACGATCGGCGACAGACAAGGTGCAGTCGGGATGTTCAGCGGATTTGCCGAGACGGTCCGAACCGAGCAATTCCACCAACAGCGATGCGCCGGCGGTGTCGAGCGCGCCGAGGCCATTGAGGTCGATGTGGGTTTTGTCGTCGTATTGGCCGCGAAGCTTTTCGCTCAGGTCCTTGAGTTCGGCGTAATGGGCAAGCGTCCAGTCACCCGTCACCCGCAGCTGAGCGGGGGAGTGAGCGGCGTCCAGTTGGGCATTGCCGGCCATTGTGCTGCTGGTCATAAGCTCCGTGCTTGTTCGGCTGTTACGCAGAGCTACGTAATAGCACGAACCGCATTACTTTTCTTTGGTCGGTGTGCTGTCCGTGATCTTGAAGCGCAACACGCCGATCAACTGGCCGTCCTCGGTCAGCACCCGAACCTGCCACTTGCCCGCCGGGTTACCGGGGAAGTTCTGCTTGTGGGTCCAGGCGCGATAGCCTTCCTTGCGCCCGCCGTGGATGTCCAGGGCGATACGGTCGACCTCTTTGCCGTTGAACTGCCACACATGGTAAATGCGCTCGTCGAGACCGCGCGGGGCATTGATCGCGGTGTAGGCGTACAGGCCATCGCCACGGATCTGCTCGGCGCTGACTTCTTCGAGACTCTTGCCCGGCGTGCGGTCCTGCATTTGCGTACTGATCGCCACATCGGTCATCCACAACGTGGCCGGCGGCACCCACGAGCGCAACACCCAACCCACGCCGCCGATGCCGACGGTGATGCTCAGGATTGCCAGCGCATTGCGCACGGTGCGAATAGGGAAGATCGACGCCAGGCTCGGGAACGACAGCACGACGGCGGTGCCCAGCGCCAGTTTGAAACTCTGGGAGGTGGTCAGGTGCAGGATGACGGGCAGGGCGGTCAGCAGCGCGGCAAACAGCGTCAGCGTATGCAACGCCAGGAACGCCCAGCGCCGGGGCGCGAGCCACTTGTAGTAAAGCGGATCAGTGATGGAAATCAGCGCGGCGATGCACAGCAGCCCGGTGAAGAACAACTGACCGCTGTTCCAGGTGGTGGTGATGAAAAAGAACGGCAGGACAAAAAACAGGCTTTCCTGGTGGATCATCTGCGTCGCATAACGCAGCAACGGCTGGGGAATTTCCCGTTTGAAGATTCGGGTGAAGAGCTTGGTGAGGCTGTTTTCCAGCATCAGCCAGATCCAGCTCAACACCATGATGATGGTGATCCACGTCGCCAGGCCTTGCTGACGATCCACCAGCATGAAGCTGCCGACCCCGGAAATGAAACCGCCGAGCGCAATGACCCCGGGATAGCGCTTCATCAGTTCGAGGATGCGCTGTACGAACAAGGTCAGGGTAGGCATTCGGCGGTTCACAATAGTCGTAGGAAAAAACCCCGACAGGTTACCGCCCGGGGGGCGGTGTGGCGAGGGTGAAGTAGAGTTCGCTGGCCTACGCAAAACTGTAGGAGCCGGCTTGCTGGCGATGGACTCAAAGGCACCGCGTTTATTCAGAAAATACGCGTTATCGTTGACGACCATCGCCAGCAAGCCGGCTCCTACAGGGGTTGGTTATTGCTTACGATGTATGCGCCACGCCACTAGCCCGAGCACCATCAAAGCGAACGCCCCGGCAATTGCCCACAGCACCTGGTCATAACTCATCAACGGCTTCTCGATCCGCAGATAACCCGGTTGCAGGAGCAATTCACGCATGGCCTTGTTGGCTTTTTCCAGCGTAACCCCCTGGAGTTCCTTGGCCGGGTCGGCGAAGCGGCCGTCTTCGTAGTCGCTCAACGCGCTCCAGTAGTAATCGGCCAACGCGCTGTTGCCTTGCACGGCCCAGGCCTGGCGCGCGATGGCGGCCTGCTTGAGGCGGTTGAAGGTGCCGGCGTTCAGGCCGTCCTTGAGCAACCCGGCCTTCAACTCATCCAGCACCTGTTCCGCCGCCGTCACATCGTCGCGCTCAAGGTCGGCGTGGAGGCTCATGAAGCCCACGCCGCCAAACACTTCGCGCTCGGCGGAGGGGCCGTAGGACAGACCATGGGCGAGGCGCATCTGACGATAGAGCGCCCAGTCCAGATAATCCTTGAGCAGGTCGAAGGTTTCGTCGTGCTGATCCGCCAGCACGGGCTCCGGCACCAGCCAGTGCAACTTGGCACCCGCACCGACGATACCGTGACTCAGCGTGCGTTCATGGGCTGCGCTGGCGTTGATCTCCGGCAGCGGCGGGTGATCGGTAGGGTCAACCGCGTCAAGCTCGCCCCAGGCCCGTTCCAGATAACCCGGCAACAAGCGGTCGAGGTCGCCGACCACGATCAGGGTCATGTTATTGGGCGCGTACCAGGCCTTGCGTACCTTCTCCAGTTGTTCGCGGGTCAGGTAATCGACCTCGGCCCGCTCCGGGCATTTAAGGCCCAGCTCCACGGCCAGTTGATTGCTCGCGGTGTGGCCCAGGTCCTGACGATCCAGCCACCGCTGCAGGTGCGAGTAGTGACCACCGTCTTCGCGCTCGACCACTTGCTTGGCAGCGTTGATGGCGTTGTCGTCGATACGGGTCTGGGTCAACAGCGCCAACAGCAGGTCGAGGACCTTGCGCTGGTTTTTCGCCGGGGCCTCGATGACGAACGTGGTGTCGGCGTTGCTGGTGTAGGCGTTCCACTCGCCGCCCAGCGCCTGCATGCGCTCTTCCAGACCACCTTCGCCGGTGGCGTCGATGCCACTGAACAGCAAGTGTTCGAGCAGGTGCGGCAGCTCCTTGTCGGCGCAGCTGAAATCATCGATGCCGACGCCGACCACCAGGCGAATCGCCACATGCCCGCGCTCGGTGCCGGGCTTGAGCAGCAATTGCAGGCCGTTGGGCAGCGTATAGCCCTCGACCTGGAAGCGGTCCAGGGCAAACGAAGGGAATGATCCGAGCAACAGGCAGGCGAACAACAAACAACGCATAGCGAGTTTCCATACGGCTGATTTGGAGATCCGTGTCGTCAGTCAGGGCCTCTTCGCGAGCAAGTCGAATCGTCGCACCGCCGCTCCCACAGAGGAATGCATTTCAAATGTGGGAGCGAGCCTGCTCGCGAATGGCCATCAAGCTGAATACATATAACTGACTGACCACACTGCCAGACGTTCAAGGCGAATGTGTGATGTCAGCCAAATCATCTACAGCGAGCGCACCGGTGTCAGACGTTTCCAGCACCACGTAAGCACTGCTGCAAAACAGAGAATTCAGACGCTTCATGTCGGCGATCAGCTCCAGGTGCAGCGAGCTGGTCTCGATACTCTGCACAATCTTACGTTGCAACCGGCTGACGTGAGCATGGGCCAGGCGGCGTTCCTGTGCACGAAAGCGACGCTTCTCCCGCAGCAGCTGGCGCGCACTTTCCTTGTCGGCGCTGAGGAACACCGACAACCCCAGGCGCAAATTGGAAATCAGCTGGCTGTGCAGCCCCGCCAATTCGTCCAGGCCGACCTCGGAAAAAGACCGGCGCTGCGAGGTTTTCTGTTGCTGCACCTTGCGCAACATGCGCTCAATCAGGTCGCTGGCGAGTTTGAGGTTGATCGCCAGTTCGATGATTTCCGCCCAACGCCGACTGTCCTGTTCGCTGAGGTCTTCACGGGGCATTTGCGCCAGATAGAGCTTGATCGAGTTGTAGAGCGCATCCACATCATCGGTCAGGCGACGCATTTCCTGGGTGACGGCAGTTTGCTTGCCGCGCAGCACGTCGAGCATGGCTTCGAGCATGCTGTCGATCAGATCGCCGATGCGCAGGGTTTCCCGGACGGCATTGGCCAGCGCCAGGCTGGGGGTGACCAGCGCCGTCGGATCAAGGTGTCGCGGTTTGGCCGTGCCGTTGATTTCCGGGCGTTCCGGCAAAAGCCAGGCACAAAGCCTCGCCATCAGGCCGACCGTCGGCAGCAAGATCAGGCAGCGAGCCGTGTTGTAGAGCAAGTGGAAGCCGATGACCATTTCCTGGGGGCTGAAGTCGAGGCTGTCGATCCAGTGCACCAACGGGTCGAGCACCGGAATGATCAGCAACAAGCCGATCAGCTTGTACAGCAGGCTCCCGAGCGCCACCTGACGGCCCGCGGCGTTCTGCATGCTGGTGCTCATGAACGCCAGAATACCGCTGCCGATGTTCGCGCCGATCACCAGGCCGATGGCCACCGGCAAGCTGATCACGCTGGCCCCGGCCAGGGTCGCGGTCAGCAGGACGGCGGCCAGGCTGGAGTAGGAAACCATCGCGAACAGGGCGCCGACCAAGGCATCGAGCAGGATGTCGCCGGTCAGCGAGGCGAAGATGACCTTGACCCCTTGCGCCTGGGTGATCGGCGCCGCCGCTTCGACGATCAGTTGCAGGGCCAGAATGATCAGGCCCAGACCGATGGCCACCCGGCCCATCTGGCCGAGTCGTGTCTGTTTGCGCGACAGGAAAAAAATCACCCCGAGGAAAATCAGCAGCGGCGACAGCCATGACAAATCAAACGTCAGCACCCGCGCCATCAGCGCCGTACCGACATCGGCGCCGAGCATGGTCGCCAGCGCAGGCATCAGCGCCATCAGGCCCTGACCGACAAAGGAGGTGACGAGCATGGCGGTGGCGTTGCTGCTCTGGACCATGGCGGTCACGACTATGCCGGCGATGAACGCCAGCCAGCGCTTGGACATGTTCTGGCCGATCACATGGCGCAGGTTGGAACCGTAGACCCGCAGGATGCCGGTTCGGACGATGTGCGTGCCCCAGATCAACAAGGCCACGGCAGATAACAAATTGAGCAGGGTGAGCATAAGGGCCCCCTGTGGTGGTAGCGCCCCAAAGGAGCAAGTTGACGGTGCCGCGCGACTTTCTACGTTGTGTACTTAAGCTGTAGTTGGCTAACGGTCTGCGCGCCAGCATCGCATAGCTAAAGAGGTGATTGAAACAAAACTGTCATGAAAACAGCTTGATGCAGACGTGAAAAAGGGGCCCGAAGGCCCCCGATTCATGTAGGAGCGAGCCTGCTCGCGATGGTCGTTAACGAAGACGCTCGCTTACAGGATAAACGCGGCGCCCCTGAGTCCATCGCGAGCAGGCTCGCTCCCACAGGTTTTACGTGTGACTTACTGCCCAGGAATATCCTTGCGCAGTTTCACCGGATCCTGCTGTTTCTTCTTTTTCGCAATCGCGGTGCGCATCTTGATGTTGATCGCTTCCACCGCCAGCGAGAACGCCATGGCGAAGTAGACGTAGCCTTTTGGCACGTGCACGTCGAAGGATTCAGCAATCAGCACGGTACCGACGATCAGCAGGAACGACAGCGCCAGCATCTTCAGCGACGGGTGCTTGTCGATGAACGAGCTGATGGTGCCGGAAGCCAGCATCATCACCAGCACAGCCACAACAATCGCCGCGACCATGACCGGTACGTGGGAGACCATGCCGACGGCGGTGATCACCGAGTCCAGCGAGAACACGATGTCGATGATCGCGATCTGGACGATGGTGTAGAAGAAGTTGCCGCCCTTGCCGCCCGGCTCCTCGTTGGATTCGTCTTCACCTTCCAGCGCGTGGTACATCTCTTGCGAGCTCTTCCACAGCAGGAACAGACCACCGAAGAACAGGATCAGGTCTCGCCCGGAAATGCCCTGGCCGAACACTTCGAACAAGTCAGCGGTGAGGCGCATGACCCAGGTGATCGACAGCAGCAACAGAATCCGCGTAACCATGGCCAGCGCCAGGCCGAAGATTCGGGTGCGCGCCTGCATGTGCTTGGGCATGCGGCTGACCAGGATCGAAATCATGATGATGTTATCGATACCCAGGACGATTTCCAGGGCGGTCAGGGTAAAGAAGGCAACCCAGATTTCAGGGTTGGTCAGCCATTCCATGTGTATTCCTTTGAGGATGTGTTAAACCACAAAGGGCCCGGGCTTCAAACAACGAAGCCTGGACCCCCAGTGGTGAGTCTTGGGCTTATAGAGTGCTGAACAGCGGAAAAATCCCCATCAGCAATGCTGCAACCAGTATGCACATGCACACCAGCACTGCCCATTTCAGGGTAAAGCGCTGATGGTCACCGAAGTCGATACCGGCCAGGGCCACCAACAAATAGGTCGATGGTACCAGCGGGCTCAGCAAGTGGACGGGCTGACCGACGATCGAGGCACGTGCCATTTCAACCGCGGTTATACCGTAATGACTGGCCGCTTCGGCAAGTACTGGTAACACGCCGTAATAAAATGCGTCGTTCGACATGAAGAACGTGAACGGCATGCTCACCAGCGCGGTGATCACGGCCAGGTACGGGCCGAGGAAATCCGGGATGACCGCCAACAGGCTCTTCGACATCGCATCGACCATGCCGGTGCCCGACAGGATACCGGTGAAGATACCCGCCGCGAAGATCAAACCGACCACCGCCAGCACGCTGCCGGCGTGGGCCGCAACGCGATCCTTCTGCTGTTGCAGGCAAGGATAGTTGACGATCATGGCAATACTGAACGCCACCATGAACAACACTGGCAACGGCAGCAGGCCTGCGATCAGGGTGCACATCAGTGCGAATGTCAGGGCACCGTTGAACCAGATCAGCTTTGGACGACGGGCGTCCGGGAACTGCGAAACGCTGATTTCGCTGTGGTCGATTTCATCGCCCACCAGGTGCAGCTCACCCAGACGCGCACGTTCACGTTTGCCGTAGAAGTAAGCGATGGCCAGGATGGCCAGGACACCGAAAGCCATTGCCGGAATCATCGGTACGAAGATATCCGACGGGTCCACATGCAACGCACTGGCCGCACGGGCAGTCGGACCGCCCCATGGCGTCATGTTCATCACGCCACCGGCGAGGATGATCAGGCCAGCCATAATCCGCGGGCTCATGCCGATGCGGCTGTAGAGCGGCAGCATGGCGGCCACGCAGATCATGTAAGTGGTCGCGCCGTCACCATCGAGGGAGACGACGAGCGCCAGTACGGCGGTGCCGACCGAAACTTTCAACGGGTCGCCCTTGACCAGTTTGAGGATTTTGCGCACGGCCGGGTCGAATAGGCCGGAGTCGATCATCAGGGCGAAGTAGAGGATGGCGAACATCAGCATCACGCCGGTTGGCGCAAGCTTGGTGATGCCTTCGAGCATCATCGGGCCGATCTTCGGCGCAAAACCACCGAACAGGGCGAAGACGATTGGAATGATGATCAGGGCGATCAGCGCAGACAGGCGCTTGGTCATGATCAGGAACATGAACGTGATGACCATGGCGAAGCCAAGGAAAGTCAGCATGGGAATACTCCAGGCGTAGCGCGGCTAGGGAATGGGCGAACCGGGTGGGTCAGCGCAGAACGGGAAGCACGAGGCGTACGGGCGGAGTTGCGGCGAAGCGGCGGGTATCAAAGGACATCAGGGTCACCATTGTTGTTGTTAAATGGGCTGTGCGAGCGATAAAACACTGGCATTGGCCGACCGGTCTGTTGCCGGTAGTGGGGGCGATCCTAATCGGGGAAGCTTTCAGCCAGCTTTCGCTGGTGAAAGCATTGACCGGATGTGCGACCGGTCGTCGGACGGGGGCTAGGCTTTAAACCACGTCGACACGATCGCGAGCAGGCTCGCTCCCACATGGAAATGCGTTCCCCTGTGGGAGCGAGACCGGCTTGCCGGCGATGGCGTCGGAACATACGCAACAGGAGGAAATGTGATGAACGAGCTTCACACCGGCGGCTGCCACTGCGGACAACTGCGCTATCAATTCACCGGCCCGCTGCACGACATCGCCCATTGTCACTGCTCGATTTGCCGGCGGGTCAGCGGCGGGATCGTGACCACCTGGATCACCGTGCCCTCATCGACCTTTGAATGGCTGAAAGGCACACCGGCGCAGTACGCCTCGTCATCCAGTTGCGTACGATATTTCTGCCCGACCTGTGGGGCGCAACTCGCGCTGGTGACACACCTCAGTCCCGAGAGCATCGACCTGACCATCGCCACCCTCGATCATCCCGAGCAGGCTCCGGCCGAGCGGCACATCTGGACCGACAGCCGTCTGCCCTGGCTGCACCTGGACGAACACCTGCCGGGCGAAGCCGAAGAAACACTCTGATCAAAAAATAGACAGGTCCAGTGGCCGGATCGCCCCCATCCAGATGGCATGTTCGGTGTGGTCGAGCAGATCGTCGCCGGTGTCCGGGTGCAGGAACACCACCAAACCCTTGCGGTTGAGCGCCAGCCACGGCAACACGTCGCCGATGAGTTCCGGCCCGAATGCCAGTTGGCAACTCCAGTCCGGGTGCGGGCCGACCGGACGTTCGTGCACCCGCCCCATTTTCAGCGGGAACAGCTGCGCCGCCTGCTCACACAAGGCTCGCGCCTGGTCGATGGTGCTGGCGTCGAAATACACGTGGGCGTGGTAGCCCTTGATCTGTTGCATCTGAAACCCTCTGAATCCCTGTCGAACCCTCACCGTCTCCCACAGGTCAAATGCCATACACCCAGGAAACGGAGCCCAGCCATGAAAAATGCCGAAACCCCGGTGGTAAAAGTGGTGCTTTATGGTGCCATGAGTAGCCTGGGCAGTGCGCTGATGGCTGAGATGCTGCGGCGGCAACACGAAGTGATCGCCATCCTCGATGACTTGACGGCACTCGCGCCACGTCCGGGTTTACGCACCAAGACGGGCGACCTGTTTGAGGCCGAGCGCGTCAAACAAAGCGTCGCGGGTTGTTCGGCCGTCATCTGTCTATTAGACGCACCAGGCTTGCCGTTCAACAGCGAACACGTTGAAAAAACCATTGTTCCAGGCCCGGTCGAACAGGTGCTCGCCGTCGATGCGCTGATAGACGGCATGCAGGCTGCCGGCATTGCCCGACTGTTTCTGGTGGGGGATTTCGAGGTGTTGGACGATCCGGAGATCGAGGATCAACTGCAACGCCACGCCGCCGAAGAAATCCGCGAATCCCTGCAAAGCAGTAAGTTGCACTGGACGCTGGTGAATGCACCGCGTGGCATCCCGGGGCTGACGATCGAGCATTTCAGCCACGCCAGCAGCAGCCTGGAACCGGGGCTGGCCGAACCGCTGGATCGCTTGAAACGTGTCGCGATAGGGATCGCCGATGAATTGCACTTCAATCTTCACGTGGGCGAACACGTGAATTTCGTGGCGACTTCAGAGTAGTGAAAGCTCGGGCCGCGCCCGGACGACCTTTTTGCTTTCACACCGCAATCGAAGGCAAAGGCAGGCCATTCAGCGATTGCGCACTGCTGGCCTGCTCGGCCATCAACCAATCCACAAACTGTTGAATCAACACCCCACGCCGTTTGCGTTGGGGCAGGACCACGTAATAACCCTGCCGGGACATCACCGTTTCAGTAATTGGCCGACACAACAAACCTTGCGCCAGCAAGTTATCCACAAGGTGCCGCCAGCCAATCGCCACGCCCTGGCCGCCAATCGCCGCTTGAATCAACAGCGTGTAATTGTCGAATCGCAACTGCCCGGGCGCCGGCGCCGAAGTAATCCCCAGTTCGCGAAACACACCACTCCAGTCGAACCAGTTGCTGCTGTTTTCGCCACGCAGGTGCAGCAACGGAAATTCCAGCAGCCCCTGGGGCGGCAAGGGCAGGGGACGGTCCTTCAATAGCAGCGGGCTGCACACCGGGAACACTTCTTCGCTGAACAGCCAATGGCTTTCGCCCTGTTTAAAACGCCCGTCACCAAACAGCACGGCAACATCGATATCGGTGCGCAGCATGTTGAGGCTGCGTTCGCTGGTGACCAGGCTAACGTCGACATGAGGATTGGCCGCGTGAAAGCGGTGCAATCGGGGCATCAGCCAGTAAGCGGCAAAGGCAAAATCGGTGGCGACCTGCAACACTTCATGCTGTTGCTGTGCACTGATCGCACTTAATCCTGCGTCGATATTCTGCAAACCGAGCTGAACCTGCTCGAAAAGAATCGCCCCGGCCTCGGTCAATTCGATCCCGCGATAAATGCGATCGAACAGCCGTGTGGCGAGTTGATCTTCCAGCCGTTTGATCTGCTGGCTGATGGCCGGTTGCGTGGTGCCGAGCTCTACCGCAGCGGCGGTGAAGCTGTGATGGCGGGCGGCCGCTTCGAAGGCGCGGAGCAGATCCAGAGACAAATCACCGAGGGCGTCATACATAAGCTGTGCTTATCCTAGTCATTGCCTGGCATGGGCTTTACCACAAATCACATGGACTCCATGCTCGATTGCAGCACTCTCGCATAAATATTCACTATGGAATGCCGCGATCACATGAAGCGCAAGAATATTCTTTTCATCATGGCCGATCAGATGGCCGCGCCAATGTTGCCGTTCTACGGCCATTCGCCGATCAAATTGCCCAATCTCAGCCGCCTCGCCGCCGAAGGCGTGGTGTTCGACGCCGCTTATTGCAACAGCCCACTCTGCGCGCCGTCGCGTTTTACCTTGGTCAGCGGTCAGTTACCGAGCAAGATCGGCGCCTACGATAACGCGGCCGATTTCCCTGCCGACGTGCCCACCTACGCCCACTACCTGCGGCGCCTCGGCTATCGCACCGCGTTGTCCGGCAAGATGCACTTTTGCGGCCCGGACCAACTGCACGGTTACGAAGAACGCCTGACCAGCGACATTTACCCGGCCGACTACGGTTGGGCAGTGAACTGGGACGAACCGGACGTGCGTCCGACCTGGTATCACAACATGTCGTCGGTACTGCAGGCCGGGCCTTGCGTGCGCACCAATCAGCTGGATTTCGATGAAGAGGTGGTGTTCAAGGCCCAGCAATACCTGTTCGACCACATTCGTGAGGATGGCGACCAGCCGTTCTGCCTGACCGTGTCGATGACTCACCCACACGACCCGTACACCATTCCCAAGGCCTTCTGGGATCTGTACGACGACGCCGACATCCCATTGCCCGAAACCCCGGCACAAACCGAGCTCGATCCGCACGCCCAGCGTTTGCTCAAGGTCTACGACCTGTGGGACAAGCCGCTGCCTGTGGATAAGATCCGCGATGCACGCCGGGCTTATTTCGGTGCTTGCAGCTATATCGACAGCAACGTCGGCAAACTTCTGCAAACGCTCGAAGATACCGGTCTGATCAACGACACGATCATCGTGTTCTCCGGCGACCACGGCGACATGCTCGGCGAGCGCGGCCTCTGGTACAAAATGCATTGGTACGAAATGGCCGCGCGCGTGCCGATGTTGATCAGTTCACCCGGCCAGTTTGGCGCCGGACGGGTCAGCGCAGCGGTTTCCACCGCCGACCTGCTGCCGACGTTTGTCGAGTTGGCCGGCGGCGCTCTGGAGCCGGGCTTGCCGCTGGATGGCCGCTCGCTGGTTCCGCACCTGCAAGGGCAGGGCGGTCACGACGAAGTCTTCGGCGAATACATGGCCGAAGGCACCATCAGTCCGCTGATGATGATTCGCCGTGGCGCCTACAAATTCATCTACAGCGAAGACGACCCGTGCCTGCTCTTCGACGTACACAACGACCCGCGTGAACAGGAAGAACTCAGCCAGTCGCCGCAACATCGGCTCCTGTTCGATGAATTTCTTGCCGAAGCACGGGCCAAATGGAACATCCCGGCGATACACCAACAGGTGCTCGCGAGCCAGCGTCGTCGGCGTTTCGTCGCCGAGGCACTGACCATCGGCAAGCTGAAGAGCTGGGATCACCAGCCACTGGTGGACGCCAGTCAGCAGTACATGCGCAACCACATCGACCTCGACGATCTGGAGCGTAAAGCACGTTATCCACAACCCTGCCAAAACCAATAATGTTAAGGGGAAGTCCATGCAAAAGTTATCCACAGTACTGACGATCGGACTGCTGGCTCTGGGCAGTGCGTCGGCGTATGCCGATCAGAGCTGCGAGACGGTGAAAATGGCCGACCCTGGCTGGAGCGACATCGCCGCGACCAACGCCATCACCGGGTTTCTGCTGGACGGCATGGGCTACAAGCCCAAAGTCGACACCCTCGCGGTGCCGATTACCTTTGGCGGGTTGAAGGATGGCCAGGTCGACGTGTTTCTCGGCAACTGGATGCCGGCGCAGCAGGGTTTCTATGACAAGTTCGTCGCCACCGGCGACGTCACGCAACTGGCGAAGAACCTCGATGGCACCGAGTTCACCCTGGCGGTGCCGGATTACGTGTGGGACGCGGGTGTGCATAACTTCGCCGACCTGAACAAATTCGCCGACAAGTTCGACAAGAAGATCTACGGCATCGGCTCCGGCGCTCCGGCGAACATCTCGCTGCAAGAAATCATCAAGAAGAACGACTTCGACATGGGCCAGTGGAAACTGGTCGAGTCCAGTGAACAGGCGATGCTGGCCGAAGTGTCTCGCGCGGTGAAGAAACAGAAATTCGTGACCTTCCTCGGCTGGACGCCGCACCCGATGAACGTGCAGCTGAAAATGCATTATCTGAAGGGCGGCGAGAAATACTTCGGCGACACCGGCAGCGTCCATACCCTGACCCGCAAGGGTTACGCCGAGGCCTGCCCGAACGTGGGCAAGTTGCTGACCAACCTGAGTTTCACCCAGGAGATGGAAAACAGCATCATGGCGGATGTGGTGAACAAGAAGCTCAGCAATGCGGATGCGGCCAAGGCGTGGATCAAGGCCAATCCGGCGGTGCTGGACAAATGGCTGGAAGGCGTGAAGACCGCGGACGGCAAGGATGCGTTGCCGGCGGTAAAAGCCAAGCTCTAACCCCTCGGGCCTGGATGCCGATCTGTAGGAGCCGGCTTGCTGGCGATTCAACGATAACGCGGTGTACCTGATACACCGCGGTGCCATTATCGCCAGCAAGCCGGCTCCTACAGGTGTTGGGCTGATACCCTTGCGCAAAATTTTCAACCGAGAGGACCCATGGCCTTCCCCAGCCGCCATTCACTCTTCCCCTTCCTCACGTGGTTGCCCCGGCAGACCCGCGCCAGCGTCGGCCGTGACCTGATCGTCGGCCTCAGCGGCGCCATTCTCGCGTTGCCGCAATCCATTGCCTACGCGCTGATCGCCGGTCTCCCACCGGAATACGGCTTGTACGCCGCCATCATCCCGGTGCTGATCGCCTGCCTCTGGGGTTCATCGTGGCATTTGATCTGTGGGCCTACGGCAGCGATCTCCATCGTCCTGTTCGCCAGTGTCAGTCCTCTGGCCGTCCCTGCGTCCAAGGACTACATCACGCTGATCCTGCTTCTGACGCTGCTCGCCGGCATTTTCCAGTGGCTACTGGGTTTGCTGCGGTTCGGCGCACTGGTGAATTTTGTCTCGCACTCGGTGGTATTGGGCTTCACCCTCGGCGCCGCCGTGGTGATTGCCATCGGTCAAATGCCCAACCTGCTGGGGCTGGACTTGCCTAGCCAGGCCACCGCACTGGACAGCTTTTTGATGCTGCTGCAGCACCTCGATGCGGTGGATAAACCCTCGCTCGTACTGGGACTGGCAACAGTCGTCGTCGGCATAATCCTGAAAGGGTTGCTGCCTCGCTGGCCGACGCTGCTGATCACCCTGATCCTCGCCGGGTTGCTGGTTTGGCTGTGGCCATCGATGTTCGGCCACGTGAACCTGGTGAGCGCGTTTGTCGGGCGGTTGCCGCCCTTCAGCCCGTTGCCACTGGATCTGGACATGATTTTGCGATTGCTGCCCAGCGCAGTAGCGGTGGGGATGCTCGGGCTGGTGACGAGCCTGTCGATTGCCCGTTCCTTGTCGGCGCGCTCGCAGCAATTGCTCGATGCCAATCAGGAAGTCCGCGCGCAGGGTTTATCGAACATAGTCGGTGCGTTTTTTTCCGGTTCGCTGTCAGCCGGTTCCTTCACCCGTTCCGGCCTCAGCTACGAAGCGGGTGCCTGTTCGCCAATGGCGGGGGTGTTTTCCGCTTTGTGGGTGGCGCTGTTTGCGATCTTCGGCGCCAACCTGATTGCGCATATTCCGATCCCGGCCATGGCCGGCAGCATTCTGCTGATCGCCTGGGGATTGGTCGATCATCGCGGCATTCGCGCGTTGCTGCGGGTCAGCCGCGCCGAGTTCATGGTGATGGCGCTGACCTGTGTCGCCACGCTGTTGCTGGAATTGCAGACAGCGATCTACGCCGGCGTGCTCGCGTCGTTGTTTTTCTACCTCAAGCGCACCTCGCAACCACGGGTACAGCATTGGCGCGACGGCGATGAAGACATTCTGCGGGTCGGCGGGTCGATCTTTTTCGGCGCCAGCCATTACCTGCAAGTGCGCCTGCAACGCATGCACGGGGCGCGGGTGGTGATCGAGGCGCAGCAGATCAACTTCATCGACTATTCGGGGGTGGAAATGCTGCACCAGGAAGCCCGGCGACTACGCAAGCAGGACCGTAGCCTGACCTTGCGCGGGGCGCGACCGCCGGTGGTGGAGGAGTTGCGAAAGCTCGAAGGCGCAGAGAAATGTCCGATCCATTTCGAAGATTGAAACACACCCATCTCCGGACAATGACCGCGATCACGGCATACCAACCGACTGTAGGAGCCGGCTTGCTGGCGATTCAACGATAACGCGGTTTGCCTGATGTACCGCGGCGTCGCCATCGCCAGCAAGCCGGCTCCTACAGTGTGCGTAGTAAGAGTGTGTTTACGCCGCGAGTTGGCGGCGCAGTTCGGCCAGCACCGGCGCGGTGTCCGGGCGTACGCCGCGCCACAGCAAGAAGGCTTCTGCCGCTTGCTCAGCCAGCATCCCCAAACCATCCATCGACACGGCAGCGCCATGCGCCGTAGCCCAACGGCAGAACGAGGTCGGTTCCTTGCCGTACATCATGTCGTAGCAAACGGTCTTGCCCGGCTCGATCAGAGTGCCCGCAATCGGCGGTACATCGCCCGACAAACTGGCCGATGTCGCGTTGATGATCAGGTCCACCGATTCCTGCAACCAGTCGAAACCACTGGCCGACACCGGCCCCAGATCCGCAAACAACTCAGCCAGCAGCTCGGCTTTTTCCACCGTGCGGTTGGCGATGATCACCGAGGCGGGTTGCTCGGCCAGCAGTGGCTCCAGCGCTCCGCGCACTGCGCCGCCGGCGCCGAGCAGCAGGATGCGTTTGCCCTTGAGGCTGAAACCGGCGTTGACCGTCAGGTCCCGCACCAGCCCGGCACCATCGGTGTTGTCGCCCAGCAGCGTGCCATCGGCGAGCTTGCTCAGGGTGTTCACCGCGCCAGCCCGCTGCGCTCGCGCCGTCAAACTGTCGGCCAGACGGAACGCCTCTTCCTTGAACGGCACCGTCACGTTCGCCCCGCGACCTTCCAGGAAAAACTCCCGGGCAAAGTCGGAAAAATCGTCGAGCGGTGCCAGCGAAGTGCTGTAGTCCAGTTGCTGAGCGGTCTGCTCGGCGAACAGACGATGGATCAACGGCGACTTGCTGTGGCCGATCGGGTTACCGAAAACGACGTAACGATCCATCAGAAATCCTCAGGCCTGGGCCAGCCAGTCGCGGTCTTGCAGGAAGTACTCGGTCAGGCGTGCTTCTTCGCTGCCGGGCTCGGCTTTCCAGTCATAGCTCCAGCGAACTTGCGGCGGCAACGACATGAGGATCGACTCGGTACGCCCACCCGATTGCAGGCCGAACAGCGTGCCACGGTCGTAAACCAGGTTGAACTCGACGTATCGGCCACGGCGGAATTCCTGGAATTCGCGCTGTTTTGCAGTGAACGCATCATTTTTGCGGCGCTGCACGATCGGCAGGTAGGCGTCGATGTAAGCGTCACCGATTGCACGCATGAAAGCGAAGCTGGTGTCGAAATCCCACTCGTTCAAATCATCGAAGAACAGGCCGCCGATGCCGCGCGGTTCGTGGCGATGCTTGATGTGGAAATAGCTGTCGCACCAGGCTTTGTAGCGCGAATAGACGTCCGGACCGAACGGCGCGCAGGCCTGCTCGGCGACGCGGTGCCAGTGCACGCAGTCATCGATGTTGCCGTAATAAGGGGTGAGGTCGAAGCCGCCGCCGAACCACCAGACCGGTTCTTCGCCTTCTTTTTCGGCGATGAAAAAGCGCACGTTGGCGTGGGAAGTCGGCACATGCGGATTGTGCGGGTGAATCACCAGCGACACGCCCAGGGCTTCAAAGCCACGGCCGGCCAGTTCAGGTCGATGGGCGCTGGCGGACGGTGGGAGACCGCTGCCAAACACGTGGGAAAAGTTGACGCCGCCCTTTTCGATGACCGCGCCGTTCTCGATCACGCGGGTGCGACCGCCACCGCCAGCAGGCCGGGTCCAGGCGTCTTCGACGAATTGCGTGCCGCCGTCTTCAGCTTCCAGGGCAGCGCAAATGCGGTCTTGCAGGTCGAGCAGGTAGGCTTTTACGGCCTCGGTGCGGGTCGTCATGTCTTCACCTTGAATCGGGCAAAACTACGCGGCGCTCCATGGGAGCGGGGGCCGGCGCAAATGGGCGCGTAGCATAACATTGCAGATGGACTCGCCACAGTTGACGGGGATCAAGCTTGGGAGTTCGATAGGGCGCTTGGCACTACACCTCTAGTAGCTGAAGACCTAAGGAGAGTTCTGATGGCAAAGCGTATCCAGTTCCGCGCCCATGGCGGCCCCGAAGTGCTCGAATATGTGGATTACCAACCGGCCGAGCCCGGCCCGCAGCAAGTGCGCGTCACCAACAAGGCCATCGGCCTGAACTTCATCGACACCTATTTCCGCAGCGGCCTCTATGCGCCGCCCGCCTTGCCGTCGGGCGTGGGTTCGGAAGGTGCAGGCGTGGTCGAGGCGGTGGGCAGCGAAGTCACCCGCTTCAAGGTCGGTGATCGCGTGGCATACGGCAGCGGCCCGTTGGGCGCCTACAGCGAAGTTCACGTATTGCCGGAAGCCAATCTGGTGCACCTGCCGGACGCGATCAGCTTCGAACAGGCCGCCGGGGTGATGCTCAAGGGCCTCACCGTGCAGTACCTGCTGCGTCAGACCTATGAACTCAAGGGTGGCGAAACCATTCTGTTTCATGCCGCTGCCGGGGGTGTCGGTTCGCTGGCCTGCCAATGGGCCAAGGCGCTGGGCGTGAAGTTGATCGGCACGGTCAGCTCGCCGGAGAAAGCCGCGTTGGCAAAGGCCAACGGTGCGTGGGCGACCATCGACTACAGCCACGAAAACGTCGCACAACGCGTACTGGAATTGACCGACGGCAAAAAAGTCCCGGTGGTGTACGACGGTGTCGGCAAAGACACCTGGCTGACTTCGCTGGATAGCACAGCGCCTCGAGGCCTGGTGGTGAGTTTTGGCAACGCTTCGGGCGCAGTGGACGGGGTAAACCTGGGGATTTTGTCGGCGAAGGGATCGCTGTACGTGACCCGGCCGACACTGGCGACTTATGCCAACAACGCTGAAAACCTGCAGCGGATGGCGGATGAGTTGTTTGAGATGATCATCAGCGGGAAGCTGAAGGTGGAGATCAGCCAGAAGTATTCACTGGCTGACGCGGCGAAGGCGCAGACCGAGTTGTCGGCGCGGCGGACGACAGGTTCGACTGTTTTGTTGCCTTGAAGACGCCATCGCCGGCAAGCCAGCTCCTACAGGTGCGAGTCGTTTGAATATTTTGCGAACGACTTGGACCTTGTAGGAGCTGGCTTGCCAGCGATGAACGATGACGCGGTCTCAACCCGGGCGAATGACGCTCCCGGTCGCCAGATCGCGAATCACGCTCGGATTCTTGCGCCCACCGAGGTTGCCGCCAAGAATCAAATCAAGCTGCCCACGGAAATACTGCTCCACGCGAATCCGCGTCCGCGCCGCCGGCCGGCCCTGCGGGTTGGCCGAGGTTGACACCAACGGCCCGACCAATGCGCACAAATCCCGCACCAACGGGTGATTGCTGACCCGCAACGCCACCGTTTCGTGCACGCCGGTAATCCACTGCGGCAACTGATTCCGATGCGGCACCAGCCAGGTATTCGGCCCCGGCCAAGTGCTGGCCATGCGGTCCATCCACAGCTCAGGGAAATCTTCGAACAGGAAGTCGAACTGGCGGATGTTGTCGGCAACCAGAATCAGGCCCTTGTCCACCGACCGGCCCTTTAGCATCAGCAGACGCTCGACCGCTTCTTCGTCCCACGGGTCGCAACCCAGGCCCCAGACCGCCTCGGTTGGATAGGCAATCACCGCCCCTGCGCGAATGGCTTGCGCGGCTTGTTGCACACGCCAACTGTTGACCATGAAAAACTCTCCGGAATAAGGCTCTGCGCAGTTTACCGATGTTCCTTATAAAACCTAGCTCACCCGCGCAAACCAGCGCCCGCTTTCGCAGACCGCCCGGCCGTCCATTTCCAGTTCCGTCAGCGCCGCCAGCACTTTGGGCAGCGCCCAGCCGCTGGAGACGGACAACGCTTCACTGGTGTGCGGCGCCGCGTGCAACAGCATCAACAGCGGATGTGCCACCGACGGAGCCTGCATGGCTAACGGCAACTGCTGCCAGCCGCGCAACGCTTCGAGGATATGTTCGATGGTTTCCACCAGCATCGCGCCGTCGCGAATCAGCTGATGACACCCCTTGGCGCCGGGATGATGGATCGATCCCGGAATCGCATACACCTCACGACCTTGTTCCGCCGCCAGCCTCGCGGTAATCAAGGAACCGCTGGCGACACTGGCCTCGACCACCAGCACGCCGAGGGACAAACCACTGATGATTCGATTGCGTCGCGGGAAGTTGCTGGCCGTAGGCCCGGCGTCCAGCGGGAACTCGGAAAGCACCGCGCTGCCCGACGCAATCATGGCATCGGCAAGCCTGCGGTTGCGCTGTGGATAAAACTTTTCAAGTCCCGTGCCAAGTACGCCGACCGTTTGCCCGCCCACGTCCAGAGCGGCTTGATGCGCGGCGGCATCGATCCCCAGCGCCAGACCGCTGGTGATGACAAAACCGGCGCCAGCCAGACTGCGCGAAAACGCGGCGGCCGTGTCCATCCCCGGACGGGAAGCGCGACGACTGCCGACCATCGCCAATTGCGGTTTTTCCAGTATGCCCGGATCGCCCGCGACGAATAGCAGTGGCGGCGCGTCGCTGATTTCCGCCAGCAATGCCGGGTAGTCAGGCTGGTCCCACATCAGTAAATGCTGGCCGGGACGGTCTAGCCAGGCCAATGCGTGGCTGGCGCCATCCCGGACATCATCGGCCCGGCGAGCCTCGGCGCAAGCAAACGGCAAGCCCAGCGAACGCCAGGCACTGGCCGGCGCGCTGATGGCTTTGGACGCCGAGCCGAAGGCTTCGAGCAGTTTCCTGAATCGTGCAGGGCCGAGCTCCGGCAAACGATGCAGACGTAAACGGGCTTCCAGTTCCGCAGGGGAAACCGGTGTAACAGCAGGCAGCGACATGGATCATCCTTGATCGTTATGAGCCCCGTTCAAACGGGAATAAGCTGTGGATAACTCTGTTGGTAACTTGTGGAGCCTGCTTACGGATTTCGCACCTTGTCCATCACCGCCAAGGAGCGCGATGCGGTGAGCACCAATCCGTAACTGAGTTTGTCGTAGGTGCGGAACACCATCAGCAAACCGGCGCGTTCATCGGGAATTTTCAGAGGCTGGCCGGAGACCCGGTCGCGCACGGTTTCGCCGGTCTTCATCACCACCAACACGTTGCCTTCGGCGAGACCGTCGCGTTGTCCCCGGTTCAGCGTCACGACATCCATCGCGCCGATCTGGGTAACCCCGCGCGGTACGTCGATGATCAGGCCATTGATCGGTTTTTTTGGCGCACTGGGCATGAAGGTCGAGTTGATCGATCGTTCCTCGCCGCTGAACAAGCGATCGCCGAGGCGCACTTCCTGAGTGGTGCGTTGCAGTGCAAGCGTCGCGACATCACCCTCGGTAGCGACAATTTCACCGCCGCCGATGTCGTCGGCATTGATCCCCAGGAACTCCTTGCTCTCGGGATCGGTATAAACCTTGCCTTGGCGAAAGATGCCGTAGACCGGCTGGTTCGGATCGAAATGGCCGCGGGCGAAAATCCGGTCGCCGGTGCCGCTGAGCACCCGTTCGGCATCGCCGGCGACGATGTAAGGCGCCTTGTCGAAATCCTCGACCTTGTCGACGATGCGGTTGCTCAGCAGAAAACTGTTGATCGACTGCAACGGAATGCTCGGGATGGCGTCGGCCACCGGCGAACTGTGCACCCGTGGCGAGAGCTTGATGGTGCCCCGGGAAGCCCCGCGATTGAGGGTCAGGCGCGGCTGCCCGTCAACGTAGACCAGCGACAGCAAATCGCCGGGGTAGATCAGATTGGGGTTCTGGATCTGCGGATTGGCCTGCCAGAGCTCGGGCCACTTCCACGGCTCACGGAGGAATTTCCCGGAGATGTCCCAAAGTGTGTCACCCGCCGCCACTGTGTATTGCTGTGGAAAACCTTCCTTGAGTTGCACTTGCCCATGCGCCAAACCGGCCGAGGCCAGAAGGAGCAAGGCGAGTAGTGATTTCCTCATGCGGTGAATCCCTTTATTATGTGCGTTCGCGTGAAACGCCAGAGCCCTCGTGGCTCGCTCCCGACTCTTTACCGAAAAGAAAAGGAGCTACGCTTCACAACGGTAGCCTGCATCTTCGGACCTGCCAGGCCATCGACCCGACTTTACCTCACACGTGCAGCAATCAAGCTTATGGCCATTTTAGACATCCTCGAATTCCCCGACTCGCGCCTGCGCACTATCGCCAAACCTGTGGCCGTAGTGGACGACGAAGTGCGTCAGTTGGTCGATGATATGTTTGAAACAATGTATGAAGCGCCAGGCATCGGCCTCGCCGCGACCCAGGTCAACGTGCACAAACGTATCGTCGTGATGGACCTCTCCGAAGACCGCACCGAACCGCGGGTGTTCATCAACCCCGAGTTCGAGCCCCTGACCGACGAGATGGAGCAATACCAGGAAGGCTGCCTCTCGGTGCCGGGTTTCTACGAAAACGTCGATCGCCCGCAGAAGGTCAAGGTCAAGGCCCTGGACCGCGACGGCCAGCCTTACGAACTGATCGCCGAAGGCCTGCTCGCCGTGTGCATCCAGCATGAATGCGACCACCTCAACGGCAAATTGTTCGTCGACTACCTGTCGAATCTCAAACGTGACCGAATCAAGAAGAAACTGGAAAAGCTCCATCGCCAGAACGCTTGATGCCCTCCTTTCAAAGGCTTGCTGCGGCAAGCCTTTTTCTTTTGCGACTGCTTTGTAAATGAGAGCTTCCCATGACTGAGCCACTGCGCATCGTCTTTGCCGGCACCCCGGAATTCGCCGCCGAACACCTCAAGGCCCTGCTCGACAGCCCTTACGAGATCGTCGCGGTCTACACCCAACCGGACCGTCCGGCAGGTCGCGGGCAAAAGTTGATGCCGAGCCCGGTCAAGCAGTTGGCCCAGGAAAACAACATCCCGGTGCTGCAACCGCCAACCCTGCGCAACGAAGACGCTCAAGCCGAACTGGCCGCGCTGAAGCCGGATTTGCTGGTGGTGGTCGCCTACGGCCTGATCCTGCCGCAAGTGGTGCTGGATATTCCGCGCCTGGGCTGCATCAACAGCCACGCGTCGTTGCTGCCACGCTGGCGCGGTGCGGCGCCGATCCAGCGCGCCGTCGAAGCCGGCGACAGCGAAAGCGGGGTGACCGTGATGCGCATGGAACTGGGCCTCGACACCGGGCCGATGCTGCTCAAGGTCACCACGCCGATCAGCGCGGAAGACACTGGCGGCAGCCTTCACGACCGCCTGGCGGAACTCGGCCCGCCGGCGGTGATTCAAGCCATCGCCGGCCTCGCCGCCGGCACGCTGGAAGGTGAAGTGCAGGACGACAGCCTCGCCACCTACGCACACAAATTGAACAAGGACGAAGCGCGCATCGACTGGAACCGCCCGGCCATTGAGCTGGAACGTCTGGTCCGCGCCTTCAACCCATGGCCGATCACCCACAGCACGTTGAATGGCGAAGCGTTGAAAGTGCTGGCCGCGAGCCTCGCCGAAGGGCAGGGCGCACCGGGGGAAATCCTCAGCGCCAGCAAGGACGGCCTGATCGTCGCTTGCGGTGAGCAGGCTCTGTGTCTGACCCGTCTGCAATTGCCCGGCGGCAAGGCGCTGAACTTCAGCGATTTGTTCAACAGCCGTCGTGAGAAATTCGCCGTCGGCACCGTGCTCGGTCAAACGGCGGACGCTCAATGAATCCACGTCTGGCCGCCGCCAAGGCACTTGCTGCAGTTCTCAACGGAAAAGCCTCGCTCAACAGTTCGCTGCCGACACAAATGGACAAGGTCGAAGACCGCGATCGCGGCTTCACCCAGGACCTGGCGTTCGGCACCGCGCGCTGGCAGCCACGTTTGTCGGCGCTCGCGGCCAAGTTGCTGCAGAAGCCGTTCAAGGCTGCCGACGCCGATGTCGAGGCGTTGCTGCTGGTCGGCCTCTATCAACTGCTTTACACCCGCGTCCCGGCTCACGCCGCCATCGGCGAAACCGTCGGTTGCGCCGACAAGCTGAAGAAGCCGTGGGCCAAAGCCTTGCTCAACGCCGTGTTACGCCGCGCCCAACGTGAAAGCGAAGCGCTGCTGGCCGAGCTGGAACACGACCCGGTGGTGCGCACCGCCCACCCACGCTGGCTGCAAAAATCCCTGAAAGCGTTTTGGCCTGAGCAGTGGGAAGCCATTTGTGCGGCAAACAACGCGCATCCGCCGATGATTTTGCGGGTCAACCGTCGCCATCACACTCGCGATGCCTACTTGGGTCTGCTGACCGAAGCGGGCATCGCCGCCACGGCGTGCGTTTACAGCCGGGACGGCATCATTCTCGACGCCGCCGCCGACGTACGCAGTCTGCCGGGCTTCGCCGAAGGCTGGATCAGCGTGCAGGACGAAGCGGCGCAACTCGCCGCCGACTTGCTCGACCTGGCGCCGGGCCAACGGGTGCTCGACGCCTGCTGCGCACCGGGAGGCAAGACCTGCCACATCCTCGAAGCCGAACCCGCACTGGCGGGCGTCGTCGCCGTGGATCTGGAAGCCAAGCGTCTGGTGCGTGTGCGAGAAAACCTCGCTCGCCTGGGCTTGAGCGCCGAACTGATCGCCGCCGACGGCCGCGACACGGCCACCTGGTGGGACGGCAAACCGTTCCAACGCATCCTGCTCGATGCGCCATGCTCGGCCACCGGTGTGATCCGTCGTCACCCGGACATCAAGCTGACTCGCCAACCGGATGACATCGCCGCGCTGGCAGTGCTGCAAGGCGAGTTGCTGGATGCCATGTGGATAACTCTGGAGGTCGGCGGGATTCTGCTTTACGCCACCTGTTCCACGTTGCCGACCGAGAACACCGAAGTCATCGAAGCCTTCCTCGCTCGCACACCGGGCGCCCGTGAGCTGGACCTCGCCACCACGGCCGGCATCAAGCAGCCCCACGGTCGCCAGTTGCTGGCACAGGAAGGCGGCCACGACGGGTTCTATTACGCCAAGCTGATCAAGATCGCCGCCGCGCGCGGTTAACCGGGTTTAAGGGAGTGACTGGATGAAAATCATCATCCTCGGCGCAGGGCAGGTCGGCGGTTCGCTGGCGGAACACTTGGCCAGCGAGGCCAACGACATCACCGTGGTCGACACCGATGGCGAACGCCTGCGCGACCTCGGCGACCGGTTGGACATCCGCACCGTGCAAGGCCGCGGCTCGCTGCCGACGGTGCTGCGCCAGGCCGGCGCGGACGATGCCGACATGCTGGTGGCGGTGACTAACAGTGACGAAACCAACATGGTCGCCTGTCAGGTCGCCCACACCCTGTTCCACACCCCGACGAAAATCGCCCGCGTCCGCGAAGCCGCGTACCTCACGCGCTCCGAGCTGTTCGATAACGAAGCGATTCCGGTGGATGTGCTGATCAGCCCGGAACAAGTGGTCACCAACTACATCAAGCGCCTGATCCAGCATCCGGGTGCGTTGCAGGTGATCGATTTCGCCGAAGGCAAAGCGCAGCTGGTCGCGGTGAAGGCGTACTACGGCGGACCGCTGGTGGGTCAGCAACTGCGTCAGTTGCGTGAACACATGCCGAATGTCGAAACCCGCGTAGCGGCGATTTTCCGCCGTGACCGGCCGATTTTGCCTCAGGGCGATACGGTGATCGAGGCGGACGACGAAGTGTTTTTCATCGCCGCCAAGGCGAATATTCGCGCAGTGATGAGCGAAATGCGCCGCCTCGATGAGAGCTACAAGCGCATCGTCATCGCCGGGGGCGGGCAGATCGGCGAGCGTCTGGCCGAGGCCATCGAAAGCCGTTATCAGGTGAAGATCATCGAGATGAACCCAGCCCGCTGCCGTCATCTCTCGGACACCCTCGACAGCACCGTGGTCCTGCAAGGCAGTGCCTCCGACCGCGATTTGCTGATGGAAGAGAACATCGCCGACGCCGACATCTTCCTGGCGCTGACCAACGATGACGAAGCCAACATCATGTCGTCGCTGCTGGCCAAGCGCCTGGGCGCGAAGAAGGTGATGACGATCATCAACAACCCGGCTTACGTCGACTTGATCCAGGGTGGCGACATCGACATCGCCATCAGCCCGCAACTGGCGACCATCGGCACCTTGCTGGCCCACGTGCGGCGCGGTGACATCGTCAGCGTGCATTCATTGCGCCGTGGTGCGGCGGAGGCCATCGAGGCGATTGCCCATGGTGATGCGAAGTCGAGCAAAGTGATCGGCAAGGCCATCGAGAACATCGGTCTGCCCCCGGGCACCACGATTGGCGCGATCATTCGTGATGAAGAGGTGATCATTGCCCACGATGACACGGTGATCGCGGCGGGCGACCATGTGATTCTGTTCCTTGTGGATAAGAAGCATATTCGGGATGTGGAGAAGTTGTTCCATGTCGGCCTCAGCTTCTTCTGATCCGTTAGACCGCTATCGCCAGCAAGCCGGCTCCTACAAAGGATTGCGTATAACCTGTAGGAGCCGGCTTGCTGGCGATGCGATTTCAATAACGCCGCCTATTCGGAAATGTTCCCAATGATCGAATCCCTGGAAAAAATGCTCGCCAAGGGTGTGGATAACTCACTGCTGCGCTTCGGCCTCGGCAAGGGCTATCTGGATCTTGGGGAAAACGCCAAGGCCGCCGAGCATTTCCAGCGTTGCGTCGAATTCGACCCGAAGTATTCAGCGGCGTGGAAGCTGTTGGGCAAGGCACATCTGGCGCTGGCGGACTATCCGGCCGCGCGTCAGGCGTGGGAGCAAGGTCTGGAAGCTGCTCGTGCTCACGGCGACAAGCAGGCGGAGAAGGAGATGACGGTGTTCCTGAAGAAACTTGAGCGCCAGGCGCACTGATCAGAGGTAGCGCAGGCCGATGCCGTCAGCGTCTACCAGCACCACTTCCATGCGAACCCGCGGCGCGCCTGTGGGTAAATCCTGTACCTGACCATAGACCACCGCCCCCTTGGGCAACGCCGACAAGCCCGGATGCTTGACGTAGACGCCCGTGGTCGAGAGATTTCGGGTTTGGCCAAGGCATTCGCCGAAGCTTTCGTGACTGATCTTGATGCGAAACGATTTGCGGTGTTCGGACATCTTCTGCGCCCTTTTTAGAACAGTTGTGGATAACCCGAATCTGTAGGAGCGAAGCTTGCTCGCGAAGAGGCCATTACATTCAACATTGATGTTGGATGTGATATCGCCTTCGCGGGCAAGTCGGATCGCCGCACCGTTCGCTCCTACAGGTTCAGTTATCCACAGATCATGCCAATCAACTCAATACCAGCGCTCTTCACCCGGCGGCCGCTTCTTGAAGCGTTTCATACTCCACATGTACTGGCTCGGATACGCCCGCACATAACGCTCGACCACCTTGCTCATGGCCGCGCAGGACGTCTCGGTATCAGTGCTGTACATGGCCTCAGGCGCCGCTTCGAGGATCACTTTGTAGCCCGAACCGTCCGGCAGCCGCAGGGCGTGCAGGAACACACCGACCGCTTTACCGCCTGCCAACATGTTCGGCACAAACTTGCTGGTCAGTGCCTGAGTGGCAAAGAACGGCACGAAGATCCCGGCGGATTCGGCCGGTTCCGGGTCAGCCGGAATGCCCACTGCACCACCTTTGCGCACTTCCTTGATGACGCTGAGGATGCCTTCCTTGGTGGAGGCGGCGACCTTGTTACCCAGTTGCACCCGCTGCTTGCGCAGCAATTCATCCACAGCCTTGAGCTTTGGCGGACGATAGAAAATGATCGGTTTGCACTGGCTGCAATAGAAGTGGTTCAACACTTCCCAGTTGCCGAGGTGGCTGGTGATACCGACCACACCTTTGCCGGAGGCGAGGGCGTCTTTCAAGACGTCGAGCCCTTCGACTTCGCGCACCAGATCGATGGAACGCTGCGCCGGCCAGATCCACGCGCAGGCACTTTCGGTCAGCGACTTGCCGATGTCTTTCAGGCTCTGGCCGACCAGACGCTCGCGCTCGGCAGGGTCCATCTCCGGAAAACACTTGGCCAGATTGATCCGCACCACATCACGGGAACGGTTTGGGGTTTTCCACATTACCCAGCCGATGGCCGAGCCAACCACCTGCACTGCTCGCCAGGGAAGCAGGGCAAACAGCCGCAGAGCGCCTACCAGCAAGGCGCCTTTCAACTTATCCACAGGTCACTCCTGATCTTGTGCTGTGCGCGAGGCGGCTATTCTAACCGCCGATCGACAAGGTCGCGTAGCGATCGCAATCCTTGGTGTGGTCCATGACCATCCCCGAAGCCTGCATCAGCGCGTAGCAAATGGTCGGGCCGACGAAGGTGAAGCCGGCTTTTTTCAGGCCTTTGCTCATATCCACGGCGACTGGCGTGACCGCCGGGACTTCGGTGCGATCCTTGAAATGATTGATCACAGGCTTACCGCCGACGAAAGACCAGAGAAACTCGACCGGGTCTTCAAGCGCCAGCCAGGCCTGGGCATTGCGCCGGGCGGCGTTGAGTTTGAGGCGATTGCGGATGATCCCGGGATCGAGCATCAATTCATCGATTTCGGCGTCGCTCATTTGCGCCACGCGCTGTACATCGAAGCCGAACAGCACCTCGCGATATCGCTCGCGTTTGCGCAACACGGTGATCCAGGAGAGGCCGGCCTGGAACCCTTCGAGCAAAAGCAACTCGAACAATCCCTGCGCATCGCGTAGCGGCGTGCCCCACTCCTGGTCGTGATAAGCCATGTACAGCGGATCTTCGGAACACCAAAAGCAGCGTGGCATAAGGCTCCAGGGGGCGTGCGCAGCAATGAATCGGGTATACTCCCGCTCTTTAAATCGCAGCCCAAGAAACAGGTGAATTTCGTGAGCCAGCCTACGCCAGCCGTGCGTACCTTCCAAGACTTGATCCTCGCCCTCCAGCAATACTGGGCCGAGCAAGGTTGCGTGGTACTTCAGCCCTACGATATGGAAGTAGGCGCCGGGACTTTCCACACAGCCACGTTTCTGCGCGCCATCGGCCCGGAAACCTGGAACGCCGCTTATGTGCAGCCCAGTCGTCGCCCGACTGACGGCCGCTACGGCGAAAACCCGAACCGTCTGCAGCACTACTATCAGTTCCAGGTGGTTCTGAAGCCGAACCCGGACAACTTCCAGGAACTGTACCTGGGCTCCCTCAAGCATGTCGGCCTGGACCCGCTGGTCCACGACATTCGCTTCGTCGAAGACAACTGGGAATCGCCGACCCTGGGCGCCTGGGGTCTGGGCTGGGAAGTCTGGCTCAACGGCATGGAAGTGACGCAGTTCACTTACTTCCAGCAGGCGGGCGGCATCGAGTGCTACCCGGTGACCGGCGAGATCACTTACGGCCTCGAGCGTCTGGCCATGTACCTGCAAGGCGTGGACTCGGTCTACGACCTGGTCTGGGCTGACGGTCCGTTCGGCAAAGTGACCTACGGCGACGTGTTCCACCAGAACGAAGTGGAGCAGTCGACCTACAACTTCGAACACGCCAACGTCGAGAAGCTGTTCGAACTGTTCGACTTCTACGAAAGCGAAGCCAAGCGCCTGATCGAACTCGACCAGCCGCTGCCGTTGCCGAGCTACGAAATGGTGTTGAAGGCGTCCCATACCTTCAACCTGCTGGATGCGCGCCGGGCGATCTCGGTGACTGCGCGTCAGCAATACATTCTGCGTGTACGCACCCTGGCGCGTTCCGTTGCGCAAGCCTACTTGCTGGCTCGCGCCAAGCTGGGCTTCCCGATGGCGACCCCGGACCTGCGTGATGAAGTACTGGCCAAGCTGGAGGCTGCACAATGAGTGCTCAAGATTTCCTGGTTGAACTGGGCACCGAAGAACTGCCACCCAAGGCCCTGAACACCTTGGCCGAAGCGTTCCTGGCCGGTATCGACAAAGGCCTGCAAGCCGCTGGCCTGAACTACGAGACCAAAACCGTCTACGCCGCGCCGCGTCGTCTGGCTGTGCTGATCACCGCGCTGGCTACCCAGCAACCGGATCGCAGCATCAACCTCGACGGCCCGCCACGTCAGGCGGCGTTCGATGCCGAAGGCAACCCGACTCAAGCGGCACTGGGTTTCGCCAAGAAGTGCGGCGTCGAGCTGAGCGAAATCGATCAGAGCGGTCCGAAACTGCGTTACAGCCAGAGCATCGCCGGCAAGCCGACCGCGAGCCTGCTGCCGACCATCGTCGAAGACTCCCTGAATGACCTGCCGATCCCGAAGCGCATGCGCTGGGGCGCACGCAAGGAAGAGTTCGTTCGTCCGACCCAATGGCTGGTCATGCTGCTCGGTGACCAGGTCATCGATTGCACGATCCTCGCCCAGAAGGCCGGCCGCGACTCCCGTGGTCACCGTTTCCATCACCCGGAAAGCGTACGCATCACCTCGCCGGCCAACTACCTGACCGACTTGCGTGCCGCTTACGTTCTGGCCGACGCCAACGAGCGTCGCGCGATTATCAGCAAGCGCACCGAAGAACTGGCAACGATGCAGGAAGGCACGGCGATCGTTCCGCCAGCCCTGCTCGACGAAGTGACCGCGCTGGTTGAATGGCCGGTGCCGCTGGTGTGCTCGTTCGAAGAGCGTTTCCTCGACGTGCCGCAAGAAGCGCTGATCACCACGATGCAGGACAACCAGAAGTATTTCTGCCTGCTGGATGCCGACGGCAAGTTGCTGCCACGTTTCATTACCGTGGCCAACATCGAAAGCAAAGACCCGCAGCAAATCATCGCCGGTAACGAGAAAGTGGTTCGCCCACGCCTGACCGACGCCGAGTTCTTCTTCAAGCAAGACAAGAAGCAGAAACTCGAAGACTTCAACCTGCGCCTGCAAAACGTGGTGTTCCAGGAAAAACTCGGCAGCGTCTACGACAAGGCCGAGCGCGTATCCAGGCTTGCCGCGTTCATCGCGCAACGCATTGGCGGTAACGCTGCATGGGCTTCCCGTGCCGGCCTGCTGTCCAAGTGCGACCTGGCGACCGAGATGGTCGGTGAGTTCCCGGAGATGCAAGGCGTCGCCGGTTACTACTACGCCCTGAACGATGGCGAGCCGGAAGAAGTCGCGCTGGCGCTGAACGAGCAATACATGCCACGCGGTGCCGGTGCTGAACTGCCGACCACCCTGACCGGTGCGGCCGTGGCCATCGCTGACAAACTCGACACGCTGGTCGGTATCTTCGGGATCGGCATGCTGCCAACCGGTAGCAAAGACCCGTATGCCCTGCGCCGTGCTGCACTGGGCGTATTGCGCATCCTGATCGACAAGAAGCTCGACCTCGACCTGAACGACGCCGTGGCCTTTGCCGTGAATGCGTTCGGCGCCAAGGTCAAGGCTGCTGGCCTGGCCGACTCGGTACTGGAATTCGTGTTCGACCGTCTGCGTGCCCGTTACGAAGATGAAGGCGTGGACGTAGCGACTTACCTGTCGGTTCGTGCCCTGAAACCAGGTTCGGCACTGGACTTCGATCAGCGCGTACAAGCGGTGGAAGCGTTCCGCAAATTGCCTGAAGCGGCGGCCCTCGCTGCAGTGAACAAGCGCGTTTCGAACTTGCTGAGCAAGGTCGAAGGTTCTGTTCCTACAGTCGTTGAAGCCAAGTACTTCGACAACGCCAACGAATTCTCCCTGTACTCGGCGATTCAGCAGGCGGACCAAGCGGTTCAACCGATGGCAGCTGCGCGTCAGTACAGCGAGTCGCTGGCACGTCTGGCAGCCTTGCGCGAGCCTGTGGATGCTTTCTTCGAAGCCGTCATGGTCAACGCTGAAGATGCCAAGGTCCGTGCCAACCGCTATGCGCTGCTGGCGCGTCTGCGTGGCTTGTTCCTCGGCGTCGCCGATATTTCGTTGCTGGGGTAAGACTGTTTGAAACTGCTGATTCTCGATCGGGACGGGGTGATCAATTACGACTCCGACGCTTACATCAAGTCGGTGGAGGAGTGGAAACCGCTCCCCGGTTCGATCGAAGCCATCGCGCAGTTGAGCAAGGCCGGCTGGACGGTAGCGGTCGCTACCAACCAGTCCGGCATCGCTCGCGGCTATTACGACGTCGCCACCCTGGACGCCATGCACGAGCGCTTGCGCTCGTTGGTGGCGGAGCAGGGCGGTGAAGTCGGGCTGATCGTCTATTGCCCGCACGGGCCGGACGAAGGCTGCGATTGCCGCAAGCCAAAACCCGGGATGCTGAAAACCATCGCCACGCATTACAACGTATCGCTGACTAATCTATGGTTCGTCGGCGACAGTCTTGGTGACCTGGAAGCCGCAAAAGCCGTCGATTCTCAGCCAGTTTTGGTAAAGACCGGGAAAGGCGAAAAGACTTTGGGCAAAACCCTACCGGTAGGCACTTTGATTTTTGACGATCTCGCGGCGATTGCCGCAGAACTTATCCACAATTAGAGCGTTTTCGAGATTCCTGACCAAGGATTGATCGGGAGTGCGCTTTATATAGACGGGCAGAGCCCGCACGGTAAACGTCGCCATGTCGATATTGCAGGCCATCAGAACCTTCCTCTTTTACCTGCTGCTGGGCACCAGTTCCTTGCTTTGGTGCAGCCTGAGCTTTTTTATCGCGCCTTTTCTGCCGTTCAAGGCGCGCTATCGTTTTATCAACGTGTACTGGTGCCGTTGCGCCTTGTGGCTGAGCAAAGTCTTTCTGGGCATCAGCTACGAAGTGAAAGGTGCCGAGAACGTGCCAGACCAGCCCTGCGTGATTCAGTCGAACCACCAGAGCACCTGGGAGACGTTCTTCCTCTCGGCCTATTTCGAGCCGTTGAGCCAGGTACTGAAGCGTTCATTGCTGTTTGTACCGTTCTTCGGTTGGGCCATGGCCATGCTGCGGCCGATCGCCATCGACCGCGATAATCCGAAGGCCGCGCTCAAACATGTAGCGAAGCAGGGCGATGAACTGCTGAAGGATGGCGTCTGGGTACTGATATTCCCTGAAGGAACGCGGGTCCCTTACGGCACCATCGGAAAATTCTCACGAGGTGGTACGGCGTTAGCCGTCAACGCCGAACTTCCGGTGCTGCCGATTGCGCACAATGCCGGCAAATTCTGGCCGAAAACCGGTTGGGCCAAGAAGCAGGGCGTCATCACTGTGATCATCGGCGAACCGATGCACGCCGAAGGCAGCGGGCCCCGTGCGATTGCCAACCTCAATGACCGGGTTCAGGCCTGGAACGAGCAGATGCAACGGGAAATGGGCT
This sequence comes from Pseudomonas sp. PDM03, assembly GCF_014852385.1. Lineage (NCBI taxonomy): Bacteria > Pseudomonadati > Pseudomonadota > Gammaproteobacteria > Pseudomonadales > Pseudomonadaceae > Pseudomonas > Pseudomonas sp. PDM03. Next base: position 119,078 of record NZ_JACVBM010000008.1, on the reverse strand, counting down.
CGCTCCCACCCGCTCCGCAAGCGCCGGCTGCCAACGATCAGATGGCTGTCTGAGATTCTGTGGATAACCTGTGTACCGTTTTACTGAAAAGTAGCGTATTTAGTTTGTAGGCTTATGATTTATATACATATTTCCTAAGCTCATAAAATATGGAAAAAGGTGCATAAGTTTTTTTCGGACGTAAAAAAACCGGCTGATATAGCCGGTTTTTTTATGCCTTCGATTACTGTACTTCAATCGCTGAACAACACCACGATGTGACTGTAAACAAAGCCATTCAAAAACAAAAAGGCCAGCGCATTGCGCTGGCCTTTTTTTATTTTTGGCAGAACCGCTGGATCAGAAGTCCAGGTTTGAAACCGCCAAGGCATTGCTTTCGATGAAGTCACGACGAGGTTCGACCGCATCACCCATCAGGGTGTTGAAGATCTGGTCCGCGCCAATGGCGTCTTCGATGGTCACTTTGAGCATCCGGCGCTGGCTTGGGTCCATGGTGGTTTCCCACAGCTGATCCGGGTTCATCTCACCCAGACCTTTGTATCGCTGGATGGTGTGACGCTTGGTGCTTTCAGCCATCAGCCATTCAAGGGCTTCCTTGAACTCGGTGACCGGCTTCTTGCGTTCGCCACGCTGGATGTACGCGCCGTCGTCCAGCAGGGTGCTCAGCTGAGCGCCCAGGGATACGACAGTCCTGTAATCGTTGCTGCCGAAGAAGTCGCGGTTGAACGTGACGTAGTTCGACAGGCCGTGGGAGATCAGCTCGACCTCTGGCAGCCAGACGTTACGCTCACGGTCTTCACGCAGGCTGGCCTTGTAGACCAGGCCAGACTTCTCGACGGTGCGCAGACGGACTTCATACTTGGCCAGCCAATCCTGCATCGCTGCGTGATCGGACAGTTGCTCCATGCTCACCGCTGGCAGGTAGATGAAGTGCTCGGTCAGTTCCTGTGGGTACAGGCGCGACAGACGCTTGAGGGTCTTCATCACCAGACGGAAGTCGTTCACCAGGCGCTCGAGGGCTTCGCCGGAGATACCCGGGGCTTCCTCGTTAAGGTGCAGGCTCGCATCTTCCAGGGCCGACTGCGTCATGTACTCTTCCATGGCGTCGTCGTCTTTGATGTATTGCTCTTGCTTGCCTTTCTTGACCTTGTACAGCGGTGGCTGAGCGATGTAGATGTAGCCACGCTCGATCAGCTCTGGCAGTTGACGGAAGAAGAACGTCAGCAGCAGCGTACGGATGTGCGAACCGTCGACGTCAGCATCGGTCATGATGATGATGTTGTGGTAGCGCAGCTTGTCGATGTTGTATTCGTCGCGACCGATACCGCAGCCCAGTGCGGTGATCAAGGTGCCCACTTCTTGCGAAGAGATCATCTTGTCGAAGCGCGCCTTCTCGACGTTGAGGATCTTGCCCTTCAACGGCAGGATGGCCTGGGTTTTACGGTTACGCCCCTGCTTGGCGGAGCCGCCAGCAGAGTCACCTTCCACGAGGTACAGTTCGGAAAGGGCAGGGTCTTTTTCCTGGCAGTCAGCCAGTTTGCCCGGCAGGCCGGCGATGTCCAGCGCGCCTTTGCGGCGGGTCATCTCACGGGCCTTGCGTGCTGCTTCACGCGCACGTGCCGCGTCGATCATCTTGCCAACGACCAGTTTGGCTTCGTTCGGGTTTTCCAGCAGGAAGTCGGAGAAGTACTTGCCCATTTCCTGTTCGACCGCGGTCTTCACTTCGGAAGAAACCAGCTTGTCTTTGGTCTGGGAGCTGAACTTCGGATCCGGCACCTTCACCGAGATGATCGCGGTCAAGCCTTCACGGGCGTCATCACCGGTGGTGGCGACCTTGTGCTTCTTGGCCAGGCCTTCAGCTTCGATGTAGGTGTTCAGGTTACGCGTCAGAGCGGAACGGAAACCCACCAGGTGAGTACCGCCATCACGCTGCGGGATGTTGTTGGTGAAGCACAACAGATTCTCGTTGAAGCTGTCGTTCCACTGCAGGGCGATTTCCACGCCGATGCCGTCTTCACGCTGGATGTTGAAGTGGAACACCTGGTTGACCGCAGTCTTGTTGATGTTCAGGTATTCAACGAACGCACGCAGGCCGCCTTCGTATTTGAACAGCTCTTCCTTGCCGCTGCGCTCATCCTTGAGGACGATGCCGACACCGGAGTTGAGGAAGGACAGTTCACGAATCCGCTTGGCCAGGATGTCCCAGCTGAAGTGGATGTTCTTGAAGGTTTCAGCCGATGGCTTGAAGTGAATCTGGGTACCTGTGGTTTCGCTCTCGCCAACGATTTTCATCGGCTCTTGCGGGACGCCATGGACGTAAGTCTGTTCCCAGATCTTGCCGCTGCGGCGAACGGTCAGGACCAGTTCCTTGGACAGTGCGTTCACTACCGAAACACCTACACCGTGCAGACCGCCGGATACTTTGTAGGAGTTGTCGTCGAACTTACCGCCGGCGTGCAGCACGGTCATGATGACCTCAGCTGCCGAGACGCCTTCTTCTTTGTGTACGTCTACCGGGATGCCACGACCGTTGTCGCGAACGGTGATGGATTCGTCCGGGTGGATGATGATGCTGATGTCGTCGCAATGGCCGGCCAAAGCTTCGTCGATCGAGTTATCGACCACCTCGAACACCATGTGGTGCAGACCGCTGCCATCGTCGGTGTCACCAATGTACATACCGGGACGTTTGCGTACGGCATCCAGGCCTTTCAGCACTTTAATGCTCGTTGAGTCGTACGTATTTTCTTCGCTCAATGCCTTCACTCCCGATGGTCGTGGGTCTGGGTGATACGGCCCTGTTCCACGTGGAACAGAGCGACTGGCGTTTCCGTCTGCCAGCCTTCCCTCAATAATTCGTGATCTACACAGGTGATAAACACCTGGCAGCGTAAGTCTTCCAACAAGCGGCAAAGCGCGCGGCGGTGCTGCTCGTCCAGTTCGGACGGCAAGTCATCCACCAGATAAATACACTGGCCGCGTCGGGCCTGGCTGACCAGGTGCCCTTGGGCAATCCGCAATGCACAGACCACCAACTTCTGCTGACCACGGGACAAGATGTCCGCGGCGTTATGTGCGCCCAATCTGAGGCGCAAATCAGCGCGTTGTGGTCCGGCCTGGGTATGACCCATCTGCTGGTCTCGCTGAACGGACCCAGCGAGCACTGCACTCAATTCGCGGTCTTTGTCCCAGCCTCGGTAATAGCTGAGCGTCAAACCTTCAAGCTCAACCAGTTCGCTCAAGGTCTGTTCAAAGACTGGTTTCAAGGCTTTGATATAGGCACGGCGGTATTCATCAATTTCAGCGCTGGCCTGGCACAGTTCCCTGTCCCAAACCGCTTGCGAAACGGCGTCAAGTGTACCATGCCGCAGCCAAGAGTTTCTCTGGCGCAGGGCCTTCTGCAAGCGCTGCCAGGTGGACATGAACCGCGGTTCCACGTGGAACACGCCCCAGTCGAGAAACTGCCGGCGAATCTTCGGTGCGCCTTCAAGCAGGCGGAAGCTATCAGGGTTGATCAGTTGCAGCGGCAGAATCTCCGCCAGCTGTGCCGCACTGCGCGCGTTCTGCCCGTCAATACGGATCTGGAACTCGCCTTGGCGGTCCCGTGATATCCCCAGTGCGCTGTGCCCACCTTCAGCCAACTCAACCTGACCGAAGACCGTGCAGGCCAATTGCTCATACTGAATAACCGGCAAAAGGCGGGTACTACGAAACGAACGGGCAAGCCCCAGCAGGTGAATGGCTTCCAGAACACTGGTTTTGCCGCTGCCGTTGGCGCCGTAAAGAATGTTGATTCGGGGGGAGGGGGAGAAGGTCACCGGGTGCAGATTGCGCACCGCGGTGACCGAGACGCGACTTAATGACATCTAGCTTCTGCTGAGCATGATTACAGACGCATCGGCATGACAACGTAGGCCGAGTCATCGTTGTCGGACTCTTGCACCAGCGCACTGCTGTTGGAGTCGGACAGGATCAGGCGAACCTGCTCAGTGGTCATCACGCCCAGCACGTCGAGCAAGTAGCTCACGTTGAAGCCGATTTCCAGATTGCCGCCGTTGTACTCAACGCCCACTTCTTCTTCCGCTTCTTCCTGCTCCGGGTTGTTGGCCTGAATCTTCAACTGACCGCTGGCCAGTTGCAGACGGATACCGCGGTACTTCTCGTTGGACAGAATTGCGGTACGGCTGAAAGCTTCACGCAACGCCTGACGATCGCCGAGCACCAGTTTGTCGCCGCCCTTCGGCAGAACACGCTCATAGTCCGGGAATTTACCGTCGACCAGTTTAGAGGTGAAGGTGAACTCGCCTGTGGTGGCGCGGATGTGATGTTGACCCAGGACAATGCTGACATTGCCGTCCGGCTCGGTCAGCAGGCGCGCCAGCTCAAGGATACCCTTGCGCGGCACGATGACCTGGTGGCGATCCGGCTGACCGATGTCGGCCTGCATCGAGCACATGGCCAGACGGTGACCATCGGTGGCCACGGCCCGGATGATCCCGGCCGATACTTCCAGCAGCATGCCGTTCAGGTAATAACGCACGTCCTGCTGGGCCATGGCGAAGCTGGTGCGTTCAATCAGACGACGCAGTTTGCTTTGCTCAAGGCTGCAAGTCAGCGAACCCGGACCTTCTTCAACGGTCGGGAAATCGTTCGCCGGCAGGGTCGACAGGGTGAAGCGGCTACGGCCAGCCTTCACCACCAGCTTCTGCTCGTCGACCTTGATGTCGATCAGCGCGTCGTTCGGCAGGCTTTTGCAGATGTCCATCAGCTTGCGCGCAGGCACAGTGATGGAACCCGGGTCAGCCGGCTCTTCGAGTTGTACACGACCGACCAGCTCGACTTCCAGGTCGGTACCGGTCAGCGACAGTTGCTGGCCTTCGACAACCAGCAGCACGTTGGAGAGCACCGGCAAGGTCTGTCGGCGCTCGACGACGCCTGCGACCAGTTGCAGGGGTTTCAACAGGGCTTCGCGTTGAATGGTGAAATGCATGGTCTAGTCCCTTGCCTTAATAAGCTGCGCTGGTGTTCATCAAGTTGTCAGAGTACGCAGCAGGTTCTTGTAGTCCTCGCGGATGTCCGCGTCGGATTCCTTAAGTTCGTTGATCTTGCGGCAGGCGTGCAAAACAGTCGTGTGGTCGCGGCCGCCAAACACATCGCCGATTTCCGGCAGGCTGTGGTTAGTCAACTCTTTGGACAACGCCATGGCAACCTGACGCGGACGAGCGACCGAGCGTGAACGACGCTTGGACAGCAGGTCGGAAATCTTGATCTTGTAGTACTCGGCGACGGTGCGCTGAATGTTATCCACAGAGACCAGTTTGTCTTGCAGCGCCAACAGATCTTTCAGGGATTCGCGAATCAGCTCGATGGTGATATCACGGCCCATGAAGTGCGAGTGGGCGATTACGCGTTTAAGCGCACCTTCCAGCTCACGGACGTTGGAGCGAATACGTTGGGCGATGAAGAACGCCGCGTCGTGGGGCAGATCGACTTTGGCCTGGTCGGCCTTTTTCATCAGGATCGCGACACGGGTTTCCAGCTCCGGCGGCTCGACGGCTACTGTCAGGCCCCAGCCGAAACGGGATTTGAGGCGCTCTTCAAGGCCTTCGATTTCTTTAGGGTAGCGGTCACTGGTGAGAATGACCTGCTGGCCACCTTCGAGCAGGGCGTTGAAGGTGTGGAAAAACTCTTCCTGCGAACGTTCCTTGCGGGCGAAGAACTGAATGTCATCGATCAACAATGCGTCCACCGAACGGTAGAAGCGCTTGAACTCGTTGATCGCGTTCAGTTGCAGAGCCTTGACCATATCGGCCACGAAACGCTCCGAATGCAGGTACACGACCTTGGCATTCGGGTTCTTCTTTAATAGATGGTTACCCACAGCGTGCATCAAGTGAGTTTTACCCAAGCCAACACCGCCATAAAGGAAGAGCGGGTTGTAACCGTGCTTGGGGTTGTCCGCCACCTGCCAGGCCGCAGCCCGGGCCAGTTGGTTGGACTTACCTTCGACGAAGTTCTCGAAGGTGAAAGTGCGGTTCAGGTAACTGGTGTGCTTGAGCGCACCTTCGACCTGCACCGTGCGCTGCTCGGAACGCACCGGGGCCTGTTGAGAACTGGCGCCGGCCATTGGATCGAAGCTGTCGCGCGATGGCTCTTCACTGACTTCGGCAACTTTCTGGGTCGAACGCTTGGTCGGTGTGGCCGTCGGGGCAGGTGCCGGAGCACTGACAGGCGCTTGAGCCGCCTGTGCCTGAGACGCGGCGGCAGCCAGTGGCGCATTCGGGGCAGCCCGTGGAGCCGAACTGCGTTTGCTGCCTATTAATAAGGAAAGCGCCGGCGCCATGCCGTTGCCATGCTCATCCAGCAGTTCAAGGACGCGGCCCAGGTACTTTTCGTTGACCCAGTCGAGAACAAAACGATTCGGTGCGTAGACACGCAACTCGTCGCCTTCGGCTTCGACCTGTAGTGGACGGATCCAAGTGTTGAATTGTTGGGCAGGCAGCTCATCGCGCAAAAGCTCCACGCACTGCTGCCAAAGTTCCACTGACACGGATATCCCCTAAGTTGAAAGCCGGTGAGGCAAAAACAAGCGGCCATTGTAGCGACCAGACGCCGACTTATCCACACGTAGGTGGGTCACTGACCAAGAAGAATCAACGTTTTATAGGTAAAAAAGACGACCAGTGGTCTGTGCATAAGCTCTGTGGATAACCGCCCTTGAGGTCGTTGCACAAGTGGGGGCGAAACTCGGTGGATAACCTGCCTGTGGATAACAGCCCCTTTCACACACAGCTTATCCGACAGCGCAGCACAGGCTGACCACCGTTTTCCACCGTAGTTGTCATTCTCTGTACATCACGGGATAGAAGGCCTGAAGGTAGTTATCCACAGATGACCGGTGCCCTAGCTTTTATAAGCTTTACAGAAAAGCTTTAAATACTTTCCTTCTTTATTTTTATATTTGGCTGGAGGTGAAGACGAGCAAAACGTCTGGAGATCTATTTATAAGGAAACGTTGGTTGGAAATTGACCTAGAGGCTTGCTTTCTCTAGAATCCCCGGTCTCTTAAAACGGGGGCCATTCCGGCCCGTTGTGGACGAACCAGGTAACACGACAATGAAACGTACTTTCCAACCAAGCACTATCAAACGCGCTCGTACCCACGGTTTCCGTGCTCGCATGGCTACCAAGAACGGTCGTGCCGTTCTGTCGCGTCGTCGCGCCAAAGGTCGTGCGCGTCTGGCAGTTTGATAAGCCGGCACTGGAGGTGAGTCAGGACTTCAGTCGGGAAAAGCGTCTGCTTACTCCCCGGCATTTCAAGGCAGTCTTTGACTCCCCTACCGGCAAGGTTCCGGGGAAAAATCTCCTGCTCCTTGCGCGCAACAACGATCTTGATCACCCCCGTCTCGGGCTGGTTATCGGGAAAAAGAGCGTAAAGCTCTCCGTCGAGCGCAATCGCCTCAAACGTCTGATGCGCGAATCGTTCCGTCTAAACCAGGATTCACTGGTCGGCTGGGATATCGTTATCGTCGCGCGCAAAGGTTTGGGTGACGTAGAAAACCCCGAATTGATTCAGCATTTCGGCAAACTCTGGAAGCGTCTGGCACGCAGCACGCCGGTACCAGCAGTCAAAACCGAAACTGTAGGGGTAGACAGTCCCGATGCGTAAACTGGCACTCGTTCCGATCCAGTTTTATCGCTATGCCATTAGTCCCCTGATGGCCAGTCACTGTCGTTTCTACCCCAGTTGTTCCTGCTACGCGTTAGAAGCCATAGAAAATCATGGCCTTCTGCGCGGTGGCTGGCTGACCTTTCGTCGTTTAGGTCGCTGTCATCCGTGGAATCCCGGTGGTTATGACCCGGTTCCACCTATCCCTACCTCCCGTTCTTCTTCGATGGCCGAGTAATCATGGATATCAAACGCACGATCCTGATCGTCGCCCTGGCAATCGTGTCCTACGTTATGGTTCTTAAATGGAACCAGGACTATGGCCAGGCTGCCCTGCCGACTCAGAATGTTGCTTCCAGTACTTCCGCACCGGGCCTACCGGATACGGCGACTGGCAATAATGCTTCTGTCAGTGACGACATTCCGCGCGCCGCAAGCGATACCAGTGCCACTGCACCTGCTGAAACACCAGTAGCTGCAAGCAAAGACCTCATCCAGATCAAAACGGATGTGCTCAACCTGGCTATCGATCCACAAGGTGGCGATGTTGCACAGTTGACGCTGCCGCTGTATCCACGTCGCCAGGACCATCCGGAAATTCCATTCCAGTTGTTCGATAACGGCAACGAGCGGACTTATCTGGCTCAAAGCGGTTTGATCGGTACCGATGGTCCGGACGCAAGTCCTGCCGGTCGTCCGGTTTACTCCTCCGAGAAGAAGATCTACCAACTGGCCGACGGTCAGAACCAATTGGTTGTAGACCTGAAGTTCAGCAAGGACGGCGTCAACTACATCAAGCGTTTCACACTGAAACGTGGCCTGTATGACGTAACCGTTTCCTACGTGATCGACAACGAAAGCGCCAAGCCTTGGTCGGGTGCGATGTTCGCCCAACTGAAGCGCGACGCCAGCTCCGATCCTTCTTCCAGCACTGCCACCGGCACCGCGACTTACCTGGGCGCCGCCCTGTGGACAAGTAACGAGCCGTACAAGAAAGTGTCGATGAAGGACATGGACAAGGCTCAGCTGAAAGAAACCGTGAACGGTGGTTGGGTTGCCTGGTTGCAACACTACTTCGTGACCGCATGGATTCCGGCGAAGGGCGAAAACAACGTCGTCCAGACCCGTAAAGACAGCAAAGGCAACTACATCATCGGCTACACCGCCCCGGCAATGACTGTTGCGCCAGGTGCGAAAGCCGAAACCAGCGCTGTTCTGTACGCCGGTCCGAAAAGCCAGGCTGTGCTGAAAGAGTTGTCCCCAGGTCTGGAATTGACCGTCGACTACGGCATTCTGTGGTTCATTGCCCAGCCAATCTTCTGGCTGCTGCAACACATCCACGCGCTGGTCGGTAACTGGGGCTGGTCGATCATCTTCCTGACCATGCTGATCAAAGGGATTTTCTTCCCGCTGTCGGCAGCCAGCTACAAATCCATGGCCCGCATGCGCGCAGTGGCACCGAAACTGGCCGCACTGAAAGAGCAACATGGCGATGACCGGCAGAAAATGTCGCAAGCCATGATGGAGCTGTACAAGAAAGAGAAGATCAATCCGCTGGGTGGTTGCTTGCCAATCCTCGTGCAGATGCCGGTTTTCCTTTCGCTGTACTGGGTTCTGCTGGAAAGCGTTGAAATGCGCCAAGCGCCGTTCATGCTGTGGATTACTGACCTGTCGATCAAGGATCCGTTCTTCATTCTGCCGATCATCATGGGTGCAACCATGTTCATCCAGCAGCAGTTGAACCCGACTCCTCCGGATCCGATGCAGGCCAAGGTGATGAAGCTGATGCCAATCATCTTCACCTTCTTCTTCCTGTGGTTCCCGGCTGGTCTGGTGCTGTACTGGGTAGTGAACAACTGCCTGTCCATCGCCCAACAGTGGTACATCACTCGTAAAATCGAAGCGGCTACTAAAGCAGCTGCCTGATTTACACTGTGGATAACCACTCAAAACGCCCCCTAGTGGGGCGTTTTGCTATCTGTCACTTTTGTCTGGATACCGGTTTATGAGCGCTCCTCGTGAAACCATCGCCGCCGTCGCCACCGCTCAAGGTCGTGGCGGCGTAGGCATCGTCCGTATTTCCGGGCCGCTGGCGAGCGTTGCGGCCAAGGCCTTCAGCGGTCGTGAACTCAAGCCGCGATTCGCCCACTACGGCCCGTTTTTCGATCAAAACGAAGAGGTGCTGGACCAGGGCATTGCCTTGTATTTTCCGGGCCCGAACTCGTTCACCGGCGAAGATGTGCTGGAACTTCAGGGTCATGGCGGCCCGATTGTTCTCGACATGCTGCTCAAGCGATGCCTTGAACTGGGATGTCGTCTGGCACGGCCAGGCGAATTCAGCGAACGTGCGTTCCTCAATGACAAACTCGACCTGGCACAGGCCGAAGCAATCGCCGACCTGATCGAGGCCAGTTCTGCACAGGCCGCCCGCAATGCATTGCGCTCCTTGCAGGGGGCATTTTCCGATCGTGTGCATAACCTCACCGAGCAACTGATCGGCCTGCGGATTTACGTAGAAGCTGCCATCGACTTCCCGGAAGAAGAAATCGACTTCCTTGCCGATGGCCATGTACTGAGCATGCTCGACAAAGTCAGGGACGAGTTATCCACCGTGCTGCGCGAAGCCGGGCAGGGTGCGTTGCTGCGTGACGGCATGACGGTGGTCATCGCCGGTCGGCCAAATGCCGGTAAATCCAGTTTGCTCAACGCCCTGGCCGGTCGTGAAGCAGCGATCGTGACCGAGATTGCCGGCACAACCCGTGACATTTTGCGCGAACATATCCACATCGATGGCATGCCGCTTCACGTGGTGGATACCGCTGGTCTGCGAGATACCGATGACCATGTGGAAAAAATCGGTGTTGAACGGGCGTTGAAAGCCATTAGCGAAGCTGATCGAGTGCTGTTGGTGGTCGATGCCACTGCACCGGAAGCGCTTGATCCGTTCGCGTTGTGGCCAGAGTTCCTGGAAACCCGCCCGGATCCGGCAAAAGTCACGTTGATCCGTAACAAGGCCGACCTCACGGGTGAAGCGATTGCCCTGGAAGTCAGTGAGGATGGCCATGTGACCATCAGCCTGAGTGCCAAGTCGGCCGGCGAAGGCCTGGAACTGCTGCGTGATCATCTCAAGGCCTGCATGGGCTATGAGCAGACGTCGGAAAGCAGCTTCAGTGCTCGCAGGCGTCACCTTGAGGCGTTGCGTCATGCCAGTGCATCCCTCGAGCACGGCCGTGCGCAGCTGACTCTGGCGGGTGCCGGTGAGCTACTGGCCGAAGATTTACGCCAGGCTCAACATGCCTTGGGCGAGATCACCGGTGCATTCAGCTCCGATGACCTGCTGGGACGGATCTTTTCCAGTTTCTGTATCGGCAAATAGCCCCTTCGTTGTCCACAGACAGGCCATTCGTGCCTGTCTGTTCTCCCCCCTTTTCCTGAATTGCCTCCAGTGCCGAGCAGATTCTTTCTGCCTGGCCGGATTTTCTGCGCCCGGGATTTGATCAATCGCTGCTTTTCTGTGGATTAAGCCCTGTGAATAACTGCCGCTAAGGGCAGTTGATAACAGGGCCTCAAAACTGAAGATAACCGCCTCTGTGGATAACCACCCCTTTCATCCACAGGCTTACACCGGTTATCCAAGGGCCTCCTTGGCACATGACCACAGGGTTTTGATTCTCTGTACATATTGAAAACAAAGGGCTGTAGGAATCTATCCACAGAAATGGTGCTCAGTAGAAATAAACATAAAAACAAAGATTTAATAAATTTCTTTCTTTTTAATTTCTATAACCCCGACTTCTCCACAGCTGGTTAAATTTTGTGCAAAGGGTTCTTTAGGAAGGGCGAAGTCCCTATACTTGTCGACCAGGTCCAAAAACCTGAGCTCAAACTATTCCTGAATTACCTACTTAAGCAGGCACGAGGTGCGTGGTGGATTTCCCTTCCCGTTTTGAAGTGATCGTCATCGGCGGCGGTCATGCCGGTACCGAGGCAGCACTGGCCTCAGCACGTATGGGGGCCAAAACCCTGTTGCTGACGCATAACGTGGAAACCCTCGGTGCCATGAGTTGCAACCCGGCCATCGGCGGAATCGGCAAAAGCCACCTGGTAAAAGAAATCGATGCCCTCGGCGGCGCGATGGCCATGGCTACCGATAAAGGCGGCATTCAGTTTCGCGTGTTGAACAGCCGCAAAGGCCCGGCCGTGCGTGCAACCCGCGCCCAGGCAGACCGGGTTCTGTACAAAGCCGCTGTCCGCGAAGCATTGGAAAACCAGCCGAACCTGTGGATATTTCAACAAGCCGCTGATGACCTGATCGTTGAACAGGAACAAGTGCGCGGTGTTGTCACCCAAATGGGCCTGCGTTTCTTCGCCGACTCCGTGGTGTTGACCACTGGCACCTTCCTCGGTGGACTTATCCACATCGGAATGCAGAATTATTCCGGTGGTCGTGCCGGTGATCCCCCGTCGATCGCCCTGGCTCACCGTCTGCGCGAATTGCCACTGCGTGTTGGCCGATTGAAAACCGGTACTCCGCCGCGTATCGACGGTCGGTCTGTGGATTTCTCGGTGATGACCGAGCAAGCAGGTGATACGCCGATCCCGGTGATGTCGTTCATGGGTTCCAAAGAGCAGCATCCGAAACAGGTGAGCTGCTGGATTACCCACACCAACGCCCGGACTCACGAAATCATCGCAGCGAACCTCGACCGTTCGCCGATGTATTCCGATGCTGGGTTGATCGAAGGTATCGGCCCGCGCTACTGCCCGTCGATCGAAGACAAGATCCACCGCTTTGCCGACAAGGAAAGCCACCAGGTCTTCATCGAACCGGAAGGTTTGACCACTCACGAGCTGTACCCGAACGGGATATCCACATCCCTGCCGTTCGACGTGCAATTGCAGATCGTGCAATCGATTCGCGGCATGGAAAACGCGCACATCGTGCGTCCGGGCTACGCCATCGAGTACGACTACTTCGACCCGCGTGACCTGAAGTACAGCCTGGAAACCAAAGTCATCGGCGGTCTGTTTTTCGCCGGGCAAATCAATGGCACCACCGGTTACGAAGAAGCCGGCGCCCAAGGTTTGCTGGCCGGGGCCAACGCTGCACTGCGTGCGCAAGGCAAAGACGCCTGGTGCCCGCGTCGCGACGAGGCGTACATCGGCGTGTTGGTTGACGACCTGATTACCCTTGGAACTCAAGAGCCGTACCGGATGTTCACATCCCGCGCCGAGTACCGTCTGATCCTGCGTGAAGACAATGCGGACCTGCGCTTGACCGAAAAAGGTCGCGAGCTGGGTCTGGTGGATGATGCGCGTTGGGCAGCGTTCTGCACCAAACGCGAAAGCATCACGCTGGAAGAGCAGCGCCTGAAAAGTACCTGGGTTCGCCCGGGCACCGAGCAGGGCGATGCGATATCCGAAAAATTCGGCACGCCGCTGACTCACGAATACAACCTGCTCAACCTCTTGAGCCGTCCGGAAATCGACTACGCTGGTCTGATCGCCGTGACTGGCGGGGGCGCAGAAGATCCACAAGTCGCCGAGCAGGTCGAAATCAAGACCAAATACGCCGGTTATATCGATCGTCAGCAAGATGAAATCGCACGTCTGCGGGCGAGCGAAGACACGAAACTGCCTGTGGATATCGATTACACGAACATTTCCGGTCTCTCCAAAGAGATCCAGAGCAAGCTCGGTGCGACCCGTCCAGAAACACTGGGCCAGGCGTCACGCATTCCGGGTGTCACACCGGCAGCCATTTCGCTGTTGATGATTCATTTGAAAAAACGCGGCGCGGGCCGTCAGTTGGAGCAAAGCGCTTGAGTTCGTTGGTCACCTCGCAACACGCCGAAGAGTTATCCACAGGTGCTCGCCAGCTCGGTGTCACATTGACCGAAACCCAACACGCGCAGTTGTTGGGTTATCTGGCCCTGTTGATCAAATGGAACAAGGCCTACAACCTGACCGCCGTGCGCGATCCGGACGAAATGGTCTCGCGTCACCTGCTCGATAGTTTGAGCGTGATGTCGTTCATCGAAAACGGTCGTTGGCTGGACGTTGGCAGCGGCGGCGGCATGCCGGGCATTCCGCTTGCAATCCTGTTTCCAGAGTCCCAAGTGACCTGCCTGGACAGTAATGGCAAGAAAACCCGCTTCCTGACCCAGGTCAAACTCGAACTCAAACTGGATAACCTGCAAGTTATCCACAGTCGCGTCGAAGCCTTCCAGCCTGCACAGCCTTTCAACGGGATCATTTCCCGGGCGTTCAGCAGCATGGAGAACTTCAGCAACTGGACGCGCCACCTTGGCGATGCCGATACACGTTGGCTGGCAATGAAGGGCGTTCATCCGGCCGATGAGCTGGTAGCATTGCCGGCAGACTTCCACCTCGATAGCGAACACGCCCTGGCCGTACCTGGTTGCCAAGGCCAACGTCATCTGCTGATACTGCGCCGCACGGCATGATTGGGAACACAAGCAAGAATGGCTAAGGTATTCGCGATAGCGAACCAAAAGGGTGGTGTGGGTAAAACCACCACCTGCATCAACCTCGCAGCTTCCCTGGTTGCTACCAAGCGCAGGGTGCTGTTGATCGATCTCGATCCACAGGGCAACGCCACCATGGGTAGCGGTGTGGATAAACACGGCCTGGAAAACTCGGTCTACGACTTGCTGATCGGCGAATGCGATCTGGCCCAGGCCATGCACTTCTCCGAGCACGGTGGTTACCAGCTGTTGCCGGCCAACCGCGACCTGACCGCGGCCGAAGTGGTTCTGCTGGAAATGCAGATGAAGGAAAGCCGCCTGCGCAGCGCGCTGGCGCCGATCCGTGAAAACTACGACTACATTTTGATCGACTGCCCGCCCTCGCTGTCGATGCTCACGCTGAACGCTTTGGTCGCGGCTGACGGGGTAATTATCCCCATGCAGTGCGAGTACTTTGCGCTCGAAGGCCTGAGCGACCTTGTGGATAACATCAAGCGCATCGCTGAACTGCTGAACCCGAACCTGAAAGTCGAAGGTCTGTTGCGCACGATGTATGACCCGCGCCTGAGCCTGATGAACGACGTGTCGGCGCAGCTGAAAGAACACTTCGGCGAGCAGCTCTACGACACGGTTATCCCGCGTAACATCCGCCTCGCCGAAGCGCCAAGCTATGGCATGCCGGCGCTGGCTTACGACAAGACTTCGCGGGGCGCCATTGCCTATCTGGCACTTGCCGGCGAGATGGTTCGCCGTCAGCGCAAAAACTCACGCACTGCCGCAGCTCAGGCAACTTAAGGAATCCCCATGGCCGTCAAGAAACGAGGTCTCGGACGTGGACTGGATGCACTGCTGAGCGGTCCGACTGTCAGCTCGCTGGAAGAGCAGGCTGTACAAGCCGATCAGCGTGAGCTGCAGCATTTGCCCCTGGACCTGATCCAGCGCGGCAAGTACCAGCCGCGTCGGGACATGGACCCGCAAGCGCTGGAAGAACTGGCGCAATCGATCAAGGCCCAGGGCGTGATGCAGCCGATTGTGGTTCGCCCGATCGGCAGCGGCCGCTTCGAAATCATCGCCGGCGAACGTCGCTGGCGTGCCAGCCAGCAGGCTGGCCAGGAAACCATCCCGGCGATGGTGCGCGATGTGCCGGATGAAACCGCCATCGCCATGGCGCTGATCGAGAACATCCAGCGCGAAGACCTCAATCCGATCGAAGAAGCGGTGGCCCTGCAGCGTTTGCAGCAGGAATTCCAGCTGACTCAGCAACAAGTGGCCGAAGCGGTGGGCAAATCCCGCGTGACTGTGGCCAACCTGCTACGCTTGATCGCGTTGCCGGAAGTTATCAAGACCATGCTGTCGCACGGCGACCTGGAAATGGGTCATGCCCGAGCTTTGCTTGGTTTGCCGGAGAATCAACAGGTTGAAGGGGCGCGACATGTTGTCGCACGGGGGCTGACTGTGCGCCAGACTGAGGCACTGGTTCGCCAGTGGTTGAGTGGCAAACAGGAGCCTGCGGAACCGGTAAAACCGGACCCGGATATCGCCCGACTCGAGCAGCGTCTGGCTGAGCGCCTAGGCTCTGCGGTGCAGATCCGACACGGAAAGAAGGGGAAAGGGCAGTTGGTCATTGGTTACAACTCCCTCGATGAGCTTCAGGGTGTGCTCGCACACATTCGCTGAAACATTTCCTCATGTAGCGTGCAGTCGGAAATCACTACCTGACAGTTGAATAGGGGCAGAACCGCCCCTATACTCTGCGCGCATTTTGTCGGCACAAATTATGCCAAGTTATTGAATTCTGGCAGCCGACCATTGGGGAGTATTAGTGATGGAAACCCGCACGCCAAACCGCTTGCCGTTCCATCGCCTGGCAGTTTTTCCGGTGTTGATGGCTCAGTTTGTCGTGTTGCTGATCGCCGCTTTGGCGCTGTGGCAATGGCACGGAGTCGTTGCCGGGTACTCAGGACTCTGCGGAGGCCTGATAGCCTTGCTACCCAATGTTTATTTCGCTCACAGGGCATTTCGGTTTTCCGGCGCCCGAGCAGCTCAAGCCATCGTCCGGTCTTTTTATGCCGGCGAGGCGGGCAAACTGATTTTGACGGCAGTGCTTTTTGCATTGACGTTTGCAGGTGTGAAGCCATTGGCGCCGCTAGCTGTATTCGGCGTCTTCGTGTTGACCCAACTGGTCAGCTGGTTCGCGCCCCTGCTGATGAGAACAAGACTTTCGAGACCTTAGGGCGTTTGAGGCAACCATGGCAGAAACAACCGCTTCGGGCTATATCCAGCACCACTTGCAGAACCTGACCTTCGGTCAGCACCCAACCGGCGGGTGGGGTTTTGCCCACACCGCAGCAGAAGCCAAAGAAATGGGCTTCTGGGCTTTCCACGTCGATACCCTCGGCTGGTCGGTCGCTTTGGGTCTGATCTTCGTTCTTCTTTTCCGCATGGCGGCAAAGAAAGCGACTTCCGGTCAGCCTGGTGCTTTGCAGAACTTCGTTGAAGTATTGGTCGAATTCGTCGATGGCAGCGTGAAAGACAGCTTCCATGGCCGTAGCCCGGTGATTGCACCGCTGGCACTGACCATCTTCGTCTGGGTCTTCCTGATGAACGCCGTCGACCTGATCCCGGTCGACTGGATTCCTCAGCTGGCCATCCTGATCACTGGCGATGCGCATATTCCGTTCCGTGCCGTATCGACCACTGACCCGAACGCTACCCTGGGCATGGCCCTGTCGGTGTTCGCGTTGATCATTTTCTACAGCATCAAGGTCAAGGGCATCGGCGGCTTCGTCGGCGAGCTGACCCTGCACCCGTTCGGCAGCAAGAACATCTTCGTTCAAGCCCTGCTGATTCCGGTGAACTTCCTGCTGGAGTTCGTGACGCTGGTAGCCAAGCCAATCTCCCTGGCACTGCGTCTGTTCGGCAACATGTACGCCGGCGAGCTGGTCTTCATTCTGATTGCTGTGATGTTCGGCAGCGGTCTGCTCTGGCTTAGCGGCCTGGGCGTAGTTCTGCAGTGGGCGTGGGCTGTGTTCCACATCCTGATCATCACCCTGCAGGCGTTTATCTTCATGATGCTGACCATCGTTTACCTTTCGATGGCGCACGAAGAGAACCATTAAGGCCAGTCTCGACTAGTCTGATGTCCCACTCGGTCAAACGAGTGGGGGCCCGAACAGGGCTATGAAACGATTTGTTTTACCGCTTTAAAATCTAAAAAACCTAAACCATACGACGTAAAAGTCGGGAGGAAAGATGGAAACTGTAGTTGGTCTAACCGCTATCGCTGTTGCACTGTTGATCGGCCTGGGCGCACTGGGTACCGCAATTGGTTTCGGCCTGTTGGGCGGCAAGTTCCTGGAAGGCGCAGCGCGTCAGCCAGAAATGGTTCCAATGCTGCAAGTTAAAATGTTCATCGTTGCCGGTCTGCTCGACGCCGTAACCATGATCGGTGTTGGTATCGCTCTGTTCTTCACCTTCGCGAACCCATTCGTTGGTCAACTCGCTGGCTAATCACTCGAACCTTCGAGTGATTGGTTTGATGTGCAACGAACGAGCGAGGTGTTGGCGTGAACATTAATGCAACCCTGATTGGCCAGTCCGTTGCGTTCTTCATTTTTGTACTGTTTTGCATGAAGTTCGTGTGGCCTCCGGTCATCGCGGCTTTGCACGAACGTCAGAAGAAGATCGCGGATGGACTGGACGCTGCCGCCCGAGCAGCTCGCGACCTGGAGTTGGCCCAAGATAAAGCGGGTCAACAACTGCGCGAAGCTAAGGCTCAGGCAGCTGAAATCATTGAGCAAGCCAAGAAACGCGGTAACCAGATTGTTGAAGAGGCTGTTGAAAAAGCCCGTATCGACGCTGACCGTGTGAAGGTTCAGGCTCAGGCCGAGATCGAGCAGGAACTGAACAGTGTCAAAGACGCGCTGCGTGCCCAACTGGGTGCACTGGCCGTTGGCGGCGCCGAGAAGATCCTGGGTGCCACAATCGATCAAAACGCGCACGCGGAGCTGGTAAACAAACTGGCTGCTGAAATTTAAGCGAGGGCGATCATGGCAGAATTGACCACGTTGGCCCGACCTTACGCTAAGGCAGCCTTCGAGCACGCCCAGGCCCACCAGCAACTGGCCTCTTGGTCAGCCATGCTCGGCCTGGCTGCAGCAGTGTCGCAAGACGACACCATGCAGCGCGTGCTCAAGGCCCCGCGACTGACGAGCGCAGACAAGGCCGCCACGTTTATTGACGTGTGCGGCGACAAGTTTGATGCCAAGGCACAGAACTTCATCAACGTCGTTGCCGAAAACGACCGTCTCCCGCTGTTGCCGGAGATATCCGCTCTGTTCGACCTGTACAAGGCCGAACAAGAGAAGTCGGTAGACGTTGAAGTGACCAGTGCTTTTGCATTGAACCAAGAACAGCAAGACAAACTCGCCAAGGTTCTCAGTGCACGACTCAACCGGGAAGTGCGCCTGCAAGTCGAGGAAGACAAATCCCTTATTGGGGGCATTGTCATCCGCGCCGGCGACCTGGTTATCGATGGCTCGGTTCGCGGCAAACTCGCGAGCCTTGCCGAAGCATTGAAATCTTGAGTTTGAAGGGGCAGCAGAGCAATGCAGCAACTCAATCCTTCCGAAATAAGTGAAATTATCAAGGGCCGCATCGACAAGCTCGATGTGACCTCCCAAGCCCGTAACGAAGGCACTGTCGTCAGCGTATCTGACGGTATCGTGCGGATTCACGGTCTGGCCGATGTAATGTACGGCGAGATGATCGAGTTTCCGGGCGGCGTCTTCGGTATGGCCCTCAACCTGGAGCAAGACTCTGTAGGTGCCGTTGTATTGGGCGCATACCAGACTCTGGCTGAAGGCATGAGCGCCAAGTGCACCGGCCGCATCCTCGAAGTTCCGGTTGGTAAGGAACTGCTGGGTCGCGTAGTCGACGCACTGGGTAACCCAGTTGACGGCAAAGGTCCGCTGAACAACACCGAGACCGACGCGGTCGAGAAAGTTGCTCCGGGCGTGATCTGGCGTAAGTCGGTAGACCAGCCTGTACAGACTGGCTACAAGGCTGTCGATGCCATGATCCCTGTCGGCCGTGGCCAGCGTGAGCTGATCATCGGTGACCGTCAGATCGGTAAAACCGCTCTGGCGATCGACGCGATCATCAACCAGAAAAACAGCGGCATTTTCTGCGTCTACGTAGCGATCGGTCAGAAACAATCGACCATCGCCAACGTGGTTCGCAAGCTGGAAGAAAACGGCGCACTGGCTAACACCATCGTCGTGGCAGCGAGCGCTTCGGAATCTGCAGCACTGCAATTCCTGGCACCGTACTCCGGTTGCACCATGGGTGAATTCTTCCGCGACCGCGGTGAAGACGCGCTGATCGTTTATGACGATCTGTCCAAGCAAGCAGTGGCTTACCGCCAGATTTCCCTGCTGCTGCGCCGTCCACCAGGCCGTGAAGCTTACCCAGGCGACGTGTTCTATCTCCACTCCCGTCTGCTGGAGCGCGCATCCCGCGTTTCGGAAGAATACGTAGAGAAGTTCACCAACGGCGCAGTGACCGGCAAAACCGGTTCCCTGACCGCACTGCCGATCATCGAAACCCAGGCTGGCGACGTTTCCGCGTTCGTTCCGACCAACGTGATTTCCATCACCGACGGTCAGATCTTCCTGGAATCGGCCATGTTCAACTCCGGGATCCGTCCTGCTGTGAACGCCGGTGTTTCGGTATCCCGTGTGGGTGGTGCCGCTCAGACCAAGATCATCAAGAAGCTCTCCGGTGGTATCCGTACCGCTCTGGCTCAGTACCGTGAACTGGCGGCATTCGCCCAGTTCGCTTCTGACCTGGACGAAGCGACCCGTAAGCAACTTGAGCATGGTCAGCGCGTTACCGAGCTGATGAAGCAGAAGCAATACGCACCAATGTCGATCGCTGACATGGCGCTGTCGCTGTATGCCGCTGAGCGTGGGTTCCTGACTGACGTTGAAATCGCCAAGATCGGCAGCTTCGAACAAGCGCTGATTGCTTTCTTCAACCGCGATCACGCCGAATTGATGGCGAAGATCAACGTGAAGGGTGACTTCAATGACGAAATCGACGCTGGCATGAAAGCCGGTATCGAGAAGTTCAAGGCCACCCAAACCTGGTAAGCCGCAGCGGGAGCCGCAAGGCTCCCGCTTGCTAACCTGATAGGTGTTACATGGCAGGCGCAAAAGAGATTCGCAGTAAGATTGCGAGCATCAAAAGCACGCAAAAGATTACCAGCGCCATGGAAAAAGTGGCGGTCAGTAAAATGCGCAAGGCACAAATGCGCATGGCTGCTAGCCGTCCTTACGCGGAGCGCATCCGCCAGGTTATTGGCCATTTGGCCAACGCTAACCCGGAATATCGCCACCCATTCATGATCGACCGTGAAGTAAAGCGCGTTGGTTATGTCGTGGTGAGCAGTGACCGTGGTCTGTGTGGTGGCTTGAACACCAACCTGTTCAAGGCTCTGGTCAAGGACATGGCGGTAAACCGCGAAAACGGCGTCGAGATTGATCTGTGTGTTGTTGGTAGCAAGGGTGCGGCTTTCTTCCGCAACTTCGGCGGTAACGTCGTAGCAGCTATCAGCCACCTGGGTGAAGAGCCGTCGATCAATGACCTGATCGGCAGCGTCAAGGTGATGCTGGATGCCTACCTGGACGGCCGTATTGACCGCCTGTCCGTGGTGTCCAACAAGTTCATCAACACCATGACGCAAACGCCTACCGTGGAGCAGTTGATTCCACTGGTGGCAACCCCGGATCAAGGACTCAAGCACCACTGGGATTATCTGTACGAACCGGACGCCAAAGAGCTGCTTGACGGCTTGATGGTCCGTTACGTGGAGTCGCAGGTCTACCAGGCGGTGGTCGAGAACAACGCGGCTGAACAAGCTGCGCGGATGATCGCGATGAAGAACGCTACCGACAACGCCGGTGATTTGATCAGCGATTTGCAGCTGGTCTACAACAAGGCGCGTCAGGCTGCGATCACCCAAGAGATCTCGGAAATCGTCGGCGGCGCTGCCGCGGTTTAACGGTTCAAATATTCAGAGGATCCAGCTATGAGTAGCGGACGTATCGTTCAAATCATCGGCGCCGTTATCGACGTGGAATTCCCACGCGACAGCGTACCGAGCATCTACAACGCTTTGAGTGTAAAAAGCGATGCAGGCACCACTCTCGAAGTTCAGCAGCAGCTGGGCGACGGCGTGGTTCGTACCATTGCGATGGGTTCCACCGAGGGCTTGAAGCGCGGTCTGGAAGTCACCGACTCTGGCGCAGCCATCTCCGTACCGGTCGGTAAAGCGACTCTGGGCCGGATCATGGACGTACTGGGCAACCCGATCGACGAAGCTGGTCCGATCGCCACCGAAGAGCGCTGGGGCATTCACCGTCCTGCGCCAACCTTCGCTGAGCAAGCGGGCGGCAACGACCTGCTGGAAACCGGCATCAAGGTTATCGACCTGGTTTGCCCGTTCGCCAAGGGTGGTAAAGTTGGTCTGTTCGGTGGTGCCGGTGTAGGCAAAACCGTAAACATGATGGAACTGATCCGTAACATCGCCATCGAGCACAGCGGTTATTCCGTGTTCGCCGGTGTGGGTGAGCGTACTCGTGAGGGTAACGACTTCTACCACGAGATGAAGGACTCCAACGTTCTGGACAAAGTGGCACTGGTTTACGGTCAAATGAACGAGCCGCCGGGTAACCGTCTGCGCGTAGCACTGACCGGCCTGACCATGGCCGAGAAGTTCCGTGACGAAGGTAACGACGTTCTGCTGTTCGTCGACAACATCTATCGTTACACCCTGGCCGGTACTGAAGTATCCGCACTGCTGGGCCGTATGCCTTCCGCAGTAGGTTACCAGCCGACCCTGGCCGAAGAGATGGGTACTCTGCAAGAGCGTATCACTTCGACCAAAAACGGTTCGATCACCTCCATCCAAGCGGTATACGTACCTGCGGATGACTTGACTGACCCGTCGCCAGCGACCACCTTCGCCCACTTGGACGCCACCGTCGTTCTGTCCCGTGACATCGCTTCCCTGGGTATCTACCCAGCGGTCGATCCACTCGACTCGACTTCGCGCCAGCTGGACCCGAACGTAATCGGCCAGGACCACTACGATACCGCTCGCGGTGTACAGTACGTTCTGCAGCGTTACAAAGAACTGAAGGACATCATTGCGATCCTGGGTATGGACGAGCTGTCGGAAGCCGACAAGCAGTTGGTAAACCGTGCTCGTAAGATCCAGCGCTTCTTGTCGCAGCCGTTCTTCGTGGCTGAAGTCTTCACCGGTGCCTCGGGTAAATACGTTTCCCTGAAAGACACCATTGCTGGCTTCAAAGGCATCCTCAACGGTGACTACGACCACCTGCCAGAACAAGCGTTCTACATGGTCGGCGGCATCGAAGAAGCGATCGAGAAAGCCAAGAAACTGTAATCCCGGCGCCCGGCAACGGGCGCTAATTTAGGTTGAGGCAATCAGATGGCTATGACAGTCCATTGCGATATCGTCAGCGCGGAAGGAGAAATCTTTTCCGGCCTGGTCGAGATGGTGATTGCGCACGGTGCACTGGGTGATCTTGGTATCGCCCTGGGCCACGCGCCGCTGATCACTAATCTCAAGCCTGGCCCGATCCGCCTGGTCAAGCAGGGCGGGGAAGAGGAGGTGTATTACATCTCCGGTGGTTTCCTCGAGGTTCAGCCGAACATGGTCAAGGTTCTTGCCGACACCGTGCAACGAGCTGCCGACCTGGACGAAGCCTCCGCTCAGGAAGCCGTTAAGGCTGCCGAGAAGGCCTTGCATGAGCGGGGCGCGGAATTCGATTACGGTTCTGCTGCCGCACGTCTGGCCGAGGCTGCAGCTCAGCTGCGCACCGTCCAGCAGATCCGCAAGAAGTTTGGCCACTAACAGGCCATCACTTGTTGCGCGATTGATTAAAAAGGGTAGCCTCGGCTACCCTTTTTTCTTTTCCGATTTTCATAACCTGGTCGCAGCCGCTGACCATCCAGGATTGGTAGCCAGTCATGTCTCTTGAAATTGTTATCCTCGCTGCCGGCCAAGGCACTCGCATGCGTTCGGCACTGCCGAAAGTCCTGCATCCGATTGCCGGCAACTCGATGCTTGGCCATGTTATCCACAGCGCGCGGCAACTTGATCCACAGCGCATCCACGTGGTGATTGGCCATGGTGCCGACGCCGTACGTGAGCGACTGGCAGCCGATGATCTGAATTTCGTCCTGCAGGACAAACAGCTGGGTACTGGCCACGCGGTTGCTCAAGCAGTGCCGTTCATTGAGTCCGACACCGTCCTGATTCTTTACGGCGATGTGCCGTTGATCGAGGTCGAGACCCTTCAACGTCTGCTCAAGCAGGTTGCACCGCAGCAGTTGGGTTTGCTGACCGTTCAGTTGGATGATCCAACCGGCTATGGCCGCATCGTTCGTGATGCTGCCGGCAAGGTGACGGCTATCGTCGAGCAGAAAGACGCCAACGAAGCCGAGCGTGCGATCACTGAAGGCAACACCGGTATTCTCGCGCTGCCGTTCGCACAACTGGGCGGCTGGATGAGCCGTCTTTCCAACAACAACGCCCAGGGCGAGTACTACCTGACCGATGTGATTGCCATGGCAGTCAGCGATGGTCTGGTGGTGGCGACCGAGCAGCCTCACGATGCGATGGAAGTGCAGGGCGCCAATGATCGCAAGCAGCTTTCCGAGCTCGAGCGTCATTATCAACTGCGCGCGGGTCGTCGTTTGATGGCCCAGGGTGTGACCCTGCGCGACCCGGCACGTTTCGATGTCCGCGGTGACATCACTGTCGGTCGCGATGTGCTGATCGACATCAACGTGATTCTCGAAGGCAAGGTTGTCATCGAAGATGACGTGGTGATCGGCCCGAATTGCGTGATCAAGGACAGCACTTTGCGTAAAGGTGTGGTGATCAAGGCCAACAGCCATATCGAAGGCGCGATCATGGGCGAAGGCAGTGATGCCGGTCCATTCGCGCGCCTGCGTCCCGGCTCCGTGCTGGAGGCTCGCGCGCATGTGGGTAACTTTGTCGAGCTGAAAAACGCTCACATGGGCGAAGGCGCCAAGGCCGGTCACTTGGCCTATCTGGGCGATGCCGAGATTGGCGCCCGCACCAACATCGGTGCGGGCACCATCACGTGCAACTATGACGGTGCCAACAAGTGGAAAACCGTGTTGGGTGAGGATGTGTTCATCGGTTCCAACAACTCGTTGGTGGCGCCTGTGGATATCTCTAGCGGTGCAACCACTGCGGCCGGATCGACTATTACGCAGAATGTGGATAACGCGCAGTTGGCCGTCGGACGTGCGCGGCAGAAGAACATCGATGGCTGGAAGCGACCAGAGAAAATCAAAAAGGCCTGAGTTATCCACAATCCTGTAGGAGCCGGCTTGCCGGCGATAGCGGTTTACCTGAAACACCGCGTCGGTCCATCGCCGGCAAGGTTATCCACAGACCTTTTTATCGCCTCGCGCTTGACGAAGTTTCGCCAATAGGTTTTGATTGCTTCCGTTATCTTTCGAATCGAAACTTACCAGGTCATGTCGAAGCGCAATACACCTCAACGCCGTCACAATATCCTCGCCTTGCTCAATGAGCAGGGCGAAGTCAGTGTTGATGAATTGGCCAAGCGCTTCGAAACCTCGGAAGTTACGATTCGCAAGGACCTGGCGGCGCTCGAAAGCAATGGTCTTTTGTTGCGTCGGTATGGCGGTGCGATCACCATGCCTCAGGAACTGGTCGCCGATATCGGGCAGCCGGTTTCCAGGTACAAACAGGCGATTGCCCGTGCTGCCGTTGCGCGGATCCGCGAGCATGCCCGGATCATCATCGACAGCGGCAGCACCACGGCAGCGATGATTCCGGAACTCGGTCAACAGCCGGGCCTGGTGGTGATGACCAACTCGCTTCATGTCGCCAACGCCTTGAGTGAACTCGAGCACGAACCGGTGCTGCTGATGACCGGCGGTACCTGGGACCCGCATTCCGAGTCTTTCCAGGGGCAGGTCGCCGAGCAAGTACTGCGCTCCTACGATTTCGATCAGTTGTTCATCGGTGCCGACGGCATCGACCTGGTGCGCGGTACCACCACCTTCAATGAATTGCTGGGACTCAGCCGCGTCATGGCGGATGTTGCCCGTGAAGTGATTGTGATGGTGGAGTCCGACAAGATAGGCCGCAAGATTCCCAACCTGGAGCTGCCATGGAGCAGCGTCCATACCCTAATTACCGATGATCGCCTGCCGCTGGAGGCACGCGATCAGATACAAGCCCGCGGTATCACGCTGATATGCGCGGCTGTCAGTCAGGAGAAATAGCATGTGTGGAATTGTCGGTGCAGTCGCAGAACGTAACATCACTGCCATCCTCCTCGAAGGCCTCAAGCGCCTGGAATACCGTGGCTATGACAGCGCCGGTGTGGCGGTCTATACCAATGACCAACAGCTCGAGCGTATGCGTCGTCCGGGTAAAGTCAGCGAGCTGGAACTGGCGCTCGAAGCCGAGCCGCTGGCCGGTCGCCTGGGCATCGCCCACACTCGCTGGGCCACTCACGGTGCGCCGTGCGAGCGCAACGCTCACCCGCATTTTTCCGGTGATCTGGCGGTGGTGCACAACGGCATCATCGAGAACTACGAAGCCCTGCGCGAACAACTCAAGGCATTGGGTTACGTGTTCACATCGGACACCGACACTGAAGTCATCGCTCACCTGCTGAACCACAAACTCAAAGATCTGAACGACCTGACCGTGGCCCTCAAGGCCACCGTTAAAGAGTTGCACGGTGCTTACGGCCTGGCCGTGATCAGCGCTCGGCAACCGGATCGCCTGCTCGCCGCTCGCAGTGGCAGCCCGTTGGTGATCGGCCTTGGCCTGGGTGAAAACTTCCTCGCTTCCGACCAATTGGCCCTGCGCCAGGTCACTGACCGCTTCATGTACCTTGAAGAAGGCGATATCGCCGAAATTCGTCGCGATAGCGTGCAGATCTGGGACGTTAGCGGCAAGGTCGTCGAGCGTCAAACCGTGCAGTACCGTGACGGTGCCGACGTGGCTGACAAGGGCGAGTTCCGCCACTTCATGCTCAAGGAAATCCACGAACAACCGGCTGTGGTGCAGCGTACCCTCGAAGGTCGTCTGAGCCCGGACGGAGTGTTGGTGCAAGCTTTCGGCCCACAGGCTGCCGAGCTGTTCGCCAAAGTGCGCAACGTGCAGATCGTCGCCTGCGGCACCAGCTACCACGCCGGTATGGTCGCCCGTTACTGGCTGGAAGAACTGGCCGGCATCCCGTGCCAGGTCGAAGTCGCGAGTGAATTCCGCTATCGCAAAGTCGTGGTGCAGCCAGACACCCTGTTCGTGACCATTTCCCAGTCTGGCGAAACCGCCGACACCCTGGCCGCGCTGCGCAACGCCAAAGAGTTGGGCTTCCTCGCCAGCCTGGCGATCTGCAACGTCGGCATCAGCTCGCTGGTGCGTGAGTCCGACCTGACCTTGCTGACCCAGGCCGGCCGCGAAATCGGTGTGGCCTCGACCAAAGCCTTCACCACTCAGTTGGTTGGCCTGCTGTTGCTGACGCTGTCCCTGGGTCAAGTGCGCGGCACTTTGGCCAAAGGCGTCGAAGCCACCCTGGTCGAAGAACTGCGTCGCCTGCCGACCCGTCTGGGCGAAGCCCTGGCCATGGACAGCACTGTGGAGAAGATCGCCGAGCTGTTCGCCGAGAAACACCACACCCTGTTCCTCGGTCGTGGCGCGCAATTCCCGGTAGCGATGGAAGGTGCCCTGAAACTTAAGGAAATCTCCTACATCCACGCTGAAGCTTACCCGGCCGGCGAACTGAAACACGGCCCGTTGGCGCTTGTGGATAACGACATGCCGGTAGTGACCGTGGCGCCCAACAACGAACTGCTGGAGAAGTTGAAGTCCAACCTCCAGGAAGTGCGCGCCCGTGGCGGCCAACTGATCGTCTTCGCAGACGAACAGGCCGGCATGACCAACGGCGAAGGCACTCACGTTGTGCACATGCCGCACATCCACGACATTCTGTCGCCGATCCTCTACACCATCCCGCTGCAGTTGCTGTCGTACTACGTCGCGGTGTTGAAAGGCACAGACGTTGACCAGCCGCGCAACCTGGCGAAGTCAGTCACCGTGGAATAAGTTATCCACAGCTGAATCGAGGGGCAGGGTTCCTGTTGTTCACAGGACCTTGCCCCTTTTACATTCAGCTCAGAATTTTTCCGGTATCAAACGCAGTGGATAATCCGGCTCTCGATAGCTGCCTGGCTTTTGGCGTTTGGGCAACTTCACGGGCTCCCTCGGAACATCCTTATAGGGAATGCGGCTGAGCAGGTCGGTGATGATGTTCAGGCGAGCCCGTCGCTTGTCATTGGAGTTGGCCACGAACCAGGGGGCATGTTCGGTGTCGGTCATCTTGAACATGTCGTCACGGGCGCGTGAATAGTCGTACCAGCGGCTGTATGACTTGAGATCCATGCCGGTGAGCTTCCAGATTTTGCGTCCATCCTTGATGCGTGCCTGAAGTCGTCGTGTCTGTTCCTCTTGGCTGACCTCCAGCCAATATTTGATCAGGATGACGCCCGAATCGACGATTGCACGTTCCACCAACGGAATCGACTTCAGGAAACGGTCGACCTGCTCTTGGGTGCAGAACCCCATCACGCGTTCAACGCCCGCACGGTTGTACCAACTGCGATCGAAGATCACCACTTCGCCAGCCGCCGGCAGATGCGGCAGGTACCGCTGAACATACATCTGGGTTTTCTCACGTTCGGTCGGCGCGCTCAACGCCACCACACGAAAGATGCGAGGGCTCACCCGTTCAGTCAGGGCCTTGATTGTCCCTCCCTTGCCGGCGCCGTCGCGACCCTCGAAAACAATACACACCTTGATGCCTTTGTGCCGTACCCACTCCTGCAACTTGACGGTTTCGACGTGCAGTCGGCGCAGTTCTTCCAGGTAGTCCTTGTTAGTCATCTTCGAGCTGTCGGCAGCGTTCTGCTTAAGCGGGCGCTTCTTATCCTTTGCCATAATCAAGACCTCGCAAATTCCCGGTTATGTCAGACTAGATTGTTTTGAACGTCGTATTGGATTCGCAGCCTGACGGTAGCGAATATCTGAGTAGAGGACATACCCAGTGGACCGATTCCAGGAAATGCAGGTCTTCGCCGCCGTCGCCCAGGACCAGGGTTTCTCGGCTGCGGCGCGGCGTTTGGGCCTGTCGGCGGCCAGTGTTACCCGTGCCGTGGCCGCGCTGGAAAAACGCATTGGTGCACGGTTGCTGACGCGCACCACCCGCAGCGTGCATTTGAGCGAGGCGGGTCAGCGGTATCTCGAAGACTGCAGGAGGATTCTTGCCGAGGTGCAGGAAGCGGAGGATTCAGCTGCGGGCAGTCATGCCGAACCCCGTGGGCAACTGACGATCACCGCGCCGGTGTTATTTGGTGAGTTGTTCGTCACGCCGGTGATGGTGAGTTATCTGAAGCAGTTTCCTGAAGTCTGCATCAACGGCTTGCTGGTTGATCGAGTGGTGAGCATGGTCGAGGAGGGGATTGATGTGGCTGTGCGCATCGGTGAATTGCCCGACAGCAACCAGCACGCGATCCGCGTCGGCGAAGTACGGCGGGTGATTTGCGCTGCTCCGCCATTTCTGGAGGCGCAAGGCGCGCCCGTGCATCCTCAGGATCTGGCGCGTGCACCGGTTATTTCGACGTCTGCTATCGGTCAGCTTAAAAGCTGGCCTTTTCAGGAAGCGGGCGAGCCACTCAGCGTACGGGTTGAATCGCGATTGGTGGTGACGGCGAATCAGGCAGCCATTACGGCAGCGTGTCTCGGACTGGGATTCACCCGTGTCCTGTCTTATCAAGTCGCCAGTAAAGTCGCTTCCGGCGAACTGGAAATCGTATTGGCTGACTTCGAACTGCCGCCATTGCCCATCCATGTGGTGTATCAGGGCGGCCGCAATGCGCCGGCCCGGATTCGCAGTTTTGTCGACTTCACGGTGAAAGCGCTGCGCGAACACCCGGCCTTGCAGGGCTGATGGGTTATTGCACTGGCTGAAATAATTGATTGCGTTTGCTGGTTATTCTGTTGTTTTGGTTGGGGGTGGAAGATGGCTCCCATCGGCGCTGATCGTTTCAGAACGGCGCCACCACCCAGCGGAGTCGACCATGCAAGCGATCAAACTCTACAACTTCCCACGTTCCGGCCATGCTCACCGTGTGGAGCTGATGTTATCCCTGCTGCAACTGCCGACCGAGCTGATCCTGGTCGATATGGCCAAGGGCGCGCACAAACAACCGGATTACCTGGCGATCAACCCGTTCGGACAGGTCCCTGCCATCGACGATCAAGGCGTGGTGCTGGCCGATTCCAACGCGATTCTGGTTTACCTGGCGAAAAAATACGGTAACGGTCGCTGGCTGCCAGACGACCCGCTCGGCGCCGCCAAGGTTCAACGCTGGTTGTCAGTGGCGGCTGGACCGATTGCCTTTGGCCCGGGCCGGGCGCGGCTGATCACGGTGTTTGGCGCGCCTTACAGGGCTGAAGAGACGATCGCTTACGCCCACGTCTGGCTCAAACTGATCGATCAGGAACTGGCTGATACGGTTTACCTGACCGGCAGCGAACCGACCATTGCCGACGTGGCCGCCTACAGTTACATCGCCCACGCTCCGGAAGGCAACGTGTCGCTCGAGGACTACGCGAACGTGCGGGCCTGGCTGGCGCGCATCGAAGCCTTGCCAGGGTTTGTCGGCATGCCGCGCACCGTCGCCGGCCTGCAAAAAACTGCCTGATACCTGCGGCCCGGCATTGTCGGGCCGTTCACACTGCGCCTGACGCGCGGGGAGAAGCCGTAATGGACCAGTCAACTTGGCACGCGGGCGAAAAACAGTTGCAGGCACACGTCGGTGTTGCCGAGCGAATGGAGGAGTTGGGTCGTAGGGTGGTTCGCACTGAGATGCCGGACCAGCACCGCAAATTCTATGAGCAACTGCCGTTCATGCTGTACGGCGCAGTGGATGCCGACGGCAATCCTTGGGCGAGCATTCTTGAAGGGCAACCGGGCTTCGCTCACTCGCCCCAGCCAGGTGCGCTGCAATTCGACAGCTTGCCGGGGGCGGATGACCCGGCGCAATTGACCGATGGCGCGGCGATCGGCTTGTTGGGGATCGAACTGCACACGCGGCGGCGCAACCGCCTCAATGGTCGCGTCGGCGCCGTGACGGCGAATGGCTTCGGCGTAACGGTCGAACAGTCCTTCGGCAACTGCCCGCAATACATTCAATTGCGGCAGTTTCGTTCGGTGCCGCTGGCGGATCCCTCGACGCGCATCGCGCAGCACCTGGGCGGTCTGGATGACGCTGCCAAAGCCATGATTGCCGACGCCGATACCTTCTTCGTCGCCAGTTATGTGGATGTCGACGGTCGGCGCTCAGTGGACGTTTCCCACCGTGGCGGTCAGGCCGGTTTCGTACACGTGGAAGGTAATCGTCTGACCATCCCGGACTTCGCCGGCAATCTGTTCTTCAATACCCTGGGCAACCTGTTGATCAATCCACGGGCGGGTTTGCTGTTTATCGATTTCAACTCCGGCGACCTGCTGCACCTCAGCGGTCGTACCGAAATCATCCTTGAAGGCCCCCAAGTCGAAGCCTTTCAAGGCGCCGAGCGTCTGTGGACATTCGAGGTGGAGCAGGTGGTGCGTCGGCCTGCAGCACTGGCTCTGCGCTGGCGCTTCGACGGCGTATCGCCCACCAGTTTGCTGACGGGCACCTGGGAGCAGGCCAACGCACGCCTGCAAGCCCGGGCGCTGGGTGATCATTGGCGGCCGCTGCGGGTGGTGCGCATCGAAGCGGAAAGCCACAACATCCGCTCGATCTATCTGGAGCCCGCCGATGGCGCCGGGTTGCCGCTGTTTCAAGCGGGGCAGCATTTACCGCTGCGGTTCAACATTGGCGGTGAGGTGCATATCCGCACCTACAGCCTGTCGAGCGCGCCGTCCGATGACTTTTTCCGCATCAGTGTGAAGCGAGAAGGGCGGGTGTCTTCGCATCTGCATGAGCAGGTTCGTGTCGGTGATCTGCTGGAAGCCCGCGCGCCTCAAGGGCACTTCACCGTGGCAACCCATGAACGTCGGCCGCTGGTGTTGTTGGCCGCCGGCGTAGGCATTACGCCTTTGCTGTCGATGGTGCGGGAGGTCGTGTATCAAGGCCTGCGCACCCGGCACATTCGGCCTACATGGTTTTTCCAGAGTTCGCGCACGCTGGCTGATCAACCGTTTCGCTCCGAGCTGGATCGTTTGCTGGATGACGCCGGTGATTCGGTGCGGGTGCTGCGTCTGCTCAGTCAGCCGGAGGCCGATGCTCAGGAGGGCGAGGACTTTGACCTGACCGGACGGATCGACACCGCGTTGCTGAAGAACATCCTTGAAGTGGAGGACTACGATCAGCTGGATTTTGTACTCTGCGGGCCGGGCAGTTTTACCCAGGGGCTGTACGACAGCCTTCGGGAACTGGACATCCGTGACAGCAGGATTCACGCCGAGACCTTCGGCCCGTCGACCTTGCGTCGCCGGCCGGACCCCGACGCGGTGGTCATCGAGCAACCGCCGGCCGCGACCACGTCGGTGCCGGTGGTGTTCGAGCGTTCAGCCAAAGAAGCCAGGTGGCAACCCGAGGGCGGCAGTTTGCTGGAGCTGGCGGAAAGCCGAGGTTTGCGCCCGGAATTCAGTTGCCGCGGCGGTTCCTGCGGGACCTGTAAGACTCGCCTGATCAGCGGTCAGGTGAATTATCCACAGCCGCCAGCGGAAGTGCCGGAAGAAGGACACGTCCTGATTTGTTGTGCGATTCCGGCGCAGGGCTCGCAGCCTTTGGTGCTCGACCTGTAGCATCTGGCGGACGCTGCCTTCAGCAGCTTCCAAGGATGCTTTATGGTTTTTCTCGCTCGCCTTTCAGGCTTGCTGGTGATGCTGGCTTTGCTTAGCGGTTGTGAACGGCAGGACGCACCGCCGCTCGATCAGCAACTTTATGTATGGCAACGACAATGGACGCCGGCCCACGAAGCCGCACTCAAAGACAGCCGTGCGGATTTTTCGACCCTGCGGGTGCTGGCCTTGCAGGCGTTTCCCAAGGCGGGCTGGAACCGGGCGCGAATTGACCCGGTGCTGCTCAAACGGGATGGCCGGCCGCTGATTGCGGTGATTCGTCTCGATGGCCAGCTCAAGTCGCTGGATCAGGACGAGGTCGCTGCGCAGATCCAGCAAGTGCTCAGCGATTGGCAGGCGCAGGGGCTGCTGCTATCCGGCGTGGAAATCGACCACGATGCCGGGAACGCTCGGCTACCGGCTTATCGGAAATTCCTCACGGATTTGCGCGCGGTGCTGCCGGCTTCCATGCCGTTGAGCATTACCGCGCTGCCGGCATGGCTCGACAGTTCCGAACTGCCTGCATTGTTATCCACAGTCGATAGCAGCGTGTTGCAGGTGCATGCGGTGAGCGACCCGCGCATGGGATTGTTTGACCCGGATCAGGCCAGAAAATGGGCCAGCGCCTGGAGCCGCATCACTTCTAAACCTTTTTATCTGGCGTTGCCGGCCTATGGCGTAGCGTTGTTGCCGCAGGCCGGCGGCGCACCCGACGTGGAAAGCGAAGTGCCCATTGAGCGCGTCGGCGAGCGCCGGGAATTGCTGGCCGATCCGCAGCAACTGAGCACACTTGCCACCCAGTTGCGCGACGATCCACCGGCTCATCTGGCCGGGCTGATCTGGTTTCGCCTGCCGTTGGCCAATGATCGCCGGGCCTGGAGCCTGACGACCTTGCGCGCCGTGGCCCGTGGCGAAGCCCTCGATAGTCGCCTGACGCTGAAACTCTCGGCGCAGGATGGCCTCTATGACGTCAGCATCAGCAATCAAGGCAACCTCGACAGCGCCTGGCCCGAACGCCTGACGCTCGCCGCACGAGGTTGTGAGGGCGCCGATGCCCTGGCCGGTTATGCGTTGCAACAAAGCCCGGATCTGCTTACCTTCACCCGCCTGCGCGACGGTCGGATCCCGGCCGGTGGGCAGCGCGCCATCGGTTGGGCGCGCTGCACAAACATTGATCAAGGAGGTTCGAATGTTCACCCGTAACTGGCCCCGCCATTTGCTTTGCCTGAGCCTCGGTTTTCCACTGGGTTCGGCAGTGGCCTGCGGGCCGGATTTCCCCATGCGCCTGCTCGACAACCGGGGGCAGTCGCTGGCGGAGCTGCCGGAAGGCAACTTCCGGTTCGAGATCAGTCGTCTCGGGCAGGCGATTACGGGTTTGAAGAACGTCAGCGAAGTCGTCTACAGCATGGACGCGCCTGACTATGCCGTGCAGCGGGACGACGCCGAACAGGCTGGTTTGACGGTGCCGCAGCAGGCGTTGGTCAAACAACTGCGCACGCTGAGCGATGCTCAACAGGTCGAGGTGCAGGGCGCAAGCCTGCCGACCGAGCTCAGGCTTTATCTGGCGGGTGCCGTGGCGTTCAGCGCCGGTGACCATGGATTGGCCGCCGATTACTTCCAGAAAGTGCTCGCATTGCCAGCGGATCAACGCGCGTTGCGCAGCACGTGGGCCGCTTATTCGCTGGGCCGGGCGCTGTTTGCCATGAGCAGCGAAGCGGACGCCACGCCCGATCTGCTGACGCAGTCGCGCAAGACCTTTGAGCAGGCGCGCCAGTTGAGCATCGACGGCTTCAGCGACCCATTGGAGCTGGGCGTCGCCAGCCTCGGCGAAGAGGCGCGAGTCGCTCGCACGGCGGGCGATTGGGACAGTGCCATCGGACTCTACGCCACGCAAAACCTCCATGGTTCCGCAGTGGGTTACACCTCATTGAAGCTGTTGATGGCCGATCTGGCGGCGATGCCCGACGAGCAACTGGCCGCGTTGCTTAAAGGCAAACCGGTGCAGCAACTGGTCACGGCGTCGTTGATCAGCCGGTTGGGTTGGTCATTTGGTGATCAACCGCCGAACGAGCAAAAACTGATCAAGCTGCTGCAAAACAGCACGCGCGGCAGCCTCGACAATGCTGATCGGCTGGCCGCCGTGAATTATCAACAGGGCGATTACGCCAGCGCCAAGGCCTTCCTTGAACACGCCGGCGACGGTGGCCTGGCGTGGTGGCTGCGGGCGAAACTGGCGATGCGCGAGGGTGATAAAACGGCTGCCGCCGCCGCGTACGCCAAGGCTGCCCAGGCCTTCCCGCAGAACGAATCCTGGGGCGAGCGACGGACACCGGACTGGGATTTCGAAACGCTTCAGCCCAAGTGCCGCGTCGAGGGGGAAAGCGCGATCCTGGCGTTGCAGCGTGGGGATTATTTGCAGGCATTCGATCAGCTTTATCGCAGCAACGACATTTACTGGTTCGACGCTGCGACCGTCGCTGAGCGTGTGCTGACCGTCGATGAGCTCAAGCATTACGTCGACACTCAAGTGCCGGCGCCGCCAGCGCTGACTCAGCAGGATCGCGATAACTACGTGCCGTTGTCTGTGGCGGCGAAGTTGCGCAACCTGCTGGGGCGGCGATTGCTGCGCGAAGCGCGTTACGACGAAGCGCCAGGCTATTTCGACAATGCCGACTTGCAGGCCAAGGCCAAGTGGTACGGGGAATTGCGCCACGACGCCGAATCGAAATGGTGGCCAACCAAACGGGCATTCGCTTATTACCATG
The DNA here is from genome assembly GCF_014852385.1 of Pseudomonas sp. PDM03. NCBI lineage: Bacteria > Pseudomonadati > Pseudomonadota > Gammaproteobacteria > Pseudomonadales > Pseudomonadaceae > Pseudomonas > Pseudomonas sp. PDM03. The sequence continues at coordinate 84,157 of NZ_JACVBM010000008.1, read as the reverse complement.
CCGCGACAGTGGCTCGTTTCGACGGAATGGAGCTGTTGGGCTACGAGATGTCTCCGGATTACGCGACTTTCGGTGGCAATTACAGTCTCGAGACTCCCGAGCTCAAGGTCGGCCCATTGATGGCCGAGGGTGAGGTGAAACGCCAGCAAGCCACGTTGGCGCAACCTGATGAGCGTTTCCATTACCGATTTGTTGCCACCGCGCTGGCGAGTAAAGCGGCTGATCTTTTACCCCACAGCAGTCAGGCTTTCGCGTCGGTGCTGTGCAAGGCTTCGTCGTGGGGTACGAACCTGCAAGAGCAAAGCGCGTTCTACCGTCGTTATGTCGAGGAAGGCCCGTATGTCGTCTGGGCGGGTGATTTCGGTCACCAATGCCAGGACCCGGACTTTCAGCGCGCCGACAAGCGCTACGTCACCCAGGTCACCGACGCCGTGCGCTCCGAGCTGCGGCCTTACAAAAAAACTTTGCAGATCGGCGGTGTGTTGGCGGTCACGGCAGCGGCATTGTTAATGATCAATCGTCGCCGCCGCCGTAAGGCGCAGTAAGGTTCAAGCCTGTTGAACAAAGGTCAGTCGCAGGGCAAAACCAATCAACAGGCTGCCAAACAACCACTGCTGTACGCGCTGGGCCGAAGGACTGCGTTGCAGCCAGCGACCAAGCGCGGCGCCGGCCAAGGCGTACGCGCTGTCGAACAACAAACCGACACTGACCAGCACCACGCCCAGGGTTGCGAATTGTGCGAGCACCGGCCCTGCATGCGGATCGATAAATTGCGGCAGCAGCACCGAGCAGAACAGCAGCGCCTTGGGGTTCAGCAGGTTGGTCAACAATCCGCGCTGAATGGCTTCGCGCCAACGAGGTTTTCCACAGGCTGAATCTGCACCGTTCAGGCTTGGGAGCATCGTGGTCCGCAGGCATTGAATGCCGATCCACAACAGGTAAGCGGCCCCGGCCAGGCGCACCATATCGAACGTCCAGGGCGCGGCCTTGAACAGTGCCGCCAGCCCCAGTGCCGCCAACGCCACGTGACAGCCCCGGGCAATGCCCAAACCCACCGCCGTGGCCAGCGCCGCACCTTTGCCCTGACGAGCGCCGGTTTGCAGCAGCAGAATCATGTCCGGGCCTGGGAGCAGGTAAACCACTGCCAGCGCCATGAAAAACAGCCAAAGCCCCGCCATGCTGCACCCCTTTCGTTGTCGATTCGGTAGCGCCAGTCTAGGGCTGAAACCCAGGGCAGGTGGTTGCGTAGTTTGCTTCTAAACAGTCTTGAATTGGCATAATCTGCCATTCTCTGACGCTTGAACCATCAGGATCTGCCAAACATGAAACTCGACGCTTACGACCGAAAAATTCTCGCGGCCCTGCAACGTGACGGTCGTCTGAGCAACGTACAACTGGCTGACGAGATTGGTCTGTCCGCGTCCCCCTGTTTGCGTCGGGTGCGGATGCTGGAGGAGGCCGGGGTGATTCGCGGCTATCAGGCCAACCTGGACCGCGATGAAGTCGGGTTGGGGCTGACGGTTTTTGTCGGGGTCAAGGTCGAGCGCCACAACGACGAACAGGCCGAAGCCTTCCGTGTGGCGGTGATGGCGTTGCCCGAGGTGATTTCGGCGTTTCTGGTGTCAGGGGAATCGGATTTTTTGTTGCAGGTGGTGGTGCCGGATTTGCGTGCTTATGACCGCTTTCTCACCGGCCGTTTGCTGAAGTTGCCGGGCGTAAGCGACATCCGCAGCAACTTTGCGATTCACACGGTGAAAACGCCGGGGGCGTTGCCGTTGGAACACTTGCCGCTCTAGACCGGGTTGCCCCCTTCGCGAGCAAGCCCGCTCCCACAATGGTTTTGTGTGCGCCACAGATCAAATGTGGGAGCGAGCCTGCTCGCGATGGCGGTAGATCAGTCTCAACAGGTCTCCAGCCCTACATCTGCGTCGCCATCCCCTCCACATTCATCGCCGCCTGACGCAAAGCCTCGGAGCGCGTCGGGTGTGGATGACAGGTCAGGGCAATGTCTTCAGCCGAAGCGCTGAACTCCATGGCCACGCAATATTCGCCAATCATTTCACTGACGCTCGGGCCTACCAGGTGCACGCCGAGAATTTCGTCGGTGCGCTCATCGGCCAGCACTTTGGCGAAGCCTTCAGTCTCGTGGTTGATCTTCGCCCGGCTGTTGGCGGTGAAGGGGAATTTACCGACCTTGTACGCGCGGCCCTCAGCCTTGAGTTGCTCTTCGGTCTTGCCGACGCTGGCCAGCTCCGGCCTGGTGTAAATGACGTTGGGGATCAGATCGTAATTGACCTCGCCTGCCTTGCCGACGATCTGCTCGATACAGGCCATGGCTTCATCTTCGGCCTTGTGCGCGAGCATCGGCCCCGACGTGACATCGCCGATGACCCACACGCCTGCCGCTTCAGTGCGATGACCCTTGTTGGCGAGCATGCCGCGTTTATCCGTGGCGAGGCCGACGTTCTCCAGCCCCAGGCCCTCGGTGTAAGGCCGGCGCCCGATGGCGACCAGCACGTAATCGGCTTCGAGTAGTTCGGCAGTACCGCCAGCGGCCGATTCGACGCTGAGCTGAACACCGTTCGCCGAAGTCGTAGCGCGGGTGACTTTCGAACTCAGCTTGAAACTGATGCCTTGCTTGCTCAACGAACGTTGCAGGGTTTTGCCCGCTTCACCGTCCACACCGGGGCAGATCCGGTCGAGAAACTCGACCACGGTCACCTGTGCGCCCAAACGCCGCCACACCGAGCCCAATTCCAGGCCAATGACCCCGGCGCCAATCACCACCAGATGCTTGGGCACTTCGGACAAAGAAAGCGCACCTGTGGAATCGAGGATGCGCGTGTTGTCGATGTCCACGCCGGGCAGGGGAGTGGGCTCGGAGCCGGTGGCAATGATGATGTCCTTGGCGCTCAGCTCAGTCTTGCCGCCCTGGCTGTCCGTCACCGTGACTTTGCCCGGCCCGTCGATATGGCCCCAGCCCTTGATCCAGTCGACCTTGTTTTTGCGGAACAGAAACTCGATGCCCTTGGTCAGCCCGGCAACACTGTCATCCTTCTGCTTCATCATTTGCGCGAGGTTCAGCGTGGGTTTGACCTCGATACCGAGATTGGCAAATTCCGCGCCCATGGCCGCGTCATACAATTCAGAAGCATGCAGCAATGCCTTGGACGGCATGCAACCGACGTTCAGACAAGTGCCGCCGAGGGTGGCGCGGCCTTCGACACAGGCGGCTTTAAGGCCCAACTGGCCGGCGCGAATTGCCGCGTTGTAGCCGCCGGGGCCTCCGCCCAGTATCACGACGTCATAGTTGCTCATGGATGTACTCCTGAATTGGATGGGAATCGGGCTGGATAAACGTAGTTCCTGAATAAAATTACGAGCGTAATATGTGCGCAGCCACGCCTTTCGGTCAAGGCTTCAGCCAAGCGACAGGTTGAGCGTCTTTAGATAAAGAGATTTAGTACGAAAATTTCACGGTTTTCGTTATATCGTAACGAATTGCGACGTGAGCAAAGAAAATCACTGGGGTGGTATGCAAGTCGATCTCGAGATTGAGGGCGCAACGGTAGCCGGGCTGCCGCGCTTTCAGCAGGCAGTCTTACAAGGGCGGCGATTGCGGCAGTTGGCAATCGGCCTCGGCGCGCTCGCAGGGGCAGGCTGGGTGCTGGCGTTTTTCGTCGGGCTGTTTGCACCGCAGTCGCTTTGGCCTGCGGTGCTGGTCAATCAGAGCGCTGGTTTGCTGGTGCTGGTCGCCGGGCTGCAATCGGCGTGGTGGGTGACACAGTGGCGTGAAAGGGCGATGAACCCGGCGATGCTCCCTGTGGAAGTCGTCGCTGAATCGCCGCCGGAAGGCTGGTATGAACGGCTGCTGGAGCGGATCAGCCAGCGATGGTTGCGGCTGCTGGCGCAGATCGGCGCCTCGACGCTGTGGCTTGGCGCTTGGGCGCTGCTGGTAGTGTTCAGCATCAATCAAGTCTGGAACCTGGCCCTGCCTCCCGCTGCGCTCGGCTTTTCCGCAAGTGTCGCGGCGGCATTGTCGTTGCTGTTGGCCTTCGGTTTGCTGGTGCTGGAACGGCAACTTGCCCAGGAAAACGTGGCCCAGTGGCCCGAAGCAGGTTCGCTGGCGCAGCTGACGCGCGTTGCAATCATCTGCCTTGTGCTGAGCGCGCTGTGCCTGTTGTTGGGCAGCGAAGCGTCGGTTTGGCCGGTACGTCTGGCTGTACTGATTGGCCTGCTGCCGGGGCTGGTCGCGGTCGAACTGCTGCTACGCGCGGTGTTGTCACTGTTCAGTCCGCAGCGTGAACAACTCGAACCTGCGTTGCTGGCGCGAAGTTTCGTCGCCGACATGCTGCGCTGGCCGCCCCAACCGTTGCTGGCGCTGCAACACGAATTACATAACCGCTTCGGCATCGATCTGCGGCAGATCTGGGCCTTCACTTACATGCGCCGGGCATTCGTTCCGGTGCTGGCGGTGGTGGCACTGGTTGGTTGGTCGCTCACCGGCATTCACGAAATTTCCCTGCAAGGGCGGGGCATCTATGAGCGTTTCGGCAAACCGGTGGAGGTCTTCGGCCCCGGTTTGCACGCAGGTCTGCCATGGCCGTTGGGCCGAGTGTTGAGTGTCGAGAACGGCGTGGTCCACGAGTTGGCCACCAGTGTTGGTGAAGCGACGGCGCCGATTGTGGCTGAACCGGCTGAAGGTCCGGCGCCGGCGACAGCCAATCGCTTATGGGACGCCAGCCATGTGAACGACAAGTCTCAGGTGATTGCCAGCAGTCGCGCCGACAAACAGAGCTTCCAGATCGTCAACATGGACGTACGTTTTGTCTATCGCATCGGCCTCACGGATCAAGCGGCGTTGGCCGCGACGTACAACAGCGCCAACGTACCGGCACTGATCCGCAGCACCGCCAGCCGGATTCTGGTGCACGACTTCGCGTCTCGTACCCTTGACGGTCTACTCGGTGAGGACAGGGTAGGGCTCGCTGAAGAGATTGGCCGCGCGGTGCAGGCGGACCTGGAAAAGCTCGACAGCGGCGTGGAGATTCTCGCGACTGTGGTTGAAGCGATTCACCCACCGGCCGGCGCGGCCAATGCTTATCACGGTGTGCAAGCGGCGCAAATTGCAGCGCAAGCCCTGATCTCGCGTGAGCGCGGCGCAGCTGCAGAGGCCACCAATCAGGCGCAATTGCAGGCCAGCATCGCACGGGATCAAGCGACGGCCAGCGCGCGTGAAATCAATGCGGCTGCGCAAGCGGCCGATCTGAAATTCAGCGCCGAGCAAAAAGCCTACGCCAGCGCGGGCCAGGCTTTCGTGCTGGAGCAGTATTTCAGCCAGCTCTCCCAAGGCCTGACCAACGCCAGGTTGCTGGTTCTCGATCATCGTCTGGGCGGCAGCGGCAACGCGCCGACCATCGACCTCCGTACTTTCACGCTGCCGGTTGACCCTGCATCGGCGCGTAAAAATGCTCAGCCAGGAGCTGCCAATTGAGCCAGTCGCACACTCACGATCACGATGATCACGCCGGCCACGATCATGGCCATGGCGGGCATCACCACGGGCATCATCACCACCACGGCGATCCGCAGGAAGCGGGTCCATTCCCGTGGCGGCGCATGGGGTGGGCGGCGTTGCTGGTGGCGTTTGCCATCGCGGCTGCAAGCCTTGTGCAGGTGCGTTCCGGCGAAGCCACGGTGATCACGCGCTTCGGTAATCCGTCGCGGGTGTTGCTGGAGCCGGGGCTGGGCTGGCGTTGGCCCGCGCCTTTTGAAGCGGCGATTCCGGTCGATTTGCGTCTGCGCACCACGTCCAGTGGTTTGCAGGATGTGGGCACGCGCGACGGTTTGCGCATCATCGTTCAGGCTTACGTGGCGTGGCAGGTGCAGGGCGATCCGGACAATGTGCAGCGCTTCATGCGCGCCGTGCAGAATCAGCCGGACGAAGCGGCGCGGCAGATTCGCACCTTCGTCGGCTCGGCGCTGGAAACCACGGCCAGCAGTTTTGATCTGGCCAATCTGGTGAACACCGATGCCAGCCAGGTACACATCGCTGATTTTGAAGCGCAGTTGCGTCAGCAAATCGATCAGCAGTTACTCGCCACGTATGGCGTTCGTGTGCTGCAAGTCGGCATCGAACGATTGACCTTGCCGTCGGTGACCCTGACCGCCACCGTCGATCGCATGCGCGCCGAGCGTGAAACAATCGCCACTGAACGCACGGCCATCGGCAAACGTGAAGCGGCGCAAATTCGCTCTGCTGCCGAGCGTGATGCGCGAATCGTCCAGGCCGATGCTACGGTAAAAGCAGCCGACATCGAGGCTCAATCCCGGGTCGAAGCCGCACAGATTTACGGCCGCGCTTACGCGGGTTCGCCGCAGCTGTATAACTTGCTGCGCTCCCTCGACACCTTGGGCACCATCGTCACGCCTGGAACCAAACTGATTCTGCGCACCGATGCCGCGCCGTTCCGGGTGTTGGTTGACGGCCCGCCGACGCTCGATAACAAGTCCGGATCGCAGCCATGAGTTTGGTTCCACGTGGAACAAATGAGTTCAGCAGCCCCTGGATTCAGGCCGGGCGATTGGCTTTTCTCGCCCTGTATGCGGTGACAGTCTTCGCCGCGTTGGCGTGGGCATTCTCCAACGTGAGGCAAATCGATCCGCAAAATCGCGCGGTGGTGTTGCACTTTGGCGCGCTGGATCGCATTCAGAATGCCGGTCTGCTGTTGGCGTGGCCGAGGCCGTTCGAGCAGGTGGTTTTGTTGCCGGCGGCGGATCGTGTGATCGAGCGTCGAGTCGATAATCTACTGCGCAGCGATGCCGCGTTGCAGGCCGACCGAGCAGCCACTTTCGCCACGCCGCTCAGTGATGCGCTGGCAGGTTCCGGTTATCTGCTGACGGGTGACGCGGGTGTGGTGCAACTGGATGTGCGGGTGTTTTACAAAGTCACCGAACCGTATGCGTTCGTTGTTCAAGGTGAACACGTGCTGCCGGCACTGGATCGCCTGGTGACTCGCAGCGCCGTGGCACTCACCGCCGCACGAGATCTGGACACCATCCTGGTGGCGCGCCCGGAGTTGATCGGCGCGGATAATCAAGCAGCGGAAAGACGCGAGCGCCTGCGCGGGGATTTGGTACAAGGCATCAATCAACGACTCGCGCAATTGACCGCAACAGGGCAGGGACTGGGGATCGAAGTGTCGCGCGTGGATGTGCAGTCGAGTCTGCCAGGACCTGCGGTCAATGCTTTCAACGCCGTTCTGACGGCAAGTCAGCAAGCCGATAAAGCCGTGGCCAATGCTCGCACTGAAGCCGAGAAACTCACTCAGGCCGCCAACGAGCAAGCCGACCGTGCGCTGCAAGTCGCTCACGCTCAAGCCAGCGAACGGCTGGCCAAAGCCTCCGCCGACACGGCCACGGTGTTGAGCCTGGCCAAGGCGCAACAACAAGGCACCGACCCGCAAATGCTGTTGCGCATTTACCGCGAACGCTTGCCGAAAATCCTCGGTCAGGCCGGCTCGGTGACCACAGTCAATCCGAAAGACGATTCCCGCCTGATCATTCAGGGAGCTGCACAATGACCGCCCAAACCGCCGCCGCACCGAGCATGTTGTCCTCGGCCGAACAACGCAGCGCTGCACGCCAACTGACCCTGGCCATGCTCGCGCTCGGCTTGCTGGCGCTCGGTTTGATCTGGCGCTGGTGGTCACCGGAGCAGACGGGTGTCAGTCAATTGCTGCTGGGTTTTGCCTCGTTGCTGGTGGCCGTGCCGGTGATGCGTTCGGCCTGGTACAGCCTGCGTTATCCCAGCTTGCACGGGATCACCGATCAGTTGATTGCGTTGGCGATGTTGGGTGCCTGGGCAACGGGTGATCTGCTGACCGCTGCGTTGTTACCGATCATCATGATCTTCGGCCATGTGTTGGAGGAGCGCAGCGTGATCGGTTCCCAGGAGGCGATTCACGCACTCGGCAAACTGACGCGCAGCCATGCGCGCAAGGTTCAGGCGGATGGCTCCATCGTCGAAGTCGACAACGGCACACTCAAGGCTGGCGACCGCGTGGAGGTCCGCGCCGGTGATCGAGTGCCGGCCGATGGTCGTGTGCTCTCCGGTCAGGCGAGTCTCGATACCGCATCGATCACTGGCGAGTCGGTGCCGGTGGAGGCGGGCGTCGGCATGACGGTGTTCGGCGGGGCGATCAACCTTGATGGCCTGCTGCGCATTGAAGTGACCCGTACCGGCAACGAATCGACACTCGGCAAAGTCATCGCGCTGATGCAAAGCGCCGAGCGTTCCAAGCCGCCAATCACCCGTTTGCTGGAGCGCTACGCCGGCAGCTATATGGTGCTGGTGTTGTTGCTGGCCGCAGTGACCTGGTTCATCACCAACGATGCGCAAGCGATGCTCGCGGTGTTGGTGGCAGCCTGTCCGTGTGCGTTGGTGTTGTCGGCACCGGCCACGGCGATTGCCGGCGTTGCGGTTGCCGCACGACACGGGATTCTGATCCGCAGTTCGGCGTTTCTCGAGGAGTTGGCGGATCTGACGTCGCTGGTGGTCGACAAGACCGGGACGCTGACCTTCGGCACCTTGCGCCTGCAATCGATCGACAGTCCGCTGGAAGATCGCAACCACGTGTTGAAACTGGCCGCCAGCCTGGGTTCTGCCAGCAGTCACCCGGTCAGTCGCGCGCTCGCCGGGTTGGTTACTCAGGAACATTTTCTGCTGCTCACGGACATTCACGAACGTCAGGGCCTGGGCGTGGTAGCGATGACCGAACAAGGCGAAGCAGCACTCGGGCGACCGGAGTTGTTTGCGCAATTGGCGATCGCCACTTCTGCCGTTCCCGAACACGATGGCCCAATTGCCGGGTTGGCGCTCAACGGTGAGTTCCTGGCCTGGCTGTTGCTCGCGGACAGTGTCAAACCTGAAGCGCGGTTCGCCTTGAGTGAGTTGCGTGAACTTGGATTGGGCCGGCAATTGCTGCTCACCGGCGATCGCCAAAGCGTCGCGAATACGTTGGCCCTGGATGTCGGTATCAGCGATGTCGAAGCCCAGGCCTTGCCCGAGGACAAACTCAACCGTGTGCTGAAAGAAATCGGCAGCGGCTTCCGGCCGATGGTAGTCGGGGATGGCATCAATGATTCGCTGGCACTCAAGGCCGGTGTGGTGGGCGTCGCCATGGGCGCGGGCGGGGCGGATATTGCCTTGGCTTCAGCCGACATCGTGCTGATCGGCAGCGACCTGCGTCGGCTCGGCACTTGCGTACGTTTGAGTCGCCAATGCCGGCAAACCTTGCAGGTCAACGTGATTATCGGTCTCGGCTGGACACTGGCAATTGTCGCTTTCGCTGCCTTCGGCTGGCTCGGTGCGGCAGGGGCGATGATTGCTGCGCTGCTGCATAACTTGAGTACGTTGCTGGTATTGGGCAACGCCGGGCGGCTGCTGCGTTTCCAAGAGCCGTTGCTCAAGATGAAGGAAGACGTCTGAGCGATGTGAACATTTCAGAACTGTGCGCGAAATTCGCAGTCATCTAGTGTGAGGGCAATCACTTCTGTGATTTTGCGGCGTTTGTTTCCAGTGCTGCAAATCATAGAAGACGGCTATTAAATCGATAGCCTGCTATTTTTCAAGGATGGTCTACCCTCACATCAGACGTCTGAAACAAGGGGGATATTCCATGCTCGCGCAACTTCCACCGGCCTTACAGAATCTGCAGTTACCGCTACGCCTGCGACTCTGGGATGGCCATGAATTTAATCTGGGGCCGACGCCCAGCGTCACGATTGTGGTCAAGGACCCACAAATGGTTACCCAGTTGACTCATCCCAGCCTCGATGCGCTCGGAGCGGCATTCGTCGAGGGCAAACTTGAGTTGGAAGGCTCCATCAGCGACGTGATCCGCGTCTGCGATGAATGGAGTCAGGCCTTGCTGGGCGACATCGACAGTCAGCCTGTTCGCACTGCCCACGACAAGGAAACCGACGCCAAGGCGATTTCCTATCACTACGACCTGTCCAACGCGTTTTATCAGCTGTGGCTCGACAGTGACATGGCGTATTCCTGCGCGTACTTCGAGACCGGCAGCGAAACGCTTGAGCAGGCCCAGCAAGCCAAATTCCGCCACCTGTGTCGCAAACTACGCCTGCAACCTGGCGAGTATCTGCTGGATGTCGGGTGTGGCTGGGGCGGTTTGGCGCGCTATGCGGCGCGGGAGTTTGGCGCGAAGGTATTCGGGATCACACTGAGCAAAGCACAACTGGCTCTGGCCCGTGAGCGGGTGAAGGAGGAAGGCCTCGACGATCTGGTCGAGCTGCAATTGCTGGACTACCGCGATCTGCCTCGGGACGGGCGCTTCGATAAAGTGGTCAGCGTCGGCATGTTCGAGCATGTGGGGCATGCGAACCTGGCCGAGTACTGCAAAACCCTGTTCGACGCGGTGAAAGAGGGCGGTCTGGTGATGAACCACGGCATCACCGCCAAGCACACCGATGGCCGGCCAGTGGGACGTGGTGCGGGTGATTTTATCGAGAAATACGTGTTCCCCAACGGCGAACTGCCGCATCTGTCGATGATCTCTGCCGAGATCAGTGAAGCAGGGCTGGAGATCGTCGATGTCGAGAGTTTGCGCCTGCACTACGCGCGCACCCTGGACCATTGGAGCGAACGCCTGGAGGACAACCTGGAAGCCGCCGCCCGGCAAGTGCCGGAGCAGGCCTTGCGAATCTGGCGACTGTACCTGGCGGGATGTGCTTATGCGTTCGCCCGGGGCTGGATCAACCTGCACCAGATCCTCGCAGTGAAAGCCCACCCCGACGGCAGCCATGAACTGCCCTGGACCCGCGACGACATCTACAACCCTTAAAGTATCGGTGAAATAAGCCGGGCGATCCGCATGCCGACCTGTTGCAGACGGTGGGTCTCCCGGCTTTCTTCTTTGGCGACTTCATGCGCCTGGTCGAAGTCGTCGTTGAGCATCTGTTCCACCTCGCCGGCAAACACTCGGTCGACAGTCAGCAACATCACTTCAAAATTCAGTCGGAACGAACGGTTGTCCATATTGGCGCTGCCTATGGCGCTGATTTCGCTGTCGATCAACACCACTTTCTGATGCAGGAAACCGGGCTCGTAGCGAAATACCCGCACACCGGCGCGCACGGCTTCGAAGGCATACAGGCTGGAGGCGGCGTAGACGATGCGGTGATCCGGTCGTGAAGGCAGCAGCAATCGCACATCCACGCCGCGCAGAACCGCCAGCCTCAAGGCGGCAAACACCGCTTCATCGGGGATGAAGTAGGGGCTGGTGATCCACACCCGCTCGGTCGCCGCGTGAATGGCTTCGACGAAGAATAACGAACAGGTTTCGTAGGAATCTGCCGGCCCGCTGGCAAGCAATTGGCAGAGTACGCCGTTGTCCGGATACGCGTCCGGCAGTATCAACGGCGGCAACGAGCGCGCTGCCCAAAACCAGTCTTCGGCGAAGGACTCCTGCATGCTCGCCACCACCGGCCCGCGCACCCGCACGTGGGTATCGCGCCAAGGGGCGAGGGGTGGTTTCTCGCCCATGTATTCGTCGCCCACGTTATGCCCGCCCACGAAGCCCAACACGCCATCCACCACGACGATCTTGCGATGGTTGCGGAAGTTGACCTGAAAGCGATTGAGCCAGCCGCTACGCGTCGCGAAGGCTTTGACCTCGACACCGGCATCGCGCAACGACTGCACATAACTGTGGGGCAGGGAGTGGCTGCCGATGCGGTCGTACAGTAAATAAACGGGGACGCCTTCGGCGGCTTTTTTCAACAACAAGGTTTGCAGGCGTTGGCCCAGACGGTCGTCGTGGATGATGAAAAACTGGATCAGCACGGCTTCCTTCGCCTGGCTGATGGCCTCAAAAATCGCCTCGAAAGTGGCGTGGCCGTTGATCAGCAGGCTGACTTCGTTGTTCGCCAGGCAGGGCATGCGGCCCAGTTTTGGCATCGCCCTCAATGATGCGTAGGCGTTGGAGGCACGGGCGGTCAGTGCTTCTTCGACCCACGGGCGCCAGTTCAAATCGGAGATGGCCTTGCGCATTTCCTCGTTGGCCTGTCGCCGTGCCTTGATGTAGCCATCGAAGGTGCTGCGGCCGAAGACCAGATAGGGAATGAGCGTGAGGTAGGGAATGAACAGCAGCGACAAGGCCCAGGCGATCGAGCCCTGAGCGGTCCGAACGGTCAACACGGCATGAATGGCGGCGATCATGCCCAACGAGTGCAGCAGTGCGATCAGATAACCGAAAATATGCGGTCCAAAGTAATCCATGGGGCAGCCTTGCTCCTGAAGATTCAGTGCTTAACAGACCATGTTCCGTGCAGAATGTCGCTATTTAATTGGCCCATGAACCGAAGCTCGTGGCTGACGTCTAACGGCCACTATCGATCAGGAGTTACTCAATGAACGTTCGTCTGCTGGGTTTGGCCGTAGCTTTAGGTTTAGCACTTCCGGTGGCCGCTCAGGCGCAGATGCTGCAGCCGGGTTTGTGGGAATTGACCTCGAGCAACATGAAGGTCGATGACCAGAACATGCCGGATCTGCAACTGATCCTCGGTCAGATACAGAGCCAGATGACGCCTGAACAGCGTGCGCAGCTGGAGAAGCAGGGCATCACCATGGGCGGCAAGGGGATCCGGGCTTGCCTGACGCCGGAGCAAGTGAAGACCGACAACATTCCGCTGACGGATCCGCAATCGGGCTGCAAGCAGGAAATCACCGAGCGCACCGGTAACCAGTGGAAATTCCGCTTCAGCTGCCCGAAAGCGCAGGGTACGGGTGTGGCCACATTCCTCAGTGATCGTGAGTTCACCACCAAGGTGAATGGCACGTTCAACGCTACCGGCATTCAGCAGAAGGGTAGCCTTGATACTCGCGCGGTGTGGTTGGGGCAGGATTGCGGGACAGTGAAGCCAAGGGCTTAAAAGCTTTGCGGGCAAGTCGGATCGCCGCACCGCTCGCTCCTACAGGGTCGGTGTGAATCCTGTAGGAGCGAGGCTTGCCCGCGAAGGCGTCCGTTCATACACCGGCAATCCCCGTTGATCTCAGCCAATCACACACCGCTTCAATGGCCATCCGGCCAAAATCCTCCCCGGTGTGACTTCGCACGCTGACAAACCCGCCTTCTTTTTCTTTCTCCCCGATCACCACCAGATACGGCACTTGCTGGCTGTGTTCGCGAATCTTGTGGCGGACCTTCTCGTTGCGCAGGTCCGCACGGGCGCGTACGCCGCTTCGGCGCAAGGCCTCGGTCACCCACTGTGCGTAATCCGTTTGGCGATCATCCATGCTCACGACCATCACATGCGGCGGTGCCCGCCAGTCGTCCAGTTCTTCCTGGCAAGACCAGCACGTGCCATAGATCCGCTGTGGCGCAAGGCCGCTGATGTGATCGAGCGCGAATGCCTGCAACACTCTGGTTGCCGGAGCATGCGGGCCTATCGACACACATTCGAAGTCCCCGAGCAGGTAGGTCGCAGGTTTTTCCATGTACTTGGAACGCGGTGACGGCTCGCGCCGGCGGATCGAATGATTGGTCGCCGCCAGGGTCTTCATGCGCGCTTCGATGCCCGCAAGGTCGACCAGGTTTAACGGTCGTTCAAAGGAAAACTCATAATAGAACCCGTCACCCAGTGCCGATCCGGTCTGCAATTGCGCTTTTGGATAGAGCTGTTTCACGGCCATCGCCAGCATCAATGCGCAGGAGCGGCGCAGTATCTCCAGGCCATCGGGCTCTTGAGGCGTCACGATGCTGACCCGGGCATCGGCTTCGATCAAGAACTGACAGTCCACCAATACGCCGTCCACCCGGCCGGCGACGGCTGCTTTGGCAAGCCCGGGACCAATGCTCGCGGCGAACTCGTACACCGACAACGGTTGGTCGTATTCACGCAATGAACCATCGCTCAGAGTGATGTGGATCATGTCGGTGCTCTCGAGTGCTGCACTAGCGTGTAAACCGTAGCGGTAAACCCTGGCAGCTGTCATTAAGACGTTTGTCGTGCCACGCAATTTGCCCCGATACCAACGTAGTGCTCACGCTGTGGCGAAAGCGCCGTTGCGCGAAGGGCGTCCAGCCGCATTGAGACAGGATCGGCTGTTGGGAGACGGCAACGCCACCAGGTTCGGGTTTGATCAACACCAGGTCGGCCCAATACCCTTCGCGCAAATAGCCTCGGTCAGGAATCGCAAACAGATCGGCGACACGGTGACTGGTCTTGGCCACAAGGGTGGTGATCGGTAGAACGTCATCCGCCACCAACTCCAGCAGGGCGGGCAGGGCGTGTTGCACCAATGGCAAGCCGGACGGTGCCTGGCAGTAGGGACGTTGCTTTTCGTCCCAGGTGTGAGGCGCGTGATCGCTGCCGATGACGTCCAGTCGATCACTCATCAGGGCCCGGCGCAAGGTGTCCCGGTCGGCCTGAGTCTTGATCGCCGGGTTGCATTTGATCAAGTTGCCGAGCATTGCGTAGTCGCGATCGTCGAAGAGCAGGTGGTGCAGACAGACTTCGGCGGTAATGCGTTTTTGTGTCAGTGGCTTGTCTTCGAACAACGCTAGTTCGCGGGCGGTGGTCAGGTGCAACACGTGAAGCTGGGTGCCATGTCGCTTGGCCAGATCCACGGCCATCGAGGACGAACGGAAGCAGGCCTCGGCATTGCGGATCAGCGGATGGGCTGCGGCGGGAACGTGTTCGCCGAACAGCTCTCGCAGGTTCAGCGCATTGGCGTCGATGCTGGGCGTGTGTTCGCAATGGGCCAACAGAATCGTCGGCACCTCGGCGAATAGCCGCTCCAGAACCTTGGGATCGTCTACCAGCATATTGCCCGTGGACGCGCCCATGAACACTTTTACGCCGGCCACTTCGCAAGGATTGAGCGCGGCGACGGTGTCGAGATTGTCGTTGCTCACGCCGAAGTGAAAGCCGTAGTTGGCCACCGAATTGATCGCTGCGCGGCGCTTCTTGTTGGCCAATGCTGCCAGCGTCAGGGTCGCCGGATTCGTGTTGGGCATGTCCATGAAGCTGGTGATGCCGCCGGCCACCGCAGCTCGCGATTCGGTGTAGAAACTGCCCTTGTCGGGCGAACCGGGATCGCGGAAGTGCACCTGATCGTCGATCATTCCAGGCATCAACCACTGGCCGTCAGCATCGATTTCGACGGCAGCATTTTCCCCTTCGATGCTGCTCGCGATCTTGACGATGCGACCATGGCCGACCAACAGATCACCGTCAAACTCACGTCCTTCATTCACCAGCCGGGCATTGCGAATCAGCACGCTGCTCATGGTCAGAACTCGTTTTGCAGGGCTTTGTAGCCACGCACCAGATCGACGTTGGTGCGGGCCACGTCTTCGGAAAACTCCGAGGCGCTGACGCTCACCGGCGGGAATTGCGACAGGTCGGTGTTGGGCCCGATGCGGGTGGTGGAGGGCACGTAGAAGTCGGCGGGCAAGTCGCG
Organism: Pseudomonas sp. PDM03; assembly: GCF_014852385.1. Taxonomy (NCBI): domain Bacteria; kingdom Pseudomonadati; phylum Pseudomonadota; class Gammaproteobacteria; order Pseudomonadales; family Pseudomonadaceae; genus Pseudomonas; species Pseudomonas sp. PDM03. The sequence continues at coordinate 68,670 of NZ_JACVBM010000008.1, read as the reverse complement.
ACCGTCGACCACCGAGTTGTGCCGCACCACGCAGCCATCACCGACGGCGCAGTTGAACAGCACGCTGTTGAACCCGATGAACACCCGGTCGCCCACGGAGCACGGTCCATGAACAATGGAGCGGTGGGCGATCGAGCTGAACTCGCCGATCGTCACCGCCGCACCGGACTTGGAGTGGATCACCACGCCGTCCTGGATGTTCGAGTTGGCGCCGATGGTGATCGGCTCCATCTCGCCCGAGGCGTCGACTTCGTCCGCGCGAATCACCGCGTAGGGGCCGACGAAAACGTTCTCGCCGATCACCACTTTGCCGCAGATGATCGCAGTCTTATCGACGTAGGCGGACTCCGCAATCAGCGGCAAATCACCCGAGGGATTCTTGCGGATCATGGCTTGTTCAAAGCCTCGTACAAGGTGTTGAGGTTGTACTCGAACAACCCGGTAAAGGTGCTCGCCGGACCGGTGGCAGCGAGCGCATCGGAGTACAGCGTGCCGCCGATGTGCGCACCGCTTTCATCGGCAATCTGCTTGAGCAGGCGGGCGTCCTTGATGTTCTCCATGAACACCGCTTTGACTTTGGCCTGGCGAATCTGGGTGATCAGCGCAGCGACTTCGGCGGCGGAGGGTTCGCGCTCGGTGGACAGACCTTGTGGCGCCATGAAGTCGATGCCATAGGCCTGACCCAGATAACCGAATGCGTCGTGGGATGTGACGATCTTGCGGTTGCCCGGTGGCAGCGAACCGAGCTTGGCTTTGGCTTCGGCGAGCAGCGCGTAGATCTGTTTCAGGTAGGCCTGGCTGTTGCGTACGTAGTCGGCTTTGTTCGCCGGGTCGGCGGCGATCAGCGCCTTGGTGATGTTGCTGATGTACAGCTCGGTGTTCGCCAGGTTGTGCCAGGCGTGAGGGTCGGGGACGGTCTCGCCATCTTCATCCAGCGAGCGTGGGATGACGCCGTGGCTCGCGCTGATGACCGGGGCTTTGGTCTCGGTGCTGGTCACCAGGCGGTCCAGCCACGGCTCGAAACCCAAGCCGTTTTTGATGATGAGTCTGGCCTTGAGCAATGCCTTGGCATCATCCGGAGTCGGCTCATAGGTGTGAGCATCGGCGTCAGGGCCAACCATGTTGGTGATCTGGATGTGCTCGCCACCGACCTGATGGGTCATGTCGGCGAGGATGCTGAAGCTGGTGACCACCTGCAGTTTTTCCGCCGCAGACAACGACATCGACAGCATCAAACTGAACAGCACGAGTAAAGCGCGCATCGGGAAACACCTCATTGGGATGTGAGCAAGGGCGGGCGGCGCAGCAAGCCGTGCACCGGTCCGAACACCACGGACAGCAGATACCCGCCGCCAGCCACCAGCACGATCGCCGGGCCGCTGGGCAGCGAGTAGTAGAACGACAGCAACAAGCCGAGCCACACCGAAAGGCAGCCAAGCAGCCCGGCGATGGCCATCAACACGGGCAAGCGTCGGCTCCAGAAGCGCGACGCGGCGGCGGGCAGCATCATCAGACCGACGACCATCAACGCACCGATGGCTTGAAATCCGATCACCAGATTCAGCACCACCAATGTCAGGAATACGCCGTGTGCCAGCGGACCCAGACGGCTGACGGTTTGCAGAAACAGTGGGTCGAGGGTGTCCAGCAACAACGGTTTGTAGATGAGCGCCATGGCGACAAGGCTGAGCCCTGAGACCCACAACATGCCGGTCAACGTCGGGCCGTCGACCGCCAACGCCGAGCCAAACAGCAGGTGCAGTAGGTCCAGGCGTTTGCCGGCGATGCCGAGGATCAGCACGCCGCTGGCGAGGGAGATTGGGTAGATTGCGGCGAGGCTCGCGTCTTCTCTCAGACCTGTGCGGCGAGTGATCCATGCCGCGAGCCCGGCCATGCTCAAGCCCGCACCGAGGCCGCCGAAGGTCAATGCCGGCAAGCTCAGCCCGGCAAACCAGAAGCCGAGTGCTGCGCCGGGAAGGATGCCGTGAGCGACCGCGTCGCCGATCAAACTCATGCGTCGCAGGATCAGAAACACCCCGAGCGGTGCCGTGCTGCAGGCCAACACCAATCCACCGAGCAGTGCCCGGCGCATGAACACGAACTCGTGGAACGGTTGCCAAAGATGGGCTGCGGCGAGCATCAGGCCACCTGCGTCTGTGGTTGTTGGCGGATAAGGTCGGTGCTTGAGCCGAGGACGCAGCCGCTGCTTTTGATCAGCAGCGTTTGAGGAATGTGTTGGCGCACGGCGGCGAGGTCATGACACACGACCACCAGGGTTCGGCCTTCGGCGTGCCAGGCGTGGATGTTTCTCCACAGCAGTGATTGACCGAGTTCGTCGAGGGCAGCATGAGGTTCATCGAGCAACAGCAAGGGCGCTTCGGCGAGGCTCAATCGGGCGAGCAGGGCGCGCTGCAATTCGCCGCCGGAGAGGGCCATCAATGGGCGCTGCTCCAGACCGGTCAGGCACCAGTTCTCCAACACGGCTTTAAGGCGCTGGCTTCGGACTTCGGGGGATAGCTTGCTGCCCCAGAAACCCGCGGCGACCAACTCTTGCAGACTGATCGGAAATTGCCGGTCGAGGTGCTGTTGCTGGGGGAGGAACGACAGTGAGCCTTTGCGTGGAACATCCAGGATCACTTTTCCGGTCAGTGGTTTTTGCAGGCCGGCGATGACTTTCAGCAGGCTGCTTTTGCCTGAGCCGTTGGCGCCGATCACGGCGGTCAGGCTGCCTTGGTTCAGTTCGAAATCTACCGGCGGCGTGAGCGGTTGGCCTGGTGCACCCCAGCGCAATGCCTCGCAGCGAATCATGCGACCTCCCAATTCCATCGGCTTTCGGCGACGGCGTCGTGGGCGTGCAGGCTCTCGGCGTGGACGACTTTCAGGTGAAAGGCATTGATGCCGGGCGAGCGCTTCAACGCCAGATTCAAACGGCGAGCGGCGTCTTCGCAGAACATCAGGTTTTGACCATTGGCCAGCGCGAAGGCTTGTTCGTCCGCGCGCTTTACCGCGGTTTGCACGGCGGTGCCGAGGGCGCCTTCGGCATCGTTGATCAGCGCAATCAGTGGCAGGTCATCAAGATAATCATCGAGACGAAGCCTCAACTGCGCATTGCTGCGTTGGCTGTGAGGCGTGGCAACGATGCCTTTTGTGGTGCCGAGCCAAGCCAAAACATCGGCATGTTGCAGTGGCTGGTTGGCAAAGTCGTCGACGAATTGCTGCTGAATCAACTGCCGCGCCAATGCAGCTGAACAGGGGCAAGTTGAGGAATAGGGGATGTCGATGTTTAGTTCCACGTGGAACATCGCGTTTTTCAAACGCGCATTGATGCTGACTGGATAGGATTTCCAACCGGACAATGGACTGATCAGCGCTGGCCGTTTGAGCAGTAAATCTGCGTGAATGTTCAGGTAAGCGCTGTGGGATAGACCTTCATGGGTATCAAGAAATCGCTGCAAGACACGCCGCAACAGGGCGGGTGTCAGGCGTTCCTGTTCGAGCATTTCCAGCGCCAGGTACAGCCGCGACATATGAATGCCGCGCGCTTCTCCATCATCGAGGCTCACGCCCGCATCGGCCTTCGCGCTCAATCGTTGGCCATCGAATAAAACTGGAAGAGCAATGCCGCACATGCCCACCCATTCAAGTGGCAGGGCTTGGCGTGAGGCCTGCGCGGCGATATCCGGCAGAGTCAGCGCATTCATGAGCAGGTCCATCGTGGAAGTCGGTTCGACATGTTATGTTATTACATTAAAATCGACTACGCCTTTTTCACGAGCGGCTTTCACCATGCACAGACGTCACTTGCTCAACCTGATTCTGGCCAGCGCGGCCTTCGCATTGCCCTTCAGTGTTGGCGCCACGCAAATTCGCAACGCGCGGCTCTGGCGCTCGGATGACAAGCTGCGCCTGGTGTTCGATCTGAGCGGGCCGGTGCAGTACAAAACCTTTTCACTGAGCGCGCCTGAGCGGCTGATCATTGACCTCAGTGGCGCCAACTTCAGTGGCGACTTCAGTCAGCTGGTGCTTGGCAACACGGTGATCCGCTCGATCCGCTCCGGGCACTTTGGTCAGGGCGATACGCGGATCGTCCTCGACCTCAGCGGCCCGGTGCAGCTCAACAGCTTTTTGTTGCCGCCGCAGGACGGGCAGGGTCATCGGCTGGTGCTCGACCTGAAGACAGCGGCACCCTTGCAAATAGCCGCCGCGCCCGTGGCAGCCATCGACAAGGCTCACCCGAAACGGGACATCATCGTGGTGGTCGACCCCGGCCATGGCGGCAAAGACCCGGGCGCGGTCGGTGCCAAAGGCGAGCGTGAGAAAGACGTGGTGTTGTCCATTGCTCAGCTATTGGCCAAGCGGCTGAAACGGGAGAAGGGCTTCGACGTGAAACTGGTGCGCAACGACGACTTCTTCGTCCCGCTGCGCAAGCGCGTGGAGATCGCCCGCAAACACAACGCCGATATGTTCATCTCGGTGCATGCCGATGCGGCGCCGCGTCTCACGGCTTCTGGTGCGTCGGTGTATTGCTTGTCTGAGGGCGGAGCGACGTCGGCCACGGCGCGCTTCATGGCGCAGCGAGAGAACGGCGCGGACCTGTTGGGCGCCACCAGCCTGCTCAATCTCAAGGACAAGGACCCGATGCTGGCCGGGGTGATTCTCGACATGTCGATGAACGCCACCCTCGCCGCGAGTTTGCAGTTGGGCAACACGGTGCTTGGCAGTCTGGCGGGCATCACCACGTTGCATCAGAAGCGCGTGGAGCAGGCAGGGTTTGCCGTGCTGAAATCGCCGGACGTGCCGTCGATCCTGGTGGAAACCGGCTTCATTTCCAACGCTCGCGACAGTCAGCGGCTGGTCACGGCGCGGCATCAGCAGGCCGTGGCTGACGGATTGTTCGAAGGATTACAGCGCTACTTCCAGAAGAATCCGCCGGTCAACAGTTACATCGCCTGGCAGCAGGAACAGCAAAAAGCGCAGGCCTAGCAGCCGGTGATCCGGCTGCAAGTGAACCTGGCACTGCTGCCACCGGAACTGGAAAACCGGTTGATGGTGGTCCAGCCAACCCGACGGTTGTAGCCCACCCAGGCTTCGCCGTCGGAAGCGATCCCGGTGAAGAATGTCAGTTGCCCGTAGCGGCTGTTGGTTTGCGCCCAATAGCGCTTGCCCGCCTGTTCGAAGCCTCGCAAGTAGATCGTGCTGCCGACGGTGTTGACGCTGTAAGCGTTGCCGTCGGCATCCACACAGGCCAGCAGGTTGGCGCTGCGGGTGCATTTGGCCAGGCTCGGTATTTGCGCCCAGGCGTCTACGGCGAGCAGCAACGAAACGCTCATCAGCGTTAATTTCAAAGCAGTGCGCATGGGGTTTCTCACGGGGCGAACGAGTTTCAGCATCCTGCCCTTTGTCACTGTCGGCAAGAGGGAGTGGTTTAATTGAGTTGTTATACTATAACATTGAGTTAAGCCCGACACTGCGACCGGGCATCTCCTGTGAGGATTACCTGATGCCCAATCGTCTCCCCGTGACCGTTTTGTCGGGCTTTCTCGGCGCCGGCAAAAGCACGCTGCTCAACTACGTGCTGCGTAACCGCGACAACCTGCGAGTCGCCGTGATCGTCAACGACATGAGCGAAATCAACATCGATGGCAGTGAAGTTCAGCGTGATGTCACCCTGAACCGCGCCGAAGAAAAACTCGTGGAAATGAGCAACGGCTGCATCTGCTGCACCTTGCGCGAAGACCTGCTCGAAGAAGTCAGCCAACTCGCCAGGGACGGCCGCTTCGATTATTTGCTGATCGAATCCACCGGCATTTCCGAACCCCTTCCCGTGGCGGAAACCTTCACTTTCCGCGACGAAGAAGGGCAAAGCCTGGCCGACATCGCGCGGCTCGACACCATGGTCACTGTGGTCGATGGCATGAACTTTCTGCTCGATTATCAGGCCGCCGAAAGCCTCGCCTCGCGTGGCGAAACCCTGGGCGAAGAGGACGAGCGCTCGATCACCGATCTATTGATCGAGCAGATCGAATTCGCCGACGTGATCCTGATCAGCAAGATCGATTTGATCAGCAGCCGCGAGCGTCAGGAGCTGATCGCGATCCTTGAGCGATTGAACTCGCAAGCCGAAATCATCCCGATGGTCATGGGCGAAATCCCGCTGAAAAAGATCCTCAACACCGGTCGTTTCGACTTTGAAAAAGCGGCGCAGGCGCCAGGCTGGTTGCAGGAGCTTCGCGGTGAACACGTGCCGGAAACCGAGGAATACGGCATCTCTTCCACGGCGTATCGAGCACGCAGGCCGTTTCATCCACAGCGCTTCTTCAGCTTCATCGACCGTCCGTGGGTGAATGGCAAATTGCTGCGCTCGAAAGGTTTTTTCTGGCTGGCGAGCAAACCCATGGACGCGGGCAGCTGGTCTCAGGCGGGCGGTTTGATGCGCCATGGTTTTGCCGGACGCTGGTGGCGTTTCGTGCCGAAAACCCAATGGCCGCAGGACGAAGAAAGCACCGCGGGGATCATGGAAAACTGGACCGCCGCCACTGGCGATTGCCGGCAGGAACTGGTGTTCATTGGCCAGAACATCGACTTCAACTTACTCACTGCGGAACTCGACGACTGCCTGCTGAGTGATGAAGAAATGGCGTCCGGCGTCGAGGGCTGGCGATTGTTGCCCGATCCGTTCGGCCCCTGGCATGAAGAGGAAGCCGCGTGATGCTGGCGCCGACCTTGAAGTTACGACCGGTCATTTGCCAGGTTCAGGGCGAGACGCCGCAAGCCCTCGCGCGAATTCTGGACGATGGCGTGAACCTCGCCATTTGGCAGCGCCGACTCCCGGTGCACATCGCCGATTTCGGCCGTTTGTTGCTGTCTCTGAACGAGCCATTGGCCGAGTCGCTGGTTTTGGAAATGCCCGCTGACGACACCGAGCCCAATCTGCAGGGACTGGCCTCGGGCTTCAACGATCTTGAAGGCTACGAAGGCTTTATCGCCGACGTTTCCTGGTTGGTCAGCGCATTCGCCTGCCTGTTGGGCGCCAAGCGTATCGGCGTGCGTCTACGGGTTCTGGACAAAGCCATGTGCCCGCTTTTTCACGTCGATCATGTGCCTGTGCGCTTGATCACCACGTACGCCGGAATTGGCAGCGAATGGCTGAAGGAAGGGGCGATGGATCGCCGCCAATTGAGCAAGCCCGAAGCCGAACCCACGGATGATTCGCTGATCCAGCACATCGCCAGCGGTTATGTGGCTTTACTCAAGGGCGAGAAATGGGACGGCAACGAAGGCTTTGGCCTGATCCACCGCTCACCGCAACCCGCGCCGGGCGAGCGCCGTTTGATCCTGACCCTCGACTGGTTGGGTTAGCGGATCAAGGCTTGAGCCAGTTGCCCTGGCTCTGGCCTTCGCAAAACGGCTTCAGGTACGCCGCGTCGGTGGCCACGCCGTAATAGTGAATATCCTGTCGGTAAGGCATATTGGCGACTTGGGCATTGCTGCATACACCGAATGCACCGCCGGGGCATTGGTCGACGTATTGCACGTCGACTTTCTGGCCAGGAAGATTGGGCTGGCAGAACCCGTCGGCGAAGAGCTTTTCCGGGATGTTGCGGTTCTGCTGGCAGACTTTCACGTCGAGTCGCTCAGCCGTGCTATGTACTACGCAGGCCTGGGCCAGCGCCTCGCCGCAAACCAGCGCCAGAAGCAACGTCCAGCCAATCAACCGCATCCTTTACCTCCTCAGAAAACACCGACCATGTTGCAGAACATTCCAACGCACGTCATTGCCGGCCCCTTGGGCGCAGGCAAGACCAGTTTGATCAAGCATCTGTTGGCGCAGCGGCCGGCGAACGAGCGCTGGGCGGTGCTGATCAACGAGTTCGGCCAGATCGGCCTCGACGCTGCGTTGCTGACCCGGGATGCCGATGGTATCGCACTGGGTGAAGTGGCCGGGGGCTGTTTGTGTTGCGTCAATGGTGCGCCGTTTCAGATCGGCCTCGGACGTTTGCTGCGCAAGGCGCGGCCGGATCGGTTGTTTATCGAGCCATCCGGGCTGGGCCATCCGGCGCAGTTGCTCAGGCAATTGCAAGAGGCGCCGTGGTTGGGTGTGCTGGCCGTCCAGCCCAGCGTGCTGGTGCTGGATGCCCAAGCGCTCGCCGCCGGCAAACCGCTGCCTGTGACGCAGCAGGAGGCGTTGGGCAGCGCCGGGCTGTTGTTGCTGAACAAGTCGGAAAACCTCGACACAGGCGATCATCAGCGAATTGTTGCGCAGTTGCCGGCGCGGCGCGTGTACTGGACGCAACAGGCGCGGTTGCCATTGAGCGAGTTGCCCGGCCTGGAGGCGAAGGCTGTGGCGGGTGTGGATAACTTCATCCAACCCAAAGGAATGGCGCAGATGCCGACCGTCTGGACCGATCCCGAGGTGCCGATTTGCTTGAGTCAGGAGCAGGAGGGGGGCTGGAGCATTGGTTGGCGCTGGCATCCGAGCCAGACATTCGATTCCGCGCGCGTTGGCCGATGGCTTGAAAGCCTTGCCTGGCGGCGGGCGAAGCTGGTTATCCACAGCAGCGACGGCTGGGTTTCAGCGAATGCCCTGGATAACTCGCCATTGGCGTGGCAGCCCAGTGAATGGCGCCGGGATTCGCGGATCGAGCTGATCTTCAGCGAGCCGCAGGAGATTGATTCATTGCAGAGCGCACTGGCCGACTGTCGGTTGAATTAAGGACGCCATTTTGTGTGTTCTTGCCGCCACTGACTAAGCTCAATCACTTCAGCGCGTGGCTTCGCCACGTCGACCACCGGAGGCGTGTCGTCGAACGGCATCGGGTAGGGCGCCAGTTCGATCTGCGCGCTGTGGGCGCCGAACTGGGTGATGGTGCCGTTATGGCGGGTTTCGCCGGTCACCGTGAACTCGAAGTTGTACACGCGGGCCAAGCGTCGCCGACCGTTGGCATCCTTGATGAAGGCGATTTTTTTCAGCGCCACGTTGCCGTCCAGCAACTCGATCCCGAGCTTGACGCAATGCAGCTTGACCCGCTCCAGCGCACGCTCGCGCAAGCCATGGTTGTGCCACAGCCACGCGCCGCCTGTGGCGAGTAGCATCAGCACGAAGATATTTCCGAGGGTCAGCATCAACAGGGTGCTCCAACTAGATAGTGTCAGCTTAACTGCGTCGCCGGTCTGTCGTACAGGCTGCGTTTAGTCGCATACTGCGCGGCTTGAATTTCAATCGGTTTACGGAAAACTCACCGCATGAAACGTACGCCCCATCTGCTCGCCATTCAGTCCCACGTGGTGTTCGGCCACGCTGGCAACAGCGCCGCGGTTTTCCCGATGCAGCGGGTCGGGGTGAATGTCTGGCCGCTCAATACCGTGCAGTTCTCCAACCACACCCAATACGGGCAATGGGCGGGCGACGTGCTGGCACCGCAGCAGATTCCCGAATTGGTCGAAGGCATCGCAGCGATTGGCGAGTTGGGCAATTGCGATGCGGTGTTGTCCGGTTACCTCGGCAGTGCCGCCCAGGGCCGGGCGATCCTGACGGGCGTGGCGCGGATCAAGTCGATGAATCCCAAGGCACTGTATCTGTGCGACCCGGTGATGGGCCATCCAGAGAAGGGGTGCAGCGTGCCGGCCGAAGTCAGCGATTTTCTGCTGGAAGAAGCGGCAGCCATGGCGGACTTCATGTGCCCGAACCAACTGGAGCTGGACAGCTTCTCGGGCCGCAAGCCGCAGTCGCTGTTTGATTGCCTGGCCATGGCGAAAGCGTTGCTGGCGCGTGGTCCGCAGGCGGTGCTGGTCAAGCATCTGGCCTATCCCGGCAAACCGGAGGATGTGTTCGAGATGTTGCTGGTGACGAACGAAGGCAGTTGGCACCTGCGACGTCCAATGCTGGCGTTTCCGCGTCAACCGGTGGGCGTTGGCGACCTGACATCCGGCCTGTTTCTGGCGCGTGTACTGCTGGGAGACAGCCTGGTGGCGGCGTTCGAATTTGCTGCGTCGGCGGTGCATGAAGTGCTGCTGGAGACTCAGGCGTGCGCCAGTTACGAGTTGGAGCTGGTGCGGGCGCAGGACCGTATTGCGCATCCGCGAGTGCGGTTTGAGGCCACCGCGATCAGCCTTTAAAAGCTTCGCGGGCAAGTCGGATCGCCGCACCGCTCGCTCCTACAGTTTGTATGCGATCCCTGTAGGAGCGAGCGGTGCGGCGATCCGACTTGCCCGCGAATGCGATTTAACGGTCAAACGTATCAGGCGTCGCCCTTGATCTCCTGATACCGCTTTTCCAGCTCCTGACGAATCTGCCGACGCTGCTGGGCCTGCATGTAGCGGCGTTTGTCTTCGCTGTTCTGCGGTTGCAGCGGCGGTACGGCGGCCGGTTTGCGGTCGTCATCCACCGCGACCATGGTGAAGAAGCAGCTGTTGGTGTGGCGCACCGAGCGCTCGCGGATGTTTTCGGTCACCACCTTGATGCCGACCTCCATGGAGGTGTTGCCGGTGTAGTTGACCGACGCCAGGAAGGTCACCAGTTCGCCGACATGGATCGGCTCGCGAAAAATCACCTGATCCACCGACAGGGTCACCACGTAGCGGCCGGCATAGCGGCTGGCGCAGGCGTAGGCCACTTCGTCCAGGTACTTGAGCAAGGTGCCGCCGTGGACATTGCCAGAGAAGTTGGCCATGTCGGGAGTCATCAGTACCGTCATCGACAGCTGGGCGTTTCCGGGTTCCATAACGTTCTCACGGTTCAAGGCAGGTTTCGGAGGAGTGCACCTCTGCGGGTGCCTGTTCGGTTTTTTCAAACCACAGTTATCGGGACGCCGGGCGGGTGATCGCCGTCACGCCGGATCGATCTGTTTCCATATATTGCACCGCCTTTCTGGCGGAAGTCGCGGTGTTAACCTCCGAAAGTCGACCTTAAGGAGCCCCACGCCATGCATGCCATCAGTTTTATTCAGGATCTGGCAGTGATCATGCTGGTCGCAGGCGTGGTGACCGTACTGTTTCACCGCCTCAAACAACCGGTCGTCCTCGGCTACATCGTCGCCGGGTTCATCATCGGCCCGCACACGCCACCCTTCGGCCTGATCCACGACGAAGACACCATCAAGACCCTCGCCGAGCTCGGGGTGATTTTCCTGATGTTCTGCCTCGGCCTGGAGTTCAGCCTGCGCAAACTGTTCAAGGTCGGCGCCACGGCGTTTATCGCGGCGTTCCTGGAAATCGTGCTGATGATCTGGATCGGCTACGAAATCGGCCGCTGGTTCGACTGGAACACCATGGACTCGCTGTTCCTCGGCGCGATCCTGGCCATCTCATCGACCACCATCATCGTCAAGGCGCTCAATGACCTGAAGATGAAAAACGAGCGTTTTGCGCAGCTGATTTTCGGCGTACTGATCGTCGAGGACATTCTCGGCATCGGAATCATCGCCTTGCTGTCGAGCATCGCGGTCAGTGGCACGGTCAGTTCCGGCGAAGTGTTTTCCACGGTTGGCAAACTGTCGCTGTTCATGATCGTCGCGCTGGTGATCGGGATTCTGCTGGTGCCGCGCCTGCTGGCCTACGTGGCCAAATTCGAAAGCAACGAGATGCTGCTGATCACCGTACTGGGCCTGTGTTTTGGCTTCTGCCTGTTGGTGGTCAAGCTCGAATACAGCATGGTGCTCGGCGCGTTCCTGATTGGCGCGATCATGGCCGAGTCGCGGCAATTGTTGAAGATCGAGCGACTGATCGAGCCGGTTCGCGACCTGTTCAGTGCAATCTTTTTCGTCGCCATCGGGCTGATGCTCGACCCGATGATCCTGCTGCAATACGCCTGGCCAATCGCAGTCATTACCGTCGCTGTGGTTCTCGGCAAGATGTTGTCCTGCGGCCTCGGTGCTTTTATCGCCGGCAATGACGGACGCACCTCACTGCGCGTGGGGATGGGTCTTTCGCAGATTGGCGAATTTTCTTTCATCATCGCGGCACTGGGGATGACCCTGCAGGTCACCAGCAACTTCCTCTACCCGGTCGCCGTGGCGGTGTCGGTGATCACTACGCTGCTGACGCCGTATCTGATCCGCGCCGCTGATCCGCTGTCCATCAAACTGGCTGGCGTGATGCCGCAGCGGTTGGGCCGTGTATTGGGGATGTATGGCGAATGGCTGCGGAGCATCCAGCCTCAGGGCGAGGGTGCGCTACTGGCGTCGATGATCCGCAGGATTCTGTTGCAGGTGGGGGTCAATCTGGCGCTGGTGATTGCGATTTTCTTCTCGGGCGCTTTTTTTGCCGAGCGGATGTCGCCCTATTTGCAGGACTGGATCAGCGACCCGAGCTGGCAGAAGGCGTTGATTTGGGGCGGGGCATTGCTGTTGTCGCTGCCGTTCCTGATCGCCGCCTATCGCAAGCTCAAGGCGCTGTCGATGTTGTTGGCGGAGATGGGCGTGAAACCGGAGATGGCCGGCCGTCACACGCAGCGAGTGCGTCGGGTGATCGCCGAGGTGATCCCGATCCTTTCGCTGTTGGTGATCTTCCTGCTGTTGGCAGCCTTGTCGGCCAGTATTCTGCCGACCAACAAGTTACTGGTGCTGATTGTCGTGGTCGCGGCCGCCGTGGCGGCGTTGCTCTGGCGCTGGTTCATCCGCGTGCACACGCGGATGCAGGTGGCCTTGCTGGAAACCCTGGACAATCACAAGGAATCTTCGGGGCATTGACCACGCGGCGCGTCAGACGGCTCAGCTTTCCAGCCAGACGTCTCGTGCCCAGTGCCACACCGATTCCCAGGTTTCTTCGGCGATCAGCTCTTCTTCGGCTTGCCACAGCACTACAGTGCCGTCTTCTTCGACGCAGTAGTAGTCGTCACCGTCCTGGCAGATCGGGATCAGGCTGCGATCGACACCGGCGTCCCAGGCGTTGGCGGCAACGTCCGGCAGGTAGGTGTGGGATTGCGGGTCGGTGACGGTCACCGGCTCCAGGCTGCCGTAGACCACGTCGCTGACGGTCAGCAAAAATTCTCTGAAAACAAACGGAATGTCGATAAACAGTTGTTCTTCGATTTCGACCAGCAGATCTTCGTCGGGCAGCTCCAAGGGGACCGGTACCGGTTCGTTGGCTTCACGCAGTTGTTCGATGATTTCTTCCACGTCCGGGATCCTCTTGCTTGTATGGCGCGGTTTAGTTGGGGCGGTTTATACAGTAGCTCGCTATAGATGCAACCGTGAAATAGAAAACCCCGGACTAGGCCGGGGTTTTTGTTGCGACACATCTAACGCAGGTCGGTTCAGCCGTTCTGGCGGATACCGGCAACCAGCCAAGGCTGGTTTTCACCCTGTGGACGTTCCATGTTCCAGCTTTCGCTGAACACTTCGCCCTGGTCGAAACGCGAGGTTTTCGACACGCCGCTGAAGGTCAGGGTGGCGATGGTCTTGTCGGCGCGATCATCGACGCCATCCAGTTGAACATTGAGGTTATCAATGTAGGTGGACTGGAAACCCTCACCCAGATCGGCACGTTCGCGCTTGAGGAACTCAAGCAGCTGCGGGGTCACGAACTCGGCGATCTTGTCCATTTCGTTGGCGTCCCAGTGTTGCTGCAGGGACTGGAAGTGGTTGCGGGCCGCTTCAATGAAGTTCTTTTCATTGAACCAGGCTGGCGCGTTGATGACCGGACGGGCGGCAGCCGGAGCGGCCGAACCACCGAAGATCGAACCCATGGCGCTTGGCTTCTGCTCGAACACTTCACGCTGCATTGGTGCGCCAGCCGGAGCCAGGTGCTCCTGTTGCTTGCGACGACGAGCGGCGATGAAACGGAAGACCAGGAAGGCAATGACGGCCATGATCAGGATGTCGAAGATCTGCATGCCTTCGAAGCCGCCGCCCATGAACATGGAAGCCAGCAGGCCACCGGCCGCGATACCGGCCAGAGGGCCGAGCCAGCGCGAAGCACCGCCGGCCTTGGCGGCAGCGCCAGCGGCACCGGCCGCGCCTGCAGTGGCAGCAGCGCCACCTGCAGCAGAAGAAGGAGCCATTTGGCTGGTCTGGTGAGTCGGCGCAGCGCCGGAGCTCTTGCCGCCACCAAAGCGCTTGGCGTTGGCGTCGAGGCTCATCGTCAGGCCGATGCACAACGCCATGGCGATGCTAAGAAAACGTTTCATAAAGGGAATTCCCATTTGTGGATGGCACGCGCGCCATGTTGCACAGCTGAAGTGTTACTGGCTAGCGGCAGAGTGTTTCGGGCTTTTGCCTGACAGGTCGTGTTCAGCTTCAGTCAGGGCAATAAGGCCTGTTTACTTCGGTCCGTAGGACGAGTGGATAGGTTCTGTAGGAAGGGGCTTAGCGTCGTAGCGCCAGCATGACCACACCGGCCGTGATCAGGCCGATTCCGCCCCATTGGCGCAGGTCGAGTTTTTCACCCAGCAAGATCACGCCGAGCACCGCCACCAACACCACACTGAGTTTGTCCACCGGAGCGACCAGCGAGGCCGGCCCCAGTTTCAATGCGCGGAAGTAGCAGATCCACGAGGCGCCGGTGGCCAGTCCCGACAGCAGCAGGAACAGGTAGCTCCTGGCCGAGATCGATCCTAATGACTGATATTGGCCCGTGGCGTACAAAATCAAGGCCAGGCTGACCAACACCACCACGGTGCGCAGCAACGTGGCGAAGTCGGAGTTGACGTTTTCGATGCCGATTTTGGCAAAAATCGCGGTCATGGCGGCAAAGGCTGCCGACATCAGGGCCCAGAACGTCCAGGAAGAAAAGAAACCCGAGCCCATGGTTCGCGCCTTTATAAGATCAACTTGCCGAAGTGGTTCAAACCCAAACCCCTGTAGGAGTGAGCCTGCTCGCGATAGTCGCACCTCGGTCTATTAGATAACCCGCGGTGCCCTCAATCGCGAGCAGGCTCGCTCCTACAGAAAAGCCTTCAGATCGCTTCCAGTTTGGCGTAGCCCAACATCAGCCACTTGCTGCCTTCGCTGAAGTTCACCTGCACCCGGGCCTGCGCGCCGGCACCTTCGAAGTTCAGGATCACGCCGTCGCCAAACACCGAATGCCGTACGGTCTGACCGAGGCTGAACCCGGTGTCGGGAATCTCGCTGCCGCCAAACAGGCTGCTGGAACTCTGCTGCTGGCCGCCGCCAAACGGGCGACTGACACTGTTGGACAGGCGCACTTCCTGAATCAGGCCTTTCGGCACTTCACGTACGAAACGCGAGACCTTGTTGTAGGTTTCGCTGCCATACAGGCGTCGGGTTTCAGCATAGGTCATCACCAGGTTCTGCATTGCCCGGGTAATGCCGACGTAGGCCAAACGACGTTCTTCCTCAAGACGACCCGGCTCTTCCAGGCTCATCTTGTGCGGGAACAGGCCTTCTTCCATGCCCACGAGGAACACGTAAGGGAATTCCAGGCCTTTGGCGCTGTGCAATGTCATCAGCTGAATGCTGTCTTCGTGCTCATCGGCCTGAGTGTCACCCGCCTCCAGTGACGCATGACCGAGGAACGCCGCCAGTGGGGTCAGGTCCTCGTCTTCTTCTGCGTTCTCGAAGTTGCGCGCTGCGCTGACCAGTTCCTCAAGGTTTTCTACCCGGGCCTGGCCTTTTTCGCCTTTTTCCGCTTCGTGATAGGCAATCAGTCCGGACTGCTCGATGACGGTCTGGGTCATCAGGTGCAGCGGCATTTCCATGCACTTGGCGGCGAGGTTCTCGATCAGCTCGATAAACGCGCCAAGCGCACCTGCTGCGCGACCGGTCAGGCCTTTATTGGCGACCAGCAGGCGCATGGCTTCCCACATCGACACATCACTGTGGCGCGCATGGTCGCGAATCGCTTCAACGGTTTTTTCGCCGATGCCGCGTGCCGGAACGTTGATCACCCGCTCCAGTGCTGCATCGTTGCCACGACCTTCCAGCAAACGCAGGTAAGCCATGGCGTTCTTGATTTCAGCCCGCTCGAAGAAGCGCTGACCGCCGTAGATGCGGTAAGGGATGCGCTCGCGCAGCAAGGCTTCTTCCAAAACGCGGGATTGGGCGTTGGAGCGGTACAAAATCGCGATATCGCTGCGAGCCAAGCCGGTTTTCAGCGCGCTTTCGATGGTTTCCACCACGTAGCGTGCTTCATCGTGTTCGTTGAACGCCGCGTACAGATTGATCGCTTCGCCTTCGCCGCCGTCGGTCCACAGCTCTTTGCCCATGCGCCCGGTGTTGTTGGCGATCAGGGCGTTGGCTGCCTTGAGGATG
Organism: Pseudomonas sp. PDM03; assembly: GCF_014852385.1. NCBI lineage: Bacteria > Pseudomonadati > Pseudomonadota > Gammaproteobacteria > Pseudomonadales > Pseudomonadaceae > Pseudomonas > Pseudomonas sp. PDM03. Next base: position 52,462 of record NZ_JACVBM010000008.1, on the reverse strand, counting down.
CCGGCGGTGGAGCGGTAGTTCTGCTCCAGACGAATGGTCTCGGCGTCCGGGAAATCGTCGGAGTACTGATAGATGTTCTCGATTTTCGCGCCGCGCCAGCCGTAGATCGACTGATCGTCGTCGCCCACCACCATCAGGCTGTCGCCACCCTTGGCCAGCAGTCGCAGCCAGGCGTACTGCACGGCGTTGGTGTCCTGGAACTCGTCCACCAGAATGTGCCGGAAGCGCTTCTGATAGTGCGCCAGTAATCCCGGGTGATCGCGCCACAAGTCGAGGGCGCGCAGCAGCAATTCGGAGAAGTCGATCACGCCAGCGCGCAGGCACGCGGCCTCGTAGGCCTCATAAATGCTGCGCATGGTCGCCAGGAACAGGTCGCCGCTGGCTTGAATGTGTTGCGGACGCAGACCTTCGTCTTTCTGCCCGTTGATGAACCACTGGGCCTGACGGGCCGGCCAGCGTTGCTCGTCCAGACCCAATTCGCGAATAACGCGTTTGACCAGGCGTTGCTGGTCGTCGCTGTCGAGAATCTGGAAGGTCTGGCTCAGGCCGGCTTCCTGCCAGTGCGCCCGCAGCAAGCGGTGCGCCAGGCCGTGGAAAGTGCCGACCCACATGCCGGCCGGGTTAATACCCATCAACTGCTCGATGCGATGACGCATCTCGGCAGCGGCCTTGTTGGTGAAGGTCACCGACAGGATTGAGTGGGGCGAGGCGTTTTCGACCTGGATCAACCAGGCGATACGGTGCACCAGCACTCGGGTTTTACCGGAACCAGCACCGGCCAGGACCAACTGACGACCCACGGAGGCAGCTACGGCCTGGCGTTGGGCATCGTTGAGGGAGTTCAGCAGAAGGGAGAGATCATCGCGCATCGGGGCATTCTAGGGGGCGGCGCCACACCGGGCAAACCCCGCTTTGCTTTAGCCGATGAAAGATACGCGGAGGACGACCGGTCGGTCACTGGCTGCAGGCGTTGGCGGGGCTCGCTTCCAGCGTTTCCAGGGGGTAAAAGGGCTCCGGACTTTTGCAGAAATTATGATCTGGAGCAGTTTGGTAAGGGCATTGGCTTGTGTATGCTCCGTCCACGTTTCGGGCTCATGCTCACCATTATAAGAACAAGAACATTGCCTATGACCCTCAGCTCCGACCTGTCGGGCCCCACTGTGGAGCCCCGGGTTATCCGCAAACAGTACGCCATGGAAATGGCGGTCGAGCGCACGCGCCTGCTTTATCAAGGCTCGCTGCTGCCGACGCTGTTCATGCTGATCAATGGCCTGGTGTGTGCGGGATTGCTCTGGAGTCCGCAGCGCTACTTCCTGGTCAGCGTCTGGCTGGTGTGGCTGTTGTCGCTGGTGGCGCTGCGGGTGATTCAGGTCGCCGCTTTCGATTCGGCCATTCCCAACCGCCAGGCCCATCCAGTCTGGCGTCGCATGTTTTTGCTCGGTTCGGCCATGACCGGCCTGACCCTGGCCGGCGCCGGCATTGCTCTGGTGCCCGCCGACAATTTCATCCAGCAAGCCTGGGTGTTCGGCCTGATCGGCGCGGCAGCCCTCTCGGCCAGCGTCGCTTACGCCGTCAGCCTGCCAGCCTTCCTGTCCTTTACCTTACCGTGCCTGTTACCGGCCATCGCCTACCTGTTCTGGGGCGGTGACGAGCAGGAGCAGGGCTGGGGCTGGTTCGGCCTGATTTTGCTGGGAGCGTTGAGCGTGGTCGCCTGGCAGGTCAATCGGCTGATTGATCGCGGGTTGTTGCGCCGCTTCCAGAATCAGGCCTTGATCGAGCACTTGCAGCAGGCCCAGAGCCGCAGCGACCAGTTGAACCATGATCTTGCCAAAGAAATCGATCAGCGCCGTCGTGCCGAAGACGAGTTGCGAGAAATTCAGATTGGACTGGAAAGCCGCGTCGCCCAGCGCAGCCTGGAGCTGGATGCTGCCAACCAGGCCCTGAGCAAAAGCGAGGCGCGCCTGGCGCTGGCCTTGAAGGCCAGTGAACTGGGGCTGTGGGACTGGAACCTGCAAACCGACGAAGTCCATCACACCCATATTCAAGAGTTGTTCGGCCTGGAGCCGGAATTCGTGACGGCCATGCTGCGTCACCTCAAGCCGCGCCTGCATCCCGAGGACTTGCCGTCGCTGAGGCGCGCACTGGTCGAGCATCTGAAGGGCCGCAGCGAGGACTATCAGATCGAATACCGCGTGCGCCATGGCGATGGTCATTGGGTCTGGATCGAAGACCGCGGTCGAGCGGTGGAGCGCAGTGACGGCGGTCGGGTGATCCGCATGGTCGGCACCCGCCGCGACATCAGCGCCAGCAAGATGCTGGAAGCGCAGCAGCAACTGGCGGCGACGGTGTTCGAAGCCGCCAGCGAAGGCATCATGATTTTCGATCCGAATTACGCACTTATCGCGGTAAACCAGGCGTTCAGCCGCTTAACGGGCTATGACATCGACGACATGCTCGGGCGCAACGTCGTGGAACTGCCGTGCAGTCGCGATGCCCGTCGCCACTACGGGGCGATTCATCAGGCGCTGGAGCAACACGGCAGTTGGCAGGGCGAGCTGGTGGAAACGCGCAAGAACGGCGAGCTGTATCCGCAATGGCTGCAATTGAACGCCGTGCGCGATACGCGGGGAAATGTCAGCCATATCGTCGGCTTCTTCGCCGATCTCTCGGCGCGGCGCGAATCTGAAGAGCGCATGCGCTACCTGACTCACTACGATGAACTGACTGGCCTGGCCAACCGTTCGTTGTTCCGCGAAAGGTTGCGTGAAGCCCATCAGCGCGTGCGCCAGGGCGGGCGCAGTCTGGCGTTGTTGCACATCAACCTTGATCGCTTCAAGTTGCTCAACGACAGCCTTGGCCATGAAATCGCCGATCAACTGTTGCAGAAAATGGCCCGGCGGCTGGTCAACGCACTGCCGGAAGCAGACACCATCGCCCGATTGTCCGGCGATGAGTTCGCCGTGCTGTTCGACGCTTACGGCAACCTTTCGAGTCTGGCGCGGGTGGCGACTCGCCTGTCGGCCAAGCTGCGTTTGCCGGTGACCGTCGAGGGACATGAGCTGGTGGTCAGCGCGTCCATGGGCATCAGCATGCTGCCGGACAACGCACGGGAAATCTCCGCGCTGGTGAGTCAGTCGAACATGGCCATGCAACATGCCAAACACTTGGGCGGCAACAATTTCCAGTTCTACACCGACAGTCTGCAAGCCAGCACGCTTGAGCGCTTACAGCTGGAAAACCAGCTGCGTAAAGCCATTGAAGAAAAACAACTGAAAGTGTTTTACCAACCCAAGCTTTGCCTCGCCACCGGCCGGCTGAATGCCGCCGAGGCATTGGTGCGCTGGGACCACCCGACCATGGGCCGCGTGCCGCCGTCGGACTTCATCGGCCTGGCCGAAGAAACCGGGCTGATCGGCCCGATCGGCGAATTCGTGTTGCGACAGGCGTGCTGGCAAGCCTGCGAATGGCAGCGCCAGGGGCTGGAACCGATTCGGGTATCGGTCAATTTGTCGGTGCATCAGTTGCGCCAGGGCAAGCTGGTCAGCCTGGTGCGTCAGGTATTGGAAGAAACCGGCCTGGCACCGCACTACCTCGAACTGGAGCTTACCGAAAGCCAGTTGCTGGATAGCGTTGAGCACATCATCGCGACGTTCCAGCAGCTGCGTGATCTTGGGGTGAAGCTGGCCATCGACGATTTCGGCACCGGCTATTCGTCGCTGAGCTACCTCAAGCGCATCCCGGTGGATTACGTGAAGATCGATCAGGCATTCATTCGCGGCCTGGGGGAGGGGAGCGTGGATGCGTCGATCACCCGGGCGATCATTGCGATGGCCCACGGGTTGTCGTTGAAGGTGGTGGCTGAAGGCGTGGAGCGGTCGGAGCAGCTTGAGTTTTTGCAGGCTGAGCGTTGTGATGAGGTGCAGGGGTATTTGATCAGTCGCCCGATAGAAGCGGGTGGGTTGGCGGACCTTCTGCGAGCGCAATCCGCCGACTGAAGGTGTGTCGCACAATCACACCTTCCCGCCACGTAAATGGCGGGAAGGTGTTTATAGACTTAGTTTGTAATCAGAACTTTATCGATGTGGTGAATTTTTTCACCTTTATAGAAAATGCTCACACCGGAAACATTGGAATTGCCCAGCGACTTATATTCGACAACTTTGTCTGTTTCAACTTGCAGCGAAATTTCGTTGGAGTTTTCAAGAATCAACTCCAGTCGCAGATCAAAGGATTTATCCTGAAGATCGGTCATTACCAGCTTGGGAGTAATGCCTGTGTGTGCAACGGTTACGGTACCGAAAGCGCGGAAAGAAGCTGCGCCAGGCATACGATCAATTTGTGCGGTCCAGTCTTTGGTTTTAATGCTCATAGTGTGTAACTCCTTTAATTAAGTTTGATTGCTTCCTGCACGATTAAGGTAACTAGTCGAAGTTGTTTTTGGAAGAGGGTTGTTATTTGCATTTGTAAGTTTGAGTGTTTTGTTTTTTGCTCTTATAGCAACTAAGACCCTGCTGTTTTTAGTGAGTCGATGAGGGAGGGTTGTTAGCCTAAGGGTGTGCTGCGGTTGCGCTGCAGCTCTGATAATGAGTGCTACATGAAGCGCGCACGCCTGAAAACGAGGGATTCGGTTGCGCATTGAGCAGGCAAAAAGCCAATTCATGTAGTATAACTACAAGCTTGCTACATCCCCGGCGCCTGCCAATAACAAAGAGTCCAGCCCCTTGAATTTGCTGCAACACATCGCCCAGTCACGCCACCTGTTACGCAAGTCGGAGCTCAAGGTCGCCGACCACGTGCTGCTTGACCCGGCGGCGGTGATGCACAGCTCCATGGCCGACCTGGCCCACAGCGTGGGCATCAGCGAGCCGACCATCGTGCGGTTCTGCCGCGCCATCGGTTGTTCCGGGTTTCAGGATCTGAAACTGAAGTTGGCGCAAAGCCTGGCGGCCGGTGCGAGCTTCGGCCAGTTCGCGATCCATGAAGACGATTCGGTCGCCGACTACAGCCTGAAAATTTTCGACACCACACTGCACACCCTGATGGAGGTTCGCGAGAAGCTCGACCCGGTGGAATTGCAGCGGGCGGTGTCGCTGATGTCCCAGGCCCAGCGTGTCGAGTTTTATGGCTTTGGCGCGTCAGGTGCGGTGGCGGCGGATGCCCAGCACAAATTCTTCCGGTTGCTGCTGACGGCGGCCGCGTATTCCGACCCGCACATGCAGGCGATGTCGGCGGTCACCTTGAAGCCGACTGACGTGGCGATCTGCATTTCCCAGTCCGGGCGTTCCAAGGATCTGTTGATCACAGCCAACCTGGTGCGCGAAAGCGGCGCCTCGTTGATCACCTTGTGCCCGAGCCAGACGCCGTTGGCCGAGCTGTCGACCGTCAACCTGGCAATCGACGTGCATGAAGACACCGAAATCTATACACCGCTGACCTCGCGCATCGCTCATTTGGTGGTGATCGACGTGTTGGCGATGGGCGTGGCCATGGCGCGCGGGCCGAGCCTGGTCAACCACCTCAAGAGCGTCAAGCGCAGCCTGCGCAGCTTGCGGTTGTCGCCCAAATCGGTGAAAGCCCTGGACGACTGACGTCGTCGTAAGGTCGTTCCGACCTTAATCGCGAGCGGGCTCGCTCCCACAGGGGGCCGCGTCCGTCAGGACAACTCCGTCAAATGTGGGAGCGAGCCTGCTCGCGATGGCGTCATCGAAAACGCCGAAGATTCACATCCCTGTAACGCACAAGCCGCCAAACCGTCATCCCTCGCGCCCATCCTGTAACTCCCGTAATCGCCTTGGGAGACTCGAAATGGCCCAGCCCTACGAAGAACGCAACAGCGCCGTCAAAACCCGTCGTCAGCAAGAAGACCAGCGGCGCATGGAATTTCGTCGCGCTATCGAAGATCGCTGCGAACGCCGCCAGTTGTTGGCCGAGATCGGTGATTTTCCCGAGCTGGAACTCAACTACTGGCAGGCAGCTCCCGCAACTTCCCGTCGAAACGCTCAACCAGGGCGCTGATCTGCACCCGTTCGCTGCGGATAAACGCAAGGAATGCGTGGGCCACCGGCGACAGCCGTTTGGCCTTGGCCTGCACCAGGCACCAGCTGCGAAACAGTGGCAGTTCTTCGACCGGTAACTCGATCAGTCCGCCGGTCGCCAACTCCAGGTTCAGGGCGTGGCGCGTCAACAGCGCGACGCCCAGACCCGCCAGTACACATTCACGCTGGGCTTCGGCCGATGCGACCTCTTGGGTCTGGTTGAAATGCACGCGCTTCTCTTTGAAATACTCTTCGCACGCCAGTCGCGTACCCGAGCCGGGCTCGCGCAATAGCAGCGTGTAGGGTTCAAGGTCCTGCAAGCGCAACGGCCCCATATGGCACAACGGATGATCCGGCGGCGCCACGGCCACGATCGGATTGTTGAGGAACGGCAGGAACTCCAGCCCCATGTCCTGCGGCACCATGGACATGATCACCAGGTCGTCGCGGTTGTCGGAGAGACGGCGGATCACTTGCCCACGGTTGACCACGGTCAGTTGCAGGTTCACTTCCGGATGCTGACGTTTGAACGCGGCAAACAGGTGCGGCACGAAATACTTGGCGCTGGATTCCACCGCCAGTTTCAGTTGCCCCTGCAGTGATCCCTGCATGTCCGACAGCTGCATGTCGAGGTTTTCCAGGCGCCCGAAAATATCCCGGCTGGCCCGCTGAAGCGCTTCAGCCGCTTCGGTCATGTAGAGTTTTTTGCCGACGTAATCGAACAAAGGCTGACCAATCAGCTCCTCAAGTTGACGAATCTGCAGGCTCACGGCAGGTTGTGTGAGCGACATTTCGTCCGCCGCACGGCTGTAAGACCGTAAATCACAGACCTCATTGAAGATCTGCAATTGACGCAATGTCATACGCATCAATGACTTACGCATTATCTTAAAGCTCCTGCCGCAGGCTGATGCATCAACTATAAGTCTTTACTTATGCCTGACCCAATAATTAATCATTTTTGTTAATCCCTTGCTGGGGCTAGTGTGGGCCTGCGACTGAATTGAAACATTTGGTCACGCGTCGACCTGGTCTAGCAGGTCGTGGGTACCACCGGCTCAAGGGAAACTCCAAGTGATAACAAAGATCCTGATCGCCAACCGTGGTGAGATTGCCGTACGAATCGTGCGAGCCTGCGCCGAGATGGGCATTCGCTCGGTTGCGATCTATTCCGACGCCGACCGCCATGCCTTGCATGTGAAGCGTGCGGATGAAGCCCACAGCATCGGTGCCGAGCCACTGGCCGGTTACCTGAATGCGCGCAAGCTGGTGAATCTGGCAGTAGAAACCGGTTGTGATGCGTTGCATCCCGGCTACGGTTTCCTCTCGGAAAACGCTGAGCTGGCAGATATCTGCGCAGAACGCGGCATCAAGTTCATCGGTCCATCGGCTGAAGTGATTCGCCGCATGGGCGACAAGACTGAAGCCCGTCGCAGCATGATCAAGGCTGGCGTACCCGTCACCCCGGGTACCGAGGGCAACGTCGCGGACATCGCCGAAGCCTTGGTCGAAGGCGACCGCATCGGATATCCGGTGATGCTCAAGGCGACTTCCGGTGGTGGTGGCCGTGGTATCCGTCGCTGCGACAGCCGAGAAGAACTTGAACAAGCATTCCCTCGGGTCATTTCCGAAGCCACCAAGGCCTTCGGTTCGGCGGAAGTGTTCCTGGAAAAATGCATCGTCAACCCGAAACACATCGAAGCGCAGATCCTCGGCGACAGCTTTGGCAATGTGGTGCACCTGTTCGAGCGTGACTGCTCGATCCAGCGCCGTAACCAGAAACTCATCGAGATCGCGCCGAGCCCGCAACTGACCCCGGAACAGCGCGCCTACATCGGCGACCTGTCGGTGCGCGCAGCCAAGGCGGTGGGTTACGAGAACGCCGGCACTGTGGAGTTCCTGCTCGCCGAGGGCGAGGTGTACTTCATGGAGATGAACACCCGGGTGCAGGTTGAGCACACCATCACCGAAGAAATCACCGGCATCGACATCGTGCGTGAGCAGATCCGCATCGCGTCCGGCCTGCCGCTTTCGGTGAAACAGGAAGACATCCAGCACCGCGGTTTCGCGCTGCAATTCCGGATCAACGCCGAAGACCCGAAAAACAACTTCCTGCCGAGCTTCGGCAAGATCACCCGTTACTACGCACCCGGCGGTCCTGGCGTGCGTACCGATACGGCGATCTACACCGGCTACACCATTCCGCCGTTCTACGACTCCATGTGTCTGAAACTGGTGGTGTGGGCGCTGACCTGGGAAGAGGCAATGGACCGTGGCTTGCGTGCCCTCGACGACATGCGTCTGCAAGGGGTCAAGACCACCGCCGCGTACTACCAGGAAATCCTGCGTAACCCGGAATTCCGTAGCGGCCAGTTCAATACCAGCTTCGTTGAAAGCCACCCTGAACTGACCAATTACTCGATCAAGCGCAAACCCGAAGAGCTGGCCCTGGCCATCGCCGCCGCCATCGCCGCCCACGCAGGCCTGTGAGGAATAGAACAATGAGCAAACAAATCCACGTTACCGACACAATCCTGCGCGACGCCCACCAATCGCTGCTCGCCACCCGCATGCGCACCGAAGACATGCTGCCGATCTGCGACAAGCTCGACAAAGTCGGCTACTGGTCGCTGGAATGCTGGGGCGGCGCGACGTTCGACGCCTGCGTACGCTTCCTCAAAGAAGACCCGTGGGAGCGTCTGCGCCAATTGCGCGCGGCGTTGCCTAACACCCGTTTGCAAATGCTCCTGCGTGGCCAGAACCTGCTGGGCTACCGCCATTACAGCGACGACGTGGTCAAAGCCTTCGTCGCCAAGGCGGCGGTCAACGGCATCGACGTGTTCCGCATCTTCGACGCCATGAACGACGTGCGTAACCTGCGCGTGGCCATCGAAGCGGTGAAAGCGGCGGGCAAACACGCCCAAGGCACCATCGCCTACACCACCAGCCCGGTGCACACCATCGAGGCATTCGTGAACCAGGCCAAGCAAATGGAAGCCATGGGTTGCGATTCGGTGGCAATCAAGGACATGGCCGGCCTGCTGACCCCATATGCCACAGGTGAACTGGTCAAGGCACTGAAAGCCGAGCAGTCGCTGCCAGTGTTCATTCACTCGCACGACACCGCTGGCCTGGCTGCGATGTGCCAGATGAAGGCCATCGAAAACGGTGCCGACCACATCGACACCGCGATCTCCAGCTTCGCCTGGGGCACCAGCCACCCTGGCACCGAGTCGATGGTCGCCGCCCTTAAAGGCAGCGAATTCGACACCGGCCTGAACCTGGAACTGCTGCAAGAGATCGGCCTGTACTTCTACGCCGTGCGCAAGAAGTACCACCAGTTCGAAAGCGAATTCACCGCCGTCGACACCCGCGTGCAAGTCAACCAGGTACCGGGTGGCATGATCTCCAACCTGGCCAACCAGCTCAAAGAGCAGGGCGCGCTGAACCGCATGAGCGAAGTGCTGGCCGAAATCCCGCGTGTTCGTGAAGACCTCGGCTTCCCGCCGCTGGTAACCCCGACCTCGCAGATCGTTGGCACCCAGGCGTTCTTCAACGTGCTGGCTGGTGAGCGCTACAAAACCATCACCAACGAAGTGAAGCTCTACCTGCAAGGCGGCTACGGCAAGGCGCCAGGCACCGTAAACGAAAAACTGCGCCGCCAGGCCATCGGCAGCGAAGAAGTGATCGACGTTCGTCCGGCTGACCTGCTCAAGCCGGAAATGACCAAGCTGCGTGCCGAAATCGGTGCCGTGGCCAAGTCTGAAGAAGACGTTCTGACCTACGCGATGTTCCCGGACATCGGTCGCAAATTCCTCGAGGAACGCGCTGCCGGCACCCTCACTCCAGAAGTGCTGTTGCCGATTCCGGAAGCGGGCGGCGTAGCCTCTGCCGGCGGTGAAGGCGTGCCGACCGAGTTCGTCATCGACGTCCACGGTGAAACCTACCGAGTCGACATCACCGGTGTCGGCGTCAAGGCTGAAGGCAAGCGTCACTTCTACCTGTCCATCGACGGCATGCCGGAAGAAGTGGTGTTCGAACCACTCAACGAATTCGTCAGCGGTGGCAGCAGCAAGCGCAAACAAGCCACTGCACCGGGCCACGTCAGCACCACCATGCCGGGCAACATCGTCGACGTGCTGGTCAAGGAAGGCGACGTTGTGAAAGCCGGCCAGGCCGTGCTGATCACCGAAGCGATGAAGATGGAAACCGAAGTGCAGGCAGCCATCGCCGGCAAAGTCACCGCCATCCACGTGGCCAAGGGCGACCGGGTCAACCCGGGCGAAATCCTGATCGAGATCGAAGGCTGAGTTAACAGCCTCGATACAACGCTTTAAACCTCGGGGGGGCATGTGCTCCCCTTTTTTTTCGCCAGTTATTCAAGGCACCACATGACCCATGTGGGAGCGAGCCTGCTCGCGATTACGGTGTGACATTCAGCCTCTTCATTGGCAGATCCTCCGCTAGCGCGAGCAGGTATGGTGATGTGTCAGTGGTTGATCAGAACGCCATCCGCCACTGACCCATTACGCCATGAGTGCGGCTATCGCTGCCCATTTCACCCGAGAGCCCCACTCCAATCGTGTTACGTGCTGAAAGCCTGAGGTCCACACCCGCATCGACCATCAGTTTGTCCCGATCCTGTGGCGCACTGTAGACGCTGTAGTCGTTGCCACCGGTGACAAGGCGTTGCCTGGTTTCTGTGTAGACCTTGCCATACGTGTGTTTCCAGCCTGCGCTGAAACGCGGTGTTAGTTGCATTCCGCTATCCAGCGTATTGAGCTTCGCCAGACGCAGGCCGAATGTGCTGCTGAAGTTTTCCTCGGATTGATCGTGGACTTTCAGCGAAGCATCGCCTCCTTTCTCAGTGAAACTGTCGCGTTGATAGCGCTGGTACCCAAGACTGGCAAACGGTTCGATGATGACGCTGGCGCGGCCAAGGTTGAAACCCACCTCTGCGAAGGCTTGTTGGGTATTGGCCTCGTAACGGCCCTTGGGTCGATCCTTGAAACCGTAAAATTCGACCCGGCGCGTGCTGCTGCCATCATGGTTGTTGTAAGTCGCGCCCAAGCGCAGGGACATTGGCCCGTTCTGGCGAAGTGCGTAAGCCCCCAAGTGCCAGCTGTCCAGATTGCCGTCCAACTCGCGGCTCTTCTGGCGAGTGCGGGATTGACCGCCCATCAGGCCTAGACGCCATTGCTCATCAATTTGCCAGTCGGCACCTATCGCCAATCCGTGGGTGGAGTGCTGCAGCGGGTCATAGTCGCGATCCAGTTTCCCACTGTGTCCCAGCGCCTGGAGCCAGACTCGGCCATTGGCATCGCTGCCGGCTGCCAGTCGAGGCGCACCATTCTGATTATTGGAAACACTGTTGCTATCGAGCTGGCGCATGGCCGAGAGCAGGGTGGCGCTTATCGGGCCGTCACTGTTCAAGGTCGCCTTGGCGAGGTTGGCGTTGCTGTCGCCGGCCAGAATTTCGAGGGCGTGGGCAGCGGTAGCTCGATCGGATCCGAGCAGGGCGGCGACGGCGGCATTGGCCGTGCTGGAGGTTTTTTGTTCGGTCTGGGTGGCCGTTGGCTCTTCAATGCTGGCACCGAACTGCTTGCCACTTTCCGTATCCGCGATGCTCTCGAAAGGTACATCGTTACGTGCGTAGGTCAGGCTGACAATTCTCGGGTCGTCGTAATTCAGTTCAGGTGTCATGAAAACAAGGTTGTTTTCGATGTCGCCGAAACGCCCCACGACGTCGGTCGCCTCAATGAGGGTGTACTGGCTTGTTTGCGGAAAATCACCAGTTGCGGCAATTTTCAGGGTTGCATCGCCAAGGCTCGCCGTGCCATCGACTTTGATCGTCTCACCTCGGCCATCGGCATTTACTTCATAGGTCAGAACTGCGGTCTTGGACAGTTTCATGTCGCCCGCTACGACAGGTGCGCCGAGTTGTCGATTGACGACAAGCCCGCCGCTTACGTCCAGCCCTCCTACACGGCCCTTGCCACTGAAGGTTCCCGACTCATACACCTCGACGTTTCCGCCGATGCTGCCGTTGTTCACCAACGTGCCTTGAGCGACTGCGCGCCCTTCGATATGTCCGTTATTGGTGAGCATCGCCTGAGGACGCACTAAGGCACCGATCTGGAAGTCTCCGGAGTCCTTGCCGCCATTCAGGGTCCACGTACCCTGTTTGATATCCAGGCCAGCGAAATCCCGGGTTTCGCCCAATGTGCCCCCTTTGGTGTGATCGAGTCTGATGACGTTGATGCCACCACCGCCGTCCAGTCGCTTGGTCATGCCCCCTCCGGAAAGGACGCTGACCAGATCGTTACGCTCATCCAACTGCAGATTTCGCCACTCCGCGATTTTGTTGATCAAGTGGGGTTGGGTATCGGCAGCTCCGATGAGCGCATCGAGTTCCATAATCAAGTCTTCGGACGTTTCGAAAGGTGCGGAAGTTTGATCGGTACTGGTTTGTTGGGCCGCCGCGAATTCAGCGCAGCCCACGGCAAGTGCTATCGAAAATGCGAGGTGTTTGGGTCGGTATTTGTGTTGAACGGGCATCGAATTCGGCCTCTTTTGACAGGAGGCCAAACTCTAAAAGGGAGGCTATATGTGCCGATGTCAGCTGCGTCCGGCAGCGATGCAGGCGGCGTCGGATGGTTGCGTGGAAAAAGAACAGCAAAATGGGGATGGCCGTATTTATCGGTTTTGCCAAGGCGCTTTTTCTTACAGGAATTCTCAACGAATGTTAGAAACGTCAGAAGTGCCCATACCCGAAGACGGTGATTTTTTACCTAACTTCGACTCAAATACGCCTTCCCATAATGCCGCTCCATCCGCGCCTGAATCAGCTCCAACCCAATCGACATCACCCAATAAATCACCGCGGCCGTCGTCAGCATCTCGATGTAGCGATAGCTCGAGCGCCCATACGACTGCGCCAGAAACATCACCTCCCAAACACCCATCACCGAGATCAGTGACGAGTCTTTGAGCATCGAGATGAATTGATTGGTGGTCGGCGGGATGATGGTGCGCATGGCTTGCGGCAGGGTGACGCGCCAGAAGATCACGGTTTCGCGCATGCCCAGTGCCAGCGAGGCTTCGCGCTGGCCGTGGGGGACGCCGAGGATGCCGGCGCGGAAGATTTCGCTGAGGTAGGCGCCGTAGTTCAGCGACAGGGCGATGATGCCGGCGACGACGGCGCCCGGCACGATGCCGAGTTGCGGCAGGCCGAGGTAGATCAGCAGGATCTGGATCAGCAGCGGAGTGCCGCGAAAGAACGAGGCGTAGAAACTCGCAATCCCGAAGGCCACGGCGCTTTTCGACAGCCGTGCGAGGGCGGTGATGAAGCCCAGCAGCGACGACGCGACGATTGAGCACAGGCACAAAAACAGGGTCAGCGCCGCGCCTTGCAGAAAGCCGTTTGGCGCCAGGTGCAGGCCGATCAGGTTGGGCAGCTTGTCGAGGATGATCGAAAACTTCAGGTCGAAGCTCAGGAAGAAACTGGCGAACAGTCCCAGCATTGCCGCCCAGGTCAGGTACAGCCGCGTGCGAAAACCGAAGATCCGTTGCAGCCGGGACTCAGCCACCGGTTGTGGCGGCTGAGGTGGGTTGGGAAAGGAAGTCATTTGCTGATGTCGGCGCCGATCCATTTTTGCGAGAGTTTGCTCAGGGTGCCGTCCTGTTTCAGTTGCGCGAAGACGTCACGCACCTTGGCGTCCCACTGTGCATCGCCTTTTTCGATGGCCACCGAGTTTGGCTCCGAGTACAGCGGTTCGCCGGCAAGCTTGAAGCGTTTGTCTTCGGTCAGGCGCGGCTGCGCGGTGACCAGGTTGGTGAGGACCGCATCCAGTCGCACGCCAGCGCCCAGCCCCAGGTCCTGGAACGCCACGTTGTCGGTGTCGTACGGGGCGATCTGCACGTTTTCAAACGGGTACTGCAACTGCGTGTCTTCGGCGCCTTCGATCACCAAGTTTTTGTTCAGGTAGCTTTCGTAGCTGGAAGCGCTGGTGAGGCCGACTTTCTTGCCGCTCAGGTCCTTGGCGCTGTGGATGCTGTCGTCCTTGGCGTTGACCACGATCACCGCAGGTGAGGCGTAGTACTCGACCGGGAAATCAAAGACTTCGGCGCGGGCCTTGCTCGGGGTCATGGAGCAGATGCAAATGTCGTAGCGCCCGCTCCAGCGGCCGGCGGCGATCACGTCCCAGGACGGTGTTTCGAGGCGCAGTTTGACCCCGAGTTTATTGGCCACGGCTTTGGCCACATCAACGTCGAAACCGTCGAGCTGGTTCTGGTCATTGAGGAACGAGAAGGGCGGATAGCTTTCCATCAGCACGCCGACCAGTTCTTTCTTTTGCTCGATGCGGTCCAGCGTGGCGCCGCCGAAGGCTTGGGTGGAGGCAGCCAGAATCGTCAGGCCCAGGGCCAGTAGTGGTTGAAGTTTCACAGTCGAGCCCTAAAAAAAATGGTTGTTATTAACCGGATGGTGCGTATTAAATAGTTATAAGAACGACTCTGATAGTGAGTTATTTTCATAAGCATATGAGTAAAAAGCATATGAGCGCAGCAAGCACAGTGATTCTGGATGGCGGCATGGGTCGTGAGTTGCAACGTCGGGGGGCGCCATTCAGACAGCCTGAATGGTCGGCGCTGGCCTTGAGCGAAGCGCCCCAGGCCGTCGAGGCGGTGCATGCGGCTTATATCGAAAGCGGCGCGAATGTGATCACCAGCAACAGCTATGCGGTGGTGCCTTTCCACATTGGCGAAGAACGTTTTGCGGCTGAGGGCCGAGCCCTCGCTGCGTTGGCCGGGGAGTTGGCCAGGCGTGCGGTGGAGGCTGCGGGCAAACCGGTACGTGTGGCGGGTTCATTGCCGCCGTTGTTCGGTTCCTATCGGCCGGATTTGTTCGACGCGACTCGGGTGACGGAATTGCTCGCGCCGCTGGTTGAGGGGCTGGCCCCGCATGTCGACCTCTGGCTGGCCGAAACCCAAAGCTCGATCGTGGAAGCGCGAGCGATTCACGCCGGTCTGCCGAAGGACGGCAAGCCGTTCTGGCTGTCGTTTACCCTGAAGGATGAGGACACGGACGAAGTCCCGCGTTTGCGTTCCGGCGAACCTGTGGCCGAAGCCGCTGCGGTGGCTGCGCAGCTGGGTGTCGAGACGTTGCTGTTCAACTGCAGCCAGCCGGAAGTGATCGGTGCGGCGATTGATGCGGCGCGGGAAACATTCGAGCGTCTGGGGGTGAAGATTCACATCGGCGCGTACGCCAATGCCTTCCCGCCGCAACCGAAAGAGGCAACGGCCAATGACGGCCTGGACCCGTTGCGCGACGATCTGGACCCGCCGGGCTACCTGCATTGGGCGGCGGATTGGAAAGAGCGCGGTGCCAGCCATTTGGGTGGGTGCTGCGGGATTGGGCCGGAGCATATTGCGGTGTTAGCCCAGAAATTGGTGTGATGCCATTCGCGGGCAAGCCTCGCTCCTACAGGTTTTGCGCAAATTTGAACGCTCCAACAAACCTGTAGGAGCGAGCGGTGCGACGATTCGACTTGCCCGCGAAGGCGTCCGTCGAGGCGCCGCTGATTTACCCGCGACACTCCGCCAGAGTTTTCACCTGCCCCGACCCCGTCTGATTCTCATCACTCAACCACCGCTCAAACCCTGCCCCAACCACCGGCCATTCCGAATCCAGAATCGAATACCAGGCCGTATCCCGGTTCTGACCCTTCACCACCATGTGCTGGCGGAACACCCCTTCAAAACTGAACCCCAAGCGCTCCGCCGCGTACTTGGAACGAGCGTTGCCGTTGTTGCACTTCCACTCCAGACGCCGATAGCCCAGCGCGAACGACTCTTTGGCCAGCAGATACACAGCCTCGGTACTTTTCGGCGAACGCTGCATCGGCGCACCGAAGGTGACGTGGCCGATTTCAATGCGGCCCTGAGACGGAACGATCGACATCAAGCTGAGAATGCCTTGCACATCGCCGCTGGCACGGTCGATCACGCTGAAGAAATACGGGTCGCTGTTGGCCGCGTGATTGTTCAGCCAGTCGTTGAAAACGCTGCGCTCCGGGAAAGGACCGTAAGGCAAATAATCCCAGAGTTTCGGGTCGGCACCGGGGCCTTGCAGGGCTTTGAACAAACCGTCGCCATGGCGTGCCGGGTCGAGTTTTTCCAGGCGGATGAAGCGCCCTTCGATGGTTTGCACCGTTGGCGCCGGGACGCCTTTCCAGTCTGCGAGTGAAGTCGTCATGTCGTTCTCCTTGAACCTTAAAGGGCTTTGCGGAACTGGATGAAGCCAGGGCGCTCGGCGATGCGCTCGTAGAGCTGGATCGCGGTGGCGTTGGTTTCGTGGGTCAACCAGTGGACCTTGCAGCAACCGTCCGCTTTGGCGGTCGCGTAGACAAATTCGATCAGTTTGCGGCCGACGCCGGTGCCGCGGGTTTCGGGTGTTACCAACAGGTCTTGCAGGTAGCAGGAGTTTTCGATGCTCCAGTTCGACCGATGGTAGATGAAGTTCACCATGCCGACCGCTTTGCCGTCGCTCCATGCCAATGCCGAATGAGTCGGTTCATTCGAGTCGAGCAGGCGTTGCCATGTGCTGTCCGTGACCGCCTCGGGCAGTTCGGTGTTGTAGAAGCGCAGGTAGGCTTGCCACAACGGCAGCCACGCAGCGTGATCAGCAGCGGTGACCTGGCGGATTTCAATCTGACTCATGTTCAATCCTTAACGCATCAAGTGGGCGAGGGCCTGGTCGTGCACGTCGGGGCTGGCGGCGAGCCCCTCGCGCACACCGGCGATGTCTGCGGTGCTGCGGTTCTGGCTGAGTTTGCGTTTGCCTTTCAGGCGCTGGATCGGCAGGGCAAACCCGACGATGGCCTTGAGCATGCCGTCGATGTAGTCGGCGGGTGCATCAGCGACTGTCCATGGTTGGTCGCGACCGGCTTCATGGCGATCGGTCAACGCACTGACCAGGTTAAGCAGGCGGTCGGCGTCGGTGAAAACCTCTGCGGTGCCGTAAGCGTGTACGGCGACGTAGTTCCAGGTCGGTACGACTTTGCCGTGCTCGGCTTTGCTCGGATAAAAGCCCGGACTGACGTACGCGTCGGCACCGGCGAAAACGACCAGCGCTTCGGCACCGTTTTGCAGTGCCTTCCATTGCGGGTTGGCCCGGGCGAAATGACCGTACAGGGTGCCATTCGGACCTTGGTCAGGGCTGAACAGCAACGGCAAGTGACTGGCTTGCAAGCCTTGCTCGTCGTGGGTGATCACCACAGCCAGGCGCGTGTCGAGTATCTGCTGCTGCAGTTCATGCAAATCTTTGATGGCAAAGCCGCTGGGGTTGTACATGGAAAAATTCCTTGGCGAATGCGTCCATCCTAGGCAGGCTATTGGTCTGTTGTAAGAGCCATTAACGACCAATTTCATAGGTCCATTGCCATGAGCGAAGCGCCGCTTTCCCTGTCGTTCAACCCCGCCGGTATCGAACTTGATCGCCGTCAGGGGCTTAGTCGTCAGCTCTATCAGGCCTTGCGCCTGCGGGTGCTCGACGGGCGATTGGCCAGCGGCACTCGATTGCCGGCCAGCCGGGACTTGGCGGCGGCGTTGGCGATTTCCCGCAACAGTGTGGTTCGCGCCTACGATCAGCTCTACGCAGAGGGCTTCATCGAGGGACGTGTCGGGGACGGGACTTACGTCGCGCAATTGCCTCAAGCGGCGTTGTCCACGAAAAAACTATCCACAAAAGTATCCACAGGGTTGTCAACAGGGTTACCCACAGTCTTATCCACAAATTGGCTGGATTTACCTGTGATTTCATCCAGTAAAATTATCCACAGCGGCGCGTTGGGGCGCGTTGAAAAGAACCATTTGGCCACGCCGCCCAGCGGTCCGCCTCGGGCTTTTCGGGTGGGCGTTCCGGCATTTGACCTGTTTCCTTTCGAGGTGTGGGCCAAGCTGAATGCGGCTTTCTGGCGTAAACCGGATTTGCAGCAGCTGTGTTATGGCGATCCGGCGGGCGATGCGCGCTTGCGCGGCCTGATCGCCGCTTATTTGCGCAGTTCGCGGGGCATGCAGTGCACGGCTGAGCAAATAGTGATCACCAGCGGCGCACAGCAGGGGATTAGCCTTTGTGCACAGCTGCTGGTGGAGCCGGGCGACGGGGTGGCGATTGAAAATCCGGGGTATCGGGCGGCAGGTCATGCGTTCGCCGTGGCCGGGGCGAAATTGCATGGGGTGGCGGTGGACGGCGAGGGCATCGACTGCACCGAACTGGCCCGGCTCAGCGATTGTCGACTGGCCTATGTCACGCCTTCGCATCAATACCCGACCGGCGTAGTAATGAGCCTGGCGCGGCGTCTTGAATTACTCGCTTGGGCGGAGCGCAACCAAGGCTGGATCGTCGAGGACGACTACGATGGTGAATACCGTTACAGCGGCGCACCCCTGGCGCCGCTGGCGGCACTCGACCGGCAGGGCCGGGTCTTGTACGTCGGGACTTTTGGCAAAGTCGCATTCCCGGCGTTGCGCCTGGGTTATCTGGTGTTGCCGCCGGCACTGGTGCAGGCGTTTTCTCAGCGTCGAGCGGTGGACGTTCGGCATTCCGAAGTCAGCACCCAGGCAGTGATGGCCGAGTTCATGGCCGCCGGGCATTTCCAGCGGCACATCCGCCGCATGCGCCGTGCCGCCCTGAGTCGACGCAATACGTTGCTGGCAGGCTGGCCGCAGGACATCCCCGGCATCGGCAGCCTGCCGAGTGTCGCGGCAGGGTTGCATCTGACGGTGGCGGTCGACTCACAGGCGCGCGAGCACGAGCTGATAGAAAAAGCCGCCAGCGTCGATGTCGAGATCAATGCGCTGAGCAGCTATTGGTTGCCGGACTCGCAGAAACCGGTGGACCAGCGTGCCGGGCTGGTGCTGGGTTTTGCCGCAGTGCCAGAGCCGGCAATCGAATCGGCTCTGGCACGCTTGCGGCAAGTGTGGCGGGTTTGAACGAATCCGTTGCACACCGATTCCGTGTAGGAGCCGGCTTGCTGGCGATAGCGTCCGTCCAGTCGATAAAGGGATGACTGACCCAACGCTATCGCCAGCAAGCCGGCTCCTACACGGGAACGGTGTGGTGTATCAGGTGCCCGACTTGATTTTGGTCCAGGCCCGCGTGCGGGCACGCTCGGCATCACGCGGCAGCGGTTGCAGGGTGTAAAGCGTGGCCATGGCCGTTTCGGTCGGGTACAGGTTCGGGTTGTTGCGGATCGCCGGGTCGACCAGTTCCGTGGCGTCCTTGTTCGGGTTCGGGTAACCGACGAAGTCACTGACCGGCGCGATCACCTGCGGTTGCAGCAGGTAGTTGATGAAGGTGTAGGCGTCCTCGGTGTTCTTCGCGCCCTTCGGAATAGCGAGCATGTCGAACCAGATCGGCGCACCTTCTTTCGGCAGGCGCATGTCGACAGTCACCCCGTTCTTCGCTTCCTTGGCGCGGTTGGCCGCCTGGGAGAAGCTGCCGGAATAACCGACCGCGACGCAGATGTCACCGTTGGCGATGTCGGCCATGTACTTGGAGGAGTGGAAGTACGTGACGTACGGCCGGATTTTCATCAGCAGCGCTTCAGCCTTTTCGTAGTCCGCCGGCTTCTTGCTGTTGGGGTCCAGGCCGAGGTGTTGCAGGGCCAGGGGCAGGATTTCCGACGGCGAATCGAGCAGGGCGACGCCGCACTGCTTGAGCTTGCTGATGTTCTCTTCCTTGAAGATCAGGTCCCAGCTGTCAACCGGCGCGTCGGCGCCCAGCGCGGCTTTGACCTTGTCTGGGTTGAAGCCGATCAGGATGGTTCCGTACATGTACGGCACGGCGAATTTGTTGCCGGGGTCGTTGGCTTCGATCAGCTTCATCAGCTTCGGATCGAGGTGGTTCCAGTTCGGCAGTTTGCTGCGGTCCAGCGGCTGAAAAACACCGGCCTCGATCTGCTTGGCGAGGAACACGTTGGACGGCACCACCGCGTCGTAGCCGGAGTTGCCGGTCAGCAGCTTGGCTTCCAGTGCTTCGTTGGTGTCGAAGATGTCGTAGATCAGCTTGGTCTGGGTGTTCTGCGCCTTGAAGTCTTCCAGCGCTTTGGGGGTGATGTAGTCGAACCAGTTGTAGACGCGCAACGTGCGCTCTTCGGCGTGAGCGGCCCCGCTGAGCACCGTGGCGCAGAGCGCGGGCACGATGAAACGCTTGAGTGTGTTCATTGTTGTTATTTCCCCCGGGCGCTTTCAAAACCTTCAAGAACGTTCACGGCATTGATGCCGATTTCTTCGACCGCGTAACCGCCTTCCATCACGAAGAGGGTTGGCACGCCCAGCTTGGCGATGCGCTCGCCCATCGCCAGGTAATCCGGGCTGTCGAGCTTGAACTGGGAGATTGGATCGTCCTTGAACGTATCGACGCCCAGGGACACGACGACGATCTCGGCACCGTACTTTTCGATCTCTTTGCAGGCTTGTTCCAGCGCGGCGCTCCAGGCATCCCAACCGCTGCCGGCGGGCAACGGGTAGTTGAAGTTGAAGCCTTCGCCCGCGCCTTCTCCGAGCTCGTCTTCATAACCGAGGAAGAACGGAAACTCGGCTTCCGGATGGCCGTGGATCGAGGTGAACAGTACGTCGCTGCGCTCATAGAAAATCGATTGGGTGCCGTTGCCGTGGTGGTAGTCGACGTCGAGGATCGCGACTTTCTTGTGGCCCTGATCGAGGAACGCCTGAGCGGCGATGGCGGCGTTGTTGAGGTAGCAATAACCGCCCATCAAGTCGCTGGCAGCATGGTGTCCCGGTGGACGGCACAACGCGAAGGCGCTGCGCGCGCCACGCTGGATTTCGTCCTGGGCGGTGAGCGCCACTTGGGCTGCGCTGTACGCGGCTTGCCAGGTGCCGGCGGTGATCGGGGCGCCGCCGTCGAAGCTGTAATAACCCAGTTCGCCGTGCAGGCTGGTGGGTTTGATGCGGCGCAAGGTACGAGCCGGCCAGGTGTAAGGCAGCAAGTCGCCGTCGGTGTTGAACTCGGTCCAGCGTGCCCAGGCGCCTTTGAAGAAGTCGAGGTAGTCGCGGCTGTGGATGCGTGCGATCGGGTCGAGGCCGAAATCCTTCGGCGCTTCTACCGGGCCGAGCTTCTGGTTTTGCACCCGTGACAGCACATGGTCGGCGCGCGAGGGCATTTCGAAGCAGGGCTTGAGTTGCCCGTCTATCAATTCACAACGGCCGTGGTGCAGGTGGTGATCGTCCGAGTAGATCGTCAGCATTTCTTGTTCTCCGCAGGCTGATTCGGTTGAACACAGTCTTGCGGCGGATAGCGATTCGGAGAACGGCAGGAAAGGCCAAAAGGGGATCGATGTGGCCAAAATAGTTGACCGAAATTCGCCCCTTTTTGGCATGACGACGGTCCTGTAGGAGCCGGCTTGCTGGCGATCCAGTCGACGCGGTCTGTCTGACATACCGAGTTGTCTGGATCGCCAGCAAGCCGGCTCCTACAAGGTTTGTGTTACGGGCGGAACTGGCTGGGCGCCACGCCGCTCCAGCGCACAAAGGCATGGCGGAAGCTCGCGGTCTCGCTGAAACCCAGCACTTCGGCGATCCGGTAGATCGGCATCTGGTCTTCGCAGAGCAGTTGCTTGGCCTGCTCGAATCGCAGCTCATCCAGCAATTCCTGATAACTGCACCCCAGGTCCTTGAGATGCCGACGCAATGTCCGCGCCGAGCAATTCATCTGCTCGGCCAACCCTTCCAGCCCCGGTGCGGCATTCAATTGCGCGCTGAGCAACTGGCGAATCCGCCCCAGCCACGCCTGACGCCCGGTGAACTCGAGGTTCTGCTTGCGGCAGCGTTCGGCCATGGCCTGATGGGTGATGACATCCGCGAGCGGCAGGGGTTGGTCGAGCCAGCGCTTGTCGAAGGCAAAGGCGTTGTCCCGCGCTTCGAAGTGCAGCGGGCAGTTGAAGTGTGCGGCGTAGGTCGCTTGATAGTCCGGCGCGGCATGTTCGAAGCGCGCGGCGATCAACGGCAGCGGGTGGCCGAGCAGGTCGTCGCAGGTGACTTTCAATGACACCAGGCAGAACTCGGCATTGAACACCGCCATCGCCGGGCTCTCCCGGTAGTCGGCGGCGACGAACCAGATGCGTTCGCCGTCGTCCTCCAGGCTCAGCTCGAAAAGTGTTCCCAACAGCGCCGGAAAACGTATCGCCAGGCGCAAAGCGTCACCGAAGGTGGCACTGGTGAGCAGCGCATAACCAAGCATCCCGTAGCAGGAAACGTGCATGCGCCGACCCAGCTCCAGGCCGATGTCACGCTTGAGCGCGACTGCGTTCGCGCAGACCTGCATTTCCTGGTTGGTGGTGATGCGCGTGTCGGCACGGTTCAAGTCCGCGGCACTGATACCGCTCCCCGCGAGCAAGGCGTCGCTGGACAGGCCTTCGGCCTTGAAGGCGTTGAGCACCAGGGAGACAGCATTGAGGGTGGTGAGGTGGGAGTGCAGCATGAGCGGCTTCCAGCCTTGGGATGGCTGGAACGCAGCAAGTTACATGCCGAGCACTTGTAGGAGCCGGCTTGCTGGCGATCCAGTCGACGCGGTTTTCCTGGCACACCGCGTTGCATGAATCGCCAGCAAGCCGGCTCCTACAAGGTCAGGTGAGTTCACCGGCGAGGTCGAGTTCGACGAGGCGGCGCACTTCAGCAGTATCGAGCCCTGCACCCAGCAACCCATGCAGCTTGCCGAACGCCGCTTCACGGGTCATGCCGCCACCGGACAATACACCGACACCCCGCAACCGGCTGCCGGCCTCGTAAACGTCCAGCTCAACGCCACCTTCATGGCACTGCGTCACTGCAACGACCACCACGCCGTTGTCCCGTGCCCGCGAAAGCGCGGCCAGAAACTCGGGGTTGTCGCTCGGCCCGGTGCCGCTGCCGTAGCACTCAAGCACCAGGCCCTGGATGCCGCTGTTCAACACGCCATCCAGTTGCTCGGCGCCAATGCCGGGGAACAGCGGCAACACAGCGACTTTCGCCAGTTGCTTGCTCTGGTTGTAGTTCAACGCTGCTGGCAATGACGGGGCCTTCGCTCCGCCGCCTTGGCGCTCCAGGCGCTTGAACGGATGCCGACCAAAACTACGCACCTTCGCGCAGCGGGTTGGCGCCAGCAGCTCGCCGTGGAAGTACAGATGCACACCCGGCGCCAGACCTTGGCCCAAAGCAACCAGAGCACCGCCGAGGTTTTCCCAGGCGTCGCTGTCGGTCACGCCGGCCGGCAACATCGAACCGGTGAAGCACACTCGCGCATTCAGGCCGAGCAATTGAAAGCTCATGGCCGCCGCGCTGTAGGCGAGGGTGTCGGTGCCGTGCAGGATCAACACGCTGTCGCAGCCCTGAACGTCGACGGCATCGACTACCGCTTCACGCAGTTGCTGCCAATAGGCCGGGGACATGTTGGCGCTGTCGATCAGCGGCGACATCTCGCGAAAGCGCCACTGCGGCACCACCAGCTCAGGCTGGCTGTGCAGGTATTCACGCATCCGCGCTTCGAAACCGGAGGCCGGAGCCAGGCCGTGTTCGCTGGCTTGCATGCCGATGGTGCCGCCGGTGTAGAGCACCATGACGTGCTGGGCGGCAGGGTAGGTCGAGGAATTCATGGAGATGCTCCGAGAAGGGTCGCTTACCCATGTGGGAGTGAGCCTGCTCGCGATGAGGGCGAGTCAGGCGACACTAATGCTGGCTGATAGACCGCTATCGCGAGCAGGCTCACTCCTACAGGGTTTTTCGCACTTTAACCGATCAGCGTTGCGCTGCGGGTATGCCTTGCGCTTCAGCTTCAGCCTTGGTGGCAGCAGCTGGCGGGTTGGCTGGCCAGGCGTTCAGGTCCAGGTCCAGATCCGGGAACTTGCTCGAATCGAACACTGGGGTCTTGATGCCGGCAGCGCGCTGGTCATCGTAGTCACGCAGGATGCGCATGCCGACCTTGAACAGCAGGAACAGCGCGATCAGGTTGACGAACGCGAGCAGGGTCATGGTGATGTCGGCAAACGCGAACACCGTGCCGAGGTTCTCGATCGCCCCCCAGAAAATCAACACCAGTACCAGCGCGCGGTAGCCGATCAGCGCCTTGCGGTTTTCACCGATCAGGAAGCGCAGGTTGCTCTCGCCCAGGTAGTAGTTGTAGAGAATCGAGGTGAACACGAACAGCGCCAGTGCCACGGAGATGAACATCCGGCCCCAGTCACCGACCACGGCGGCCAGAGAGTTCTGGGTCAGGGCAATGCCGTCG
Organism: Pseudomonas sp. PDM03; assembly: GCF_014852385.1. Classification (NCBI taxonomy): domain Bacteria; kingdom Pseudomonadati; phylum Pseudomonadota; class Gammaproteobacteria; order Pseudomonadales; family Pseudomonadaceae; genus Pseudomonas; species Pseudomonas sp. PDM03. The sequence continues at coordinate 28,144 of NZ_JACVBM010000008.1, read as the reverse complement.
CCTTCGAAGCCCGGGGTGTAGAAACCCGAAAGCAGGATCAGCAGCGCGGTGCAGGTGCAGATCACGAAGGTATCGAGGAACACGCTGAACGCCTGAACCACGCCTTGTGACACCGGGTGTTCAACCGACGCCACGGCCGCTACGTTTGGCGCACTGCCCAGGCCTGCTTCGTTGGCGAACACGCCACGCTTCACGCCCATGACGATGGCGCTGCCGATCAGGCCGCCGAACGCCTGGTCCAGACCGAACGCGCTTTTGACGATGGTCATCAGCATCGCCGGTACGTGGTCGAATTGCAGCACGATCACGTAGATGGTCACGCCGATGTACACCAGGGTTTTCACCGGCACCAACAGGTCAGCAACCTTGGCGATGCGCTTGATCCCGCCGATGAACACCAGGCCCAGCAGCACCGCCAGGGCCAGACCGGTCCAGGTGGTGTCGAAGCCGAACGCGTTGTTCAGCGAGTGAGTCACGGCGTGGGATTGCAGGCCGTTGAAGGCAAACCCGAAGGTGATCAGCAGCAGGAACGCCATGATCATGCCCAACCAGCGTTTCTGCAGGCCGTGCTGGATGTAATAGGACGGGCCGCCACGGTAAGTGCCGTCGGCGTCGGCGCGTTTGTAGAGCTGGCCGAGGGAGCATTCGAAGAAGCTGCTGGACATGCCGACCAGCGCGGTCACCCACATCCAGAACACCGCACCTGGCCCGCCGAGGGTTACGGCAATGCCGACACCGGCGATGTTGCCCGCACCGACGCGGCCGGCGAGGCTGAGCATCAGGGCCTGGAAGGAGCTGAGTTGACCGGCGCTGCTTTTGAGGCTGTCGCGGAACACCGCGAACATGTGGAAGAAGTGACGCAATTGAACGAAACGCGAGCGGATCGTGAAGTAGCTACCGAGCCCGACAATGAGCACGATCAGTACTTTCCCTGAGAGGAAGTCGTTAATGACTTCGAGCATGGATTATTCCTCGCTGTTTTTTTTGTGTAGGCAAATGCTGGTCGGTCGGAAACATCGCGTTACACCGCTGTGCGCACGGCACAACAGGCGAGGCGAAGGTTCGTCCCGATTTCATATTGCGGGTTTGTTATTAGTTCGGGTTTCGCATGGGTTTGGGCCTCGTTACCGACGACCGCTCACGCGAAGAGGGGCGGCACTATACCGATGACAGTGCCGTCCGTCTGCACGATTGTGGTGCATTCGGTGAAGCGAAGCCTTTGAAACACCCGACGTTACCGGCGCCGGGCTCTTGTAGGAGCGAGCTTGCTCGCGATGCAGACGCTGCGGTCTTTCAGGTAAACCGCGTTATCGTTCATCGCGGGCAAGCCCGCTCCCACAGGTTCTGGGTTGTTGTAAAACAGTTAAAAAAAAGGGCCTGGGGAGTAAATCCCCAAGCCCTCAAAAGGTGAGAGGTGTCTAGTCCCTCGACCTGGTGAGCGGTGCTACAAGTAACGCGTCGGTTCAGGCTTTAAGCGGAACCAGACGCGGAGCAATCATGTTTTCCGGGCGCAGGATGTCGGCGAGCATTTCTTCGTCGAGCAAGCCTTCTTCGCGCACCAGTTCCAGCACGCCACGGCCGCTTTCAAGGGCGATACGGGCGATACGGGTGGCGTTTTTGTAGCCGATGTACGGGTTCAGTGCGGTGACCAGACCGATCGAATGTTCGACCAGTTCACGGCAGCGCGCTTCGTTGGCGGTGATGCCGACGATGCAGTGCTCGCGCAGCATGTCCATGGCGCGTTGCAGCAGGCGGATCGAGTCGAGGATCTTGAAAGCGATCAGCGGCTCCATCACGTTCAGTTGCAGTTGGCCGCCTTCGGCTGCCATGGTCAGCGCCAGATCGTTACCGATGACCTGGAACGCAACCTGGTTCACGGCTTCCGGGATCACCGGGTTGACCTTGCCTGGCATGATCGAGCTGCCTGGCTGACGCGCCGGCAGGTTGATCTCGTTGATACCGGTGCGTGGGCCGCTGGACAGCAGGCGCAGGTCGTTACAGATCTTCGACAGCTTGACCGCGGTACGCTTGAGCATGCCGGAGAACAGCACGAAGGCGCCCATGTCGGAGGTGGCTTCGATCAGGTCGGCCGCTGGAACCAGCGGTTGACCGCTGATCAGCGCCAGACGCTGTACGGCCAGGGCCTGATAACGCGGGTCGGCGTTGATGCCGGTGCCGATCGCGGTGCCGCCCAGGTTGACTTCGGTCAGCAGTTCCGGGGCCAGCGTCTTCAGACGGGCCAGGTCTTCGCCCATCGTGGTGGCGAAAGCACGGAACTCTTGACCCAGGGTCATCGGCACGGCGTCTTGCAGTTGGGTACGACCCATCTTCAGGACGTGGTTGAATTCTTGACCCTTGGCCGCGAACGCCTGAATCAGGCTGTCGAGGCTGGCCAGCAGAGCGTCGTGACCCAGCAGCAGACCCAGGCGGATCGCGGTCGGGTAGGCGTCGTTGGTCGACTGCGCCATGTTCACGTCGTCGTTCGGGTGCAGGTACTGGTATTCGCCTTTCTGGTGACCCATGGCCTCCAGCGCGATGTTGGCGATGACTTCGTTGGCATTCATGTTGGTCGAAGTGCCAGCGCCGCCTTGAATCATGTCCACCACGAACTCTTCGTGGAAGTCGCCGCGGATCAAACGTGCACAGGCTTCGCTGATGGCAGCGTGCTTGGCTTCGCTCAGGTGACCCAACTCACGGTTGGCGTCAGCAGCGGCCTGTTTAACCATGGCCAGGCCGACAACCAGTTTCGGGTAGTGCGAAATCGGAACACCCGAAAGGCGGAAGTTATTCACCGCTCGCAGGGTCTGGATACCGTAATACGCTTGAGCCGGTACTTCGAGAGCGCCAAGCAGGTCATTTTCTGTGCGGAATGATGCAGCGGAGGACATGATAGAAATCATCTCAATATGGACCCGGTCTGTGCCGGAACACTGCAAATGCTAGGCTTGTAGAGAATTTTCGGCCAATGCTGTTAAACACTGGCCTATGCATATTCGGCATAATGCCCGTGTGACGCCGTGTCTGTGGCGAACGTGTGACCTAATTTGGTGCGTGTCCGGGAGGACTTGATGAATCTGGAAAGCAAATGGCTTGAGGACTTTAGTGCTCTGGCCGCCACTCGCAGCTTCTCCCAGGCTGCCGAACGCCGCTTCGTGACGCAGCCGGCGTTCAGCCGTCGGATCCGCAGCCTTGAGGCCGCGCTGGGGCTGCAACTGGTCAATCGTTCGCGCACGCCGATCGAGCTGACGGCGGCGGGGCAGTTGTTCCTCGTCACCGCGCGGACCGTGGTCGAACAGCTCGGCGAAGTGCTGCGCCATCTTCATCATCTGGAAGGCGGGCAGGGCGAAGTGATGCAAGTCGCGGCGGCTCACTCGTTGGCGTTGGGTTTCTTTCCGCGCTGGATCGCGCAGTTGCGTAATGAAGGTTTGAACATCGCCACGCGGTTGGTGGCGACCAACGTTGGCGACGCGGTGCATGCCTTGCGCGAAGGCGGTTGCGACTTGATGCTGGCGTTCTACGACCCGGACGCCGCGATGCAGATGGACCCGGAAATTTTCCCGTCGCTGCACCTTGGGCACACGGAAATGTTGCCGGTGTGCGCAGCAGATGCCGACGGCAAGCCGCTGTTCGATCTGGAAGGTGAAGCCAGTGTTCCGTTGCTCGCCTACAGCGCCGGCGCCTTTCTCGGGCGTTCGGTGAACGGCTTGCTGCGCCAGCGTGCGCTGCGGTTTACCACGGTGTATGAAACCGCCATGGCCGACAGCCTGAAAAGCATGGCGCTGGAAGGGTTGGGGATTGCCTGGGTGCCGCAACTGAGTGTGCGTGCCGAACTGGCCCGCGGTGAGCTGGTGGTCTGCGGCGGCCCGCAATGGCATGTGCCGCTGGAAATTCGTTTGTATCGCTGTGCATTGGTGCGTAAGGCGAATGTGCGGTTGCTATGGCGCAAACTCGAAGGCGGCGCCGCCCAGACCCCCACCGGACTGTAGGAGCCGGCTTGCTGGCGATCCAGTCGACGCGGTTTGTCTGATACACCGAGTTGTCTGGATCGCCAGCAAGCCGGCTCCTACAGGGGATTTTGATTGACCTTCGAGTCAATAAAACCGGGGTTTTGCGCTGTATGACAGATGGTCGCATCGGGGGCTGTTTATCTGCTTCATTGAGGTATACTGCGCGGCCTTCGGCCGGTTCGTCCGGCCATTTTTCGTACAATCAAGCCACGCATTTTGCGTGGCTTGTTGTTTTTTGACGCGCCTGCGGGCGCCCAGAGAGAAGAGGCACGACGATGAGTGCACTGGTTGGCGTGATCATGGGCTCCAAGTCCGATTGGTCCACCCTTAGCCACACCGCCGATATGCTGGAAAAGCTCGGCATCCCTTACGAGGTGAAAGTGGTCTCTGCCCACCGCACCCCGGACCTGCTGTTCCAGTACGCCGAAGAGGCCGAGGCGCGTGGCATCGAGGTGATCATCGCCGGTGCCGGTGGCGCGGCCCACTTGCCAGGCATGTGTGCGGCCAAGACCCACCTGCCGGTGCTGGGCGTGCCGGTGCAGTCGGCGATGCTCTCGGGCGTCGACTCGCTGCTGTCTATCGTGCAAATGCCAGCAGGCATTCCGGTTGCCACTTTGGCCATCGGCAAGGCCGGCGCGATCAACGCCGCGCTGCTGTCGGCGAGCATCCTCGGCGCCAAGCACCCGCAGTTCCACGAAGTGCTGAAGACTTTCCGCGCTGAGCAGACAGACAGCGTCCTGGACAATCCAGACCCACGCATCGCCTGAGGTTGTTGACGATGAAGATCGGTGTAATCGGTGGCGGCCAGTTGGGTCGCATGTTGGCGCTGGCGGGCACTCCGCTGGGCATGAACTTCGCTTTCCTGGACCCCGCGCCGGATGCTTGCGCAGCCGCGTTGGGCGAACACCTGCGGGCCGATTACGGCGATCAGGATCACCTGCGCCAACTGGCCGATGAAGTCGATCTGGTGACCTTCGAGTTCGAGAGCGTCCCGGCTGAGACCGTGGCGTTCCTGTCGCAATTCGTTCCGGTCTACCCGAGTGCCGAAGCCCTGCGCATCGCCCGTGACCGCTGGTTCGAGAAGAGCATGTTCAAGGACCTGGGGATTCCGACCCCGGCGTTCGCCGACATCCAGTCGCAAGCCGATCTGGACGCCGCCGTGGCCTCCATCGGTCTGCCGGCCGTGCTGAAAACCCGCACCCTGGGTTACGACGGCAAGGGCCAGAAAGTCCTGCGCACCGCTGAAGACGTAGTCGGCACCTTCGCTGAACTGGGCAGCGTTGCCTGCCTGCTGGAAGGCTTCGTGCCGTTCACCGGCGAAGTGTCGCTGATCGCCGTGCGCGCCCGCGATGGTGAAACGAAGTTCTACCCGCTGGTTCACAACACCCACGACAGCGGCATCCTCAAGCTGTCCGTGGCCAGCACCGACCACCCGCTGCAAGCCTTGGCCGAAGACTACTCCAGCCGTGTGCTCAAGCAGTTGAACTACGTTGGCGTGATGGCGTTCGAGTTCTTTGAAGTCGACGGTGGCCTCAAGGCCAACGAGATCGCCCCGCGCGTGCACAACTCCGGGCACTGGACCACTGAAGGCGCCGAGTGCAGCCAGTTCGAAAACCACCTGCGCGCCGTAGCCGGCCTGCCGTTGGGTTCGACCGCCAAGGTCGGCGAAAGCGCGATGCTCAACTTCATCGGTAAAGTGCCGGACACCGAGAAAGTCCTGGCCATCGCCGATTGCCATCTGCACCACTACGGCAAGGCGTTCAAGGTCGGCCGCAAGGTCGGTCACGCCAACCTGCGTTGTGCGGACCGCGAGACGCTGGCGGCACAGATCCTCAAGGTCGAAGCCGTCATCGCCGAATAAATAGTTTCATGTGGCAGCGGCGGAACCATTCAGGGGCCGCCGTTCTCTCATGGCAGGATGCCAAAGTCTGACTAGGCTTTGGCTTGGTGTCCTGTCTCACCAATACTCTTCCTTTTTGACGGCGTCTGTTGCCGTCATGCTGCGTTGCCGCTCCTCGCCATAGCTGGCTATGACTCGTCGCGGCGCCTTGCCTGACGACAACAGCCACTCGTCAAAAGAGGAACATTATTGGTGAGACAGGACACTGCCACTTACTCAGAGGGAAATGCCATGGGAATTATCGGAACCATCTTTATCGGCTTGATCGTTGGCCTGCTGGCGCGGTTCCTGAAACCGGGCGATGACAGCATGGGCTGGATCATGACCATCCTGCTCGGTATCGGCGGTTCGCTGGCGGCCACTTACGGCGGTCAGGCCCTGGGCTTCTATCAGGCGGGCCAAGGCGCAGGCTTCCTGGGTGCGCTGGTTGGCGCCGTGATATTGCTGGTGATCTACGGCTTGATCAAAAAGAACTGATTCAGGCGACAAAGTCCTCTCGGCTGCGCAGTCCGGGAGGACTAGAATGCTCGGCGACTTATCGTCCTTCCTTTACCGAGCACCTCCATGCGCCGTCTTCTATTGACTGTCCTTTTACTGGGTTCGGGTCTTGCCCATGCCGGCGAACTGCCGGAAACCGACTGGCTCGAACTGATGCCCAAGTCGGACCAGAAAGCTCTCGAGGCCATGCCCGAAATCGATCACAACTCCCCCGAAGCCAATGGCACCTTTACCGAAAAGGGTGGCATGAAGCAGAGCAAGGGCTTGCCGGCGGTGATGTACTCGACCAAGACCGTGCCGTCGATGAACGACAAGAACATCCGCATCGGTGGTTATCCGGTGCCGCTGGAGTCCGACGCCAAGGGCCGCAGCACGTTGTTCTTCCTCGTGCCGTATCCGGGCGCCTGCATCCACGTGCCGCCACCGCCGCCTAACCAGTTGGTGCTGGTGCGATATCCGAAAGGGTTGAAGCTCAATGATATCTACACGCCGCTGTGGGTGACCGGCACGTTGAAGATCGAGAAGGTCAACAACGACCTGGCCGATGCAGCGTATGCGCTGGATGCGGCGCAAGTCAGAGTGGTGAAGGAATCGGATCTATAAATACCCTGTAGGAGCCGGCTTGCCGGCGATAGCGATCTTGAGAGCGCCATCGCCGGCAAGCCGGCTCCTACAGTTTTACAGCGGCATGCTGGCGATGCTTACGCCGAGGGTATGACTCGCCCCCGGCGCCAGCGTCACCACATCATCCATCACGTTCGCCGTCTCGATGCACAGCATCCGTTGCCAGCCATCATCGGCCATGTCGCTGAACGCCGCCGCGCGATCAATCCACGGGTTCCAGATCACTGCCGAGCGCGAACCGCTGCTGGTCAGCTCGATACGCCGTTCCCAGGCCGGGTCGACAATGCTCAGCTTCGCCGGGGTATTGAGGTAGATGCGATCGGTCTCGCCGGCAAAACGCAGGTCGCCGGTCTGAGTCTTGGTTTTCCAGTCTTCCAGCGTCTCGATGTACTTCAAGCCATCCAGCCCATCAACATGCACATTGCGCACATCGCTGACCGCGAAATAGCTGTGCAGCGCCTGGCTGATCGTGACTTTTTCCGAGCCCTGGTTGTGGCTGGTCAGGCTGATGTGCAGTTGCTCATCCAGACGAATGCTCAACTTCAAATCCACCTGATGCGGCCAGCCGGGGAAGCCGCCATCGGGGTAGGGCAGGACGAACTCCACCTTCAGGCTTTCACCTTCGGTTTCGATGCCGCCCAGTTCCCAGTCCATCGCCCGTACAAAACCGTGGGCGCTCGGCGGTTCGTTGCTGACGCGCATCGCCTGAACGCTCTGCGGGTTGCGCGCAAGGTTGCCGAACCACGGCCAGCACACCGGCACGCCGGCGCGGATGTTCTTGCCGGTCTTGAACACGGCCTCGTCGTTGAGCCAGATCAGCGGCGGTTGGCCGGCCAATTGATAACTGAGGATGTGCGCACCTTGCTGGGCGACCAGCAATTCGGCCTGACCGTGGCGGATGCGCCAGCAGTTCAGTTCATCCAGTTTCACGGCTTCAACGTTGGGCGTGCTCATGGGGCAATTCTCGATCAGGAACAATGACTGCAATGGACCGCAAAACGCTCGCCGGGTTTAACGTGCGCGTGGCGGAACCGAACGGGTGCGACCGCTGCCGTCGATGGCCACGAACACAAACACGGCTTCAGTCACTTTACGCCACTCGCTGGACAGTGGATCGTCGCTCCAGACCTCGACCATCATCTGAATCGAGCTGCGGCCGATTTCCAGCGCCTGGGTATAGAAGGAGAGCTGAGCGCCCACCGCCACTGGAACCAGGAACGCCATACGATCGATCGCCACGGTCGCCACGCGTCCGCCCGCGACTTTGCTGGCCATTGCGGTGCCGGCCAAATCCATCTGCGCCACCAGCCAGCCGCCGAAAATATCGCCGAAACCGTTGGTTTCACGCGGAAGCGCGGTGATTTGCAGGGCCAGGTCGCCTTGCGGGATTGGATCTTCTTGTTCGAGCTCTATCATTCCGGGGGTGCCTCTGACCCGTGACTCTTCATTGGTACTTCAGGTGAATAGCCGTCTCAGAAAAAACGATTCAGCCCCGAACATACTACGTTCGTCACGTTTTTCGTAAGGCGCCTAAAGGGAAACTCTGCGAAATCGACTGGTAGGCCAGCAGCGTCTTCGCACAGCAACCCTTTCAAACTGTTGCAAGATCCCGAGTATATCGGTCGGTAGACTCCGAGACGACCGTCCGGTTCTCATTTTGACCGTCAAATACGCACCTCTATGTGCTTTTTCGAACAATTTGCTATCGTGCCGGACCTGCCCAAGCCTCCGCCAGCGTTGTTGAGGTTGCAGATCCGACTATAAGAGAAGCCTTGCCATGACCACAGCGCCCTCGAGCATCGCGCAGCCGACCCAGCCCGCACGTCCGTTGACCCGCAATGACTACAAGACTTTATCGCTGTCCGCCCTTGGCGGTGCGCTGGAGTTCTACGACTTCATCATCTTCGTGTTTTTCGCCACGGTGGTCGGCAAGCTGTTCTTCCCGGCCGACATGCCCGAGTGGCTGCGCCTGATGCAGACCTTCGGCATCTTCGCCGCCGGTTACCTGGCGCGTCCGCTGGGCGGCATTGTAATGGCGCACTTCGGCGACCTGCTGGGTCGCAAGAAGATGTTCACCCTGAGTATTTTCATGATGGCGGTGCCGACCCTGATCATGGGTTTGCTGCCGACGTACGCGCAGATCGGCATGTGGGCGCCGATCCTGTTGCTGCTGATGCGCGTGATTCAGGGCGCAGCGATTGGCGGTGAAGTGCCCGGCGCGTGGGTCTTCGTTTCCGAACACGTGCCACAACGACATATCGGCTACGCCTGCGGCACCCTGACGAGCGGTCTGACGGCGGGGATCCTTCTGGGGTCGCTGGTCGCCACCGCGATCAACAGCATTTACACCCCGGTGGAAGTGTCCGATTACGCCTGGCGGATCCCGTTCCTGCTCGGTGGCGTGTTTGGCCTGTTCTCGGTATACCTGCGTCGCTGGTTGCACGAGACCCCGGTGTTCGCCGAGCTGCAACTGCGCAAGGCCTTGGCTGAAGAAGTGCCGCTGCGCGCCGTATTGCGCGACCATCGCGGCGCGATCGCGATTTCCATGCTGCTGACCTGGTTGCTGTCCGCCGGCATCGTGGTGTTGATTTTGATGACCCCGACGGTGTTGCAGACGGTCCACCACTTCTCGCCCACCACCGCCCTGCAGTCCAACAGCGTGGCGATCGTGTTCCTGAGCATTGGTTGCATCATTGCCGGCGCCCTCGCGGATCGTTTCGGCGCGGGCCGAGTGTTCGTGTTCGGCTGTGCCGCCTTGCTGGCCAGCTCCTGGACCTTCTACCACAGCCTGGCGGAGCATCCTGACTGGCTGTTCCCGATGTACGCCTTGACTGGCCTGCTGGTGGGCACCATCGGTGCAGTTCCGTATGTCATGGTCAAGGCATTCCCGCCGGTGGTGCGCTTCAGCGGCCTGTCGTTCTCTTACAACGTGGCTTACGCCATTTTCGGTGGCCTGACGCCGATGATCGTCAGCCTGCTGCTCAAGGAAAGCCCGATGGGCCCGGCGTATTACGTCGCTGTTCTGTGCGGGGTCGGAATTTTGGTGGGTGCGTATCTCTGGAAGAAGGGGCGCTGATCCCGAAATTGTCTGTAGCTGTACCGGCCCAAATCGCTAGCAGGCTAGCTCCCACATTGAAATGCATTCCAATGTGGGAGCTAGCCTGCTAGCGATTTGGGGCGCATGAATTATCCGGTAAAAACTCGAATACTGGCCTTTCATCCAATTGTCATATTTCAGCCATAGAGTGTTCACACGGCCTGCTGATACTTGGCCCCGACTAACACACCCTATCTGCTAGGAGTAAGGCATGAAACTGAAGCGTTTGATGGCGGCAATGACTTTTGTCGCTGCTGGCGTTGCGACTGCCAACGCGTTCGCCGCTGTTGACCCTGCTATCCCGAGCTACACCAAGACCACTGGTGTGTCGGGCAACCTGTCCAGCGTCGGCTCCGATACCCTGGCCAACCTCATGACCCTGTGGGCTGAGAACTACAAAAAAGAATACCCGAACGTAAACATCCAGATTCAGGCCGCTGGCTCCGCCACTGCGCCACCTGCGTTGACTGAAGGCACCTCCAACCTGGGCCCGATGAGCCGCAAGATGAAGGACACCGAACTGGCTGCCTTCGAGCAGAAGTACGGCTACAAGCCGACCGCTATCCCGGTTGCCGTGGATGCCCTGGCTGTCTTCGTTCACAAAGACAACCCGATCCAGCACCTGACCATGGAACAAGTCGACGCGATCTTCTCGTCCACTCGTCTGTGCGGCGCTAAAACCGACGTGAAAACCTGGGGTGACCTGGGTGTGACCGGCGACCTGGCCAACAAGCCGGTTCAACTGTTCGGTCGTAACTCGGTATCCGGCACCTACGGCTACTTCAAAGAAGAAGCCCTGTGCAAAGGCGACTACAAGCCAAACGTCAACGAACAACCAGGCTCGGCTTCAGTCGTGCAGTCGATCAGCTCCTCGCTGAACGGCATCGGTTACTCGGGCATCGGCTACAAGACCGCTAGCGTGAAGACTGTGGCCCTGGCCAAGAAAGGCAGCCAGGACTTCATCGAAGACACCGAAGAAAACGCCCTGAACGGCAAATACCCGCTGTCGCGTTTCCTCTACGTTTACGTCAACAAAGCCCCGAACAAGCCTCTGGCCCCGCTGGAAGCCGAGTTCGTGAAACTGGTTCTGTCCAAACAGGGCCAGGAAGTTGTAGTGAAAGACGGCTACATCCCTCTGCCGGCCAAGGTTGCTGCAAAAGCACTGGCTGACCTGGGTCTGCAAGAAGGCGGGGCTGAAGTCGCAAAAAAGTAAAACCCTAGGCCCGGGGCACGCCCCGGACCTGTAGGAGCCGGCTTGCTGGCGATGGTCGTCCACCCACAGAAGAGGTGTCGGATGTCCCATTTTTCGCCAGCAAGCCGGCTCCTACACCCCCCAATTTTTTGATCCACTGCCAGTTCCCGCTGGCGGCGGATTTGTTGCGTCACTGCATTGTCATCTTTCTGTCATACAGGATCGCTAGGGTGTGCGCATGAATGATCTGGCCAATTCCACCATGACTACAAATCCCCCCAAGCGAATTGATTTCAATACGCCTGAGTTGCAACGCAAGCGCCGCATCCGCGCGCTCAAAGATCGCCTGACCCGCTGGTACGTCCTCGTTGGCGGCCTTGCCGTTCTCGGCGCGATCACGCTGATCTTCTTCTTCCTTGCCTACGTCGTCCTGCCCCTGTTCCAGGGTGCCGACCTGACCGCCAAGGAATCCATCACGCCCGCCTGGATGCAGGACGCCGGCAAGCCGCTGATGATCTCCCTGGAAGAGCAGAACCAGGTCGCCATGCGGGTTTCCGACAAAGGGCAGGCATTGTTTTTCGACATCGACAGTGGCGCCGAACTCAAGCGCGTCGATCTGCCGGTTCCGGCCGGCGCTACCGTGACCTCCATCGGCGAAGACCAACCGGGCCATCCATTGGTGGCGGTGGGCTTCTCCAATGGCCAGGCGCTGGTGTTCCGTCACACCTATAAAGTCAGCTACCCGGACGGCAAGAAGACCATCTCGCCGGCCGTCGAATATCCGTACGGCGAAACCCCGATTGCACTGAACGAGGCGGGCGGTGCGCTGGAGCACGTCAGCCTCAACGCCACCGATTCGACCCTGATGCTGGTCGGTTCCACCGGTTCGCAACTCAATGTTCTGTCGCTGACCAGCGAAGAGAACATGATGACCGGCGAAATCACCAACGAGCAGAAACGCATCGACCTGCCGCAGATGACCGAGCCGGTGAAGAACATCTTCGTCGACCCGCGCCAGCAGTGGCTGTACGTGATTAACGGTCGTGCGCAAGCCGACGTGTTCAGCCTGCGCGACAAGAGCCTCAACGGTCGCTACAAGCTGCTCGAAAACGGCGAAGCCGAGATCACCGCCAGCACCCAACTGGTGGGCGGTATCTCACTGATCCTCGGCGACTCCAAAGGTGGCCTGGCCCAGTGGTTCATGGCTCGCGACCCGGATGGCGAACTGCGCCTGAAGCAGATCCGCACCTTCCAGATGGGCACCACGCCAATCGTTGAAATCACTGCCGAAGAGCGTCGCAAAGGCTTCATCGCCCTCGACGCTTCCGGCAAGCTCGGCGTATTCCACAGCACCGCGCACCGCACCTTGCTGGTGGATCAGGTCGTGGAAGGCCAGGGCCTGTTCGGTCTGTCGCCACGGGCCAACCGCGTGATCGTGGAAGCCGGCGGCAAGATTCAACCGCTGCTGCTCGACAACCCGCACCCGGAAGTGTCGTGGAGCGCGCTGTGGAGCAAGGTCTGGTACGAGAACTACGACGAGCCTAAATACGTCTGGCAATCGACCGCCGCCAACACCGATTTCGAACCGAAGCTGAGCTTGTCTCCGCTGACCTTCGGCACCCTGAAAGCCGCGTTCTACGCCATGCTGCTGGCCGCGCCACTGGCCGTCGCCGCGGCGATCTACACCGCGTACTTCATGGCCCCGGGCATGCGCCGCAAGGTCAAGCCGGTGATCGAGCTGATGGAAGCGATGCCGACGGTGATCCTCGGTTTCTTCGCCGGTCTGTTCCTCGCACCGTATGTAGAAGGGCATTTGCCGGGCATCTTCAGCCTGCTGATGCTCTTGCCGATCGGCATTCTGGTGGCCGGCTTCGTCTTCAGCCGCCTGCCTGAGTCCATCCGCTTGAAAGTGCCGGACGGTTGGGAGAGCGCGATTCTGATCCCGGTGATCCTGTTCGTGGGCTGGCTCTCGCTGTACATGAGCCCGTTCATGGAGAACTGGTTCTTCGGCGGCGACATGCGCATGTGGATCTCCCACGACCTGGGCATCACCTACGACCAGCGCAACGCACTGGTGGTCGGTCTGGCCATGGGCTTCGCGGTAATCCCGAACATCTACTCCATCGCCGAAGACGCCGTGTTCAGCGTGCCGCGTGGCCTGACCCTCGGTTCCCTGGCCCTCGGTGCCACGCCGTGGCAGACCATGACCCGCGTGGTAATCCTCACCGCCAGCCCGGGCATCTTCTCGGCGCTGATGATTGGCATGGGCCGTGCGGTCGGTGAAACCATGATCGTGCTGATGGCCACCGGTAACACCCCGGTCATGGAAATGAACCTGTTCGAAGGTCTGCGAACGCTGGCCGCCAACGTCGCAGTGGAAATGCCCGAATCGGAAGTCGGCGGCAGCCACTACCGCGTGCTGTTCCTCTCGGCGCTGGTGCTGCTGTTGTTCACCTTCGTCATGAACACCCTCGCAGAACTGATTCGTCAGCGTCTGCGCAAGAAATACTCGTCGCTTTAAGAAAGGTAGAAGTCTGTGAAACAGAACTCCCTGAATGGATGGTTCAAGAGCGGCGCCCCAGGCGTCTGGATCAGCGGTGGCGCGGTGTCCATCGCGGTCATCATGACCATTGGCCTGCTGGCGGTGATTGCCGTGCGCGGTCTGGGTCACTTCTGGCCGGCGGATTTGATTCACGCCAGCTACGACGTGCCGGGCCAGGCCAATCACCTGGTCATCGGCGAAGTGGTGCAGAAAGAAGAAGTGCCGCGTGCGCGCCTGAAAAGCGCCGGGCTGCCGGTGCCTGACGAAGGCCCGGAGTTCATGACCCGCGAGCTGATCAAGGTCGGCAACCGTGACTTGAACGGCACCGACTTCACCTGGATCGTCGGCGAGTGGCTAACTAACCAAACCACCCCGCCTGAGCTGATGGCCATCGAGCGTCGCGAGTGGGGCAATTTCTACGGCTACCTGGTCAACGTCAAACAGGACGGCAAGGTCATCGCTGAAGGCGAAGCCGCGTGGCCTGAGTTGCAGGCCCGTGTTGCCCGCGTCAATCAGCTCGCCTCTCAGCTCAAGACCCTGGAAAAAGTCGACATCGGCGCGATCAACTCAGGCCTCGAACGCATCCGTCTGCACGGTCGAAAACTGGAACTGGCCGGTAAGCTCGATGCCACCGCGCAAGCGGACATGGAATCCGAGCGCGCCGAGCTGAACGCACGTTATCAGGACATCGAAGCACGCCTGAACGACCTGCACGCTCAGTTCAATCGCGACAGCCTGACGGCACGCGACGCCAACGGCAAAGAGATTGAAATCGGCATCGGCAAAGTGGTTCACGCCTATCAGCCGAACGCCATGGGCACGATGACCAAGATCGGTTTCTACTTCAGCAAGGTCTGGGAATTCCTCAGCGACGACCCGCGTGAAGCGAACACCGAAGGCGGGATCTTCCCGGCCATCTTCGGCACCGTGATGATGACCCTGATCATGGCGATGATCGTGACCCCGTTCGGCGTACTCGCGGCGGTTTACCTGCGTGAATATGCCAAGCAGAACGCGCTGACGCGGATTATCCGCATCGCCGTGAACAACCTGGCGGGCGTTCCGGCGATCGTTTATGGCGTGTTCGGTCTGGGCTTCTTCGTTTACGTGCTGGGCGGCTCGGTCGACCGGTTGTTCTTCCCTGAAGCGCTGCCGGCACCGACCTTCGGTACGCCGGGTCTGCTCTGGGCTTCGTTGACCCTGGCGCTGCTGGCGGTGCCGGTGGTGATCGTGGCCACCGAAGAAGGCCTGGCGCGGATTCCTCGCACCGTGCGTGAAGGCTCGTTGGCCCTCGGCGCGACCAAGGCGGAAACCTTGTGGAAGATCGTGCTGCCGATGGCCAGCCCGGCGATGATGACCGGCATGATCCTCGCCGTGGCTCGCGCCGCCGGTGAAGTGGCGCCGCTGATGCTGGTGGGTGTGGTGAAACTGGCGCCGTCGCTGCCGCTGGATGGCAACTACCCGTACCTGCACCTTGACCAGAAGATCATGCACCTGGGCTTCCATATTTATGACGTCGGCTTCCAGAGCCCGAACGTTGAAGCCGCACGTCCGCTGGTGTACGCCACAGCGTTGCTGCTGGTGCTGGTGATCGCGACATTGAACCTGTCGGCCGTTTATATCCGTAACCACCTGCGCGAGAAATACAAAGCGCTGGATAGCTAATCAACTGTAGGAGCCGGCTTGCTGGCGATGGCATCACCGCGGTGAGACTGCGGGACCGAGTTGCCTGCATCGCCAGCAAGCCGGCTCCTACAAAAGAATTGTGTAACCGCAGGCCCGGCCTGCGGCCCCGAACCGAATTTGTCAGCACAGGGAGCTTCCCATGCAGCACGAAACACATACCCACGGCATCAACATGTCTGCCCTGGGCCGCGACAAACAGAGCCTGAGCCTTGCGCAGGAAACCGTGGCCATTGAAGTGCCGGGCCTGAGCCTGTTCTACGGCGACAAACAAGCGCTGTACGACGTCAGCATGAACATTCCGAAACAGCGCGTGACCGCCTTCATCGGCCCGTCCGGCTGCGGTAAGTCCACGCTGCTGCGTACCTTCAACCGCATGAACGACCTGGTTGACGGTTGCCGCGTAGAAGGCGAAATCAACCTCTACGGCAACAACATCTACCGCAAGGGCGAAGACGTGGCCGAGCTGCGTCGTCGTGTCGGCATGGTGTTCCAGAAGCCGAACCCGTTCCCGAAAACCATTTACGAAAACGTGGTTTACGGCCTGCGCATCCAGGGCATCAACAAAAAGCGCGTCCTCGACGAAGCCGTCGAGTGGGCGTTGAAAGGCGCGGCGCTGTGGGACGAAGTCAAAGACCGTCTGCATGAGTCGGCACTCGGCCTGTCCGGTGGTCAGCAGCAACGTCTGGTGATCGCGCGCACCATCGCCGTGGAACCGGAAGTGCTGCTGCTCGACGAACCGTGCTCGGCACTCGACCCGATCTCGACGCTGAAAGTCGAAGAGCTGATCTACGAACTGAAATCGAAATTCACCATCGTCATCGTGACCCACAACATGCAACAGGCCGCGCGGGTTTCCGACTACACGGCGTTCATGTACATGGGCAAACTGGTGGAATTCGGCGACACCGACACCTTGTTCACCAATCCGGCGAAGAAGCAGACCGAAGACTACATCACTGGTCGCTACGGCTAGGAAGCTGTTGTTGCTCACTGAACTGACGCTGCGGTCCACCGCACCTTACCGGACGCTCCAAGGACGCCAACATGATTAGCAAAGAAGGCCTTACCCATCACATCTCCGCGCAGTTCAACGCTGAGCTGGAGGAAGTTCGCAGCCACCTCCTGGCCATGGGCGGGCTGGTTGAGAAACAGGTCAACGACGCGGTCACCGCGCTGATCGAGGCCGACTCCGGCCTGGCCCAGCAGGTTCGCGAGATCGACGACCAGATCAACCAGATGGAACGCAACATCGACGAAGAATGCCTGCGCATTCTGGCCCGTCGTCAGCCGGCCGCGTCCGACTTGCGTCTGATCATCAGCATCTCCAAGTCGGTGATCGACCTTGAGCGCATCGGCGACGAAGCAACCAAGATCGCTCGTCGCGCCATCCAGTTATGTGAAGAAGGCGAAGCCCCGCGCGGCTACGTCGAAGTGCGCCACATCGGCGACCAGGTGCGCAACATGGTTCGCGATGCACTGGACGCGTTTGCCCGTTTCGACGCCGACCTGGCGTTGTCGGTGGCGCAGTACGACAAGATCATCGACCGCGAATACAAGACCGCCCTGCGTGAGCTCGCCACCTACATGATGGAAGACCCGCGCTCTATCTCGCGGGTCTTGAGCATCATCTGGGTGCTGCGTTCGCTGGAGCGCATCGGCGACCACGCGCGCAATATTTCCGAGCTGGTGATTTATCTGGTGCGCGGCACCGACGTGCGTCACTTGGGTCTCAAGCGCATGAAAGAAGAAGTTGAAGGCACAAGTGGTGAAACCGCTAATGTTCCGGGCAAAGTTGACGATAAGTAAGATTGCCCAAGTAAAGCGCCCGGCCTTTTGGCCGGGCGTTTTTGTTTACGGGTTTGTGAATTTGAATGCAGCACCCGCGAACGAAAAGTCCCGGCGTGACTGAAGGTTTATGGCGATGCGCCATCAGTAAAGCGGTATGCTTGCCGGGATTTTTTAAAGGGGTGATGGATGAGTAAGGTCAGTGTATTGGTCGTGGATGATGCGTCGTTCATTCGTGACCTGGTGAAGAAGTGCCTGCGCAACTACTTCCCGGGGATCCGGATCGAAGACGCGGTCAACGGCAAGAAGGCTCAGGCCTTGCTGGCGCGGGAAGCGTTCGATCTGGTCCTGTGCGACTGGGAAATGCCGGAAATGTCCGGCCTGGAACTGCTGACCTGGTGCCGCGAGCAGGACAACCTCAAGACCATGCCCTTCGTCATGGTGACCAGCCGTGGCGACAAAGAGAACGTCGTCCAGGCGATTCAGGCCGGTGTCTCCGGCTACGTCAGCAAGCCGTTCACCAACGAACAACTGCTGACCAAGGTCAAGCAGGCGCTGAACAAGGTCGGCAAGCTCGACACCTTGATGAACAGCGCGCCGACCAAAATGAACTCGGCGTTCGGCAATGATTCCTTGAGCGCGTTGACCGGCGGCAAGCCTGCCATGGCCAGCGTTGCACCTGCTGCTGCACCGATTGCCCGACCTGCCGCTGCTGCACCAGCGCCAGCACCCGCGGCGGCTGCCCCGTCCCGTGGTTTGCTCAACAGCCCGCCGGTAAAAGCACCGGCGGCGTCTGCAGCGCCAACCGGTGGTCGTGGCCAAGGCCAATTGCGCCTGCCCAATGGCATTCAGCAATGCGTGATCAAGGCGTTGAGCCTCAAGGAAGCGCTGCTGGTGGTCAAACGCAGCGAAGCCCTGCCGCAAGTGCTCGACAGCGCCGTGCTCGATCTGGAGCAGGGCGACAACGCTGAAGTCGCCCGCCTGAACGGTTACCTGCACGCCATCGTCGCCCACGAGCAGAAACCCGACAGCGAATGGCTGCAACTGACGTTCCGCTTTGTCGACCAGGATGCGCAGAAGCTGGATTACATCTCCCGTTTGATAGCACGTGGTACGGCGCAGAAGCATTTCGTTCCAGGCGCATAACCTTCGTCGCCTGACAGTCCGCCTTCGCTAGCAGGCTAGCTCCCACATTGGAATGCATTCCCCTGTGGGAGCTAGCCTGCTAGCGATGTGGGGCCATCACATACACCGCACATCTGCGCAACTGCCCATTTTGAAACATCTGCCGACTACCCGGGTCCATTGCAGCTGCTAGGCTCATCCCCAGGCCTTACTCGACAGAATCCTGCCCATGCTCGCGCGCCTGCTGTTTTGCTGTGGTCTGTTCATGGCGTCCTCTACGGCCATGGCCATGACCATCTACAAATCCACCGATGCCAATGGCGTGGTCTCCTACAGCGACCGCCCCACGAAAGGCTCCAAGGTGTTCACTTTTCGTGATCGCATGGTCGAGCACCTTGAGCGTCAGGTGTACCTCGTCATCACCAAGAAAAAAGGCGTGGACAGCGTGTACGTGCGCAACGACCTGTACGCGCCGGTACAGATCGAGTTGAGCTTTGCCGGGCTGCAGAACGTCAGCGGTGCGCCGAGCCGGCCGATTCGCCGGGTCATGCCGGCGCGCAGCAGCATTCGTCTGGCGCTGCTCACGGCGACGCGGGCTGAAAGGCCGCTTGCGTACACCCCCAGATTTGAATACTTCCTGGGTGATCCCTCAGGGGCCGCCATGGCCTATCGATACCCGTTCCCCTGGCGCGGTGGACCGTTTCGGCTGAGCCAGGGCGCCAATGGCCAATACAGCCACTTCGGCCCCAAGAATCGCTACGCCATGGATATCGCGATGCCTGAGGGCACGCCGATCATTGCCGCGCGGGGCGGGGTAGTGGTGAAAACCGAGAATGCCCAGACCGGGCGCGGCAACGATCCGTCAGGCAATTTCGTGCGGGTGCTGCACGATGACGGGACGATGGGCGTGTACTTGCACCTCAAGCGAGGTTCGGTGAGTGTTCGCGAGGGGCAAAGGGTGTCGGTGGGCAGTCCGCTGGCGCTGTCGGGCAACACCGGCAACAGCAGCGGGCCGCACCTGCATTTCGTGGTGCAGCGCAATACCGGGATGGGGCTGGTGTCGATTCCGTACCAGTTCAATCAACCGGTGGGGGCATTGCCCAACTTTGCGTTGGGCAAGCAATGATGTGTGGTCCGGACTGACGCCTTCCTTGTAGGAGCCGGCTTGCTGGCGATGGCAGCGCCGCGGTGTCATGTGAAACCGCGTTATCGTTCATCGCCAGCAAGCCGGCTCCTACAGGGGTAGGGCTCAATCCAGCATCAACACCTTGGCCAAAATAATCTTCGGCCCTTTCATCTTCTTGATGATGATCCGCAAACCTTCGACTTCCAGCACTTCTTCCTCTTCCGGCACCCGTTTCAGGGATTCATACACCAGCCCGGCGAGGGTTTCGGCTTCGACGTGGTCCAGATCGATGCCCAGCAGGCGCTCGACCTTGAACAGCGGCGTATCGCCGCGAACCAGCAACTTGCCCGGCTGGTACGCGAGAATCCCACGCTCAGCCTTGCGGTGTTCGTCCTGAATGTCGCCGACCAGCACTTCCAGCACGTCTTCCATGGTCAGGTAACCGATGACGTTGCCATCGGCCTCTTCGACCAGCGCGAAGTGCGAGCCGCCTTTGCGGAACTGCTCCAGCAACTGCGACAGCGGCATATGGCGCGACACGCGTTCCAGCGGTCGGGTCAGCTCAGCCAGGTTGAACGACTCGGGAATGTGGTCCAGCGCGGCCAGTTCCAGCAGCAGGTCCTTGATGTGCAGCAGGCCGACGAACTCCTGGCGATCGCTGTCGTACACCGGATAACGGCTGAACTTGTGGCGACGGAACATCGCCAGGATTTCCTTGAGCGGCGCGTTGAACTCCAGCGTCACCAGGTCTTCGCGGGAGTTGGCCCAGTCGACCACTTCCAGCTCGCCCATTTCCACCGCCGAGGCCAATACGCGCATGCCTTGGTCGCTCGGGTCCTGGCCACGGCTGGAGTGCAGGATCAGTTTCAGTTCTTCACGGCTGTAATGGTGCTCGTGATGGGGGCCGGGTTCGCCTTGGCCAGCAATGCGCAGGATGGTGTTGGCGCTGGCGTTGAGCAGGTAAATCGCCGGGTACATCGCCCAATAGAACAGGTACAGCGGCACGGCGGTCCACAGCGACAGCAATTCGGGTTTGCGGATGGCCCAGGATTTCGGCGCCAGTTCACCCACCACGATGTGCAGGTACGAGATGACAAAGAACGCGGCGAAGAACGACACGCCCTTGATCACTTCGGCCGACTGCACGCCGACGGCTTCCAGCAGCGGTTCGAGGATGTGTGCGAACGCCGGTTCACCGACCCAGCCAAGGCCGAGGGAGGCGAGGGTGATACCCAATTGGCACGCCGACAGGTAGGCATCGAGCTGACTGTGAACGGTGCGCAGGATGTGCCCGCGCCAGCCGTTTTTATCAGCGATCGCCTCGACCCGGGTCGAGCGCAGTTTGACCATGGCGAATTCCGCCGCAACGAAAAATCCGTTGAGCAACACCAGGATCAGAGCAAAAAGAATCATGCCGAAGTCGGCAAAGAGTGTTGCGAGGGTCAAGCCAGGGGAAGGGTCCATGATGGAGTTTTGCGGGTTCCGTGTATTCGAAAAGGGGGTCAATGCGGTGCCTGAAGGGCAGGCACAAGTCAGCCAATGTAGCGGCTGACCGGGTGCTTGCCTAGTGGCGAATGCTGGCCGGTATCAGTCGGCCGTGCTGATGACCCGGGATTTGGTGACCTGGGCGGGCGCGAAATGGCAGGTAAACGTACTGCCGTGGCCCGGCACGCTGCTGATTTCCATCCGTGCGCGGTGGCGCAGCAGCACATGTTTGACGATTGCCAGCCCAAGTCCGGTGCCGCCGGTGTTGGAGTTGCGGCTGGAATCGACGCGGTAGAACCGTTCGGTCAGGCGCGGCAGGTGTTTGCTGTCGATGCCGATGCCGGAGTCCTGCACGCTCAGGTGCGCGCCTTGCTCGTCGCCCCACCAGCGAATGCGGATATTGCCTTCGGCCGGGGTGTATTTCACCGCGTTGAACACCAGGTTGGAGAACGCACTGCGCAATTCGGCTTCGCTGCCCTTGAGCAGAGTCGTCGGATCGGCTTCCAGGGTGATGCGCTGATTTTTTTGCCCGGACAGTTGCTGAGCGTCGCCCTTGATCGATTGCAGCAAGCCATCGATGGCCACGGGCTGGTTGTCCGACGGGTAATCGGTGGCTTCCAGTTTGGCCAGCAGCAGCAAGTCGTTGAGCAACGTCTGCATGCGCCCGCCTTGCTGCTGCATTTGCTGCAGGGCACGGGTCCAGCGCGGGTTTACGTCATCGACGTTGTCCAGCAGGGTTTCCAGATACCCGCAGATCACCGTCAGCGGCGTGCGCAGTTCATGGGAAACGTTGGCGATAAAGTCTTTGCGCATCTGTTCCAGCTGATGGATGCGTGTCACGTCGCGCACCAGCATCAAGTGTTCGTTGTTGCCGTAACGGGTGATGTACAGCTGAATGCGCAGTCGATCATTGATCGGCGAAGGGATTTCCAGCGGCTCGGCGTAGCTGTCCTGCTCGAAGTATTCCTTGAAGCGCGGATGGCGCACCAGGTTGGTCACCGGCTGGCCACTGTCCTGCGGCGTCTTGAGACCGAGCAGGGTTTCCGCGGCGCGGTTCCACCATTCGAGGTTGCCGTCGGTGTCGAGCATGATCACCGCGTCTTTCAGCGCGGCGGTGGATTCCTGGACCCGGTCGATCACCGCTTGCAGGCGTCCGCGCACGCGTTGGTCGCGGCGTTGCAGGTGATAGATGCTGTCGAACACTTCGCCCCACAGGCCATAGCCATCGGGCGGCGCTTCATCGGGTTTGTGCAGGCGCAGCCACTCGTGCAAACGCAACAATTGCTTGAGGGTCCAGGCCAGGTAAAGGCCCAGGCCCGCAGCGAGGCTCCAGCCGTAGTAGCCGGTAATCAGGCCGATCACCAGGCAGGCGGTGACCAGTAGCAGCATGTGGCGAATCAGGGTGCCATGCCAGTTTTGGTTCACTTGAACGCGCGTCCTTGTCAGCTTGTCGGGCGGGAAAGGGCTGAATCAGGCTTTGGTGGAAAACCGGTAGCCGGTGCCGCGCACGGTTTGTACCAGATTTTCGTAGGCGTCACCGAGGGCTTTGCGCAGGCGACGGATGTGCACGTCGACGGTGCGTTCTTCGACATACACATTGCCGCCCCACACCTGATCCAGCAACTGGCCACGGGTATAGGCGCGTTCCTGGTGGGTCATGAAGAATTGCAGCAAGCGGTATTCGGTCGGGCCCATCTCGGCGGGTTTGCCGTCGATGGTCACGCGGTGGCTGATCGGGTCCAGCAGCAAGCCGCCGACTTCAATCGGCGCTTCGCCATCGGTAGGGCCGGCGCGGCGTAGCACGGCTTTGAGGCGCGCAACCAGCTCACGTGGAGAAAACGGTTTGGTGATGTAGTCGTCGGCGCCGACTTCCAGGCCCTGGATCTTGTTGTCCTCTTCGCCCTTGGCGGTGAGCATGATGATCGGGATGTCCCCGGTCAGCTCATCGCGCTTGAGGCGGCGGGCCAACTCGATGCCGGAGGTGCCGGGCAGCATCCAGTCGAGCAGGATCAGGTCCGGTTTGCGATCGACGATGATCGCGTGGGCCTGTTGCGAGTTTTCGGCCTCCAGGCAGTCATAGCCGGCCATTTCCAACGCAACGGCGATCATTTCGCGAATGGGCGCTTCGTCGTCGACGATCAGAATGCTCCTGCCAACCATGCCTTTAATCCTCTTGTCATTTAACTGTCTTGCGCCGCATTAGATAACGGAATTATTGCAGTCGTGTGACAGTATTTTAGTCGCCCGGCGATTGTCGCGAACCTGAACTATTCTCTAAGTCCGAATCCTGACAACCACAAAAGGAAGGTTTCCATGAAGAAATACTCGCATTCCTTCAAGGCTCTGATGCTGACCGCAGCCCTGGCGTTGCCAGCAATGGCATTCGCGGCTGAGCCTGTGATGATGAAAGAAGGTGTGATGGCGGACCACAAGGGCATGACGTTGTACACGTTTGACAAGGACACCACCGCCGGCAAGTCTGTGTGCACTGGTGAGTGTGCGGAATACTGGCCAGCGTTCAAGGCGCCAGCGGATGCCAAGGCCGAAGGTGACTGGACAATCGTCAAGCGCGACGACGGCACGATGCAGTGGGCCTACAAGGGCAAACCGCTGTACTACTTCAAGAAGGACGCGAAACCGGGAGACAAGGCCGGTGACGACATGAAGAAGGTCTGGCACGTCATCACCAACTCCGGACCGAAGATGTAACATGTTTCTGATCTGACCTGTGGGAGCGAGCCTGCTCGCGATGGACGTCAACGATAACGCTGGGCGCCTGACACCCAGATGCGTTCTTGAGTCCATCGCGAGCAGGCTCGCTCCCACAGTTTCATGTGTGGTTCACCGCACCGCGTAATCCAAAACAATCCCCACAAAAATCGCCAACCCCGCCCAATGGTTGTGCAAGAACGCCTTGAAGCAACGCATCCGGTCCTTGCCTCGGGTGTACCAGAACTCCCAAGCAAAACAGCCCGCCGCCGCCAGCAGTCCCAAGTGGAACCAGCCACCCAACTCGAATTTCGACCCGGCCAGCAGCAGGCAACCCAGCGCCAAGCCCTGCAAGGTCAGGATGATCACCCGGTCCGCCTCGCCAAACAGAATCGCCGTGGATTTCACACCGATCTTCAAGTCGTCGTCGCGATCAGTCATCGCGTAATAGGTGTCATAACCCACCGTCCACAGCAGGTTGGCGATCCACAGCAACCACGCCGCCGCCGGCAGTTCGCCGGTTTCGGCGGTGAACGCCATCGGCATCCCCCAGGAAAACGCCGCGCCCAGCACCACTTGCGGGTAATAGGTGTAGCGCTTCATGAACGGGTAAGTGAAGGCCAGCGCCAAACCGCCGAACGACAACCACACCGTCGCCGCATTGGTGCACAACACCAGCAGGAAACTCACGCCCATCAGCAATGCAAAGAACACCAGCGCTTCTTTGGAGCTGATCTTGCCGCTCGGCAGCGGGCGCTGTTCGGTGCGTTTCACATGGCCATCGACCTTACGGTCCGCCCAGTCGTTGATCACGCAACCGCCGGCGCGGGTCAGCACCACGCCGAGCACGAAGATCACCACGTTGGCCAGCGAAGGCGAACCTTTACCGGCAATCCACAGCGCCCACAGCGTCGGCCACAGCAGCAGGTAAATGCCGATGGGTTTGTCCATGCGCGTCAGCTGAATGAAATCCCAGGCCCGAGGGTTCAAGCGGTTCAGGGACTTGAGCAGGCTCTGGTACATCAGCAGTTCTCCGGATGGGCGCGGGTGGCGTGCCACAAGGTCGGCAGGAAAATCTCGGCCACCAGCACGCTCAAGGCGCCACGGTCGAAGCGCGAGCGACGGCCCCACAATTCAGGTGCCCGGCACTCCACCGGCAGCCACTCCTGAGGATAGTGACAAACCTCGATGGCGCGACGCTGAAACGCCTGATCGCAAAACAGCAACTCGCCCAGCGAGCGACTGCCCAACTCGTCCATGTGCAACCCGTCGCCCTGCAACGCGCTGCGTGCCGCCACGCTGCGGGCGAACACCCAGGCTTCACCGTGGCCGCGCAGATACACCTCGCGCACCCAGCCTTCACTGTCTTCGGCCAGGTCCAGTGCCGCGCATTCGTCCGCGCGCAGCGGTTGCCAGCCTTCGAAAAGCGGCGTGACGCTGAAGCGGTCATTCGACAGACGGGTCAGCCGTCGGGTCAGCGAACCTTCGTCGAACAACCAGTCGAGGGTAGACGTGTCGGGGAGCGGCGAAAGTCGGCTTTGGGGAAGCCAGAAAGGAGGTTTTGAGTGCGGCACAGTGAGTCATTATTGGCAGCAAATGAGGCGGCGAGCTTACCATGTCGGTCGGTGATTTTGATTGATCCGGCGCCCCATTGCGTCGAACAGGCTTGCATCTGCCGGGCCCGATCAGTACAAAACGCCCTGAGCCGGACGGCAGCGCTGCAACCATCGACCGTTCGCGCCGGCAATAAGCCTGAATCCTGAGGATGTACCTGAATGAAAAAGTGGCAATGTGTGGTCTGCGGCCTGATCTACAACGAAGCCGACGGCTGGCCGGATGACGGCATTGCGCCGGGCACCCTGTGGCAAGACGTGCCGGAAGACTGGCTGTGCCCGGACTGCGGCGTCGGCAAGATGGATTTCGAAATGATCGAAATCAACTAAGACATTTAGAGGAGTAAGGAATGAACGCACCTGTCGTGATCGTCGGCACCGGGCTGGCTGGCTACAACCTCGCCCGGGAGTTTCGCAAACTCGATAGCGAAACCCCGCTGCTGCTGATTACCGCCGATGACGGGCGCTCCTACTCCAAGCCGATGCTCTCCACGGGCTTCGGCAAGAACAAAGACGCCGACGGCCTGAGCATGGCCGAACCCGGCGCCATGGCCGAACAGCTGAAGGCCGAAGTGCGCACCCACACGCGCATCAGCGGCATCGACCCTGGCCACAAGCGCCTGTGGATCGGCGAAGAATCAGTGATCTACCGCGACCTGATCCTGGCCTGGGGCGCCGAAACCGTGCGCGTGCCTATCGAAGGTGACGCGGCGGACGCCGTGTTCCCGATCAACGACCTCGAAGACTACGCGCGCTTTCGTGCGGCAGCGGCCGGCAAACGTCGGGTGCTGTTGCTCGGTGCCGGCCTGATCGGCTGTGAATTCGCCAACGACTTGATCCTTGGCGGTTACGAGGTGCAACTGGTTGCACCGTGCGAACAGGTCATGCCGACCTTGCTGCACCCGGCGGCAGCCGCTGCGGTCCAGGCTGGGCTGGAAAGTCTCGGCGCACGTTTTCACCTCGGGCCGGTGCTCAACCGCTTGCTGCGTGTTGAAGAGGGATTGGAAGCGCATCTGTCGGACGGTCAGGTCATCCCGTGTGACGTGGTGGTCTCCGCCATCGGTCTGCGTCCGCGCATCGACCTGGCAGCCGCCGCCGGTGTGCAGGTCAATCGCGGCGTAGTGGTCGACCGTCACCTGAAAACCTCCCACGCCAACATCTACGCCCTGGGCGACTGCGCCGAAGTCGATGGGCTGAATCTGTTGTACGTGATGCCCCTCATGAGCTGTGCGAGAGCGCTGGCACAAACCCTCGCCGGAAACCCGACAGCCGTGAGCTACGGCGCGATGCCGATCACCGTCAAAACGCCGGTTTGCCCGTTGGTGGTATCCCCGCCACCACGGGGTTTGGAAGGCGTCTGGACCGTCGAAGGGCAGGGCGCTGACATCAAGGTTTTATGCCGAGATGCGGCCGGGAAACTGCTCGGTTATGCCCTGACTGGCGCAGCTGTGATGGAAAAACTCGCGCTGAACAAAGAGCTTCCACCGCTGCTGGCGTAAATACCGGTCGTTCTGTCGGAATCACCCCGCTTTTGCCCCTACAAACGTCGCGCCGAGACTGGCGCGGCTCTTCCGTGCGTGCCATTCTCACTCCCGTCTGCCGCAGAGTAGAGCACCTGCGGCGCTTTGGGCGCTGTTCCAACGAGAACAGCACGGACATAACAACAAAAAACCGTCAAAGGGGCTTCACTAATGCGTAAACCAGAACTCGCCGCCGCCATCGCGGAAAAAGCAGATCTCACCAAAGAACAGGCCAACCGCGTTCTCAACGCCGTTCTCGAAGAAATCACCGGCGCCCTGCACCGCAAGGACAGCGTGACGCTGGTCGGCTTCGGCACCTTCCTGCAACGCCACCGCGGCGCCCGCACCGGCAAAAACCCGCAAACCGGTGAGCCCGTCAAAATCAAGGCCAGCAACACCGTTGCGTTCAAGCCAGGCAAATCGTTGAAAGACAGCGTTAATCCGTAACACGCACCGACGCCCGCATAGCGGGTGAACGGAACAAAAAATGGGCACGCCAACCAGGTTGGGTGCCCATTTTTTTATGGCTGACGAATGCACATAAGACGCACGACCACCTGTAGGAGCCGGCTTGCTGGCGATCGCGGTAGATCAATCAACATCAATGTCGCCTGACACACCGCCATCGCCAGCAAGCCGGCTCCTACAGGTTTACGTGCGTGGCGAATCAGCCGGTTCGACTTTGTTGCCTGGCGAAAATCGCCGCCATTTCCGGATCATCGAGGTGATCCAGCGCCCGCTCCACCAACAAATGCACCCCGTCGGCCATGCGGCTGAGCGCCAGGGCTACGGAGCGGCGTGAGCCGTCCACATCGTCAGCGAGGTCGGCGGCGATGGCGCTGATGGACAGCAGGTCTTCCGAGGCGTTGGCGAGGAGGGCTTCGGTGTTGATGCCGGGGCAGACGCTGAAGAGCTGGCCGTTGCGTTTCGGAGGTTTGGGTTCGGTTGGCGGGAAGTGATGGTCGAGGGCGCGTTCGGCGGCTTCGTTGAGTTTGTTTGAGTCGGGGCTTTCGTATGGGGAGATTGGGTCGGTGTCTGGCGGGTTGGGAGTTACCTTGAACATGATCTTCAATTCCTTGAGTGATGCCGACACCACTTCGCCGACTAAACGAATGTATGGTCAGCCCATCTCCTGCAACCACGAGCGATGAGCGGTAAAGCGTGCTTGCGCTAATGTATCCGGGCTCATGGTCGGCAGTGTTGCCGCCTGGCCCTTGATGAGTAGTCGCTCCTGC
>NZ_JACVBM010000007.1:0-256627 GCF_014852385.1 Pseudomonas sp. PDM03 | reverse complement strand
CGGCATGGATGCCGGGTTAGCCGCCCCCGGCCATGGATGGCCGATGGCGGCGGGCCCACGGAGCAGGACCGGAGCGAGGGCATGGCGAGCATTAGCGAGGCACCGAACGAAAGGGGCAAGAGCCCTTGGTTACTTGGGGCTCTTCCAAGTGACTCGCCGTAAGGGCGAAACCAATAGCCGCCGTTACCCCAAAAACGGATATGTACCCAATCAAAAAATGAGAGCCCCACAGTATCCGTTTACAATGCCCACACCTCCCGCACCGGCCACCCCATGGACATCGACCTCGCCCGCACCTTTCTGGAAATCGTCCGCCACGGCAGCCTCGCCGCGGCCGCTGAAAAACTCCACGTCACCCAGACCGCGATCACCGCACGCGTGCAGAAACTCGAAAGCCAACTGGGCAGCACACTGTTCGTGCGCAACCGCGCCGGCGCACGTCTGACCCCGAACGGCGAAGCATTTGTGGTGTACGCCAATCAACTGGTCGAAACCTGGGACGCCGCGCGACGGGACTTGCCGTTGCCTGAGGGTTATCACGACGTATTGCACATCGGTGGCGAAGTCAGCCTGTGCAACCCATTGATGCTCAGCTGGGCCGGCGAGCTGCGGGAGAAGATTCCCAGCCACGCGCTGCGCATGGAGATCCGCGACGGCGAAAACCTGCTGCGCCAACTGGAACTGGGGGTGTTGGACGCGGCGCTGGTCTACCAACCGGAGTACTGGCCGCGCCTGCAAGTCGAACAGGTGCTGGAGGAAAAACTGGTCCTCGTGCGGTTTCCCGGTAAACCCGATCCCTATGTCTACATCGACTGGGGCCCGGATTTCCGTCGCCAGCACGATGCGGCCCTACCGGAAAAAGCCAAGGCCGCCCTGAGCTTCAACCTCGGCCCGCTGGGCTTGCAATACATCCTTGAAAACGGCGGCAGTGGCTATTTCCGTACCCGCGTGGTGCAGAGTTATCTGGAAAGCGGCGTACTGGAACAGGTGCCCAAGGCCCCGGAATTCAGCTACCCGACCTACCTGGTCTATTCCCGCGATCGCGACTCGGCGACCCTGCAACGGGCCTTCGACCTGTTGCGTGAAGTCATCCAGTCCGATGAAGACTGGTCGCAACGCTGGAACCCGCTGACCTGAGTCCGCTTTACACCGGATCATGGCGTTTGTGTCCTCAAGCTTCGGTCCGCCTTGCACGACGGGATCGTCTAATCTGCTGGGACAACAATAACCACAGGTGACCGCAGTGAGGCAGACCACCGAGGCTTTTCGCAACCGCTATCGCGCAGACATTCATCCCCTCTACAACCCCTGGTTGCACGGCGCCTTTGTGCTGCTGTTCGGTTTGCTGGCCATCGGATTGTTCTGGAGCACCGTGCACCAGGTGCAACCGCTGGAATGGCTGGCGGTGCCGCTGACGTTATTGTTCTTCAACTTTGGCGTGTACATGGTGCATCGCCACCTGGGGCATCACAAAAAGAGCTTCGCGCGGATGTTCTATGCCCGTCACGCCGGTGACCATCACAGCTTCTTTGCGCCCGGGCACATGACCTACGACAGCGCCCGTGACTGGCGGGTAATCCTGTTTCCGGCGTGGCTAATCGTGCTGCACACGCTCGTCATTACCCTGCCTGTCTGGTGGTTGCTTGGGCAATTCGATGCCAACGTCGCCGGACTTTTCGGTGGCTGCCTGGTCCTTGGTTACCTGACTTATGAAGTGTTTCATGCCTGCGAACACCTGCCGCCCGAGAACCCGATCACACGCTTGCCGTGGATCCGCCAGATGCGCCGTCTGCATGAGCTGCATCACCGTCGCGAGTTGATGCAGGAACGCAACTTCAACATCGTTTTTCCGCTGATGGACTACCTGTTCGGCACGCTCTATTGGGAGCCCGAGCCGACCTACCTGACGAGAGCGCCCATGACCAGCATGCAGCATCAGATCAACATTGCCGGCAACCCGATTGCCGTGCTCGCCTACGCCAGCACCGTGACCCGTTGGCCCGAATGGCACCCTTCGTCGCTCAAGGTCGATGGCCCGGGCGGCTCGCTGCATGCCGGGGCGCGGTTCGAGGAAGACATCCGCGCCGGCGGGCGCGAGGGTCATCTGAGCTGGACGGTCGACGAGTACCTGCCCGGTCGCCGCTGGATCGCGCGGGCTCATGGTGACAACGGACTGTCGCTGGTGGTGACTTACGAATGCACGGCCGAGGGCGATGGCACGCGGTTTGTCCGTACCCTGGACTATCAGTTCAGCGGCCTGGCAATGCGCATCGCCAATCGACTGTTGCTCAAGCGGCGCATTGACCGTGAATCGGCAGCATCGATGCAGGCCTTGCGCGAGATGGCGCACAAACACCTGGCCGCAGCAGGAGCCAACGCGTGAGTCGAACCGTCAAGTTTCACCATGCCGTGTTGCTGGTGATTGTCGCCATCGCGGCCTTTCTGCTGCTGATGCCGACCAAGGTGCAACCGGTGGCCTGGACTCCGCCGCCGGCACCGTCCCTCACTATCGGCCCCTACGCCGACAATCAACGCCTCAAAGGTGTGGAGCGTGTCGGCGCGGCGGATATCGACGGGCCGGAAGCGTTGCTGCTGGAGAACAACGCGCTCATTACGGGCCTGCATGACGGCCGTCTGATTCGCACCAGCCTCGACGGCGAAGTCACCAAGATGCTGGCCGATACCGGCGGCCGACCGCTGGGCCTGGCGCGTCACCCCAATGGTTTGCTGGTGATTGCCGACGGGGTCAAGGGCTTGCTGTCGCTGGACGCCCAGGGTCGCTTGATCCCATTGACCACAGAGGCCAACAGCGTGTCCTTCGGCTTCACTGATGACGTGGTCATCGACAAGTCGGGGCACTACGCCTATTTCAGCGATGCTTCCAGCCGCTTCGGCTATGGCAGCGATGGCGACGCGATCATCGAGCATGGCGGCGACGGTCGCTTGCTGCGTTATGACTTCCAGACCGGTAAAACCACGGTCCTGCTGGATAAGCTGGAGTTTGCCAACGGCGTGACACTGGGCCCGGACGATGCCTTTGTGCTGGTGAACGAGACCGGCGCCTATCGCATCAGCCGTTATTGGCTGAGCGGCCCCAAGGCCGGCACCCACGATCTGTTTATCGACAACTTGCCGGGCTTGCCGGACAACCTGGCGTTCAATGGCCAAGACCGTTTCTGGGTGGCGCTGTATGCACCGCGCAACGCCCTGCTCGATGCCACGGCGCCGCATCCCTTCGTGCGCAAGATGATTGTGCGGGCGATGACGGTCTTGCCCAAACCCATAGAGAAACGCGGGTTTGTCCTGGGCCTGGATCTGGAGGGAAAGGTGATCGCCAATCTGCAGGATGGCAGCAGCGGTAATTACTCACCGATCACCACGGTGCGTGAATATGGGGAGTGGTTGTATTTCGGCTCGTTGAAGGCCAGACACATGGTGCGATTGCCGCTCGCCACCGCGTTGTCCCAAGCACCCAATTAACCTGTAGGAGCCGGCTTGCTGCGGGCGGCGCTCCGACGATAGCGGTGTGTCATCGAACGCTATTGGTGGATGACACACCGCTATCGCCAGCAAGCCGGCTCCAACAGGTTCGGTGTCGTTCAAAAGTTAACGGGGATCCATTTCGCTATGACGTTCTGCGTTGTCGGTTTCCTTTCGGGAGCGACACGTCAGGACGGGACCTGAAGCTGTTGGACGATCTTCTCCTTGACCTGAAAGCGCTTCTCCTTGAGCTTCTTCACTGAGTCATCGCTGGACTTGGCCTGCTCTGCCTTCACCACTTCGGCATCCGCCTGCGAATACTTGTTGATCAGTGAATCCAGTAACGGATCCTTGGTGCGTTTTTGCTGGATATCTTCCTTTGAAAGTTTCAAATCCTGATAAAGGTCGTGTGGCACCGGCATGGAACACCTCCGTTTGTTGATCGGTGGCAAACGCGATCGATTGCGTTCACCAACTATCAGAATGGCCTCGGTTGGCGGGTTCTGTCGACCGCCTATCAGACCAGCGGTGTCCGTTCGTCGTCCTGGCGCTACGTATTGAGGGTTCTGGCGAGGAACGGCGCGGTTCGGCTTTTTTTGCTGCTGGCGACTTTCTGCGGCGCGCCCGCCACCACAATCTTGCCGCCCTGATCCCCTGCACCCGGCCCGATGTCGATCACCCAGTCACTTTGGGCTACCACACGCATTTCATGTTCGACGACGATCACCGTGTGCCCCGCCGTCACCAGCGTGTTCAACTGTTCGAGCAAGCGATCGACATCCCGCGGGTGCAACCCGGTGGTGGGTTCGTCAAGCACGTAAAGCGTTGCCCCGCGCTGGTTGCGTTGCAGTTCGGTGGCCAGTTTGATGCGTTGGGCTTCGCCGCCCGACAACTCGGTCGCCGGTTGGCCGAGCCGCAGGTAACCCAGGCCGATATCGCGCAGCACTTCCAGTGAGCGGCGAATACCCGATTGCTCGGTAAACACTTCGACCGCTTCATCCACCGTCAATTGCAATACCTGCGCAATGCTCAATCCCTGCCAGGTAATCGCCAGCGTCTCGGGGTTGTAGCGGGCGCCGTGACAAGTCGGGCATGGTGCGTAGACGCTGGGCATGAACAGCAATTCGACGCTGACAAAACCCTCGCCTTCGCAGGTCGGGCAGCGCCCCTTGGCGACGTTGAAGGAGAACTGACCGGCGTCGTAGCCCTTGGCCTGCGCCTCGGGCGTGGCGGCGTAGAGTTTGCGCACGTTGTCGAACAGCCCGGTGTAAGTCGCCAGGTTAGAGCGCGGTGTGCGGCCGATGGGTTTCTGATCGACTTGCACCAGCCGCTTGATCGACTCCAGCCCTGCGCTGACCTGACCGCCACTGACTTGCGGTGCATCGTCCTCAAGACTCAACTCTTCTGCCTCGTTGTCACTGGCTGCGCGCCCGAGATGCGCGCCCACCAGCTCCAGCAATGCCTGACTGACCAGGCTTGATTTACCGGAACCCGACACACCAGTCACCGAGGTGAAACAGCCCAGCGGAAACTCGACGCTGAGGTTATTCAGATTGTTGCGCGTGATGCCTTCCAGCCGTAGCCAATCGGCCGGCTTGCGGCTGGCTCGCGGCAGCCTTACCTGATCGGCAAACAGGTAGGCGCGGGTCTGCGAGTTCGTTACGTCGGCCAGGCCCTGCGGTGGACCGCTGTACAGAATCCGGCCGCCATGCTCGCCCGCCGCCGGCCCGACATCGATCAACCAGTCGGCGCGGCGCATGGTTTCCAGATCATGCTCGACCACAAACAGCGTGTTGCCCGCCGCTTTCAAGCGTTGCAGGGCTTCGAACAGCGCCTCGCCATCCGCCGGGTGCAGACCAGCCGACGGTTCGTCCAGCACGTAAATCACCCCGAACAACTGCGAACCCAATTGCGTCGCCAGACGCAGGCGCTGCAACTCGCCGGACGACAACGTCGGCGTGCTGCGCTCCAGTGCCAGGTAACCAAGCCCTAGGTCCGTCAACGTGCTGACGCGCTCCAGTAAATCCTGGGCGATGCGTTGCGCGGCCAGGCGTTTTTCCACCGACAGGTTCGACGTGTGGCGCACATCCGGCGCATGGGCGTGACCACTGGCGCCGTGGGCCACTCGCTGCTCACGGGCCTCGCGGGTCTGCTCGTGGGTCAAGACCTCGCCCGCCTCATCGGCCTGGTCGAGGTAACTGTGTGCCGCTACTGGTTTCAATACGTCGGCCACTTGCAGCAACGGCATTTGCGCCAACTCGCCGATGTCGTAACCGGCAAAGGTCACCGACAACGCCTCGCGTTTCAGGCGCTTGCCGTCGCACAGCGGGCAAGGGCTGCCGAGCATGAATTGCGAGACGCGCTTCTTCATCAGCGCACTTTGCGAATGGGTGAACGTGTGCAGGATGTAGCGCCGGGCACCGGTGAAGGTGCCCTGGTAACTCGGCTCCATGTTGCGCTTGAGCGCGACTTTGGTTTCTTCGGGTGTGAGCCCGGCATACACCGGAACGGTCGGGGTTTCTTCGGTGAAAAGAATCCAGTCACGGAGCTTTTTCGGCAGGTCGCGCCAGGGTTTATCGACGTCGTGGCCCATGGTCACGAGGATGTCCCGCAGGTTCTGTCCTTGCCACGCCGTGGGCCAGGAAGCGACTGCGCGCTGGCGAATGGTCAGGCTCGGGTCCGGGACCATCAGCGCTTCGGTGACTTCATAGACCCGGCCCAAACCATGACATTCAGGGCAGGCGCCCTGGGGCGTGTTCGGTGAAAAGTCTTCGGCGTAGAGCATCGGTTGCCCTGGCGGATAGCTGCCGGCGCGCGAATACAGCATGCGGATCAGGCTCGACAACGTGGTCACGCTGCCCACCGAAGACCGTGTGCTCGGCGTGCCCCGTTGTTGTTGCAAGGCGACCGCTGGCGGCAGACCTTCGATGGAGTCGACATCCGGCACACCGACCTGATCGATCAGACGCCGCGCATACGGCGCCACGGATTCGAAATAACGGCGTTGCGCTTCGGCGTACAGAGTCGAAAACGCCAGTGATGACTTCCCTGAACCGGAGACGCCGGTGAACACCACCAGCGCATCACGGGGGATATCGACGTCGATGTTCTTGAGGTTGTGTTCACGGGCCCCGCGTACCCTGACCATGCCGGAAGGAGGATTGGAGGTGCGCTTTGAAGTCATCAGGTGGCCTTGATCAAAAAGTTCGAAGGATTAACGCATTGCCATGAATTTACACAGATCCAAACTGTAGGAGCCGGCTTGCTGGCGATGGCGATTTCAAGTACGCCATCGCCAGCAAGCCGGCTCCTACAATTGGATCGGGGTTCAGCCGTTGAGGACGGTGCGGACCATTCGGGTCAGCGCCTCGGGACCATAGGGTTTGCTCAGCAAAAAAGTGTCGGGGCTGAGCTGGTGATTGCGCGAAATAATGTCACGAGTGTGGCCGGACGTGAACAGTACGGCCACCGGTGGCGTTTGCACTTTGGCCCAGGCAGCAAGGTCCGAGCTTTTGATCAGGCCGGGCATGACCACGTCGGTGAAAATCAGCTCCACCTGCACTCCGTCCAGCAACATCTGCATAGCGGCATCACCGTTGGCGGCGGTCAGGACCTGATAGCCTTCCTCGCTCAATAATTCCACCGCCGAAGCGCGCACCGCGTCATTGTCCTCGACCACCAAAATGGTTTCATGCCCACCGCGTTGCTGCGTGTCATGGGCCGCTGTCTCACTGAGCAACGGGCGCAGGCTGCGCGGAAAATACAGCTGCACCCGAGTGCCCTGTCCTTCGACGCTGGACATCTCGATGTGCCCGTCACTCTGTTTGACGAAACCGAACACCATGCTCAACCCCAACCCCGTCCCCTGACCATCGGCCTTGGTGGTGAAAAACGGTTCAAACGCTTGCGCGAGCACTTGCGGTGACATACCAAGGCCGGTATCGGCCACGGCGACGCGCACGTAATCGCCAGGCGAAATACCTTTGCCCGCGCAAAACTTGCGGTCGAGGGTAACGTTCTCGGCGCTCAGTTCAATGGTGCCTTCGCCCGCCATGGCGTCACGGGCATTGATCGCGAGATTGAGAATGGCGTTTTCCAGTTGGTTGCGATCGACGTTGATGTGCCACGACGCTTGAGGCAGCCGCACATCGATCTGGATGGTTTCGCCCAACGCCCGTTGCAGCAGCTCGCCCAGGCCTTCGAAGATCTGCCGTGGGTCGCAGACCGCCGGCGACAGCGGCTGACGGCGGGCGAAGGCGAGCAATTGCGAAGACAGTTTCGCGCCGCGCTCCACCGCCGCAATCGACGCCGAGACCCGACGTTGCACGTTGGCATTGTCCGGTTCATGCCGCGCCAGCAGGTGCAGGTTGCCGGCGATCACTTGCAGCAGGTTATTGAAGTCATGGGCCACGCCCCCCGTGAGACCGCCGATGGCTTCGAGCTTCTGCGACTGACGCAGTTGCTCTTCCGCCGCCAGCCGCGCTTCGACTTCGTCGGCGACGCGCTGCTCCAGGTTTCGGGTGAATTTGAGCAGGGACTCTTCGGCGGTCTTGCGTTCGTGGATGTCGATCAACACGCCGGGAAAGCGGAACGGCTCACCCTGCTCATCGAATTCGCAGCAACCGCTGGCCTGCACCCACAGGTAACTGCCGTCGGGACGCAGGACCCGATATTCGGCGTTGAAGGGCTCACCGGTGGTAATGGATTGATTGACTTGCTCATTGACCCAACTGCGGTCGTCGGGATGAATCCGCGCTTCGGCGAATTCCGTTGGCAGGTTGCCCAGATCATGCACGGCCGGGAAGGAAAAGGTCCGGGCAAAGCGTTCATCACCGGAGAGCCGATTGCCTTTGATGTCCCAGACGAACGAGCCGAGCAAGGCACCGGCGTTCAGTGCCAGGCGCACCCGTTCATTGTCAGCGCGGTAGGCGTCTTCGGCCTCCTGGCGCCGGCGTTCGGAAATCACATGTTCCGTGGTTTCGACCACCATCGCCATGACCC
Source organism: Pseudomonas sp. PDM03 (assembly GCF_014852385.1). Lineage (NCBI taxonomy): Bacteria > Pseudomonadati > Pseudomonadota > Gammaproteobacteria > Pseudomonadales > Pseudomonadaceae > Pseudomonas > Pseudomonas sp. PDM03. The sequence continues at coordinate 248,146 of NZ_JACVBM010000007.1, read as the reverse complement.
CGGCCGGCATCCCCTCGTCATTCGCCACCGGGCTGTAATAGAGGTCCAGCCAGACGTTTTCGGGGACGCCGTCGCGCAACAGCACCAGCTTTTTGTTGCGGTAGGACAAAGTGCCGCCCGCCAGGCAGGTGTCGACCACGTGACGATTGAATTCGGCGACTTCCGGCCAGCCCAACTCCACCGGAGAACCCAACAGATAAGGATGTCGGCCACCGGCGAACGACGAGTACGCATCGTTATAGATCATGTAGCCGGGGCGGCCCCAGAGCATCACCATCGGCAGCGGCGACGCGAGCAGCAATTGCACCGCGCTGCACAGGCTGGCGGGCCAGTCCTCCAAGCTTCCCAGTTCGGTGCGACTCCAGTCGAACGCACGGATGCGTCCGGCCATTTCACCGTTCCATCCAGCACACCCGTGGCTATCGTCTAGAAACTGCATCGACTGGCTCTGTGTCCTGTGATTGGCGCCCGTTTGTTTCGAGCACTGCGGATGCCAATGGTTTCATAGAGGTTAGCTGATTCTCGCAGGACCTATGGCAACCAAAGAACCCTGTGGGAGCGAGACCGGCTTGCCGGCGATGAGGGCGTGACAGTCAGCATCCTCGTTGCATGTTATGCCGTCATCGCCGGCAAGCCGGTCTCGCTCCCACAGGTACCCAGTCAGGTTTGAGTTTTGTGATCAAACCTCGATCAGGTGTTTGAGCGGGTTATACCCCGTTTTTAACGTGGCGGCGACGTCCAGGATCGCCTTCTCGATGCCGTTCAAATGGATGCAGGTCAGTTCGATGGCGGCGCTCTGGTTGCCGGCCTCGATGTACTCGATCAGGCGCAGATGCTCATCGTCGCGACAGGCTTCGTGGCTGTCGTCGTCCAGCGCGGCGGCGTACAGCGAGGCGCGAGAGATCAGTTTGCGGAACCAGTCCAGCAACACCGGGTTGTTCAGGCTTTGCGCGAGTTTGATGTGGAACTCGCCGAGCAGATGGATCAGCCGTTCATGGTCGCCGCTGCGGTGCGCTTCATCCTCGAGCAACAGGTGATCGCGCAGGTCCCGGGTCACGGCGGTGTCACGACGCCGGCAGAGCTCGGTGACGATGCCGATCTCGATCAGGCGTCGCGTTTCAAACAGCGAACGGATCTCTTCATCGCTGGGCAACGACACCGACGCACCCTTATTGGGCTCGGTCGTCACCAATCCATCCGCCTCCAATTGCTTGAGCGCGGCACGAACCGACGTTCGGCTGACATTAAAAAGTTCGGCCAGCGAAGTCTCCCCAAGCTTCATGCCAGGACGCAACGAACGCTTGCTGATCGCCTCGTAAACCCCTTGGTAGACGCGGTCGACCGTGGTCTCGAGTTTCTTCTCGGTCATTTCAACACTCCTTTAGCGCTAAACAACCGGCCCCAGGCGATGAGCAGCCTTTGAAAAAGGGGGTTGCACGAGCAGATTAATCCGGTTATTTGTAGATTGCATCCAGATATTGCATACAATAATTAGAGGATTGCACCATTATGGGTCAACCAATAGCAATCGAAGTGCGTAACGTCTCCAAGCGGTATTCCGACGATCCGGGGCTGGCTCCAGCCCTCGACAACGTGTCAGTCGACATTGCCGACAACGAATTCTTCACCCTGCTCGGCCCCTCCGGCTGTGGCAAAACCACCCTGCTGCGCACCATCGCCGGTTTCGAACATGTCAGCGATGGCGAGATCCGTCTCGCCGGCGAACCGGTCAACGACCTGCCGCCGTTCAAGCGCCGGGTCAATACCGTCTTCCAGAGCTATGCGCTGTTTCCACACATGAGCGTCGCGCAGAATATCGCCTTCGGGCTCGAGATGCAGGGCCTTGATCACAAGGTTATTCCTCGGCGCGTCGATGAAATGCTGGCGCTGGTGCAAATGCAACACCTGGCCAGACGCAAACCCGCCGAGTTGTCCGGTGGCCAGCAACAACGCGTGGCTCTGGCGCGAGCCCTGGCGCCAAAACCGAAAGTGTTGCTGCTCGACGAACCCCTGTCGGCGCTCGACCTCAAGCTGCGTAAAGAGATGCAGGTCGAACTCAAGCGCGTGCAGAAGGAAGCCGGGATCACCTTCATTTTCGTCACCCACGATCAGGAAGAAGCCCTGACCCTGTCTGACCGCATTGCCGTGATGTCCGCCGGCAAGATCCTGCAGATCGGCACCCCCAACGATATTTACGAACGGCCGCAGCATCAGTTCGTCGCCCAGTTCATCGGCGACATCAATTTCCTGCCCGGTCATCTCAAGCGCGGCCAGCAGAACGAAAAACTTTTCGTGCCCAGCGGCATGCCGGTGGAGATCCCCTGCCCGGCCCAGGGTTTCGACGGCAGCAACGTGCAACTGGCGTTCCGCCCGGAGCGCTCGCAACTGGTCGATCTTGAGCAGCCCCATCACCTGCGCGGTGTGATCGAAGCAGTGTTGTATGTCGGTACCGCGACGCTTTATCAGTGCCGCTTGAACAACGACATCAAGGTCATGCTGCGCGAGAACAACGAAGGCCTGAACCGTGGCCGGGTGGTGGGGGATCGTGTCGCGGTCAATCTGCCGCCCCACGCCTGCCTGTTGATGGAGGCCTGAGATGAGCGTCAGCAGCACTTCCCCCGCTCTCAACCGTGCGCTGTTGCTCAGCCCGGTGGTTCTGACTTTGCTGGCACTGATCGCGATTCCGCTGGGCATCATGGGCTACATCAGCCTGTTGCCGCGCAACGTCTACGGCGGCGTCGACTGGCAAGCCAACTGGCAATTCCAAAGCTACGTGCAGCTGTTTTTCCAGGAAGGATTCGACGGTGAACTGGAGCTGAACTGGGTCTACGCCCAAGCCTTGTTGCGCTCGGTGTTCCAGGCCGGCGGCACGACGCTGTTGTGTTTCCTGTTCGGCTTCCCGGTGGCGTTGTGGATGTCGAGCCTGACCCCGCGCCGGCGCAACCTCATGGTCTCGCTGATCACCATTCCGTTCTGGACCAACCTGCTGATCCGCAACTACGCGTGGCTGATCATCCTGCGTGAACACGGTTGGGTCGCGCAGAGCCTCAACACGCTGTTCCCGCAGGCGGGCGGCATCACCCTGCTCTACAACGACTTCGCCGTCAGCGTCGGGCTGGTTTATAGCTTCCTGCCGTTCATGATTTTGCCGATCTATTCGACCCTGGAAAAACTCGACTGGCGCCTGGTGGAAGCGGCCTATGACCTGGGCGCCAACCGCTGGCACGCGCTGAAGCGAATCATCCTGCCGCTGTCGATGCCCGGCGTGATTGCCGGCGCGCTGCTGGTGTTCGTGCCGAGCTTGGGCGCCTTCATCACCCCGGCGATTCTCGGCGGCGGCAAGACGCTGATGATCGGCAACCTGATCCAGCAACAGTTCGGCACCGCGCGCAACTGGCCGCTGGGCAGTTCGCTGTCGTTCCTGTTGCTGGGGATTCTGCTGCTGTCGCTGGTGGGTTACGCCCTCTATAGCCGCAGCGCCGCCAAAACTCTACGTCGGGGAGCCACCGCATGATCGCCCTGCACCTGAAAAAACTGCCGCTGACCCGCGAAGTCAGCCTGCTGATCCTCGCGTACCTGTACGTACCGATCTTCGTGCTGATCGCCTACAGCTTCAACGCCAACCGCTCGGCGACGGTGTGGACCGAGTTTTCGTTCGCCTGGTACGGGCGGATTCTGGCCAACCCGTCGATCCAGACCGCAGCGCTGAACTCGATCATCGTCGCCAGCATCGCCACAGTCTGCGCCACGGCCATTGCGCTGCTTGCGGCGCTGGCGACTTACCGGCCGTTCTATGGACAGAAAATGGTCGAGGGCGGGATCAACCTGCCGCTGATCCTGCCGGAGATCGTCACCGCTGTTGCCACCCTGCTGCTGTTCATGGCGCTGGGGATCAAGCTCGGTTTGTTGACGGTGATTGTCGCGCACATCGGCTTCTGCATTCCCTTCGCGTACCTGCCAATTCGTGCACGGCTCAATGATCTCGACAAAAGCCTGCTGGAGGCGGCGAACGATTTGTACGCCAACCCGTGGCAGGTGTTTCGCCGGGTGACGTTGCCGTTGCTGTGGCCGGCGGTGTTGTCCGGTTCGGTGTTGGCGTTCGTGGTCAGCCTCGACGATTTCATCATGACGTTCTTTGTCGCCGGGCCGGGTTCAACCACCTTGCCGGTGTACATCTTCTCGGCGATCAAGGCCGGCGTGACGCCGGAGATCAATGCGATCTCGACCCTGATGCTGGTGATTTCCATCGTGCTGGTGGTGCTGGCCTTCTGGCTGGGACAGCGCGGCAAAAACCAATAAATCCTGGAGCGCACAAAAACATGAAAATGAAAAAACTGTGTTTCGCCGTCACCGGTCTGGCCCTGAGTTGCTTCACGGCGTTCAGCGCCCAGGCCGCCGAGCCCAAGGAGTTGTTCTTCTACAACTGGACCGATTACTACCCGGTGGACCTGCTGGCCAAATTCGAAAAGGAGACCGGCATCAAGGTCACCATGGACGGCTACGACAGCAACGAAACCCTGCTCGCCAAATTGCAGGCCGGTGGTGCGGCGTATGACGTGATCGTGCCGTCGCAGTCGATCATGCGCACGCTGATCAATCAGAACCTGCTGCTGGAAATCGACGCATCGACCCTGCCCAATTTCCAGCACGTCAAACCGGCGTTCCGCGACCCGAGCTTCGACCCTGGCCGCAAGTTCTCGGCGCCGTACCTGTGGGGCACCACCGGGTTTTCCTATGACAGCGCACGCGTGCCGGGCGGCAAACTGGACGATTCGTGGAAGGAATTCTTCGAACCACGCAAGGAACTGCAAGGCCAGCTCGCCGCACTCGACACCTCCAGCAGCGTGATCAACGCCGCCAGCCACTATCTCAACGTCGACGAATGCAGCGAAAACCCGCAGGACGCCAAGCGCATTCTGGAACTGCTGCAAAAGCAGAAACCGTTCCTGAAGATGTACAGCTCAGACAACACCGTCGACCGCATGGCCTCCGGTGAAGTGATCATGATGCAGAACTGGAACGGCTCCACCGCCCGGGCCACGTTGCAGAAGAGCAGCATCAAGTACGTGTATCCGCGTGAAGGCCTGGCGATGTTCCAGGACAACTTCGCCGTACCGAAAAGCGCGCCGCACCCCGGCAACGCGAAGATCTTCATCGACTGGATGATGAAACCGGAAAACGCCGCCGCCGTGTCCAATGCGATCGCCTATGCCAACGGCATTCAGAGCGACAAATTGATCGACGCCAAATGGCGGGTAATGGACGCGATCAACATGCCCGACGAGTTCGCCTCGCGCCTGCGCCCTGAGAAAGAGTGCAGCAACAAGGCGCGGGAGCTGCAGGACCGGATCTGGTCGAAGCTCAAGGGTTGATCCGAGACCGCGTCGCAGCCATCGCCAGCAAGCCGGCTCCTACAAAGGATTTGCGTTCACCTCGAACCCTGTAGGAGCCGGCTTGCTGGCGATGAGGCCCTCCAATACACCACAAAATTCGAGGTATGCAATGAATCACCCCCGCTGGCTGCGCAACGTGCGGCCCTACGGTTCCACCGCTGAAGACCTGCTGATCGAAAACGGCCTGTTCAAACAACGCCGTCCGGTATCGTCCGCGCCACTGACCGCCACCGACATCGACGGCCAGAACCAACTGCTCACCCCGGCCCTGGTGGAAAGCCACGTCCACCTCGACAAAACCCTCTGGGGCCAACCCTGGCGCCCGAACAGCGCCGGGCCGACGCTCAAGGACTACATCGCCAACGAGCGCCGCGTGCTGCGTGAAATCGACAGCCCCATCGCCGAGCGTGCCGGCGCCCTGCTGGAAAACTGCATCGCCCGTGGTTCGCTGACCATGCGTTGCCACGTCGACATCGACCCAGATTTCGGCCTGCGTCATGTCGAAGCCATGCAACAACTGCGCGACCGCTACCGCGACCTGATCGACCTGCAACTGGTGGTATTCCCGCAAACCGGCCTGATCAGCCGCCCCGGCACCGCCGAGCTGATGCGCGAGGCCATGGCCCTGGGCGTGGAAAACGTCGGGGGCCTCGACCCGTGCGGCATAGACAACGACCCCGTCGCCCAACTGGATTTCGTGTTCAAACTGGCCAGCGAATTCGACCGTGGCGTAGATATTCATCTGCACGACAAGGGTGAACTGGGCCTGTGGCAAATCGCGCTGATCGCCGATTATACCGAGCATTTCGGGCGTCATGGCCGAGTGATGATCAGCCACGCCTATTGCCTCGGGATGTTGCCTTGGAGCCAGGTCAAACCCGTGGCCGAACGCTTGGCGGCGTTGGGCATTTCGCTGATGAGTTCGGCACCGGCCGATTGCGCGGTGCCGCCGTTCCTGGCGTTGCGCGAGGCCGGGGTCAACGTGTGTCTGGGTTCGGACGGCATCCGCGACGCCTGGTCGCCCATGGGCAACGGCGACATGCTGGAACGGGCGATGCTGCTGGCGTTCCGTTTCGACTTGAACAAGGACGAGGAACTGGCGGCGGCGTTTGCAGCGGCGACGGTGAATGGTGCGCTGGCCTTGGGCTGCGAGGATTATGGCGTGGAGCTCGGTCAACCGGCGGACTTCCTGTTGATGCCGGTGCAGACGCTGGGTGAAGCCGTGGTGTCGCGGCCGCTGCGACAGGTCTATCGGCGCGGCGAGCTGATTGCCGCAGGTGGTCGACTGCTGGAAAGCCGGTTGTGAAGCGCATCGCCCTGAAAAGCAGCTGCGTGGTCGGCTTCGACGGCACGCAGCATGTGCTGTGGCGCGACGGCGAAGTGGTGTTCGAGGGCTCACGCATTGTGTTTGTCGGGCGCGGTTATTCGGGGCCGGTGGATCAGTGGGTCGACTACGGCAACGCGCTGATCGGTCCCGGCTTCATCGATCTGGATGCACTCGGCGACCTCGACTCCACGGTGCTGACGCTGGACAACGGCGATGAACGCGGCATGGGGCGGATGTGGTCCGAGGACTATCTGACGGCAGGTCCGCGGGAGAGTTACAGCGCGGAAGAAGAGGTTTTCAAATACCGCTACGCCTTCACGCAATTGATCCGTAACGGCATCACCACCGCCATGCCGATCACCTCGATGTATTACCGCGAGTGGGCCGAAACCTACGACGAATTTGCTGCGGTGGCCGGTGTGGCGGCCGAGCTGGGGCTGCGGACTTACCTCGGGCCCTGCTACATGAGTGGCATGAGTTATTGGCGTGCCGATGGCAGCCTCGGGCATCACTGGGATGAAGCACGGGGCCTGGCCGGGCTCGACGCTGCGGCCCGTTTTTTCCAGGATTTCGACGGTGCACATGACGGTTTGATTCGCGGCGCGCTGCTGCCGGATCGCATCCAGACCTGCACCCCGGCGCTGTTGCAACGCACTGCCGCGATGAGTCGCGAACTGAACGCGCCGATGCGCTTGCATTGCTGTCAGGGTCTCGGCGAAGTGGCGATGGTCGAGCAGTTGCGGGGTGTTTCGCCGCTGGCCTGGCTGGAGCAGTTGAACCTGCTGACCCCGCGCAGCCTGCTGCCCCACGGCATTTACACCAAGGGTGATGCAGACCTCCAACGGCTGGTGGATGGCGGCGCGAGCCTGGTGCATTGCCCGGTGGTGTTTGCCCGGGACGGCGAGGCGCTGAACTCGTTCGGACGCTATCGGGCCAAAGGTATCAACTTTGCGCTGGGCACCGACACCTGGCCGGCGGACCTGCTGGAGAACATGCGTCAGGGGTTGAACATCGCTCGCTTGATGGAGGGCGGCGGTTCGCTGACCAGCGCCCTGGATTTTTACAACGCGGCCACGCTCGGGGGCGCCAAGGCGTTGGGGCGCGACGACATCGGTCGTCTGGCGCCGGGAGCCAAGGCCGACATCACGGTATTCAGCCTTCGCGGCCTGCACCTCGGGCCGCTGTTTGACCCCTTGAAAAACCTGGTGCTGGCCGGACGCGGTGACGACTGCATCGCCAGCTATATCGATGGCCGCTGCGTGATGCAGGACGGGCAGGTTCAAGGCGCCGACTACCCTGCCCTGCAACGCCAGGCCCAACGACAATTCGAAACACTGATGCGCAGCCACAGCGACCGGGCCTTCGGTCGACCGGACTGGAAAAGCCTGTTCAAACCGGCCATCCCGTTCGCCGATGACTACAGCGCACAGGCGCCGCTGAGTGCGATTGATCCCCTTCCTTAGAGATTTCTGCCCATGCAAAGCTTCGACTTCAGCACCCTCAGTGCGCGGGACAAATACAAGATTCTGATCGGCAGCGTGGTGCCTCGGCCCATCGCGCTGGTCACCACGATTGATGGCGAAGGACGGATCAACGCCGCGCCGTTCAGCTTCTTCAATGCGCTGTCCGCCGACCCGCCGATCCTCGCTCTGGGCGTGGAAAACTATGGGGACCAGAGCCCCAAGGACACCACGCGCAATATCCAGCTCAATCAGGAATTCACCGTCAATATCGTCAGTGATGCACTGGTGGAAGCGATGAATGTCTGCGCCGTGCCTTTCGCTCCCGGTTTCGACGAACTGACCGCCGCCGGACTCACTGCGATTCCCGGCACCACGGTCAAATGCCCGCGGATCGGCGAGGCGCCCGTGGCGCTGGAATGCCGGCGGATGATGGCGCTGTCCATCGGGCAGTCGCGGGAGATCATCTTCGGCGAAGTGCTGATGGCGCATGTTCGGGATGAACTGATCGACCCGAAAACCCTGTACATCGACCAGTTGGGACTCGATGCAATCGGGCGAATGGGTGGGCATGGGTACGCGCGTACGCGGGATTATTTCGATTTGCCGACCCGGTCGTTGCAGGCGTGGACGGACGCGCCGGGTGGTGGCGAACGGTTTTGGCCAGAGGCTAAATAAAAGATGATCACGACCTGTAGGAGCCGGCTTGCTGGCGATGGCGTCATCACGGCCACCACCGCTTCGCCAGCAAGCCGGCTCCTACAGGTTCGGTGTTGTGCAGAAAATTAACGGCATGATCCTTCAGTGGAAATCCCGGCTGCGTACGTTGATGCCATCCAGTAGCGGACTCAGGTCGCTCAAGCGTCCGGCAATCAAATGCCGCACCTCGCCTTCCTTCTCCCAGCGCCCGTCGACCTTGAGCAATTGCGAGCCGACCAACACCTGCCGTTGCCGGTCGGCCAGGTCGCGCCAGACCACCACGTTGACGTTGCCGAACTCGTCTTCGAGGGTGACGAAAGTCACGCCACTGGCGGTGCCCGGACGCTGCCGACCGGTCACCAGCCCGGCGACGCTGACCGGGCGGCCATGCTCGACGTCCAGCAACTCCCGCGAACTGCGGCAGCGCCGGGCTTTCAGCTCACCCCGCAACAGGGCCAGTGGATGCGGGCCGAGGGTGGTGCCGAGACTGTTGTAATCCGCCAGCAGGTCTTCGCCCACCGTGGGTTTGGGCAATGCCACCGCGTCCTCTTCCTGGCTCGGCAAACCGGCGAACAAACCCAATTGCTTCTGCACCCCCGCCACTTCCCAGCGTGCTCGATGACGATCACCGGCCAGCCCACGCAACGCGCCGGCATCGGCCAGTTGCTCCTGCGCACGGGCATCGAGCCGCGCCCGTTCGCCGAGGTCGGCGATGTCGATAAACGCCCCCTTGGACCTCGCGGCTTCGATACGCCGCGCATCGTCTTCGCGAAAGCCCTTGATCATCCGCAGTCCCATGCGAATCGCCGGCTGCGCACCGATGACGGGTTCGAGGCTGCAATCCCAGTCACTGGCGCGCACGTCCACCGGGCGGATCTGCAAATGATGCCGGCGCGCATCCTGCAGAATCTGGTCCGGGCTGTAGAACCCCATGGGCCAGCTGTTGATCAGCGCACAGGCGAAGGCCGCCGGTTCGTGGCATTTCAACCAGCAACTGGCATAGGTCAGCAAGGCAAAACTGGCGGCGTGGGACTCGGGGAATCCGTAGCTGCCGAAGCCTTTGATCTGCTCGAAAATCTGCGCGGCGAATTCGGGTGTGTAGCCGTTTTTCTTCATGCCGGCGGCCAGGCGATCCTTGTGTGGTTCCAGTCCGCCATGGCGTTTCCAGGCGGCCATGGAGCGGCGCAATTGATCGGCTTCACCGGGGCTGTAGTCGGCAGCAACAATGGCGATCTGCATCACCTGCTCCTGGAACAGCGGTACGCCGAGCGTACGCTTGAGTACCGCTTCCAGCTCTGGAGACGGGTAAGTCTCGGGCTCCTGTTTGTTTCGCCGTCGCAGGTACGGATGCACCATGCCCCCCTGGATCGGCCCCGGCCTGACGATCGCCACTTCGATCACCAGGTCATAAAAATTCCGGGGTTTAAGCCTCGGCAGCATCGACATCTGCGCCCGGGATTCGATCTGGAACACGCCGATGGTGTCCGCATGACCAATCATGTCGTAGGTTTGCGGGTCTTCGGACGGGATCGTCGCCAGGCTTAAATCAAGGTTGCGGTGCCGTCGCAGCAGATCAAAGCAGCGGCGGATGGCGCTGAGCATGCCCAGCGCAAGAATATCGACCTTGAGCAAACCGACCGCGTCCAGATCGTCCTTGTCCCACTGGATGATGGTGCGTTCGGCCATGGCGGCGTTTTCCACCGGCACCAGACTGTCCAGCGGTTGCTCGGAAATGACGAAACCGCCCGGGTGCTGGGACAGGTGCCGGGGGAAACCGATCAGTTGCCCGGTCAGGCTCAGCACCCGGCGCAACACCGGACTCTCGGGATCGAAACCGCCTTCACGCAGGCGCTCCACCGGTGGTGTTTCATCACTCCAGTGGCCGCAGCAATCGGCCAGGGCATTGATCTGGTCCGGCGGCAAACCCAACGCCTTGGCCACATCGCGTACCGCGCCGGCCGCGTGGTAGGTGCTGACCACCGCCGTCAACGCCGCACGGGTCCGGCCATAACGCTGGAACACGTACTGCAAGACTTCTTCGCGTCGCTCGTGCTCGAAATCGACGTCGATGTCCGGCGGCTCGTTGCGCTCTTTGGAGAGAAAGCGCTCGAACAACAGCGTGGTGCGATCCGGATCGATTTCCGTGATTCCCAAGGCATAACACACCGCCGAGTTGGCGGCTGAACCACGGCCCTGACAGAGGATTTTTTGCTCACGAGCAAACCGGACGATGTCGTGAACCGTCAGGAAGTAACTTTCGTAGCCCAGTTCGGCAATCAGCTCCAGTTCCTTGTCGATCTGTTTGAGCACCTTGGTTTGCGGGCCTATCGGCCAGCGCCATGCGATCCCCTCTTCGGTCAAATGACGCAACCAGGACGAGGCCGTCCGGCCTTCGGGCACCAGCTCGCGGGGATACTGATATCGCAACTGGCCGAGGTCGAAGGTGCAACGCCGGGCGATGGTCAAGGTTTCATCGAGCAATGCTTGCGGGTAGATCGATTGCAACACGTCGAGGCTGCGCAGATGCCGCTCGCCGTTGGGGTGCAGGCGCAACCCGGCCTCGGACACCGGCAGGTGATGACGGATTGCGGTCATGGTGTCCTGCAAGGCGCGCCGCCCCCGCGTGTGCATGTGCACATCGCCGCTGGCCACTGCCGGGATTCGCAGCTCCCTTGCCAACGTCATCAGCGCACTCAATCGCCCGGTATCGTCCTGGCCGCGATGTAACTGGACCGCCAGCCACAGGCGTTCGGCGAAGGTTTGCTTCAGCCAGTGACCGGTTTGAAAATCATCCGGCGCATCCGGCACCCATAACGCCAACAGCCCCGGCAAAGGCTCGCTGAAATCCTCCCGCAACACCTGATACCGGCCTTTCTGCGAGCGACGCCGCGCCCGGGTAATCAGCCGACACAGGTTCTGGTAGCCCTCAAGGCTCTCCACCAGCAGCACCAGTTTCGGACCGTTCTCGATGCGCACTTCGCTGCCGATGATCAGTGGCAGCTCCACGGATCTGGCCGCTTGCCAGGCGCGGACAATGCCCGCCAGCGTGCATTCGTCGGAGATCGCCAGCGCCTGATAGCCCAGTTTTTTCGCCCGCTGAAAAAGCTCGAGGGCGCTGGAGGCGCCACGCTGGAAACTGAAGTTCGACAGGCAGTGCAGCTCGGCATAATCAATGCTCATGCGAACCACCCCTGCAACCACAACGGGCCGTCCTCACCAACCGCACGATAGGCCCAGCCCTGTTGGCCGGAACGGGTTTCGATCAGGTAGTAGTCGCGGCGCACGTCGGCGCCGTCCCACCAACCGGACTCGATGCGCTCCGGGCCCATGAGGATGCGCGTCGAACCTTCGTGTACCGCTTGCGGCTCCGTCAGCAACCAGCCCGGACGCTGCACGCCAGGCATCACCGCGCAGCGCTGGCTCTCGGCACTGGCCTGCCACGCGCACTCCGGCCGGTGATCGGCCTGGAACCGCAAGCCCTGCACCGCGTCATCCCCCAACCGTGCGCGCAAGCGTTCGCGCAGTTGCTCCCAGGGCAAGGACTGCTGCGGGCGATCATCGAACAGTTCCTGATACTGCGGAACGAAGGCCGGCAAGTCTTCGGCGCGCAAACGAAAACCGCGCACCGGCGCCTCGACCTGAACTTGTTCCAGCCGCCCTCGGGCCAGTTCGAAGAGCATCGCCGGATCGCGCTCGGCGCTGAGCAGGCCGACCTTGATCACGCTGTCCGGCAAGCCGGCATGTTCCAGGTGCAGGTCAAAACGCTGCACACCGCTGTCGCGACCGCACAGGAACGCCGACAGATCGCCGGTCAGCCGGCGTAACGGAAACAGCAGCGCCTGATGGGATTGCACGTCGAAATTGAGCTCGATGCGCACATCGAAGCGGTCCGGCGGCAGGTAGAACGCCAGCGCCAGCCGTCGTTCGCCAGACAGTGCGTCCAGGTGCTTGAGCACCTGGGCCTCGAAACGCCGCGCCAGACTCTGTCGCGGTAACGCCTGCACCTGGCTCAAGGTGCGCAACCCCATGCGCGACAACGCCGTGGCCACCGCTGGCTCCAGAGCGATCCGGTCGACAGGCAATTGCCCCAGATGATGCTGCAAGGCTTGAGCGTCCGGCACCACCAGACCGTCATACGCATTGGCCAATACCCGCGCCGCCACCGGATTGGGCGCAGCAACAATCCGATGACGAAAGCCCAGTTCGCCGAGTTCGGTGCGCAAGCGCGCTTCGAATTGCGGCCAATCGCCAAACAGTCCCAGGCTGGACTCGATTTCAAACACCACCGCACGCGGGTAATGCACGCTGACCTGGGAGCTGAAGCGGTAGGCCCAGGCCGCGAGAAACTGCTGCCAGTGCTCGATCTCGGCCGCGTCGTATTCCGCCGTGACAAAGTCTTTGCTCAAGGCCTGCGCGGCAGTCATCGACATGCCGGGGCGCAAGCCCAGCGCCCGCGCCGAAGCGTTGACCGCCTGCAACACCCGACGCTGCGCCGGACCGGTCAGCAGCGCCAGCGGCTCATCGGGGTCGGGGCGCTGACGCAGTACCGCGTCCAGCGCCAATTGCGGGAAGAGAATGCACACCCAGCGCATGGCAACCTCAATGCCCCACAGGGAAGGCAATCGGCGCCGAACGGGCCAACCCGCCCCGGCACTTGAGCACGCGCAATTGCGCAGGCCTGGCATCGATGGCGATGCGCAGCGCGGCCGGTGACGGGTTGATCGCTTCATGGATCGAGCGGTAGGCGAATGCCAGGGTCGAGCCGGTTTCCGCCGCCACCTGCAAGCGCCGCAAGGCGCGGTCATCCGCCTTGTGCGGCCAGCACAGCACTGCGCCGCAACTGCCCGAACGCAGGCATTGTTCCGCCGCCCACAGCGCATCGCGTTCGCTGGCCTGGATGATCGACAACTGGCGCAGATCAACTCCGGCGTTCTGCCAGGCTTGCGGATACGGCACGTACGGCGGCGCCACCAGCACGATGCGCTCACCCGCCGCCGACAACCGCGCCAGCGCCGGCCACACCAGTTGCAACTCGCCGACACCCTGCCCGGCCAGGAGGATTTCGGTCAGCGCCGCTTCCGGCCAGCCACCGGTGGGCAACGCCGCATCCAGCGCCGCATGCCCGGTGGGTTGCGGGCTGACCGTCGGTGGCGCAGGCCGGCCCTTCCAGACCTGGCCGCCATTGAACAGCGTGTCGAGCGCAACGACGGCGCCCATCACCCTTGCCTCACCAGACCGCAGAACACCCCTTCGATGGCCAGGTCCTGATCGGCCTCGACGATGATCGGCTTATAGGCCGGGTTGCGCGGCAACAGGCGCACAGCATCGCCGACCCGCTCGAAACGCTTGATGGTGACTTCGCCGTCAAGCCGCGCCACGACGATCTGGCCATTGAGCGCTTCGGGATTGCGATGCACGCCCACCAGGTCGCCATCGAGGATGCCGTCCTCGATCATCGAATCACCCTGGACCCGCAGCATGTAATCCGGCACTCGGGAGAAAATCGACGGGTCGAGCAGCAAGCGGCTGTGCACCTCGGCATCGGCACCGATCGGCGCCCCCGCCGCCACCCGGCCGAGGACCGGAATGTCCAGCAGCTCGGGGCGCGCCGGTTGCCCGAGCAAACGAATGCCTCGGGCCTGATGCGGATTGACCTCGATAAAACCGGCGTCGGTCAACGCCAGCACATGCTTGCGCGCCACGCTGCGGGAGGCAAAACCAAAGGCCTCGCTGATTTCAGCGAGGCTCGGGGACTGACCGTGCTCCGCGATTCGATCACGGATAAACGTCAGGATGGCAGTACGGCGGGGAGTTAAAGTCGTCATGGAGTACATTTGTACTCTTTTGGCTTTTTTATGGCAAGGACCGCCAGTCAGCTCCCCTTTATCACGGGCCCCGGCATACCGCACATCCAGAGTCAGGCCCTACAACGTCCGCTGCCCATTGCCGATATCCTTGGCTTTCTCGATCCCCCACTCCATCGCGGCTTCCATGTCGAGAAAATGCAACGCCGGGTGATCATTCTCCTCAATGGCCGAGCCATCGGGTCGGTATACCCCGATGAACATTCCCAATGAACCGTCTCGCAGGATCTCGGCCTTGACCTTGATGCTGCAATCGTTCGACAGCGTTTCCGTATGAACTATGTGGCGCTCAGTCATCATCGCGTTCCTCCGGGTGATTGAATCCAGTAAAGGCGATCTGCAGTCCCTGTTTCAAGTTCGACCCATCCGCCAAAAGGCGTGATTTATGGGGCACAAGACAGCGGCGTAATGCCACCTATACTACAAGCCACCGCCCCCTCGGGGTCTGCAATCCAAACAATAAAAAGCAGAGGTGGAACATGGTCTGGCAGCAAATCTACGATCCGTTCGGCAACCCGGTCATTTCAACCATCATGGCAGCTGTGCCGGTGGTGGTGATGCTCGCAGCCCTGGCCTTTTTCCACATCAAGGCCCATCTGGCGGCCTTGCTCGCCCTCGCCTCAGCGCTGGTCATCGCGATTTTCGCCTTCGGCATGCCGGCGAACATGGCAGGTTCGGCCGCCCTTTACGGTGCCGCCAACGGCTTGCTGCCGATCGGCTGGATTGTGCTGAACATCATCTTCCTGCACCGGCTGACTACCGAAAACGGCTCATTCAAAGTGCTGCAGGACTCACTGGCGCGCATTACCGACGATCGCCGCCTGCAACTGCTGCTGATTGCCTTCTGCTTCGGCGCCTTCTTCGAAGGGGCTGCCGGTTTCGGCACACCCGTGGCGGTGACCGGCGCGATTCTGATTGGCCTGGGCTTCTCGCCGCTGGCGGCGTCGGGCCTGGCGTTGATCGCCAACACCGCCCCCGTGGCGTTCGGCGCCCTCGGTACGCCGATCATTACCTTGGCCAAAGTGACCGGCCTGGACGAAATGGAACTGTCGATGATGGTCGGTCGGCAACTGCCGTTTTTCTCGGTGATCGTACCGTTCTGGTTGATCTGGGCCTTTGCCGGGTGGCGCAAGATGCTGGAAATCTGGCCGGCCATCCTGGTCGCCGGGGTCAGTTTCGCCGTGCCGCAGTTCCTGGTTTCCAACTATCACGGGCCGATGCTGGTGGACGTGATCGCCGCGCTGATTTCCATGGCCTGCCTCACCGGTTTTCTCAAGGTGTGGAAACCCGCGACCGTGCACACCTCCGCCGCGCTGTCCGGGCGCGTCGACAACTCCAAAATAGCCGAAGAGCATGACGAGAAACCCATCGCCAGCGCGACCTTCGCCAGCGATGCCAAACCTGCGGTCATGCGCGCGTGGATGCCGTGGATCATCCTCACGGTGTTCGTGTTCGCCTGGGGTACCCAAGGCTTCAAAAACCTGTTCGATACCCGCCCGGCGATTGATCCCGTGACCCACTCGGCCAAGCTCGATCCGCAAGGCAAACCGCTGCGCGAAGCGAACCCGATCTTTGCGCCGGTCGTCACCTTTGGCACGATCCACCAGCAAATCGAAAAGGTCCCGCCGGTGGTGCCTGCGCCTAAAACCGAGGACGCGGTCTACAAGTTCACCTGGCTGACCAGCACCGGCAGCGGCATCTTGCTGGCGGCGATCCTTGGCGGTCTGTTGATGGGTTACTCCATCCCGCAGTTGGTCAAACACTATCTGCGCACGATCTGGGTCGTGCGTTACTCGCTGATTACCATCGTCGCGATGCTCGCGCTCGGCTTCCTCACCCGCTATTCGGGGCTGGACGCGACCATGGGCCTGGCGTTCGCTGCGACGGGCATCTTTTATCCGATGTTCGGCACCCTGCTTGGCTGGCTCGGTGTGGCACTGACTGGGTCGGACACGGCGTCCAACGTGTTGTTCGGCGGGCTGCAGCGGGTGACGGCCGAGCAATTGGGGCTTAGTCCGGTGTTGATGGCTGCTGCCAACAGTTCCGGTGGGGTCATGGGCAAGATGGTCGATGCGCAGTCGATCGTGGTGGCTTCCACTGCTACGCGTTGGTATGGGCATGAGGGGGAAATTCTGCGTTATGTGTTCTTCCATTCCATCATTCTGGCGATTCTGGTGGGGGGGTTGGTGACGTTGCAGGCTTATGTGGCGCCGTTTAGTCATATGGTGGTGGGTGGGCATTGAGCGGAGCTGCCTGGTGAGTGGACGGGATGGTGGGCATATCCGTTTCTGCGGTGATGGCGGCTGGCGGTTTCGCTCTTACAGCGAGTCACTTTCGAAAAGCCTGCGCGGCCCGGCGGAAAGTAACCAAAGCGCTTTTGCCCCTTTCGTTCGGTGGCTCGCTAATGCTCGCCATGCCCTCGCTCCGGTCCTGCTCCGTGGGGGCGACTACCGCCACAGCCGCCGAGGCGGCCTGAAAGCCGACCTGGCTCTTCGGTCGTGTGCACACTTCAGCACTGTGGTGGCCGCACTAATTTTGATGTTTGCACATTCCCCTGTAGGAGCTGGCTTGCTGGCGATGGCGTCCCTTCAGCTAATACATACGTTGACTGACTCACCGCTATCGCCAGCAAGCCGGCTCCTACACGAGGATTGGGTTCACACGATTCAAAATTGTAGGAGCTGGCTTGCCAGCGATGGACGTCAACGATAACGAGGGCTGTCTGAATGAACGCGTTGCCCCGACGCTTTTCGCCGGCAAGCCGGCTCCTACAGGGAATCCCATACGCTTTTGATTTCCACCACTCATCAGGCCGAGCGTTAGCTCGCCTTCAGCTTTTGATCTGAGCGCCCCCTCGAGAGGCCGAGTGGAGGTTCTGCGCAGTGGGCAATCCGGCATGGATGCCGGGTTAGCCGCCCCCGGCCATGGATGGCCGATGGCGGCGGGCCCACGGAGCAGGACCGGAACGAGGGCATGCCGAGCATTAGCGAGGCACCGAACGAAAGGGGCAAAAGCGCTTGGTTACTTGGCGCTTCTCCAAGTGACTCGCCGTAAGGGCGAAACCCATATCAGCCATCACCCAAATAATGGATACACACACAAAGCCTAAATAAACAGACCGCTGCCCGGACACACACGAACGGAGTATCGTAAAACGACCATGAACATTCTCTACGATGAACGCGTTGACGGAGCGCTGCCCGACGTCAACAAGTCAGCACTGTTGCAAGCCCTGCAAACCCGTTTGCCAGGCCTGGAAGTGCTGCATCAGCAAGAAGAACTCAAGCCATACGAATGCGACGGACTCTCGGCCTATCGCACCACACCCCTGCTGGTGGTCTTGCCACGCCATCTCGACGAAGTACAAGGCGTGCTCCGGCTCTGCCATGAAATGCACGTGCCGGTGGTCGCCCGTGGTGCCGGCACCGGTTTGTCCGGCGGCGCGTTACCTCTGGAAAAAGGCGTGCTGCTGGTCATGGCGCGCTTCAACAACATCCTGCACATCGACCCGGCCGCCCGCACGGCACGGGTCCAGCCCGGCGTACGCAACCTCGCTATTTCCCAGGCAGCAGCCCCCTTCGGCCTGTACTACGCGCCAGACCCTTCCTCACAGATCGCCTGTTCCATCGGCGGCAATGTCGCCGAAAACGCTGGCGGCGTGCATTGCCTGAAGTACGGCCTGACCGTGCACAACCTGCTCAAGGTCGACATCCTGACCGTGGACGGCGAACACCTGACATTGGGCTCCGATGCCCTCGACTCACCCGGCTTCGACCTGCTGGCGCTGTTCACCGGTTCCGAAGGCATGCTCGGGGTGATCACCGAGGTCACCGTCAAACTGTTGCCCAAACCGCAGTCCGCCAAGGTGCTGCTGGCGGCGTTCGATTCCGTCGAAAAAGCAGGGCGAGCGGTAGGTGACATCATTGCCGCGGGCATCATTCCGGGCGGTCTGGAAATGATGGATAACCTGGCGATTCGCGCCGCTGAAGACTTCATCCACGCTGGCTACCCGGTGGACGCCGAAGCCATCCTGCTGTGCGAACTCGATGGCGTCGAAGCCGATGTCCACGATGACTGCGACCGCGTGCGCCAGGTGCTGGAACAGGCCGGCGCCACCGAAGTGCGCCAGGCCAGGGATGAAGCCGAGCGCGTGCGTTTCTGGGCCGGACGCAAGAATGCTTTTCCGGCGGTGGGTCGGCTCTCGCCGGATTATTACTGCATGGACGGAACGATCCCGCGCCGCGAGTTGCCCGGCGTGCTGCGCGCCATTGCCGCGTTGTCCGCCGAGTATGGCTTGCGCGTCGCCAACGTTTTCCACGCCGGTGACGGCAACATGCACCCGTTGATTCTGTTCGACGCCAATCAACCGGGTGAGCTCGACCGCGCCGAAGCACTGGGCGGCAAGATCCTCGAATTGTGCGTGAAAGTCGGCGGCAGCATCACCGGCGAACACGGTGTGGGCCGCGAGAAGATCAATCAGATGTGTGCGCAGTTCAACGCCGATGAGCTGACGCTGTTCCATGCCGTCAAAGCCGCGTTCGATCCCGGCGGTTTGCTCAACCCCGGCAAAAACATTCCGACACTGCACCGCTGCGCCGAATTTGGCGCCATGCACGTGCACCTGGGTCAGTTGCCCTTCCCTGATCTGGAGCGATTCTGATGCGCAGCGAACTCGATATCGATGACAGCGGCGTGCTGCTGGAGCAGGTCAATCAAGCGTTGGAAAACGCCACCCCGCTGCGCATTCAGGGCTCCAACAGCAAGGCGTTTCTGGGACGCATCGTTGCGGGCGAAGTACTCGACACGCGCAGCCACCGAGGCATCGTCAGCTACGACCCGACCGAGCTGGTGATCACCGCCCGCTGCGGCACGCCCTTGTCTGAACTGGCGCAAGTCCTGGATGACGCGCAGCAGATGCTGCCCTGCGAGCCGCCGTCCTTTGGCGACGATGCCACCGTCGGCGGGATGATCGCCAGTGGCCTGTCGGGACCGCGTCGTCCCTGGTCAGGCTCGGTGCGCGATTTCGTCCTCGGCACACGGGTCATCACCGGGCACGGCAAGCATTTGCGCTTTGGCGGCGAAGTGATGAAAAACGTCGCCGGTTACGACCTGTCGCGCCTGATGGCCGGCAGTTTCGGCTCCCTTGGGGTGATCACCGAAGTCTCGCTCAAGGTCCTGCCCAAACCGCGGCAAACCCTGAGCATCAGCCTGGAGATGGACGCCGATCGTGCCTTGCTGCGTCTCGCGGAATGGGGCCAGCAGCCGTTGCCGATCAGTGCCGCGTGCCACGACGGGCAACGCCTGCACTTGCGGCTTGAGGGCGGCGAAGGCTCGGTGGCGGCGGCTCATGACCGTTTGGGCGGTGAGCGGCTGGACGCCTCGTATTGGGCGGATCTCAACGAGCACCGACTGAGTTTCTTCGACGAGGGCCAGCCACTGTGGCGCCTGTCCGTGCCGCACAACACGCCGCGGTTGTCCCTGCCCGGCCGGCAACTGCTCGACTGGGGCGGCGCCCAGCGCTGGCTCAAGTCTGACGCCGAAGCGGAGTTCATTCGCCAGGTCGTGGATGAGGTCGGCGGCCATGTGACCTGCTACAGCCATGGCCTGATCGACAGCCCGTTCCAGCCGTTGCCTGCCGCGTTGATGCGCTACCACCGCAGCCTCAAACAACAACTCGACCCACGGGGCATTTTCAACCCGGCACGCTTGTACGCGGAGCTTTGAACCATGCAGACAACCCTGAGCGAAACCGCCCGGCAGCTGCCCCGCGCCGAAGAAGCCGAAAGCATTTTGCGCACCTGTGTGCACTGCGGCTTCTGCAATGCCACCTGCCCGACCTATCAATTGCTCGGCGATGAACTCGATGGGCCACGGGGCCGCATCTACCTGATCAAACAGGTGCTGGAAGGCAACGAGGTCACGCAAAAAACCCAACAGCATCTGGACCGCTGCCTGTCGTGCCGCAATTGTGAAACCACCTGTCCTTCCGGAGTCGATTATCACAACTTGCTCGACATCGGCCGGGCGGTGGTCGATGCGGCGGTGCCGCGCTCCATTGACCAACGTCTGTTGCGCGAGGGATTGCGCAGCGTCGTACCCAATCCGGGGCTGTTCAAAGCGCTGGTCAGCAGCGGTCAGGTTTTTCGGGCACTGCTGCCCAACACCTTGCAGGCAAAGTTGCCTCGCCATGTTTATCTCCCCCGGCCACGTCCCACCACCCGCCATGCCCGTCAGGTGCTGATGCTCGAAGGCTGCGTACAGCCGAGCCTGTCGCCCAACACCAATGCGGCAGCGGCGCGGGTGCTGGATCGACTGGGTATCAGTGTCACCCCGTCCAGCGAAGCCGGGTGTTGCGGCGCGGTGGATTATCACCTCGACGCTCAGGCCGCCGGCCTCGACCGCGCTCGCCGCAATATCGATGCGTGGTGGCCGAGTATCGAGAACGGTGCAGAAGCCATCGTGCAAACCGCCAGTGGCTGTGGCGCCTTCATCAAGGACTATGGCCATTTACTCGAACGCGATCCGGCCTACGCCGAGAAGGCAAAAAGAGTCAGCGCGCTGGCCAGGGACCTGGTGGAAGTGTTGCGCGACGAACCGCTGGAAACACTCGGCATCCACAGTGACCAGCGCCTGGCCTTCCATTGCCCCTGCACGTTGCAGCACGCGCAAAAGCTCGGCGGCGCGGTGGAAGCGCTCCTTGCCCGCCTCGGTTTCAACCTCACACCTGTGCCCGACAGCCATTTGTGCTGCGGGTCGGCGGGCACTTATTCGATCACCCAACCCGAACTGTCCCGGCAACTGCGCGACAACAAACTGAATGCGCTGGAAAGTGGCCATCCTGAAGTTATCGTTACCGCCAATATCGGCTGTCAGTCGCATCTCGACGGCGCGGGCCGAACCCCGGTCCGGCACTGGATCGAACTGCTCGACGCGGCGCTGCCCTCATCGATCACCGGAGATTCCCCATGAAAAGCAAAGCCGTCCTGAGCCAGACCGAAGTCAGCCGGATCCTAACGGCCGCACGCACCGAAGCACAAAATAACCAATGGGCCGTGACCATCGTGATCGTCGACGACGGCGGCCACCCCCTCGCCCTCGAACGCCTCGACGGCTGCGCGCCCATCAGCGCTTACATCGCCACCGAAAAGGCGCGCACCTCGGCGTTGGGCCGGCGCGAATCCAAAGGTTATGAAGAAATGGTCAACGGCGGGCGCTTCGCGTTTTTGTCGGCCCCCTTGCTGACATCCCTGGAAGGCGGCGTGCCGATCATCGTCGACGGTCAGGTGGTGGGTGCGGTTGGCGTGTCCGGCGTAAAAGCCGATCAGGATGCGCAAGTGGCGAGCGCCGGGGCGCAATGCCTGAACTGACCTGTGATTGACGGTTCACACAAAACCTGTAGGAGCCGGCTTGCTGGCGATAACGATCTCACGGACGCCATCGCTGGCAAGCCAGGCTCCCACAGATCCAATGGATGCTCGAGGATTTGGGGTTAACGCAAAACTTGTAGGAGCCGGCTTGCTGGCGATAGCGATCTCACAGACGCCATCGCCAGCAAGCCAGGGTCCCACAGATCCAATGGATGTTTGAGAATTTGGAGTTAACGCAAAACCTGTAGGAGCCGGCTTGCCGGCGATGGCGATCTCACGGACCGCTCATGCAGGCCTCGAGCGAGGCAAACCGTCATATCAATTGGGCAGGTCGGTTGAAAACGATGTAAATCGGGTCAAGCCCTGACTCGACGGGAAACACCAGGATGTAATCGTCAAACCGGCCATGCGCCTCGTCTGCAAAAGCTTCAATGGTCGGCGCTGACGCGGAGCGAACAAACCCTATGCGACGCGAATGGACTGACTCAAGGGCAACCGTGGTCGACCAGTGAACGGCGATCGCTGCCACACCCTCAGAGGTAAAACTAAAGCTATTCAGGTGCTGGTCCTGCGTCACCGCTCTGACCCTGACACCCGAGATCGATTGGTATCCTCTGCACGCAGAGAGGGAAACCTGTGACAGCGTTTTGATCTCGCGCAAACCCTGGAACATTTTTCCGGGTTGGGCCGGGATTGTCGCAGTGCTCATACGAAAAGGTACATCGACCTCAGCCTCGCTCGCGGCCAGGTGTTGCCAATCCTGGCCTTCGATGGGCAGAAGTTCGCTCAGGGGCACGCTCAAACCGTAAACCTGAGTGTCTGCCCGGCTGGAAAAAGCGAAACTCATTACCGCAGCCTGCTGGTTTCCAGTGTCCGGCTCGCCTGAGGTGTTCTGCCAGGAAAACTCCGCAACAACCGAGCGCACCGCTTTGAGCAGATCCTTCTGCTGAGACGCCAGCAGCGCGGATGAACCGCCTGTCAGCAAAAGGTCGGGACGTTTATCGGCGAAAGCGAGCGAAGCGCTGATCGTGGGCATCGTTTGATTAGAACCGCGCGAATCGATCAAACGTTGCGACGCCGCCATCAGCAATGCCTCCGCTTCATCATGCAAAGCGCGATGGCGCAGGGAAATGCTGGCAAGCCGTGAGATGTAGCGTTCCTGGGTTGCGTTGATCCGCTGCACAAGGCTCTGCCATTGCGCTTGCTCGGATCGCGCGTAAGTCAGGTTGCGCTGAGCACCGCTTTGGACAAACGCTACTCTCATTTTCCAGAATTCATACTTTCTGACGGCCATCAGCGCTTCATGCTGGGCATCTTCCAGAATGCGGATGCCTGCTTCGTTTTGGTGGGTGTCCGGATGGGTGTTCTGTTGACTTCGCAGGTTGTAGATTTGCTGCGCGAAAACGCTGAAAGCCTCTTCAACAACCTGTCCTGAAATCGCCACATCCGCTGTGATTTTTTCGACCTCGGCCAAGCTTCTGGCCAAAGGAGTTAGCGGCGCGACAGGTGTTTTTGCAGCGGAAATATCCTCGCCTTTGAATGCCGATATTCCTTGCTGGTGATGCCATGTTCTGACGTAGTGGACAACGCTTTCCGGGCTGTTGGTGTTCGACTTGTCCGATGGGTAGAACAGCAAATCTGCCCCTTGGGGATGACCAACGATCCGGTCGAAATGGTCGATCAGTTGGTCATGTTCCGTTTTCGGCAGATCAACGGCCCAGATTCTGTTGACCAGTGCCTGGAATTCCGACACGGTGTAATCCTTGAGTGTGGTTTTAAGTTCCATCTTTAATTCTTCCTTGTTCTTTCGCACGACAAAAACGGCGCACCTGCTCACTCCTTATGAGCAGGTGTCAATCTATTACGGCAGACAATGACTATTCAGGCTTGAATCCTGGCTTGTTATTGGCTGCACGCCATTCTTTTACTAATTTCAGAACTTCTGCCGGTGTGCTTCTACCTCGCTCTCCCTGATTCAGAAAGGCATGCAGCCCCCCAGGGTGCTGCGTAACAGTCTCAAAATGCAAAATGCTTTTGACTACGAGATCATCAAACGCGTCATCAGACAAATCATCGCGCTCCTCATAAATAGCGTCCAACAATTCTAAAAACTCTGCTTCTGTGTAGTCTTCAAATTTCTCTTTAAAAACCATCATCAGTTCCTTTTTCCATGAAGTTTTATATGCCGCACTGGCGTCATCACAACCAAATTATCCATTTCGTAAACCGCGCCCCCTTGAGCAACTTCTACAATATGATGAATTTCAAACTTAATCCGTCCTCCATTTCTATCTGGTAATAATGCAACAGGTGCTTTGCCTCGCTTCATCAAGTTTAAATCGAAAGGCTCGAATTGCGTTCTCAACTCAGGATCCGCCGCAACCGCCTTCCAGAACGCCCGCCTGAATCCATGAAAATTACGAAACTCCTTCCACCGCAACTGTTCTGCAATTTCCCATGGAACCGGTGCCCCATCTCCCCTCGCATCGTCCCCAAGCCAAACCTCCGAGACGTCGGATCCCCAACCTGTAGCGATGCCGGGGTCATCACGTCGATCCCGGAACAGCGCATCCGGCGAAGGCAGCTCCATATCCCCCGGATACCCGGGAATACTCGCACCAATCTCCCCTTCGTCAACAGCCGGAAACGTCTCGTTTTGCGGTAGGACCGGGATGGCAGGGCTGCCGGGATAAACCACTGGGACAACGGGTGCGATCGGCGATGTCGTCGAACCCAGATGTTCGCTACCCGGCGGCACCAACGGTGTCCAGGTGCCAACAGGCGGAACCGGCCAGGGCACAACCGCCGGTACGATGCCCAACCACCCTTCGGCACTTTGCGGCGTTTTGATGCTGATTTTGTCGAGATTGAACGGGTCAGACCAGAACTCCGGCCGCTCCTGAAACCGCAGTTCGAACTCGCGACTTTCACCCGTCCATGTGCTTTTCGGCGCGTACGGGGCGAAGCCTTGCTCAATGCGCTTTTTGTTCACCTCATCGAGTGGATGAGTCAGGGCCGAGTGCTCACCGAGCGTTCGCCACAGCGCTTCGTCGAAAGCCTCGAACGACTTGAATTCCCGGCCTCGGAACTGATCGCCAATCTGACTAGGGATCGCGGCGCCGGCTGTCTGGCTGGTGCTTTTCCACCAATCAGCCGTCGGCGGTTGACCGGTTCCGGTGACAATGCCGGAGCCCATGGCCGGAACGTTGAAGGACAGGTAGGTCGGTGGCAGGCCTGGCACGCAGACAATGCAATCCTGAATGCGCCAATCAACACCCGTCGGGATGTCCTGAATCTGCGGTTCCGTGACGGTTAGACGAGTCTCGCTGGCCAGGGCCGCTTGAGGCGTGGCGTCTGGGGCGAACTGCACCTGCCTGGCAGGTGATCCTGGAATCTCGGCGGTGTAGACGCCAGTCTGCGGATTGAGCACCGCATTCACGACCAGGACGCGGGAATCGATATCGCCCCCCGTGCCGGCAACGACTATCGCGAGACCTTGCGGCGTGGCCACGGGTTTGAGCCGGTATTCCACCGCCACCGATCCGCCTGCATCGGCAGCGGCCTGTAGCTCTTGAGAGTCATGAAGTTCCAGGGCGTGAGCCGGGACTGCGACAACCTCAAACAACCGATGTCGTTGCTCGGGGGTCAACTCGCCGTTGCCCAATTCACGAGTCGGATAAAACACTCCCGCCATGAATATCGCAGCTTGCGGTCGCGTGACCGTGCTCAAGACGCCACCTACGATGGTGGCCGCACGCGTCACCGCGCTTACCAGATTTTGCGCATCGACCCATTCCCCGCCGTGGCTGGGCAATATCCCCGCGGAAAGCGCTGAAGAAGTAACAGGCAAATCAAAGGTGTTGGCCTGCCTGACTCGTTCGAGGCGAGCATCCTCATCAACCTGCTGCTTGAACCGAACGCGCGCGCCACGCTGCTCGGCGTGCTGTCGTTGGCGTTCCCAAAGTGCCTCTCGCTCACGCCAGACAGTGCTTTGCTCGGCATGATGAGTGGCCAGTGCGCTGGACTTAGGGTTGAGCGCGTCGATTTGCGCCTGCAGCAGTCGGGCTTCGTGAGCAGCGTTGTAAGCGCTCTCCCAGAGTTGATGCCCCGCCATCAACGCATCACCGAACTGGTCGAGTCGGATCAGGTAATCGGCGGCGGTGCGCGTGAGCGGATCGTGTCCGTCGAATGCCGCGGCAATTGCGTTTTTACCGTTGAGTTCTGTGGTTTTTCGGGAAATCAGCCCATCGATTTCGCTCTTGTCTTTGGTGATGAGGTACAGCTGCCAGCGTTCGCTGGACATACCTGCATGGTGGCGTTTGGCGGCGGTGATTTCGTGCTCAAGTGATTGTGTGAGCTGTTCGGCCCTGGCGTTAAAGCTTCGGTCGAGCTCGGTTCTGAAGGTGCCATGACGCTGCGTCAGAGCCGTGAGCAGTTGCTGCCGCGACTGGAGGCGGGCCTGTTCCTGCACTCGTGCCGCAGCGTCGGCCCTGTCTTGGGCCGCCTTGGCTTCGCGTTCTCTGTTCGCCGCCTTCCTGAGTGCGATGGTTTTTGAGCTGGGGCCCCCAAAATTGCCGGAAGCGCCTACGCGATTACCTCCAAAACTTCCGCCTCCTCCCCCACCACCACCGCCGCCAGAAGCAGGCGGACCGGATCTGATGACGACGTCTCCTGACGTCCCATCGTTGAATCGTTGTGCCATACAGTCTCTCCTTGTCTGTAGGGCACAGTTTGTCGATGGGGGAATGGCTGGGTGCGGTACATATGTATCGCGCGGGGTTTACTCAGGAGATCGTTTTTTTTACGCGGTAGGGGTGTCCGGCGTCGTGGCGAGCGCCGGGGCGCAATGCCTGAACTGAACCGTGCTCGAGAACGTAATCAGAAGAAACAAAAAAGAGACTTACGTCTCTTTTTTTATGCGCGGCTAGAATTGATAGTTGTTGCCGCTTTTTCGAACTGACAGAGCAACCGTCCACTTCAAAGGAAGCGCAAAGATGAATCGTCTTACTGCGAATGACTTTGCCCCTGAGCTGCTCGAACTCTACGACTACTACGCCCACGGCAAGATCAACCGGCGAGAGTTTCTCGACCGGGCGGCGTTATTCACCCTTGGCGGCCTGACCGCCAGTGCGCTCCTCGCCGCCCTGAGTCCCGACTATGCCTTGGCCGAGCAAGTGGCGTTTACCGATCCGGACATCATCGCCGAGTACATCACCTACCCCTCGCCCAAGGGCCACGGGCAGGTTCGGGCCTATCGGGTGCGTCCGGCAAAAGCCACCGGCAAAGTGGCGGCCGTGGTCGTCGTGCATGAAAACCGCGGGCTCAACCCCTACATCGAAGATGTTGCCCGACGCGTGGCCAAGGCCGGGTTCATCGCCCTCGCCCCCGATGGCCTGACGTCAGTGGGCAGCTATCCCGGCAACGACGACAAAGGCCGGGAGCTCCAGGCGACCGTTGATCCTGAAAAGCTCATGAATGACTTTTTTGCCGCGATCGAGTGGCTGATGAAACACGATACGACCACTGGTAGAGTCGGCATCACCGGCTTCTGCTATGGCGGTGGCGTCGCCAACGCGGCTGCCGTGGCCTATCCCGAACTCGGGGCTGCCGTGTCCTTCTATGGCCGGCAACCAGACGCCAGGGATGTCCCCCGGATCAAGGCGCCGGTAATGCTTCACTTTGGCGAACTGGACACACGCATCAACGAAGGATGGCCCGCCTACGAGCAGGCATTAAAAGCAGCCGGCAAAACCTATGAAGCCTACATCTACCCCGGCGCCAACCACGGTTTCCATAACGATTCCACGCCTCGATTCGATGAGGCTGCAGCCAAACTTGCCTGGGAAAGAACGCTAGACTGGTTCCGGCGATACTTGTCTTAGCGCCGCAAGCAATAAGTGGTCTTGAATTTTTATTGCTGTTTCCAGGTTTTTAAAGAGTGCATCACACATGAATAACAATGATTTTCTGTCGCAACAGAAACCACCCTTCAGCATTGTCCTGGTCAATTACAAAACCATCGAAATAACCCGGATTTGCCTCGACCTGCTACATCAACACCTGGGCGACAGCAACATTCCGGTCTGGGTGGTTGATAACGACTCGGCCGATGAAAGCACCGACTATCTGCGCACACTGGACTGGATCAACCTGATAGAGCGAAAAGCTCCCGGACCGGAGCATGGTCATATCGCGCATGGCAAAGCACTCGACCTGGTGCTGGAACGGGTTGAGACCGACTTTCTGTTCCTGCTGCA
Source organism: Pseudomonas sp. PDM03 (assembly GCF_014852385.1). NCBI lineage: Bacteria > Pseudomonadati > Pseudomonadota > Gammaproteobacteria > Pseudomonadales > Pseudomonadaceae > Pseudomonas > Pseudomonas sp. PDM03. Next base: position 219,779 of record NZ_JACVBM010000007.1, on the reverse strand, counting down.
CACCGATACCTTTATTTTCGACAAAAATGTATTTTCAATGATGCTGAACAAGTGCATCAAAAACCCGAATGTCGTGGCCGTCGGGTGCACAGAACAACTTAACCGCGGCACCACCAGAACCCTTTGGCGCTTTAGCTCACGACTGGTAAAACATCACGTCAGACGCCTGAAACTGTCTCTGGGACTACGTTCCAGAGAGCCAAAGCCCTACAGGGAAGTTTATTTGAAAAGCTTCTGTACCTTATGGAACTGCAAGCTGATGAAGCAGCACGGCATGCATTTCCTGATGGATGAGCGCGTACCCGGTTATACCCTCCAGGACCGCATGACCCAGTTGGGCTATGTTGTTGAACTGTTGTCCCCGCGCAAGATATTCAGCTACCTCGACCATATTCAAGCGGGCACCGTCGCGGCCGCTGGCGGTTATGCGACAACGCACAGACGAACGAAGATGTACAACGACATCCTTAAACGTTTGAAAGGTGACAACAACCAGGTATCGGCAGCGCGTCACAAGTAGCGCTCCTCTTGCAGGAAGCACTCGCAGGTTGTTATGAACAGACTATTGGAGCGGTAATGACACCGATCACTCAGACACTCCCCATCGTCACCACCCCGGAGCTGGATTTTGACCAGAACGCTGCCAGCACTTTCGGTCACTCGCTAGCCAGTACTTATGCTCAAGCCACCCCCTTTCCGCACATCGTCATTGACGATTTTTTACCGCAGGACCTGATTGCGAGCATCTGCGCGCATTTTCCCGTCGAGCCAACCAACAACGAAATGCTCTATGAGCGAGGCTATAAGGGTCAGCACAAACGGCAAGTCAGCCCCAACGAGTGCGATCCCTACTTGAAGACGGTTTTCAACGCCTTCAACTCGGCGCCCATGTTGCAGTTTCTTGAAAAGCTCACAGGTATCGAGGGTTTGATTCCCGATCCTTACTTTACCGGCGGCGGACTGCACGAAACGAAAAAGGGTGGGTTTCTGGGGGTGCACTCGGACTTCCGGCTCAACAAAAAGTTGAATATCGAGCGCAGACTGAATGCCATTATTTACCTGAATCAGGATTGGCAAGAGGCGTACGGCGGCAACCTGGAGCTATGGGACGTCGGGATGAAGACTTGCCTCAAGAAAGTCCTGCCGATCTACAACCGCTGTGTCATTTTCAACACCGACAAGGACAGCAATCATGGACACCCGGAGCCTCTGACGACGCCGGAACACATTACACGCCGGTCCATCGCGCTGTACTACTACACCGCAGCAACCGTGGCGGCTGATCCTGCGCAAAGAAACAAAACCCACTACAAACCAAGGCCCAAGGATCGCTTGAGCCTCAAGTACTACCTCAACAAACTCATCAAGAAAAAAAACTGACGGCACCTGCGGTTATCCGACCACATCGATCAACTGCTCGCGTTGCGCCCCCGTCAGCATCGGGCCGAAACCGGCACCGGCGTTGTCCGCCATGTAACGCGGGTTGCCGGTGCCGGGGATGACGCAGGTCACTGCCGAATGCGCCAGCAAATACTTGAGCGCCAACTGTGCCCAACTGGTGACGCCGACTTGCGAGGCCCAGCCGGGCAGCGGTTTGCCCTTCAAGCGGGCAAGCAAATCACCGCCGCCAAATGGCCGGTTGCAGATCACCGCCACGCCGCGTTCGCGACACAGCGGCAGGATGCGTTTCTCGACCCCGCGATCGTCCAGCGCATAGTTGATCTGCAAGAAATCCAGTGACTCGGTTTTGAGCACCGCTTCCACTTCCTCATATGCCGACGCGGTGTAATGGGTGATGCCGATGTAGCGAATCCGCCCTTCTTCCTTCCATTTGCGCAATGTAGGCAAATGGGTTTTCCAGTCCAGCAGGTTATGGATCTGCATCAGGTCGATCCGGTCGGTCTGCAGCAGTTTGAACGATTGCTCCATCTGCGCGATGCCTTCTTCGCGGCCACGGGTCCACACCTTGGTGGCCAGGAACGCTGGTGAACGCGGCTTGTGGATCGACAGCAGTTCGCCGATGGTCTGCTCGGCGCGGCCATACATGGGTGAGCTGTCGATCACCGTGCCGCCCTTTTCAAATAACGCGCTGAGAACGGCGGGCAGGTTTTTGTAGGCCGGATCGGCAGGTGCGACATCAAAGCCGCGATAGGTGCCCACGCCGACAAGGGGCAATGGCTCGTTGCTGGAAGGAATGGCGCGGGTCAGCATGTTCTTGCCTCCTGTTTCCTTCGACGGCGCGGTGGCTGCAAAGGCCGGATCGAAAGTGAGCACCGCCGAAGCACCGGCAGCCAGCGTGAGTATTCGTCGACGCGTGTATCCATCAGTGTGGCTCATGGTGGTGTCCTTCCACTCTTTTGCGCTTGTTGCGCGGCAAATGGCGCGGTTACTAGCGTCACGAGTCCTCTGCTAGCCAAGAGAATAGCTGCCGGCGGCAATTCGTCCCTGCTTGAAATACAACATGGTCGCAGGCGTTGGTGTGTAGCAGCGATCAGTTGGGTGAATATCCGATTCTTCGGTGATGGCGGCTGGCGGTTTCGCCCTTACGGCGAGTCACTTGGAGAAGCGCCAAGTAACCAAGCGCTCTTGCCCCTTTCGTTCGGTGCCTCGCCTAGGCTCGGCATGCCCTCGCTCCGGTCCTGCTCCGTGGGCCCGCCGCCATCGGCCATCCATGACCGGGGGCGGCTAACCCGGCATCCATGCCGGGTTGCCCACTGCGCAGAACCTGCGCTCGGCCTCTCGAGGGGGCGCTCAGATCAAGAGCTGAAGGCGAGCTAACGCTCGGCCTGATGAGTGGTGAAAATCAAAAGCGTATGGGATTCCCTGTAGGAGCCGGCTTGCCGGCGAAAAACGTCGGGGCAACGCGTTCATTCAGACACTCCGCGTTATCGTTGGCGTCCATCGCCAGCAAGCTGGCTCCTACAAGGGAAATGCATAGGTGTTTGGATAAATACGATCAACTGTAGGAGCCGGCTTGCCGGCGAAAAGCGTCGGGGCGACGCGTTCATTCAGACAGCCCGCGTTATCGTTGACGTCCATCGCCAGCAAGCCGGCTCCTACAAGGGAAATGCAGATGTGTTTGGATAAATACGATCAACTGTAGGAGCCGGCTTGCCGGCGAAAAGCGTCTGGGGGACGCGTTCATTCAGACAGCCCGCGTTATCGTTGACGTCCATCGCCAGCAAGCCGGCTCCTACAAGGGAAATGCAGATGTGTTTGGATAAATACGATCAACTGTAGGAGCCGGCTTGCTGGCGAAAAGCGTTTGGACAACGCGTTCATTCAGACAGCCCGCGTTATCGTTGGCGTCCATCGCCAGCAAGCTGGCTCCTACAAGGGAAATGCAGATGCATTTGGATAAATACGATCAACTGTAGGAGCCGGCTTGCTGGCGAAAAGCGTTTGGACAACGCGTTCATTCAGACAGCCCGCGTTATCGTTGGCGTCCATCGCCAGCAAGCCGGCTCCTACAGGGGATCGGTGTACATATCCGGAATGAGGGAACGCGTGCACCAAAGAGCCAGGTCGGCTTTCAGGCCGCCTCGGCGGCGGTAGCGGTAGTCGCCCCCTCGAGAGGCTGAGCGCAGGTTCTGCGCAGTGGGCAACCCGGCATGGATGCCGGGTTAGCCGCGCACGGCCAAGGATGGCCGATCGCGGCGGGCCCACGGAGCAGGACCGGAGCGAGGGCATGCCGAGCATTAGCGAGGCACCGAACGAAAGGGGCAAAAGCGCTTGGTTACTTGGCGCTTCTCCAAGTGACCCGCTGTAAGAGCGGAACCAATAGCCGCCACTACCCAAAAAACGGATATGCCCCCCCTCAAAAACCACACCCCCAAGGGCCCCACCGTGATTCAACTACACTCTGTAAGCGATCAAGCCGTCGCGGTCCTCAGGCCCAGAGCAGTCAATGCCACCCACTCACGCTAACCGAATGTCACGCTCCCTGATGTATCTCATCGTCATCGTTACCGCGTTGTACCTGGCGCTCTGCGTCGCGCTGTTCGTGTTCCAGCGCGCCCTCATCTACTTCCCGCAACCCGCCGCGCTCGGGACGCCCGAAACGCTGCTCACGCTATCGGTGGCGGACGCACAGGTGCAGGTCACCGTCAAACCGCACGACGGGCCAAATGCACTGATCTATTTTGGTGGCAATGCCGAGGACGTTTCGCGCAACCTGCCCGTGTTTTCCCAGGCATTCCCCGGCCATGCCCTCTACTTACTGCACTACCGGGGCTTCGGTGGCAGCACCGGCTCACCTTCCGAAGAAGCGATTTCCCGCGATGCCCTGACCTTGTTCGACAAAGTCTACGACACCCATCCTCACATCGCCGTGGTCGGCCGCAGCCTGGGATCGGGCGTCGCCGTGCGCCTCGCCAGCCAGCGCCCGGCCTCCCGACTGGTCCTGATCACCCCCTACAACAGCCTTGAAGACCTCGCCGTCCGCCAGTACCCGATATTCCCGGTGAAGTGGCTGCTGCAGGACAAGTTCGAATCGTGGAAATACGCCGGGCACATCTCGATACCGACGCTGTTGCTCGCGGCCGGGCAGGATGAAGTCATCCCGCCCTCCAGCACGGAAAAACTCTACGGGCATTTCGCCAAAGGTGTGGCGACCCTGAAGGTTATTCCTGGCGTGGGGCACAATTCGATCTCCGACAGCCCCGAGTATCTGAAGCTGATGGAAGACGGGCTGTAGGTCACTCGGTCATTTGCGCGCCAACTTAAAGCGCACGCAATCTTCGTAGAAACTCTGGCGCAGTGCTGCGGGTTTGATCCGCGACGGGCTGTCGTAGGTTTGCTCGGTAATACCCATGGCCGTCATGCGCATCCACGGTTTGCTGAACTTGTAGGTCTGTAATTTCTGGCGGGCGGCGTACAGCGAAACACCGGCCAGTTTGAGTTCCTGGGCTCTGGCTGCAGTGCCCGCGCCCCAGCTGCACATATACCGGTCATTGGCTTGAAGCTCTTTGGCCTGGGCGGAGACGGCGATGCCCGCCAGGCCTAATGAAATCAGCGTAATCCACACATTGCGCATTTAAAGCCAGCCCTAACCACCTGAAATTAAAGTGATTCTGTCTGTAACTTTCGAGCTTCGGGGCCAGCAAAATGCCTTATTTCAAAACTTCTCGGCTTTCCCGTGACCCGCTTGAGTCCGATAACGCCGACCAGGATGACGACGATGCACAAGCCCGGCAGTAAATGGATCCGACCGGCGCTTTGAAAGGCGTTTCAGCGCTTAGCGATGCACCCGGTTCCGCCCAGCGCGCTTGGCCTGGTAGAGCGCGTCATCGGCGCGGGTCAGGAGGCTGTCCATATTCTCGCCGGGTTGCGCGAAGGCCACGCCAAAGGATGCCGTGATCGTATCGAGCACCTTGCCATCAAGCCGCGCCTTGATCCGCAACGACTGTACTTTCACCCGCAGTTGCTCAGCGAAAACAGCGGCACTCGCCAGGTCGGCGCAGTGTTGCAGAATCACGCAGAACTCTTCACCGCCGTATCGCGCCGCCGTGGCGTGGGGTGGCAGCGAACTGCGCAGCACTTGCCCGACATGCTGCAGCACTCGGTCGCCCAACGGGTGACCGTACTGATCGTTGAATTGCTTGAAGTGATCGATATCCAGCATGACCAGCGCGACGCCCTGAGACTCATTGCTCAGCGCCTGCTCCAGCAAACGGGTAAACGCGGTGCGGTTGAGCAGTTCGGTCAGGCCATCGAGCGTGGCCGCCAGTTGCGCACGCTCAAGCTTGCTGCGCAGGCTTTTGATCTCGCTCTGGGCCGAGTGCAGTTGGGTGAGGAACTGTTCCTGCTGACTGTGCATCAGTTGGGTGCTTTGTTGCAGCTCACTCAAAATGCCCGGCAAGCGCTCGTTGACGGGCGACTCGAGCATTTCCAGGCAACGTCCCAGACTGCTCTGGAAGTTGAGATTGCCCTCGACGCTGCGCGAAACGTCGCGCTGCATGTCGTCCACCAGATTGATCGCCTGTTGCTGCCCGGCGCGGGCCTCTTCCAGCTCGTCGCGAATGATGTAGTCGCGGAAAAGCCGGGTGGCGGATTCCGGCGGGAAGCTATCGAAGTCTTTGACCACCCGGTCCAGATGACGATTGAGTTCGGGGTCCAGACCTTTGCTGTAGGTGTACCACAGCGCGTAATGCACCGGATTGGGCGGGATGTTGTGACGAACCATCAGCGGAATGGCTTGTTTGAGCAGCGCCGCGGCCTCGCGGGAATCTTCCGGATACAGCGCAAGGGCAGTCGCACGCGTCTCTGATTGGCTCATGACATCACTGTGGTTGTTAATGATTGGCAAATGCAAAACGATGCGAGCATAACCATACGCATGACAAACGGCCATCCCCCTGTGTATTGCCGTGCCATTCGGGTTGATTCAGGTCAGTTTTATGGCCTGCATTTACCACCGCGACAGCGTGAAAACACGGACCTGTAGGAGCCGGCTTGCTGCGGGCGGCGTTCCGACGATGAGGCCTTCATGCCCTGCGGCGCGCCTGAGGACGCCATCGCCAGCAAGCCGGCTCCTACAAGGGGTTTGTGTTTAGCTGCCGGCGCCGCCGTGTGCTTCTTCGAAGAAGTAGTCCTTCCAGCTGGCGGCCTTGTTCTTCAGTACGCCCAGTTCCTGCAGTTTCTCGGCGTAAACCGCCGTGCGCTGCGGCACCACCGTGAAGTTGATCTCTGGATCGTTGACGATTTTCTCAACCAGCGGCAGGGCCAGCTTCGATTGCTCGACGCGGATGTAGGTCTGGGCGGCGGCGGATTTATCGGCCTTGATGATTTTTTCCGCTTCGGCCAATGCGTCGTAAAACGCCTTGTAGGTTTTCGGGTTTTCGTCGTGGAATTTTTCCGTGGTGTACAGCACGTTGAACGTGGCCTGGCCACCCAGCACGTCGTAGGAACTCAGCACCTTGTGCACGTTGGGATTCTGCAATTCCTGATACTGGAACGGCGGGCTGGAGAAGTGCGCGTTGATCTCGGAACCCCCGGCGATCAATGCCGCCGTCGCATCCGGATGGGCCAGGCTGATTGAGATGTCGTCGAATTTCTTGTAGTGGTCATTGCCGAACTGCCTGGCCGTTTCGATCTGCAAGGTGCGCGACTGGAACCCTACCCCGGCCGCAGGCACGGCAATGCGATCCTTCTCGGTGAAGTCCTTCAGGCTCTTCACATTCGGGTTGTTGGTCAGCAGGTAGTTGGGCATCGAGCCCAGCGAGGCAATCGCCTTGACGTTCTGTTTGCCCTTGGTGCGATCCCAGATCGTCAGCATCGGTGGCACGCCCGCCGACACCACATCCAGCGCGCCGGCCAACAGCGCTTCGTTCATCGCCGTGGCACCGGAGATGCTGTTCCAGTCGACCTTGATGTCGAGGCCCTGGGCCTTGCCGTGCTTCTCGATGAGTTGCTGGTCGCGAACCACATCCAGAATCAGATAACCGATACCGAATTGCTGGGCGATGCTGATCTTGCCTTCGGCCTGCGCGCCGGGACTGAGTAACGCACTCATCGCCGCCAGGGAGGTCGCCAGGAGGGTCAACGCTGAACGCTTGTAGGGAGTTGCCATGAAATGCTCGCTGTAAGTGGACGAATCAGAAATAAAGCGACGACGAGGACTATTCCTCCACCGCCAGTGTCTTGTTCAGCTCCCCGATTTTCTCCAGCCGCGCCCGGACGATGTTGCGGCTGATGTTCAGCAGGCGTCCGGTCTGCAACTGGTTGCCATGGCAGAACCGGTACGCCGCGCGGAAAATGGTTTCTTCGATATGTTCGTAAAGGTCCGGGATGTTCTGTTCGAACAGCGCGTTGAGGGCGGCTTCCAGGTCCACCGGGCCAGCAACGGCGTGGCCGGTTTGACTGGCCTGTTCCTGGCGGATGCCGGAGGAGCGCATGTCCACCAGGTGCAGATCCGCCGGGGCGACCCGCTGATTGCGGCACACCAGCAACGCGTGGTGAATGGAGTTTTCCAGCTCGCGGATGTTGCCTGGCCAGCTGTGCTCCAGCAGCTTGCGTTCGGCTTCGACGCTCAATGACGCACGGTTGTAGCCCAGGCGCTGGCAATGTTCTTCGAGGAAAAACTCGGCCAGTGGCAGGATGTCGCCGGGTCGTTCGCGCAAGGGCGGCAGGCGAATGGTCGCGACGTGCAGACGGTAAAACAGGTCCTCGCGAAAATGCCCGGCGACGACCGCATCCGCGAGGTTGACGTTGGTTGCAGCCACCAGCCTTACGTTGATCGGGATCGGCGTGCGCGAGCCCAGGCGCACCACTTCGCGCTCCTGCAAGACTCGCAGCAGTTTGACCTGCATGTTCAACGGCAGATCACCGATTTCATCGAGAAACAGCGTGCCGCCATTGGCCGCTTCGAACCATCCGGCCTTGTTGGTCGTGGCGCCGGTAAAGGCGCCTTTTTCGTGGCCGAACAGCTCACTTTCCACCAGGGTTTCGGCAAACGCTCCGCAGTTCACCGCCACGAAGGGCTCGCGTCCGCGGCGGCTCAAATTGTGGATATGCCGGGCGACCAGTTCCTTGCCGGTGCCGGTCTCGCCAATGATCAATGTGTTGGCTTCACTGGGCGCCAGGCGCTCGATGCGGCTGAGCAATTCCTGGGAGCGCGGGTCCTTGAACACCAGGACGGTGGCCCGCACCGACTTGGTCAATTCGCGAGCGTTTGGATGAGTGATCAGCGACATGATGCATTCCTGGCAGTAAAAGCGCGTGCTCAATAGTGCATGAAGTTGTTTAGACTAAAAAATTCTTAATTAGTATTTGTATATTCCTAAAAACCATATGCGGCATAACTGCTGCCAGCCTGTTGCTGGAGCAGCAATTGGCACGCACCGGCCTGCTTGCACATCAACACCCCACGCTCCCGACCGCTCCCTCCCCTCACCCTGAAACCCAGTCCCAGCGCGGCCTGCAGCGCGTTTTTCGCGCAGTGGCATGCAATCTGCTCTCTCCCATATGCACCGCAAAACTTTTGTAGGAGCTGGCTTGCCGGCGATGGCGTCCTCGAAAACGTCGCAAGGTTTGAAGGCCCCATCGCCAGCAAGCCGGCTCCTACAAAGACTGTGTTCACAACGCTGGAAAAGGGGTGCGCCGCAATCCCCCTGTAGGAGCCGGCTTGCTGGCGATGGCGTCGGCAGAAACGCCGCAAGGTTTGAAGACCTCATCGCCGGCAAGCCGGCTCCTACAAAGACTGTGTTCACAACGCTGGAAAAGGGGTGCGCCGCAATCCCCCTGTAGGAGCCGGCTTGCTGGCGATGGCGTCGGCAGAAACGCCGCAAGGTTTGAAGGCCTCATCGCCGGAACGCCGCCCGCAGCAAGCCGGCTCCTACAAAGACCGTGTTTCGCCAATAGCCATTTAGGGAGAGTTCAATGAAACGTTTCTGGCGCAACAGCCTGGTCGCCTTGACCGGGTTTCTGCTCAGTGCCACGGCGCTGGCCGGACAGGCACCGGCGTCGGTGAAGATCGCTATCGTCGCGTATACGCAGGGTGGCCAACCGGTATTCGGCGGGATCGCCGGGCGGGTGATCGAGGACGGTTGGCTGGAACAGCAACTGGCGCAGCGCGGTGTGAAGCTCGACTGGATCGCCCTGCCCCATGCCGGCGCCGGGCCGCAGATCAACGAAGGCTTCAGCAACAACAGCATCGACTTTGCCGTGCGCGGCGACCTGCCTTCCGTGATTGCCGGGGCTGGCGGTGTGCCGGGCAAGCTGATCGTGCCCGGTGGCAGCGGTAACAACATCTATCTGGTGGTGCCCGCCGGTTCCAGCGCCAACAGCATCGACGACCTCAAGGGTAAACGCCTGGCCCTGCATCGCGGTCGTCCGTGGGAGTTCGCGTTCAGCAACTTCCTCGCCAGCAAGGGCCTGAAGCTCGACGATTTCAAGATCGCCAACCTCAATCCGCAAGTCGGCGCCGCAGCGGTGTCCGCCGGCAAAGTCGATGCGGCCGTATTGCTCAGCGAAGCCTATGCGCTGGAAGACAAAGGCGTCGGCAAGATCATCTGGTCGACCAAGCAAGGCGCCAACGACTGGCGTCTGGTCTCCGACCTCTGGGGCACCGACAGTTTTGTCGCGCAGCACCCGGACATTACTCAACTGCTGGCGACCGCCTGGATCAAAGCCGCCTGGTGGATCTCCCAGGAACAAAACCAGGACGCCTACTACGAACTCTCCTCCCGCGCCGGCACCGCTGAAAGCGTGCTGCGCCGCGACGACCAGAACGATCCCGTGGCCTGGAAAGACCGCTGGGCGCCGAAAAGCGACCAGCAACTCAAGGCCCACTATCAGGCGCTGACCGCCTATGCGCTGGCCAACCACCTGATTCGCGACACCTACGACATCACCCCTTCGCTGGCCACCGGTTTCACCAACCAGGCGCTGATCGATCTGAAACTCACCGACTACTGGCCGGCCCTGCGCGGCCAGGTCAGCAACAATCCATGAATAGGGAAATCCAGATGAAACTGCCGCAACAATTCGTTTTCGGTCTGAGCGTCCTGGCGCTGTCCATGAGTGCCATGGCCGCCGGTGCCCACGCCCCCAAACCCGACCCGCAGCAAGGCGATGGCCGCGTCTCGGCGTTCTACACCTGGCAAGAGGTGATCCCGGCCACGCCAGGCAAACTGCTGCGCAGCGAGCCGCTGGAAAAAACCCTGAGCCTGCCGAACGCAGCAAGCGCGCAGCGGATTCTCTACACCTCCACCGACGGCATCGACAATAAGACGCCGATCGTGGTCTCCGGCACGTTGTTCCTGCCCAAAGGCAAGGCGCCCGCCGGTGGTTGGCCGGTTGCCAGCTGGGGGCATGGCACGGTCGGTGTGGCCGATGTGTGCGCGCCGTCCTGGCAAGGTCGCTCCTACCGTGACGTGCAATACCTCAGCCGTTGGCTGGATGAAGGTTATGCCATCGTCGCCACCGACTATCAGGGCCTCGGCGTCCCCGGCGGTCACCCGCTGCTGAACAATCGCATGGCCGCCTACGGCATTCTCGACGCAGCAAAAGCCGTGGTTGCGGGCGTTCCGGGGCTGGCCAACAAAGTGCTGATCGTCGGTCAGTCCCAGGGTGGCGCGGGCGCCTTCGCCTCGGCGGCCTATGCCCCGACCTACGCGCCGGACCTCGGCGTCAAAGGCAGCATCGGCACCGGCGTGATCTATACCGTCGGCGCGAAAAACGTTGGCGAACAGGACGTCAACAAAGTCGATGCATCCCTCGCCTACGGCTTCTACACCCTGCTCGCGGCCCAGCAATACGACCCAAGCATCAACCCCAAGGATTTCTATACCGACAAGGCCCTGCCGCTGTTCGAACAGGCGCGTACCAGTTGCCTGGCAGCGCTGGTCAGCGATGTGGTCGGCGTCGGCCTGACCCCGGCCAATGCCAAGAAAGACTACAAGGGCGACCAGCTCGCGGCGTGGCAAAAACAGGTCTCCTACCCGACGCTGAAGCTGGCCCAGCCGATCTTCATCGGCACCGGCGCCGAAGACAAAACCCCGGCCGCCTCGACACAGGTCGCGCTGATGCAGGACGCCTGCAAGACCGGCTCGGTGGTTGAAGGCCATCTCTACAAAGGGCTGGGCCACAGCGAAACGGTCAACGCCTCGCTCAAGGATTCGGTGCCGTTCGCGCACAAGGTCATCAACGACCAGCCCATCACCCCGATCTGCAGCCCCAGCGTGCAGTAAGACGGAGCCTTCGACATGAGTATTGAATTCTTCACCCGCCTGCCCCTGCATGGCGAAACCCAATTCCTCCCCGGCGACCCGCGCAACCGTGGCGACTGGCACCGTGGCGGCCCGAGCACCGGCGCCGTCTCGGGGTTCAGCGTCGGCGATCACTTCACCTACATCGACTACCTCGGGCAGATCGCCAAGGCTGCCGAGATCAACGGTTTCGGCGGTGCGCTGATGGTCAACGCGCCCTCCGGCGAGGAACCGTGGACGGTCTGCTCGCTGCTGGCCCGGGAAACCCGCACGCTGAAATTCGTCACCGCGTTCCAGCCCTACCACTACACGCCGTGGGTGGCGGTGCAGCAGGCCGCGACCTATCAACGGGCGACCGGCAACCGGCTGGTGTGGAACATCATCAACGGCGGTTCGGATGCGATTCAGCGTCAGGTCGGCGATTTCAGTGATCACGATGAACGTTATGAGCGCGCCATCGAGTTCATGGACGTGGTCAAGGGTTACTGGCACAACGAGAATTTCCACTACGAAGGCAAATTCTACAAGGCCGAGGGTGGTGGCCTGCGCGGGCCGTTGAAGAAAGCCGAGCTGCCGCTGATTTGCACCGCCGGCTCGTCGATTCCCGCCCGGGAATTTGCCGCCAAGCACGCTGATTTTTATCTGATGCGCGCCGAGCACCCGAACGAGATTGCCGCGCTGATCGCCGACATTCGCGAGCGTGCGCTGAAGTATGGGCGCAGCGACATTCGCTTCGGTTTGTCGATTGACGTCATCACCCGCGAGACCGAGGAACTGGCCCGCACCGAAGCCAGGCGCTTCTTCGATGAAGGCATCGCCAGGGGCGCGGTCAAGGCCGTGGCCGCGCATGCCGGGCTGCGCACCGCGCGCAAACTCAGCTATGAAAACGAGTTCGCGCAGAAGACGGAAACCCAGAGTTTCGATGACTTTTTCATCCACCCGAATGTGTGGACCGGCTTCGGCTACATCGGCATCCCGCCGGGCTGCGCGCTGGTGGGCAGCTACGAAAATGTCGTGGCGCGGATTCGCGAGTACAACGCCATCGGCATCGACCTGTTCTTCCTCGCCGGTTACCCGCATCTGGAAGAAGCCTATCGCCTGGGCGAGCACATCCTGCCGCACTTTCGCGGCGAGCGCACCGAACTGAGCCGCCCGCTGCCGGCGCCGCTGGAACTGCGTTCCGCCAACGGCCCGGCCGGAGCCTGATGCCATGAGCGAGGATCATTCATTGTTCAGTCGCCGGGATTTTCTCGGTCACAGCGCACTGCTCGGCGGCGGTTTGCTGCTCGGTGGCGGCCTGCTCGCCGGGTGTGGCCCGAGCGGCGAAAAAACGGCGGCGGCGATTGCCACCGCCGATGATGAGCCACGTTATGGCGGACGCCTGCGCCTGGGGATTCTCGACGGCAACCAGAGCGGCAACCTCGATGCGCACAAACCCATCGGCAGCGGCATCGTTCGGGGCTTTGCGCTGTACAGCAAGCTGTGGGAATGGGACGAACAGATGCAGCCGCGCCTGGCCCTCGCCGAGTTCGCCGAGCCGAATGCCGACGCCAGCAGCTGGACGTTACGCCTGCGCCCCGGGCTGGAATTCCACCATGGCAAGACCATCGATGCCGATGACCTGATCTTCTCGATCCGCCGCCTCACTGACCCGCAATTGGCCTCGCCCTATGCCGCGCTGTTGCACTGGGTGGACCGCGACAACCTGGTCAAGCTTGACTCGCGCACCGTGCGCCTGAACTTCCGTGAAGGCCGCAGCTATATGCCGCTGGCGGAAACCTGGGTCAACTTCGGCGGCATCGTGCCGGTGGACTATCACCCGGTGAGCAACCCGGTGGGCGCGGGCCCCTACAAACTGAAAAGCTTCACCCCCGGCCAGCGCTCGCTGTTCACCCGCTTCGAGAACTACTACAAGGACGGCAAACCCTACGCCGACGAACTGGAAATCATCGACTTCAAGGATCAGGTTTCGCGCTTGGCGGCCCTGCGTTCCGGGCAGATCGACATGGCCAACGTGATGCCCACCGAACAGCTGGAAGTGCTGCAGCACGACCCTCGGCTCAAGGTGTTGAAATCGGTGACCGGCAACTGGTTGTCGTTCGACATGAACCTCGACAAGCCACCGTTCAACGATCCACGGGTGCGCGAGGCCTTTCGCCTGCTGGCGGATCGCGAAGAACTGGTGCGCCGGGCGCTCAACGGTCAGGGCCGCGTGGCCAACGACCTGTATGCGCCGAGCGATCCGACCTTCAACCACACGCTCGGGCCGCGTCCCCACGATCCGCAGCGCGCGGCGCAATTGCTCAAGGAGGCCGGCTACGAAAACCTTGAGCTGGAACTGGTGACCACGCCGGGGCCGGGGCTGACGTCGGCGCTGGTGCTGGCCGAACAGGCCAAGCGCATTGGCGTCACGCTCAAGGTCAAGCAAGTGGACCTGGCCACGTTCCAGGGACCGCTGCGCACCGACTGGACCTTGAGCACCGGCGGCAGCATCGGCGCGCCGTTCCTGGCCAGTGCGATCCACACCGACGCGCCGTTTGCCGTGGCCAACAAGACGCACTTCAAGGATGCACAGTTCAGCGAGCTGTTTCTGGCAGCCATGGCCCAGCCCGATCTGGAGAAACGCAAAGCGTTGGTGCATCAGGTTCAACAGATCCAGTACGAACGCGGCGGCATGCTGATCTGGGGCTACGCCGACCTGCTCGACAGCGTGGCCAACCGCGTAGGCGGCGCGGCGGCGGAAGAGTCGCTGTTCAGCACCTGGCGGTTTGAAAAGCTCTGGTTGAAAGACACGGCGTAACCCACCGCAGCCAGCTTGCTGATGCGATTCAACTGACACACCACGCCCCTGTAGGAGCCGGCTTGCTGGCGATGGCGGTGGTGGCCGTTATGACGCCATCGTCGGAACGCCGCCCGCAGCAAGCCGGCTCCTACAAGGTCGGGGGGTGTCAGGAAGCGCCTACAAATTTCCATGAATTTTTATCTCGAGGCTCATTTGCCATGCCCTCTGTCGCCTTTCGTTTGCCCGTAAAACGCTCCGCCCTGGCCATGGCGGTGATATCGACCCTGTCGATGCCGACCTTCGCCGCCGACACCCAACTGCAAACCGTCACCGTCCAGGCCAGTGCCAGCGAGTCCGACGATGACGCGCTGCCCACCCGGCCACCCACGTCGGTCTACGGCGGCATCGAAACCAAGGTGCTCGACACGCCGCGCTCCATCACCCAGATCAACGCCGAGCAACTGGCCAGCGACTCGATCCGCAGCGCCGATGACCTGGTGAAATACGCCCCCGGCATTACTCGCGGCGGCGGCCAGAACGCCGGCCTCGCCCCGCAGTTCCGCGCCCAGGGTTCCGAAGTGTTCCAGGACGGGCAACGCGCATACGGCGTGCGCCACCCGGCCAACTTCAACGCCTACGAAGGCGCCGACATCGTCGCCGGTCCGTCCTCGGTGACCTACGGTTCGGTGTCGGGCAGCGGCGGCTACGTCAATTACCTGAGCAAGAAACCCAATTTCAACGAATTCAAAACCAAACTCAGCGGCGAACTGGGCGCCTGGGTGCCGGACGGTGAATCCCGCGATTCCAGTAAATTCAGCATCGACAACACCGGGCCGCTGACTGACAACCTCGCCTATCGCCTGAGCATCACCAAGCAACGTCAGGAAGACTTCTACGACAACGTCGACAACAACTTCGACGCGTTCTACGGCGCCCTCGCCTGGCGCAACGACAATGTGCGGGTCGACTGGAACGCCAGCTACGACAATTACTACGACTACAACATCACCCACGGCTGGAACCGCGCCAACCAGGAACTGGTGGACAGCGGCAAGTACTACGCCGGGCGCGCCACGCCGATCATCCAGAACGGCAACACCTTGTGGTCGCCGGTGCTGGCGTCCGGCGCGGCCGATGCGCCGACCCTCGGCTGGGTCAAACGCCAGCGCAACGCACAGGGTCAATACAGCGTGGTCAACGGCAGCTTCCAGACGGCCTCGCCCAACACCCAAAGCAACCCCGGCAGTTTGCGCGGCTGGGTGTATGACCCGACGTTGACGGGCAATGGCCTGACCAGCCTGTCGTCACAAACCGGTCAGCGCGACGAGGATGAAAACAGCTCGCGGCGCTTCACCACACAGCTGCGGGTCGAAGCCGACCTGACACCGACCATCACCCTGGCCAACAGCACCTTCTACCAGCGCTCCAAAGACATGACCGATGCGGTCGGTTCTTTCCAGGTGCAGTCCAAGGACAACCTGTTCGATAACCGCTTCGAATTCCGCTCGCACAACGAAGTGCAGCTCGGCGGCTTGACCCTGCGCGATGACAGCAACACCGGGGTGATCTACCGCCGCGAGTTCAACCAGTCGATCGCCGCCAACAACAATTTCGGCTCGACCATCAACGCCTATGACTTGACCCAGGACCCGTCGGGCAAGAATCCCGGCACCTTGCTGGGCCTGACCGGTTCCAACCCCGCCGGCGGCAATGGCGCCTGGATCGGCCAGCCCGGCGTGGCGCAATTCTCCAACTACTATGGCTGGCTGAATCTGCCGGCGATGTACCCGGCGGGCCACGGTTTATACGCCGAGTCGGTGGCGCCCTACACCGCCGAAAGCACCTGGACCACCAAGACCCTGTTCAGCCAGCACAACCTGCGATTCGGTGACAGTGTCGGTCTGAACATTGGCGCCAGCCGCAGCTGGATCGACGCTGAAATCGAGAACCCGTTCGTGCTGGCCGGCGGCAATCCGCGCAAGGACAGCGACAATTATCGGCTGTTCGCGTTTCAGGTCAGCCCGTACGTCAAACCGACCGAAAACAGCACGCTGTATTACACCTTCGATCGCTCATTGGCGGTCAATACCGGGTTCTTCTCCAACGGCCTCGGTTGGGGCAGCGGCGCCGGTGCCAATCAGCTCAACCCGCTGGCCTTCCAGAGTCTCAGCGTGTTGCACGAAGTCGGGCTGAAGGTCGAAGCGGTGCCCAACGAACTGTTCATGACCCTGGCCGCGTTCAAGCAGGCGCGGGATCAATCGCCCGACAGCAATAACAACATTGCCCGACTGGTGATCAAGGGCGTGGAATCGACCCTTCGCTACCAGCCGGACAATCACCTGCGCAGCGGTCTCAACCTGTCGAAACTCAGCGCCTACAACGAGTTTGCCTCCCAGGCCGGCTTCGCCTCGGCCGGGTTTGTGCCCGACAACGGCACGGTGTTCGGCGACAACAACAGCCTCAATCAGCGGCCGTCCGGGCGCTTCGACGCGGTGCATATTCCCGAGTACACCGCCAGCGGTTATGTCGACTATCGCTTCGACTCGGGCTTCGGCGCCGAGCTGTCCGGCTGGTGGACCAGCAGCTGGTATTTGAACCTGAGCAAGACCGTGAAAATCCCCGACGAGTACAACCTCGACCTCGCGGTGTATTACCGCCAGCCGCAATGGAGCACCACGTTGCGGGTGCTCAACCTGACCAACGAGCTGAACTTCGTCAGCGGCCTGGCCGGCTCGACCAATACCTTTTTGCAACCCATGCCTGGCCGTACGTTGCTGGCCCAGGTGGATTACCAGTTTTAACGCAGCGGCACCTATCGCTATCAGGAGTGTTCCATGTCCATTGAATTTGTCGGCATGATTTTCCCCCGCCAGTGGTCCGAGACCCGTGGCATTCGCAGCGCGGATTTCGATCTGGACTTTATCCGCCACCACGCCCGCGCCCATGAACATGCAGGCTTCGACCGGGTGCTGATCGCCAGCGGCCCGGGCAGCGCGGACAGTTTGCAGATTGCGGCCTACGCGGCGGCACACACCGAACGCCTGGGTTTCATGATCGCCCATCGTCCGGCATTGAACGCCCCCACCGCCGCTGCCCGAGCCTTCGCGACACTCGATCACACCACCGGCGGCGGGCGGATTCGCCTGCATGCGATTACCGGCATCACCGCCGAACCCCAGGAAGGCGACTTCCTGCTGGACAAGACCGAACGCTACAAGCGCACCGATGAATACCTGGAGATCGTCCGGCGCACCTGGACGGCTGAAGAGCCGTTCGACTTCGAGGGGCAGTATTTCAACATCAAGGGCGCCTTCTCACCGGTCAAGCCATTGCAGCAGCCGCACATTCCGATTTCCTTTGGCGGGTCGTCGGACATTGCCTATCAGATCGCGGTGAAACACGCGGACCTGTATGCGTTGTGGGGCGAGCCGTTGAGCGGCGTCGCCGAACAGATCGGCAAGCTGCGCGCGGCGGCGAGTGCGGCGGGCGTGGAGGCGCCACGGGTGAGCCTGTCCGTGCGCTTGATTCTGGGGGCGACCGAAGAATTGGCGTGGCAGCGGGCGGAGCAGATTCTGGAACAGATCAAGGCCAATCCACAGTTCGCCGCCGGCAGCCCCTGGCAAAAACGCATCAAGGGCACCGGCTCCGAACGCTTGCTCGCCGCTGCGGCACAGGGTGATCGCCACGACCGCGCCCTGTGGATGCCCACCGCCACCGCCGTCGGCGCCTACGGCGACACCACCGCCCTGGTCGGCACCCCGGAAACCGTGGCCCAGGCGTTGCTCGACTACGTCGACCTGGGTGTGACCACCTTCCTCAATCGTGGTTATGACCCGCTGTACGACACCGTCGATTACGGCCGCTGGATCATCCCGGCGGTGCGCGAGGAAGCACGGCGGCGCAAGGCGCGGGTGGCGTAACGTTCACCCTCGAATCGTCGGAACGCCGCCCGCAGCAAGCCGGCTCCTACAGTTTGAAATGCGATCCCCTGTAGGAGCCGGCTTGCTGGCGATGGCGGCGTAACATTCTCGACCTATTATCCCGCCTACAACCATTTCGCATCCCACAACGGGTAATCATGCACCCGCGTGACAAGCCCCGCGCGCAATGGATTGGCAACGATGTACCGGGCCACCGCCAACAAATCCTCCTCCCGACGAATCGCCCGATCGTGAAAGCCTCTTTGCCAAAGCGCCCCCCTGCGTTGCAGACGTGCATTCACCGCCCTGGCACTGTGCGATTTGGTCGCCAGCATCAACGCCGGCAATGTGCTGTTCTTCAATTCGACCAGCCAATGGAAGTGATCGGGCATCACCACCCATGCCAGTGAGTCGGCCCATTCTTCTGTCTGGGACTGGCGGAACTGATCCACGATCAGACGTCCCACCCGCCAATTGGCGAAGACGGAATCACGGTTATGGGTGACGGCAGTGAGCAGGTAGATTTGGCCGGATTCGGAATAGCGCCCGGCGCGCAGGTGGTTGGCATGGGGAAGATCGGGCATTCCATTGCCCTCCTGTGTTTTTGGGAGAAACACAAGGCTAGTGCGCAGTTGGGAGGCCGTTGCCAGAATTCGGTTCCGGATGTGTCTGGACGATAGCCATCGCCAGCAAGCCGGCTCCTACAGGTTTGTGTCGCGCCACATTTCTGCGTACACACACATACTCTGTAGGAGCCGGCTTGCTGGCGATGGCGATAGTGGCTGCCTACAAAGATCCACCGCCCAACGTCGGCGAATTCTCCAGCAACGTACGCGTATACGCCGCCTGCGGCTGATCCAGCACATCGTCCACCGCCCCCTGCTCCACCACCCTTCCCAGCTTCAGCACCAACACCCGGTCGGCAATCGCGCGAACCACGCCGAGGTCGTGGGTGACGAACAACAGGGTCAGTCCTTCGATTTGCAATTGCCGCAGCAGCGCCAGGATCGAAGCCTGCACCGACACGTCCAGCGCCGAGGTAATTTCATCGCAGATCAGCAGTTTCGGCTCACACACCAGCGCCCGGGCAATGGCCACACGCTGGCGCTCGCCGCCGGACAGGCTGTGCGGATACAGATCGGCCACCGACGCCGGCAGCGACACCCGCTTGAGCACCGCATCCACGCGCTGGCGCGCAACGTTGCCCTTGATGCCGAAGAAGTGTTCCAGTGGCGCACTCAGGGTCTGGTAAACGGTTTGTCGCGGGTTCAGCGCCCGGTACGGATTCTGAAAAATGTACTGAATCTGATGCCGTTGCCGCCCGTCACGTCGGCGGGCCGACAAGCTCAGCGGCACACCCGCGTAATGCAAGTCGCCCTCGGCGTTTTCCCCGAGCCCGGCGATGGCCCTGGCCAGGCTGGTCTTGCCTGAACCGGATTCGCCCACCAGCGCCAGGCATTCCCCGGCGGCCACCCGCAGAGAAACGTCGAACAACACCTGTCGATCGTAGGCCACGTTCAAGTCTTTGATCTCCAGCAACGGCGCCCGCTCCACCGGCACATCGACAGCCGACACCGGCGCCTGGGCAACTAGCTGCAAGGCCTGAAGATGCGGATCGAGACACGCCACTCGCTGCGCTGAAGACAGGTCGTGCAAGGCCGGCTCAGCCTGCGAGCACTCGGCGGCGCGACGCGAACACCGAGGCGCGAAAGCACAGCCGTGCGGCCGCTGCCCCGGTGCCGGGGCATGCCCCGGGATCGCCTGCAAATCGCGACGCTGCGCCACATCGGGAATCGCCGCCAGCAGGCCTCGGGTGTACGGATGAGCCGGCCGCGTGAACAACGCTTCACGGTCAGCGACTTCAACAATGCGCCCGGCGTACATCACCATCACCCGGTCCACCAGGTCCTTGATCACCGCAAGGTCGTGGGATACATACACCGCCGCCACGCCGAGGCTTTTGCACAAGCGGCGCAAGGTCGCGAGGATGTGCGCCTGAGTGGTGACGTCCAGCGCCGTGGTCGGTTCATCGAGGACGATCAACTGCGGACGCAGGACAAACGCCAGCGCCAGCATCACCCGTTGCTGCTGCCCACCGGAGAGCTGATGGGGGAAGCGCCGCAAAAACGCCGGATCGTCCGGCAAGCCAACATCACGCAAGGTATCGACGATGCGCTGCTGTTGCGCCGCACGATCCAGTTCAATCTGATGCGCACCGAGGGTTTCGCGCAGCAGACTGCCAATGCGCAGCGCCGGGTTCAGCGCCGTCGCCGGGTCCTGCGCGACGTAACCGATCAGGCTGCCACGGGCCCGGCGCAACGCTTCGCCTTCCAGGGTCAGCAGCGAATGACCGGACACCTCGACCTGCCCGCCGACAATCCGCGCCCCGCGTCGGGCATGAGCGAGCAACGCGGTGGCCAGGGTCGTCTTGCCGGAGCCGGATTCGCCGACCAACCCCAGAATCTCGCCCGCCTCAAGGCTGAACGAAACCCCGGACAGCACGTCAATCTGTCCCGCCAACTCGACCCGCAAATCCCGCACCTGCAGCACCCCGGCAGTGGTCACCGGCGGGCGGGACTCGATCCCGGCAATCGCATTCATGGCTGTTTTTCTCCGATCCGTGAACTGCTGCGGCCGATGCCTTCAGCGAGGATATTGGTGCCATAGGCGAAGATGCCGATCAGGATCGCCGGGGCCAGCACCGCCCACGGCTGCACCAGCAAACCGGCCTGGTTTTCATTGATCATCAGCCCCCAATCGGCGGTCGGCGGCGCCACGCCGTAGCCGAGAAAACTCAGGCCCGAGAGCATGCCGACGCCCCAGGTCAGCATGTTGCCGAAATGCACCAGCAGCGGCGTGAGGATGTTCGGCAGGATCTCCCTGAACAGAATCCGCCGCCGCGAGTAGCCCATCATCTGCGCGGCCTCGACGAACTCCTGCCCCGCCACCGCCACCGAACTGCCACGGGCCAGGCGGATCACACCGGGCGTGAAGGCGATGGCCACGGTCAACACGATCAACCACGGCGCACGGCCGAGCATGGAGACGATCAACAACACCAGAATCAGGTCGGGAAAGGCCAGCGACACGTCCGCCAGCCAGGTAATCAACTGGTCGAGCCGGCGCCGGGAAAAACCCGCCAGCAAACCCAGCGCGCTACCGATCAACAGCGCAATCGAGGCCGCCGCAACGGACATCCACAACACCGAGAGGCCGCCACTGAGCAAGCGTGACACCACGTCGTGCCCGAGAAAGTCATAGCCCAGCAACGCCGCGCCAACCGGGGCGCCGTACACCGAACCGAGCATTTCCGTTGGGCTGTGCGGCGCCAGCCACGGGCCAGACAAGGCCAGTGTCACCACCATGGCAGTGATCAGCGCGCCCTTGCGGGTTTGCGGTTCCGCCAGCCATACCTGCCAGCGCGAACGTCGGGAGTCAGTCATGTTTTACCTCTCAAGGCGCCTTGGATGGGGAACGTCGCCACCACGGCTGAATGCCCCGGTGGTTACGCTGAATCATGGTCACGCGGCGGGCGGTGCGCAGTTTCGGCGTAAGCAGCACGGTCAGCAGATCCGCGAGCAGGTTGATCAACACCACGCCGAGGGTGATCACCAGCACGATGGCCTGGACCATCGGCAAGTCGCGCATCTGGATCGCCGAATTCAACGAGGTGCCGATGCCGGGGTAACTGAAAATCACCTCGGCCAACAGCGCGCCGCCGATCAACGTTCTCAGCGTCAACGCCACGCCTTGAATCGCCGGGATCAGTGCGTTGGGCAGCGTGTGGCGCCAGACGATGCGCCACTCGGGAATGCCGCGCAGGCGCGCAGCGATCACGTAATCGGACTCCAGCGCCTCGATCATCGATGCCCGCACCATGCGCGTCAGGTACGGCAATGCCGACAGACTCAGGGCCAGCACCGGCAACACCAGGAACTGCAATTGACGCAGCAGCGACTTGTCCGGATCGAGGATCGACACCGCCGGCAGCAGGTCCATGTGCGGCATGGAAAACAGCAGCACCAGACCGATGGCCAACAGAAACCCCGGCGTGGCTTTAAGGAAGATCAGCAGCGACAGGCTCCAGCGATCCAGCCGACTGTCACGGCGCAACGCCAGGGAAACGCCGAGCAACAGCGCCGCCGGCACCACCACTGCAATGACCCCGGCGAGCAGCGCCAGGGTGTAGCCGAAACGGCCGAACAGAATGCTGCCGACCGGCGCGTTGGAGTCGAGCGACACACCGAGTTCGCCGCTCAGGGCATGCCCGAACCAGCGCAGGTACTGTTCGAGAATCGGCCGGTCCAGACCCAACTGGCGTTGCAAGGTGAGGATGCTTTCCAGCGGCGCGTCGGGGCCGAGAATCACCCGGGCCGGGTCCGAGGGCAGCGCCTGCGTGGCAATGAACACCACCAGGCTGATGACCCATGCCGTCAACAATCCGTAAGCCAGGCGCCCGATAAACCACGACAGCCAGGCTGGCGTGCGGGGTTCTTTGCAAGAAGGCTCAGGCATGGTTCACCCACAATTCATCAAAACGCCAGGAGGCAAACGTGGTCTGTTCAGGCTGCAAACCGCCGACCCGCACCGATGCTGCGTCCAGCACATCGTTGAAGCCCCAGATCAGCAAGCCACCGCGTTCGTGTTGAATGCCTTGCGCTTCGTGCACCAGCACTTTGCGTTGCTCAAGGTCGGGTTGCGCCAACGCCTGGCGGTACAGCGTACTGAAGCGCCCATCGTGGAAGTTGCTGCGGTTGTAGATGGCCTGTGGCGCATCGTTGTGCAGCGCCGACGCCAGAAAGCCCCGGGCGGGTGTGGAGCCCGGCGACAGCAGCCAGTTTTCCCGTTGTGGACCGTTGAACACCGAGCCATCGACCTGGGTGACCTTGATCTCGACCCCGGCCTTTTTCGCCTGTTGCGCAAACACCAGCGCCGCGTTGACACCCGGCCCCGGCGTGGTGGTCAGCTCCACCCGCAGGTCAGTCTGCCCGGCCTGGCGCAACAGCGAACGCGCCTGTTCCAGGTCGTAGGGACGCTGGGCAATGCTGTGGTTGTAGGTGGGGTCGTGGGGCGAATACAGGTCGTTGGCGATGCGCCCGAAACCGTTGAGACCGCGGTCCACCAACTCGCGACGGTCGGCCAACAGGCGGAACGCCTGGCGCACCCGCTGATCCTGAAACGGTTGCTTCGCCAGATTCAGATTGAACCCGGTGAACGAGGTGCTCGGCGAGGCGTACAACCTCAGCCGCGAGTCGGCCTTGAGCAGTGCGCTGTGTTCGGCCTGCACGCCGCTGGCCACGTCAATTTGCCCGGCGCGCAGGGCGGCGGCGCGGGACACCTGGTCCTTGAACTCGATGATCTCCAGTTCATCGGCATAGGGTTGGCCGGGTTTGTAGTAATTCTCGAAGCGCTGATAAAGCGAGCGCTGGCCGGGAATGAAACTCTTGATCTTGTAAGGGCCGGCACCGACCGGGTTGCTGACGGGGTCGTAATCGGTGGGGACGATGCCGCCGAAGCTGATCAGGGTTTCATCCAGCGGGTAAAAACTCTGGCCTTCCTTGAAGCGGATTTCGATGGTGCGCGCATCCAGTTTGCGCAACGCGTTGCGGTCGATCGCGCCCACCAGACCGGCGAATGGCGACGCCAGTTTCGGATCGGTCAGGCGCAGGATCGAGAACAGCATGTCATCGGCGCCGATGCTCTTGCCGTGATGGAACTCCAGGCCCGGCTTGATGCGAATGGTCCATGCGCTGGCGTCGGCGTTGGGCTCGGCAAACTCGGCCAGGGCCAGGCGCGTGCTGACGTCGGTGTTCCATTCCCAGAACTTGCTGTACAGCGCCCAGCCGCGAATGATCCCGCCGCCCACCGGTTTGTGCGCGTCGAGGTTGCCCGACTGATCGCCATCGATGATGCCGACCCGCAAGCGACCGCCGCGCACCGGAGTGCTGGACAATGCGGCCGCACCGCTGACCTGCGCCCCGCTGTCGCATCCGCTGAGCAGGCTGCTGCCGAGCAACAGGCCGCCACTGACCGCCAGGCCATTGCCGAGAAACCGGCGACGGGAAAATTCGTTCATCGTTGTCTCCTCAGACGGTCTCGACCGCTGCCGCACGCTGCGGTGCCGGTGTGCTGACACCCAGTTTCGGCACCTCGAAACCGTGATCCAGATCGAGCAACGGGAACAGCAGATCCGCCACCCGGTGCGCTTCATCGATCAGCGGGAAACCGGACAGAATGAATGCCGATGTGCCCTGCGCTTCGTATTCGCGAATACGCTCGGCGACCTGCTCGGCGCTGCCCACCAGGTAAGTGCCGGCCGCCGGGCCGAGGATGTTGAAGCCGAACAGGCTCGGGCCGAGCCAGACGTTCGGGTAGATCTCCAGGTCCCGGGCCTTGGGCAAACGGCCGGCGCGAATGGCCTCGACGTTGCGCTGGATCTGCGGATCGTCGCTGTGGAAGCTCTCCAGGGTTTCGCCGGGCGGCAATTGACGTTCGATGGCCGTGCGCGCGGTTTGCAGCGAGGTACGTTGCAAGAGTTTTTCAGCGTGGGCCCAGGCCTCTTCCTCGGTTTCGCGAACGATGATTTGCAGGCGCGTGCCGAAGGTCAGCTCACGGCCGATTTTCGCGGCTTCTGCTGCGACCTTGCGGAATTTCTCACCGAGTTTCGGTGGGGTGTTGGCGAAGCTCAGGTACACGTCGAGCAGTTGCACCGAATGCGCGACACCCGGCCCCGACGTGCCCGCGCCCCACAGTGGGATGCCAGGCTTTTGCTTCGGCGGATGCCAGCCACCCAACGGATGACTCGC
The DNA here is from genome assembly GCF_014852385.1 of Pseudomonas sp. PDM03. Lineage (NCBI taxonomy): Bacteria > Pseudomonadati > Pseudomonadota > Gammaproteobacteria > Pseudomonadales > Pseudomonadaceae > Pseudomonas > Pseudomonas sp. PDM03. The sequence continues at coordinate 194,563 of NZ_JACVBM010000007.1, read as the reverse complement.
GGCAGCCGGTGAACGGGGGGCGAGTTTGACGTACTGGCCGTCGAACCCCGAGGTGTCCCCGGCGTAGAAGCTCTGGAACGCACGCCAGTATTCGAGGCTGAAGTCATAACGCTCGTCGTGGGGGTAATGCACGCCGAGGGTGGCCAGGCCGGCGTCATTGCCGTTGACCACGTTGAACAGCAGGCGGCCGTTGGAGAATTGATCAAAGGTCAGCGCCCACTTGGCCAACACGGCAGGCGACAGTTCGCCGGGGTGCTGCGCGACCAGGAAGCGCAGGCGTTTCGTGGCATCAATCAGCGCGGCCGAGACAGCGAGGCTTTCGTTGGGGCTGGAACCCAGCAGCGAACCGTAGTAACCGAGACGGTCGCTGGCCACGGCGAGTTGTTTCAGATGTTCGAAATCGGTTGTCCAGCGGCCTTCGGGTTCCCACGGATAAGGCCCGTCGGGGGTGGTGAGGTACCAGAGAATTTTTACAGCCATGGGTGTGTTCCTTGTAGGGGCAATGCACCTTTGTAGGAGCCGGCTTGCTGGCGATGGCGTCAGTGAAATCGGCGCAAGGCTCGAGGCCCTATCGCCAGCAAGCCGGCTCCTACAGGGGATGGTGGTGGCCTGGAGATTGTTAACTGCGCCGGTCGATGGCTGGCACCAGGCCCAGCTCGGTGGCTTTGTCGTACAGGCCGCTCATTTTCCATTGCTGGGTCAACACGCCAGGGCCATAGGCACGGGAGCCGCCGAGGGCGTCGGCGAGCAATTGCAGTTGCGCGCCCTCCTCCAGCAACAGGATGAATTCGGCGGTGGCGCGCAGCCCCTGTTTGCCCCACACGGTGGAGCCGCCGTTGGCTTCTAGAATCGCCAGGTTGAAGGGGTTCTCGGCAATCTTGTCGAGGATGAAATCAACTTCCTGCTGACGACGATCGATGTACACCGGCAGTTCCCGGGCCAGTTGATAACGCTGCACCGGCACATAGTGGAACGGCAGCGTGCGATGGGTTTGCGCCCAGGCGCCGAGGTACGGCGAGTGCACATGGGACACGGTGGTCACATCGGCATGTTGCTGGAACAGTTTGGTGTAACGCCCCAACCCGCCCTTGCCTTTGCCGAAGATCACCTTGCCTTCGAAGTCGGTGACCGTGGCTTGCAGCGGCTTGCGGTAATTCCACGGGCCGCCGTAATTCACCGACACCAGCAGTTCCTGGCCCGGTACGCGCTCAATGAAACCGACGGTGCCGTTGGCGGTGATGGTGTTGGTTTCACGGAACACGGTGAAGGCTTCTTCAGCCTCGATCAGCACCTTGTCGATGAAGTTCTTCAGTTCTTCGCTGATCAGTTGTTCGTTGATGAGGACGGTCATGGCAATTCTCCAGAGTCAGGCGCGGCGCTTGGCCAACAGTTCATGGGCGGCTTGCAACGGGCGCGGATCGACCCAGTCGGCGATGGAAAAATCGCGTTCGAGGAAGCCGTGCAGGTAAAGGAAATCTTTCTGGATATCGAGAAATTCCAGACGCTGTGCCGACAGGTCCGGCGCCAGCGTGGTGTGGAATTCACCGCGATAGGCTTCGGCGACACCGGCACTGCCGGCGCGGGTTTCTTCCTCGAGAATCGCGTTCAACGCCTCGCGATTGTTCGCCGCCCAATCGGCGGCGCTGAGGGTTTGCGCGAGAAAGCGCACGACCAGGTCGAAATGGTTGTCCAGCAGGCTCTGGTGGACCGTGATCGGGCGCGGCGTGCCATTGTTGATGCGATAGCGCGGCTCGGCGATCAGGTCGAGGTCGATCCCCACCACCAGCCCGAGACGTCGTGCCGCATCGGCGGCGGACGCGCCTTTGACGTACACCGCGTCGACTTCACCGCGCACCAGGTAGTCGAGGCCCGACCACAGGCGTTGCAAGCCCTCTTGAGGATTCGCAGCCTGCTCCTGGTTTTGCAACGCCACTTCCACCAGTTCGACGTCATCGAAGCCCAGCCCCGCCAGGCTCAACGCGCCTTTGTAGCCGTGCAGGCTCATGGCCCGAGCGATGCTGCCGGGGCGGGTTTCACCCCAGGCCGGCAGCGCCAGACGCTTGCCTTTGAGGTCTTGCGGACGACGAATGCCGGAGTCCGGGCGAACCAGGATGGTTTGCCACTCTTCGATCCAGGTCAGGCCGATCAGGCGACTCGGTGCACCAGCGGCGCGTGCCGCCAGGGCCGGTACGTTGCCGCCTTCGCGAAACAGGCCCGGCAACTCGTGATCGTAGTGGTGATGCCCCAGTTGCCGGGCCTCCTGCAAGGTCGACACCGGCAGGCCGTCAGCGGCGAATTCTTCGCTGAGCCAACCGAGTTTGTAGGCGATGCCGGAAGCGGTCGGCACCGGGCAACGGGTGAACCAGATCTGCTCCAGTTCAGCCGGGGCAGCGGGTCGGGATTGTTTGGCAGCAAGCGTCATGGGCAGCTCCGTGGTTGGGCAAGTGTCTGTTGCCGGAGCTATTGCAGCGCCCGTGCCAAGAGCTGAAACGCCCGGTTTACAGGGCTTTGCGCCTGGCATCGAGCAAACAACCGACGCTGATTGCTTGCCTGCCAGCAGCATTGCGCGGTGACTGCTGCTGGCCGAGCAGTCGCTTCCCCGGCATTGCTTCCCCAGCAACACCACCCCGCCCAACCCCTTGCCCGGCGGGCGTTCCAGCCCTTGGCGCAGAACTTGCTCAAGGCCCTTCAACGCCCGTGAAACACCGATCCCCCTGTAGGAGCCGGCTTGCTGGCGATGGCGGTGCATCAGGCGACATCAATGTTGTTTGATCCGCCGCCATCGTCGGAACGCCGCCCGCAGCAAGCCGGCTCCTACAAGGGTTCACGGCCATCATCAGATCAATGATCAGAGGTACAGCAATGAGCAAGGTCGAACACAACCCCGCCGGACAACTGATACAAGAACAGGCGCCGATCCGCCTGCTGGACAGCGAGGCTCAAGCCATCGCCGTGGCCAGGGACATCGCCCGGGAGATTGCCGAGATCGCCGCCGACGCCAGTCAAAACGGCCAACTGCCACGGCGTCAGGCGCAACTGTTGTCGGAGAGCGGCTTGACCGCCATTGGCGTGCCCAAAACGTTTGGCGGCCTCGGCGCTTCGGTGGAAACCATCGTCGAAACCGTGCGAATCATTTCAGTCGCCGACGGCGGTGTCGGTCAGTTGCTGCAAATCCACAACGTCATGCTGCGAGGGATTTTTACCGGGTACTCCGACGAGATTCGCGACCGACTGGTTCGCGATGTATTGGCCGGCAAGCGTTTCGGCAATGCCCTGGCGGAAGTCGGCGGCAAGAACAAATTCGCCCTCAAGACCCGCGTCGAACGCCGCGCCGACGGCAAGTTGATCCTCAATGGCAGCAAGTTCTACTCCACCGGCTCTTATCTGGCCGAGTGGATTTCCCTGACCGCCGCCAGCGATGACGGCGGTGCCGGGGTGCTGCTCAATCGCAACACACCGGGCCTGACGCTGGTGGATGACTGGGAAGCGTTCGGCCAGAAAAACTCGGTCAGCGGCACAGTGATTTTCGACAACATCGAACTCGACGAAGGTTTTGTCTCCCAGCGCAAAGGGCCGATGAAACGCACCGGGCTGACCTTCCCGCAGATCCTTCATGCGGCCATCGATACCGGCATTGCCGAAGGCGCGCTGTCGGCTGCGGTGGACTACCTGAATCACAATGCGCGGCCGTGGGTGGAAAGCGGCGTCGATCACGCCAATCAGGAGCCGCACATCATCAAGCAGATCGGCGAATACGCCGTGGCCCTGCGCGGCGCGCAATCGCTGCTGCGCGACGCGGCGCGGGTGTTCGATCAGCACGAACTGGACCCGGACAACAAGGAATTGCAGGACGACCTGATTCTGTCGGTGGCCACCGCCCGTGCCCACTCCGACGCGGCGTCGCTGAAAATCTCCAGCGACATTTTCTCCCTGCTTGGCGCCAGTTCCTCGCTGAGCAAATGGAACCTCGACCGCTTCTGGCGCAACGCAAGGGTCCACACCACCCACGACCCGATCCGCTGGCGCCTGCACCACGTCGGCAACTACTACCTCAACGGCGTCGACCCCGGCGAATACACCGCGATCCTCAATGCCAAGGAAAAACAGGGCGCGACCAGCCCCGGACGGTGATCCCCCAGACACCACCACCCCTTGTAGGAGCCGGCTTGCTGCGGGCGGCGTTCCGACGATGGCGTCCCCGAAATTGATGCAAATTCAAAGGCCCCATCGCCAGCAAGCCGGCTCCTACAGGTTCGGCGCTCCACCTGAACATATACGAAACCTTGTAGGAGCTGGCTTGCCGGCGATGGCGTCCTCGAAATCGATGCACATCCAAAGGCCTCATCGCCAGCAAGCTGGCTCCTACAGGGACGGCGTTCTACCTGAACAAATACGAAACCTTGTAGGAGCTGGCTTGCCGGCGATGGCGTCCTCGAAATCGATGCACATCCAAAGGCCTCATCGCCAGCAAGCCGGCTCCTACAGGTTCGGCGTTCCACCTGAACAAATACGAAACCTTGTAGGAGCTGGCTTGCCGGCGATGGCGTCCTCGAAATCGATGCAAATCCAAAGGCACCATCGCCGGCAACCTGATCGTGTCCGCACACCACACAGAGCTTTTTCATGATCGAAAAACATCCTCTCTTGCGCAGCCTGGCGATTTACCGGGAGATGCCCTGGCGCTTCGCCCTGGTGGCGGCGTTGTACATCGCAGTGAACCTCGGGCTGGTCTGGCAGCAATGGCTGATCGGCCACGCCGTCAACGACGTCAGCGCCGGCCGCGCGGTTGTCCGGCAAGCCGATGGCAGTCTCGACGCCAGCCTGGGCTGGTACTGGTTGTGGCTGATGCTCGCCGTGGCGTTCGGCCGTGGCGTCTTGCAATACGCCGCCAGCGTGCTGTCGCTGGTGCTCAGCCAGGAACTGCTGACACGCCTGCGCGAGCGCATCCTGCAGCAGGTGCAAACCCTGCACCTGGGTTATCACTGGCAGCACGGCATGGGCGAAATGATCACCCGCACCACCCGCGATGCCGACAAGGTGCGCGATGCGCTGATCAGCTTCTGGCGCCAGGTGGTGGAAACCCCGCTGGTGGTGCTGGCCACCGTCGGCCTGCTGAGCTGGTACAACCCGCTGCTGGGGTTGGTGCCGCTGCTGCTGACGGTGTTCGGCCTGTGGATTTTCGTGCGCCAGACCGAACGCCTCGTCAGCCTCGACCGCGCCGTCGGCGAGGCCTACGACCGGGTCAATCAGGACCTCAGCGAAGGCATCGGCGGCGTGCGGGTGATCAAATCGTTTGGCCTGGAACACAGCCGCATCCAGCGTTTCGCCGGGCAGGTGGCGGTGTTCGCCGAGCACGCCCGCCAGGCCCTCGCCTATTCCAGTTCGCGGATTCCGTTGCCCCAGGCGGTCGTCGCGCTGGGGCATGTGTGGATCCTGGTGTACGGCGCGCATCTGGTGGCCACCGCGCAATTGGGCATCGGTGAACTGGTGACCTCGCTGCTGATCGCCACCACCCTGGTGTTCCGCATCGAAGGCATTGGCCGGGTGATGCAGACCTTCGCCGACGCACGTTCCAGCGCCGAACGTATCTGGCAACTGCTGGACGAGCCTGCGGCGATCCGCAGCGGCAACGCGACCCTGCCCGACACGCCGCTGGGGTTGAAACTGGAACACGTCAACGTCAGCGCACCGGGTGGCGGCCTGGACATTCTTCATGACTGTTCACTGACCGTGCAGCCCGGTGAAATCGTCGCGCTCGTCGGCGCCACCGGCACTGGCAAAAGCCTGTTGGCGAGCCTGCTGCCTCGCCTCAGCGACATCAGTTCCGGGCGTCTGCTGATCGGTTCGGACAGCGCCGGCTGGCAAGATATTCGCCAGTTGAACCTCGACGAATTGCGACGCCGGGTGCACGTGGTCCCGCAGGAAAGCTTCCTGTTTTCCGACACCCTGGCGGCCAACCTGCGCCTGACCGCACCCGACGCCAGCGATCAACAACTGCGTCACGGTTTGCGCCTGGCCGCCGCCGAAGATGTGCTGGAACGCCTGCCACACGGCCTGGCCACGCCGCTGGGGGATCGCGGCGTGACTTTGTCCGGCGGCCAGCGCCAGCGTCTGAGCCTGGCCCGCGCGCTGCTTGGCGAGCCGGACATTTTGTGCCTGGACGACGCCACCAGCGCGCTGGATGCGATCAGTGAACGCCAGGTGCTCAACAACATTCGCCAGTTGCGCCGCGATCAGGGCCGGGCCACCACGTTGCTGGTGATCTCCAGCAAGCTCTCGACCATCCTCCTGGCGGACCGCGTGCTATTGCTGCAGGACGGCAAAATCGCCGCCAATGGCACCCACGAAGCATTACTCAAAACCCATCCGGACTACCGCGACCTGCTAGGGATCGACCATGGCTAACCCAATCGCCGGCAAGGCCCTGAGCGATATCGAAATCGAAGAAATGCTCGCCCGCAAGGCCCTCGACCGGAGCATGTTCAGTCGGCTGTTGCCGCTGCTGAAACCGATTCGCCGGCACATTGTCGGCGTCATCGGCATTGAACTGCTGCTGGTGTTCACAGTGTTTCTGCGGCCGTGGTTTGTCCGCGAATTGCTCGACCGTGGGCTGATTCAACAGAACGATCATTGGTTGCTGGACGAACGTTTGGTGCTGTGGCTCGGCCTCGGACTGGCGGCCAGTTGGCTCGGGCGCTTCCTGCTTGCCGGTGTCTCGCAGTTTATCGCGGGCAGCGCGGCGATCCGCGTGCTCAATGACTTGCGGGTGCGCGTATTTGCCCATGTGCAGAGCTTGAGTGTCAGCTACTTCGACCGGACCAAGGCCGGGCGGATCATTTCTCGCGCCGACCGCGATGTCGACGCCCTAGAACCGCTGCTGATTCAGGGCCCGCCCGAACTGCTTGGCGCGCTGCTGCGCTGTGGCCTGGCTTCGGTGATGTTGTGGCGGATCGATCCGCGATTCTTTCTCAGCCTCGCCGCCACGGTGCCGTTGCTGGTGTTGGCGACCTGGAGTTTCAAACGCATTTCCCAACGCAACTGGGCCAAAGTCGCGGAAAATCGCAGCCGTTTCACCGCGCATCTGGTGGAGAGCGTCAGCGGCGCACGCATGTTGCAACAATGCGCCCAGCAAGCGCCCAACTTGCGGCGCTATCGCGGCTTGCTGGATGATTTCAATCAGGCGCTGATTCGCGGCAGCCTGCGATCCAGCTGGTTTGCGCCGTTCACCGCGCTGCTCAGCTCCGCCGGCATGGCGGTGCTGTTGCTGGTGGGCGCCTATGGTCTGGCGCAGGCGGATGTCACCGTGGGCCAGGTCGCGGAAAGCCTGTTTTATGTGTTCCTGTTTCTTGGGCCGTTGCAGGAACTGTCAGACCTGTTCGAGCGTTACGCCACCGGCTCGGCCTCGGCGCAGCGGATCTTTTTGCTGCTCGACACGCGCCCGGAGATCAGCGACAGCACCACCCCGCAACACTTGGGCAAGGCCCGCGGTGAAGTGAGTTTTGAACGGGTGCGGTTTGCCTACGATACCGGCAGTTCTTCACCGGTGATCAATGACCTCGACCTGCGGATTCCGGCCGGCGAAGTGCTGGCGATCGTCGGCCCCTCGGGCCATGGCAAGAGCACGCTGGTGCAGTTGCTGACGCGTTTTTACGAGGTGCAGTCGGGGGCGGTGAAACTCGATGGCGTTGATATCCGCGACCTCACCCAGCATGAATTGCGGCGCAACGTCGGCGTGGTGCTGCAGGACAACGTGCTGTTCAGCGGCAGCATCCTCGACAACCTGCGCCTCGCCGCACCCCAGGCGGACGATGCCCGGCTGATTGCTGCTGCCCGGGAACTGGGAGCGGACGAAGTGCTGGAACGCCTGCCGCATCAGTACCAGACCGAAGTCGGGCCGCTGGGCGGGCACTTGAGCCACGGCCAGCGGCAACTGGTATGCCTGGTGCGCGCCTACCTCGCGGACCCGGCGGTGCTGGTGCTGGACGAAGCGACTTCGGCGGTCGACATCCACACCGAGCGACGCATTCAGCGCGCGTTTCGCCGACTGTGCGAGGGTCGCACTGCGATCATCATCGCCCACCGCCTGGCAACCATTCGCGATGCCGACCGCATTGCAGTAATCCGTTATGGCCGCCTGGTCGAACAAGGGCCGCACAGCCAATTGATCGACCAGGGCGGCGCCTATGCGGCGTTGTACCAGACCTATCTGCGCAGCGCCGAAGCGGGTGCGTCGATCGATGACATCGTCGCCACATCGCCGGCATAACGAAAACCGCAATCGCTTGTAGGAGCCGGCTTGCTGGCGATGCGGATTGCGCGGTGTGTCAGGCAGGCCGCCATCGCTGGCAGGCCAGCTCCCACAGGGGATTGGCGTCGTACACGAAACCTGTAGGAGCCGGCTTGCCGGCGATAGCAATCTGCAAAACACCAAAAAACCCACCTGCTGCACCCCGAACAACCATTGCTGACAGACTGCTGCTACAGCAGCACCTCCCACCGCCGACACCGCTTCTATCCCCGTCAACCCCCCGCCCCTGCGGCTCCAAACCCACCCCGCCGACCATGGCATGTCCGTTGCAAACACCCCTGACAAGGCGTCCTCGCACCTGCGCGACGCAACGCATACTTGAATCAGGAGCATCCCATGAGCACTGAATTTTTCTGGCGTCTGCCGCTGGGCACCGATGGTCCGCAACTGACCACCGACAAACACAATCGTGGCAATCCGGACTATCGACCGGGCAACATCGCACCGGGGCGTTTGCCCAACGGCGAACCGGATGATTTCACTTACATCGACTACATCGCCCAGGTCGCTAAGGCTGCGGAACTGGCCGGGTTCGAAGGTGCCCTGCTGCCCACCGGCCCGGAGCCGTGGATTGCCGCAGCGGCCCTGGCCCGGGAAACCCGCCGGATCAAATTCCTGATCGCTTTCCAGGCCACCTGGACCTTGCCGGCCTATGCCGCGCAACAAGCGGCCATCTTGCAAAACCTCAGCCGCGGCCGCCTGGAGTGGAACATCATCACCGGTGGCAACCCGGCCAGTCAGCGGGCCAACGGTGACTTCCTCGAACACGACCTGCGCTACAAGCGCACCGGCGAATTCCTCGACATCATCCAGGGTCTTTGGCAGAACGAACGTTTCTCCTACGACGGCGATATCTACCAACTGGAGAACGGCGCCCTGCCCCATGGCTTGCAAAACGAACGCAAACCCGGCGTGTATTTCTCCGGTTTTTCCGATGCCGCGCTGGATGTCGCCGCCAAACATGCCGACGTTTACCTGAATTGGGCCGAGCCGATCGACAAGCTCAAGCCGCACATCGAGCGCGTCCGCGAACTGGCGGACAAACAAGGTCGCAGCGTGCGCTTCGGACTGCGCGTCGACCTCTTCGCACGCGAAACCGAAGAGCAGGCCTGGAAAGATCTGCGCCGCCAGTTCGACAAGCTCGAAGGCAAGAGCAGCGTGGTCGCCAAAGGCTTTACCAGCGGTTCCGATTCAGTCGGTGGCGCACGGCAAACGGCTTACCACCAGAACGTCGATCGCTTTGATGACCTGATCATTGGCCCGAACCTGTGGGCCGGTTTCGCCAAGGCCAAACCCGGGCCGACCGTGGGCCTGGTGGGCAGTCACCAGAACATCGCCGAACGCCTGTCGGAATACCGCGACGCCGGTTTCTCGACCTTCATCCTCGCCGGCAATCCGCACCTGGAAGAAGCCCTGCGCATCGGGCAGGAAGTGCTGCCGCTGGTGCACCAGCGCCCTGTCGCCCAACCGCAAACTCACTTGAAGGCCAGCGCCTGAGCGCGGCGGGAGAATCATTCATGACGCAAGCCCTCGACACCCTCTGGTACACCCGCTGCCCGGTCCCGACCGGGCTCGGCATCGCCGTGCAAAAAGGCTGGCTGCAAGACACCGTCGGCGCGCTCGGCACCGAGGTTCAATCGCTGCGCGAGTCCACTGACAAAGCGGTTCGCGAATCTCACTTCGATCACACCTTGCGCAACTCAGTACGCCACGGCGGCAACATCCCGGCGATCTGGGCCCGTGCGCAGGACCGGGAAACCCGGGTCATCGGCCTGTCCTGGGCTGACGAAGTGCAACTGATCCTGACCCGCGCCGACAGCGGCATCAAAACCGTCAAGGACCTAAAGGACCGTCGTTTCGGCCTGCCGGACTGGGCCGGCGCGCAGATCGACTTCACCCGCGCCCAGGCCCTGCGCGGCCTGGAAAACGCCCTGAAACTCGAAGGCCTGCAAGTCGGTGACGTGCAATTGGTGAACTTCCGTTATGACGGCACGTTCAGCGACCCGCAGGTGCAAACCGTCAACGGCACACCGGTCAGCGCGCAGCGGGTCGAGGGCCGTAACCTGGAACTGGTGGGCCTGCTGCGCGGTGAAGTCGATGCGATTTTCCTCAAGGGCGCGAGTGCCGCCCGGCAGGCCCACGAGTTCGGCCTGCACACGGTGATCGACACCGGCTCGCACCCGGAACCGCTGATTCGCAGCAACAACGGCACCCCGCGCACACTGGCCGTGGACCTGAACCTGCTGGACCAACATTTCGATGTGGCCACCGGCATTCTTGATTCGGTGCTGCGCGCCGAACAATGGGCGCACACCCACCCGGAAGAAACCCGTCGCTACCTGGCGCGGGAAACCAACAGCAGCGAGTACTGGGTCAGCGCCGCGTATGGCGACGACGCGCACCTGCGCCTGTGCACCGAGCTCGACGAACAGGCCATCGCCGCGTTGCAGGATTTCACCCACTTCCTGCATCGCTGGCGCTTCATCCCTAAAAGCTTCGACGTGCGCGACTGGATCGATCCACGGCCGCTGCAAGCACTGCTGGCAACACCCACCGCACTGGCTGGCTAACCCGCCGGATTTCATGGATTGGAACTGAAGACCCTTATGAGCAAACCACTCGATACCCTTTGGTACACCCATAGCCCGGTGCCCACCGGGCTTGGCATCGCCGTGCAGTCCGGACGTCTGGCGGAAGCCTTTCTGCCGTTCGGCACCAATATCCAGTCCTTGCGCGAGTCCAGTGAACGGGAAGTTCGCGAAGCTCATTACGACCATCACCTGAAAAATTCGGTGCGCCACGGCGGCAATATTCCAGCGATCTGGGCCTACGCCAGCGGCGTGCAAACCCGCGTACTGGGGTTGTCCTGGAGCGACGAGGTGCAGTTGATCCTGACCACTGCGGAAAGCGGTGTGAAGAGCATTCGCGACCTGAAGAACCGCCGCTTCGGCCTGCCGAAATGGGCCAACGTGCAGATCGATTTCACCCGCGCCCAGGCCCTGCGCGGACTGGAAAACGCCCTCAAGCTTGAAGGCCTGGAGGTGTCCGACGTCGAGCTGGTGGATTACCCCTACGGCGGTACTTACAGCGACGATCAAAAACAGCATGTCTTCGGCTCGGAAGTCAGCCTTGGTGTCACACGCTTCAGCAAGCGCAACAACGAACTGATCGGATTGCTGCGCGGCGACATCGACGCGATTTTCCTCAAGGGTGCGCACGCCGTGCACCTGGCGAACGAATTCGGTTTGCAGGTGGTGGTCGATACCGGCTCGCACCCTGACCCGTTGATTCGCTCGAACAACGGCACGCCACGGACCCTGACCGTGGACACGCACCTGCTGCACGAACATTTCGATGCCAGCGTGAAAATCGTCGACACCGTGCTGCGCACCGAGCAATGGGCATGGGCCAATCCGGAAGAAACCCGACGCTTTTTGGCGCGGGAACTCAATACCAGCGAGTATTGGGTGGCCGCTGCGTATGGTGAAGATGCGCATCGGCGTTTGCGCACGACCCTGGATGCGCGCTCGATTGAAGCGTTGCAGGATTTCACCGATTTCCTGCATCGCTGGGATTTCATTCCACGCCGGTTCGATGTGCGCGACTGGATCGATTTCAGTGTGTTGGAAAAGGTGATTGGTTCGACGTCGCGATTGGCGGTTTGAGGTTTTTTGTCGTTTGTGAGGGCCCCATCGCCGGCAAGCCGGCTCCTACAGGAACACCGATAACCTGTAGGAGCCGGCTTGCCGGCGATGGCGTATTCAACATCACCGCATTGCTCGCCTGGCAACACACCCCCGCCCCACTCCTGCTGCTCCAGCAACACCCGCCAAGCAACTTTCTGCTGAATCCCCGACAGGCACTTAGCGCCAGACTGGATCCAACTAACTCACTTATTAAAAATCGCCTGTAATAGCAACTTCAAAAAACTATTTAATCCTTTTATTTCAATAATTTAACAAAACTAACATCCCTGAAAAATAATCTGGCACGATCTCTGCTCTACCCCTATTAGCGAAACTTTAACGGGGGAGATTCACATGCATAAACTTAATCCAATCACCAAGAGTATCTGGTTAACCTTGCTGCTGTCCGGGGGGACTGTCAGCGAGGGGCTGCTGGCGGCGCAATCCAAGGACGCAGACAGCGACAAGACCACCACGGAGCCTTCACTCAAGACGGTCACCGTCACCGCTCAACACCGGGAAGAAACCCTGCAAGAGGTTCCGGTGGCCGTGTCGGCGGTACAGGGCACCAGCCTGGTGGCCGATGGCGTGCGCAATATCGGCGACATCACCACATTCGTTCCCAACGTAGCGGCGAAGAACCCCGACGGCGATGGCCGGCCGCGTTGGTACATTCGCGGCCTCGGCACCGGTGATACGGGCGCGGCCACGGTGTTCCCGGTGGGGATCTACGCCGATGACGTGTACCTGAACGCGCCGATTGCCGGTGGCGGGCCGTTGTTCGACCTGGAACGCGTGGAGATTCTGCGCGGTCCGCAAGGCACGCTGTACGGCAAGAACACCACTGCCGGCGCGGTGAACATCATTTCCAAAAAGCCGACTTTCGACACTGACGGTTTCGGCACCATCGGCTTCGGCAGCAAGAACGAACGCATCGTCAGCGGTGCCCTCGGCGGCGCGCTGGTGGATGAAAAACTCGCCGCACGGGTGGCGCTGTATTCCGAAGAGCGCGACGGTTTCCAGAAGAACCTCGTCGACGACAACACCTACGGCGACGTCAACAAGAAAGCTGTGCGCCTGCAATTTCTCGCGCAACTGAATCCGGACCTGGAGGCCCTGTTGAAGATCCACAGCCGCGAATTCAAAGGCGATGGCAGCAACGGCTCGCTGGCCGTCGGGCGTTACTACAACGTCGGTTATCAGCGACCCAACGGGCGCGACACCGCGCTGAACGTCAACGAGGATTCCAAGCTTGATCACGACGGCACGTCGCTGACCCTGAACTGGAATTTGGGTGATTACACCCTGACGTCGATCAGCGCTTATGACTACATCCGCGGCCAGTCCACCAGCGACGCCGACTACACGCCTTTTGAGGTGAACGGCGCGGCGATTTCCGACAACAAATACACCCAGTACTCGCAAGAAATCCGCCTGGCCTCGCCGCAGCAGGAAACCCTGCGCTGGCTCGCCGGCGCGCATTACTTCCACGAAGACCTCGACAGCTCGGCCCAGCGCATCATCACGCCCGGCCCGACGCCCAACGGCACAGGCTCGAACCAGACCGGCGGCGCCACCGATTTTCGTGACCTCAACTTCGACCACACCACCGACAGCTATGCGTTGTTCGGCAACCTGACCTACGACTTCACCGACGACTTCAGCGTCACCGGTGGCCTGCGCTGGACCCAGGAAAAGAAAGACATCGACCTCAACCTGACCCAACTGACCCGCACCACGGCCAACGGCCCGCTGGTGCCGCTGGGCGGCGCCGGCACCAACGGCAATCGTCAGGAAGACAAGACCTGGGAAGCCTGGACCTACGACCTGACGCCGGAATACCGGATCAACGACAACGTGCGCGTGTTCTTCCGTTATGCCCACGGTTTCCGTTCCGGCGGCTTCAACACCGGGCTGTCGACCAGTCTTGCGCAACTGACTACGGTCGATCCGGAACAACTCGACGCCTACGAAATCGGCCTCAAGTCCGAGTGGTTCGACCACCGCCTGACGGCCAACGCCAACATCTTCTACTACGACTATTCGGACATTCAGGTGAACCTGCTGACGGTCAACAACGGCGTGTTGACCACCGCGCTGACCAACGGCGCCAAGGGTACGGTCAAGGGCGCCGAGCTGGAGCTCGAAGGCCAGCCGACGGACTACCTGCACTTGCGGGCGGCGGTGTCGTTCCTCGACACCGAGTACACCGATTTCAAAAACACTAACCCGACCACAGGCGCCGTCACCGGTGACTACAGCGGCAACAGCTTCGTGCGTTCGCCACGCAACGTGGTGTCGCTCGGCGCCGATTACACCTTCCCGCTGGAAATCGGCGGCAAGCTGGTGGCCGGCGGTGACGTGAGTTTTCGCGACAAGGAATACTTCCTCGCCGATCGCCAGAGCAGCGCCGACAAGACGCTCACCCAACCCCATTACACCTTGGCCAACACCCGCCTGACCTGGTTCAGCCCGGATGAAAAACTCAGCGTCACGGGTTTCGTCAACAACCTCACCGACCGCCGCTACCAGGTCCATGGCCGGCCCAACGGCACCCTCGGTCAGTACGTCATCACCTACGGCGACCCGCGCACCGTCGGCCTGAGCGTGACCAGCCGTTTCTGACGCCCCCTCTGTAGGAGCCGGCTTGCCGGCGATGGGGCCTTCAAGCCTTGCATAGCCAGTAAGGACGCCATCGCCAGCAAGCCGGCTCCTACAAGGATTGTGTTGCTCTCGATTTCCGTGACACCGCTTCCCCCTGTAGGAGCTGGCTTGCCAGCGATGAGGCCTTCAAGCCTTGCGTCGCCAGTGAGGACGCCATCGCCAGCAAGCCGGCTCCTACGAAGGATTGTGTTGTTCTCATTTTCCGTGACACCGCTTCCCCTGTAGGAGCCGGCTTGCTGGCGATGGGGCCTCAAGGCGCGCATCGCTCATGCGGTCGCCATCGCCGGCAAGCCGGCTCCTACAGGGGCTGCGGACCTTTTAAGGACTCTGCTCATGTTCCATCGCACTCCGTTGGCCGGCGCTATTGCGCTGGTCATTGGCAGCCTTGCCGTGCCTGTTTCGGCTGCCGAAACCCAACCCACCGCCAGCGGCGATCACCTGGACACTGTCGTGGTGCTCGGCACCCGGCGCAGTGATGTCACCGCACTGGAAAGCGCCGCGCCGGTAGACGTCCTGACCGGCGAGCAATTGCAGCAGACCGGTGCCAGCGACCTGTCCGGCGCGCTCACGGCCCTGTCGCCTTCGTTCAGCTATCCGCAATCACCCCAGGGCGCGTTCGCCGGTTCCATCGCTCAGGGCGCCTCTTTGCGTGGCCTGGCCTCCGATCAGGTGCTGGTGCTGGTCAACGGCAAGCGCCGCCACACCAGCGCCAACGTCACGCGGCAAAGCCTGGTCAATGGCCGTGGCGCCGCCGCGGTCGACCTGAGCCTGATCCCCTTGAGCTCGATCCAGCGCGTCGAAATCCTGCGCGACGGCGCTGCCGCTCAATACGGCTCTGACGCCATCGCCGGGGTGATCAACATCGTGCTCAAGGAAAAGGACGACGGCGGCAATCTGGGCTACCGCTTCGGTGGCTACGACAAGGGTGACGGCATCCAGCGCAAACTCAGCGGCTGGAAGGGTTTCGCCCTGCCCAACGACGGCTTCCTGACCCTGAGTTTCGACGCCGGCAGCCAGGACCCGGCCAGCGACACCAACCCTGACAACCGGATCTTCTACCCCGGCTCCACCAGCATCAACACGCCGCGCGAGCAGAACAACCGCTACCGCACCTGGCGCTGGGGCTCGGGCAATGTCTCGGACCAATACAACTTCGCCGCCAACAGCGAAGTCAGCATCGGCGACGGTCTGACGGCCTACGGTTTCGCCACCTACTCGCACAAAAACACCGACGCCGAAGGCTTCTTCGACCCGCCCACCACCCTGCGCAACAACTACAGCAGCACCGCGTTGCAGCGCTTCCCGGACGGGCGCCTGCCGATCACGCGCTATTCGCTGGAAGACTATGCGCTGACCGGCGGCCTGCGTTACGAAGACGACCTTCTGGGTAAATTCGATTTCGCGGTGAACCATGGCAACAACACCCTGAAGTCCACCGACCGTAACGCGATCAACCCCAGCTGGGGCGCCACCAGCCCGGAAAAAATCTTCACCGGCGAACGGGAGGCCGATCAGACCAACGTGACGCTGGACTGGGTGCGGGATTTCCCCACCGACCTGCTGTTCAAGCCGCTGACGCTCTCGGCCGGCCTGGCCTGGCGTCAGGAGAATTACGAGCTGAACGCCGGCGAAGCGGCTGGCTGGCAGAACGGCCCGTTGTTCAACACCGTCGACCCGGTCACCGGCCGGCGCATCCCGGGTTACTACTCGGGCATCACCCAGGTCGATGCGGCTTCACTGGACCGCAACGTGCTGGGTGCCTACGTCGACGTCGAAGGGCAGATCACCGAGAAATTCCAGGCCGGCGTCGCGGTGCGCACCGAGCACTATTCGGACTTCGGCGACACCACCAACGGCAAACTGTCGCTGCGCTATGACTTCACCCCGCAGATTGCCGCACGGGCCACGGCCAGCACGGGTTATCGCGCACCGTCGCTGGTGCAGAGCGGCTTGTCTTCGTTCAGCGTGCAGGTGGTCGAGCAGCCGCCCGGCAGCGGCAACTTCGTCGAAGTGCAACAACGCACATTGCGCGCCGACAGCCCGGAAGCGGCGCTGCTGGGCGGCAAGTCGCTGAAACCGGAAGAGTCCACCAGTTATTCCCTGGGTCTGGTCTGGCGCCCGTTGGCCAATGCGTCGGTGACGCTGGACGCCTACCGGATCGACATCGACAACCGCATCACCCTCTCCGATCAGTTGCCGGCGGCAGTGGTGTCGCCGATTTTCGCCGGCACGCCCTACGCGAATATCCAGAGCGCGGCCTTCTACACCAACGTTGCCGATACCCGCACCGACGGGGTCGAGCTGATGGGTAACTATCAGCTGGAGCTGCAGCAATGGGGCCGCCTGAACCTGAGCAGCGGCATCAGCCAGAACAACACGAAAATCACCGCGTTGCGCGATGTCGGCAACATCAAGGGCTCGCAGATTGTCGGCCGTACCACCCAGGGCCTGATCGAGGACGGCACACCGGAAACCAAACTGGTGCTGAGCGCCAACTGGCTGTTTGATGAGTGGGGGGTGACCGTGGCTCAGCGTCGTTACGGTGAATGGAAAAGCCTCAACGCCACCAACCCGACCCTGGACCAGACCTACAGCCCGCAATGGGTCACGGACCTGGATGTGTCGTACACCTTCAACAAGGCGCTGAAGCTGTCGGTGGGCGCGATCAACCTGTTCGACACGCACCCGGACAAGGCGGAAGGCGCGCAGTTGTACGGCGTACCGAAATACTCGATCACCAGCCCTGAAGGTGCGCAGGGTGCGTTCTATTACACCAGCTTCAGTTACGAGTTCTGAGGCGGGTGCTGATGGGGTGTTGCTGGGGCAGCAATGGGTGCTGGTGAAGCACCACCGCTCTTGTAGGAGCCGGCTTGCTGGCGATGCGGTCAGCACGGTTTCGGGTGTCTATGACGCCGTCATCGCCAGCAAGCCGGCTCCTACAGGTGTGTGCCCGTCAAATGCATCGCGGATGGCACACCTCTTGCGATACCCCTGCGGTACTTCGCCGAAATAAGACCCGCCATGCGTACCCGACGTCTGTTGTTTTCCCTGACCTGGCTCATCTCCCCTGCCGCCCTGCTGTTGCTCTGGGCGGTGGTGGCCGAGGTCGGGATTTTCCCGCGCAACCTGCTCGTCCCGCCCGCTCAGGTGTGGCAGACCTTCGAGGAACTGTCGGCCAGCGGTGAGCTGCTCGACCACTTGCTCAACAGCCTGTCACGGCTGGGGCTGGGTTTCGGCATCGGCTCGCTGCTGGGCCTGGCGTTCGGGGTGCTGATGGCATTGTCGAAGAACGTCGAGATCTACTGCTCGCCGCTGTTCCACACCCTGCGCCAGATCCCCAGCATCGCGCTGATACCGATGTTTGTGTTGCTGTTCGGCATCGATGAAACCTTCAAGATCATCATCGTCGCCAAGACCGCGTTCTTCCCGGTGGCGCTGGCCGCCAGTGAAGGGGTCAAGGCCATTCCGCGCAGCTACTTCGAAGTCGCCGATGTGTATCGCCTGCGCTGGCCGACGTTTGTCCGCGCCATCGCCCTGCCCGCTGCCGCGCCGCCGATCATCACCGGTTTTCGCATCAGCCTGACCCGCGCCTGGGTGGTGTTGGTGGCCACCGAGTTGCTGGCCGCCGACAGCGGTCTGGGGCAGATGATCGAAATGAGCCGGCAGATGTTGCGCATTGATGTGGTGATGGTCGGGATTGTGGTGACCGGCGTTATCGGTTTCGCCCTGGACTTCACCTTTCGCCAACTGGAACAGCGGCTGTTCCGCTGGCAGAACCGCTAGGAGCCGATGATGATTCGATTGCTTGCCAAATCCCGCGGCCTGCTGCTGCCGCTGCTGTTGATCGGCAGCTGGGAATACCTGTCGCGCCAGGGTGCCGCCGGCGCGTACGCCTTTGTGCCGTTGTCGGCGATCGGCGCGGCGTTGCTTGAACTGTTGGCCAACGGCGAGTTGCTGGTGAACCTGCTGGCCAGTCTGGCCCGCACCAGCACTGGCCTGGCACTGGGGATTGTCTTCGGCGTGTTGCTGGGGGTACTGATGGCGCTGTCGGCAGTGGCCAATCGGCTGGTCGGGCCGCTGTTTCATTCGATCCGCCAGGTGCCGATGCTCGGCTGGATTCCGTTGATCGCCATGTGGTTCGGCAATGGCGAGTTTTCCAAAGTGTTGATCGTCAGTCTCGCGGCGTTCTATCCGATGGTCCTCAACACGTATCAGGGTTTCAGCCATGTCGAGAAGCGCTATCGCGAGGTCGGCCAGGTGCTGGTGCTGAGCCGCTGGCAACGCTTTCGTCATGTGCTGCTGCCGGCGGCGCTGCCGAGCATTGCCACCGGCGTGCTGCATGCGCTGGCGTTTGCCTGGGTCACTGCGGTAGGCAGCGAACTGTTCCTGTCTTCGGGCGCCGGCCTGGGCAACCTGATGATGAACGCCGAAGCCGGCTCACGCATGGAAGTCATCGTCCTCAGCGTGCTGTGCATCGGCCTCTGCGGTTACCTGATGACCCTGCTGTTCACTCTTCTTAGCCGCCATCTGCTGCGCTGGCGCAACATTCGCTGAAAGGCCGATAACCATGAACGCAATTGCCCAACACGCTGTGCCACACAGCACCTCATTACACACCGGTGCGCTGCAGATTCGCGGCCTGAGCAAGGCCTACCGGATCGAAGGCCAGCCTTTGCCGGTGCTGCAGCATATCAATCTCGACGTGCGTCCCGGTGAGTTCGTCAGCATCGTCGGTGCCAGCGGTTGCGGCAAGTCGACGCTGCTGCGGCTGGTCGTCGGGCTGGAGGACGACTATGAAGGCGACATTCTGCTGGATGGCAAACGGGTGGTCGGCACCAGCCTGGAACGCGGGATCGTGTTTCAGGACCATCGACTGTTTCCGTGGATGACCCTGAGCCAGAACATTGCCCTGGCGCTGAAAAACCATCCGTTGTCCAAGGCAGAAAAGGACCGTTTGGTGGCCGAGCACATTGCGCTGGTCAACCTCGAAGGTTTTGAAAACGCCTACCCTCACCAATTGTCCGGCGGCATGGCGCAGCGCGCGGCCATCGCCCGCGCGCTGATCAACCAACCGAAAGTGCTGCTGCTCGACGAACCCCTCGGCGCCCTCGACGCCTTGACCCGGGTGCGCCTGCAACACGAGTTGCAACGCATCTGGGTGCAACAGCGCTGCACGGTGATCATGGTCACCCACGACATCGAAGAAGCGCTGTACCTGGGCGACCGGGTCATCGTGATGGACGCCCACCCGGGCCGGATCAAGCACGAAATCAAGGTCGACCTGCCCCACCCACGGGACCGGGCTTCAACGGTTTTGCAGGGGTACAAGGAACAATTGCTGGAGGAATTGGTGGGGCATTAAACGCTGGACCTGTAGGAGCCGGCTTGCTGGCGATTGAAGCGACGCGGTGTGTCCGATGCGCCGCCATCGCCGGCAAGCCGGCTCCTACAAGGTCATTTGATAAACACAGAATCCTGTAGGAGCTGGCTTGCCAGCGATGGCGTCTGGCTTGATATACCGCGTCGATCCGATCGCCAGCAAGCCGGCTCCTACAGGATCAGGGGGCATCCAGAGGCCTTCTGGCAGCTGGCTTTTAAAAGAACCAAAAGGAATTAATAAATACATAAACAGTATTTATCGTTATAAAAATATCCGCGTAGTCTCAGACCATCCCGTCATTCACCACGACAGTGAAGAGCCCTATGAATCCGACCGCCAACATCATCGACTTCGCCAGCTACCGCAAACGCAAACAAGCGCAGCAATGGGCGCGGGCCATGTGGGAAATGTACGCACGCAATGCTGGCCTGCAGGCCTTTCAGTGGGTTCAGGCTTCGCGTTCGACCGAGACTCGTCAGGCGTGAATACACAAAACCCCTCGCGCTTTCTGGCGAGCGCTGACGAACCCGTGCTGGACCTGAACAACCTCGAATCACTGGAAGAGGACCCGATCTGCGAGCGGGTCGCGCAAAACCTGCAACGCCTGCGGGGCAAGCGTCACCTGTCCCTCGACGCCCTTGCGCGACAATGCGGTGTGAGCCGGGCGATGCTCGCGCAGATCGAATCCGGACGCAGCGTTCCGTCGATCAAAGTGCTGTGCAAAATCGCCAAAGGCTTGAAGGTATCGGTGGCCGCGTTTCTCGAACATCGGGCCTTTGAAGGGGTGGCCGTGTTATCGGCGAGCCAGAGCAAACGCCTGGTCAGCGCCAGCGGCGCCTTTGTCAGCCGTGCGCTGTTCCCGTTTGACGTGGCGCGCCAATCGGAGTTTTACGAACTGCGCTTGAGCCCATTGGGAGAGGACGTTTCCGAGGGCCATGGCCCCGGCGTCCAGGAGAACCTGGTGGTTTCGCAGGGCGTACTGGAAATCAGCGTCAACGACGAACGCTACCTGCTTTCCACCGGCGATTCGATCCTGTTTTACGCCGACCAGCCCCACCGCTATCGCAACCCGGCGGACAGTGAAGCGGTGGCGTATCTGGTGGTGACGTACCCGGAACGCCTTGACTGACAAAACCGGCTTGCGGGTGATGGCGGCTTTGCTGGCGCCATCGCCGGCAAGCCGGCTCCTACAGGGTAGGTGGTCAACTCCAACTCATCGAACGACGCAAACATTGTAGGAGCCGGCTTGCTGGCGATGGCGATCTCAAGTACGCCTTCGCCGGCAAGCCTGGCTCCTACAGGGCCGTGGTTGCCGCTATTTTTTCGGACGACATCAAACTGTAGGAGCCGGCTTGCTGGCGATGGCGATCTCAAATACGCCATCGCCGGCAAGCCTGGCTCCTACAGGGTCGTGGATACCACCAGTTTTTCGGACGACATCAAACTGTAGGAGCCGGCTTGCCGGCGATGGCGATCTCAAGTACGCCTTCGCCGGCAAGCCTGGCTCCTACAAAACAGGACATAAAAAAGCCCGGCCAATCTGCATTGGCCGGGCTTTTTAATGGCTGCTGTCGCTCGGGATCAGCAGGTGCAGCACATCATCGGCATGCCATTGCAGCTCATCATCATCGGCATGCTGCAATCGTTCATCATTTTCATCATCAGGGTGCAGCAGTTTTTCATCATGTCCATGTTCATGCCCGCCATCGGCATGATTTTGCACATCATGCCGTCAGCCATCATGGTGCATTCCATCACGCACTTCATCGACGGCATCGGCATGCCCATCATCGGCATTGGCATCATCATGTTCATCATCGGCATGGCCATGGCCGCCTGGGACATGCACATCATGCTCATGTTGCCGCAGTGCATCATCATCGGCATGCCGCAGTTCATCATCATCTGCATCATTTCTGCGCTGTTCTTGAACATCGCCATGTCCATGCCAGCGGCAGGCATCATTTTGCACATCATGCCGTCGTCCATCATTTCGCACGTCATGGTCGCCATCATCATCGGCATGCCCATCATCGGCATCATCGGCATGTTGGCGTTCATCGGCATTTGCATCTGCATGGCGTTCATCATGGTGTTGTTCCCCAAAGGTTTGAATAGTTGGACGAAGCTGATGGGGGCGATTCTAAGGATTGGACCGCGGGCAACAAGATGACCATCGAACAGCGGAATTTGATGCTGGGGCAGCTTTAACGAGGTGGATGGAACGTCTATTTCTGCCATGACCGCCATTCGGATTTGATTGCAGACACAACCCGATCCACAACGCGGATTTCACGGTTATGGATATGCAGAAGAGGTCTATTCAAATAACCGAAAGAAATAATCGTTCTAACTGAACGAATAATTTTTGAAGCACCGCTTATTTCAGGCAAAAAAAATCCCAGGCAGCTGATGGACGCCTGGGATTTAAAAATGCATAAACCGTGGTGGTGAACGCGGTGCGGATATTACGGAATATTTCACCGTGTAACAAGATATTTTGACTCACCAGCCGGTTACTAATCTTTCCAAGTCCTTAAATATCCACACTTTTTTTAAGGTCGAGTGACGACAAGCGGTCAACTACAAGTACCAGCGATATTCACGCGCATTGATGTCCTGCATAAATGCCAAATGGTCCTGACGCTTGTTTTCGCAGTAGACATTTACAAACTCCGCACCCAATCCCTCACGCAACTGCGCGTTGTTTTGCATGGATTGAACGGCCTCCAGCATCTCCAGCGGGAAGTTGATGCCACTGCTGCGATCTTCATTCAACGGTGCTATCGGTTGACGACCGGTTTCGAGTCCTTGTTCCAACCCGACCAGAATCGCCGCCAACACCAGATACGGGTTGGCATCGGCACCGGCGAGGCGATGTTCGATGCGCAGATTCCTCGCGTCCGACTCAGGAACCCGCAAGCAGGCGTCCCGATCTTCGAAGCCCCAACTGGCACGCGTCGCGACATTCACGGTGCCGCTCAAGCGACGCAGCGCATTGTGGTTCGGCGCGAAGATCGGCATGCAATGCGGCAACAGTTCAAGGCAACCGGCCACTGCATGGCGCAGCGGCTGCTGGTCATTGGCCGCTAAAAGGTTATTGCCCGCCTCGTCGTACAGGCTCACATGAACATGCATGCCGCTGCCGGGGTGTTGCAAGTAAGGCTTGGCCATGAAACTGGCGCGGTAGTTGTGTTTGAGCGCCACGCCACGGGTGCTGCGGCAAAACAGCGCCGCCCAGTCGGCAGCCCGCAGGCCGTCATCCAGGTGGCCGAAGTTGATCTCGAACTGACCCGGGCCCAGCTCGGCAGTAATCACCGTGGTGTCGATGCCTTGCGCCCGCGCCGTCTCGACCATTTCATCGAGCACTGGCGCAAACCGGGACAGCCGCTCGATGTGCATGTTCGGCTGATCGTCCGCATCGTCGGTCAGCGGATCGCGCGCAAACTGCGGCAAGCCGTCACGCAACTGGCGATCGAACAGGTAGAACTCCAGTTCGAAAGCCACCACCGGGAAAATCCCTTTGCCAGCGAGGCGCTCCAGCACTTGCGCCAGCACTTCCCGTGGCTCGAAGACGATCGGTTTTTCAGTGCCGCTGGAGGTGATCAACATCTGCCCCAGTGGCTGTTTTTCCCAGTCGACGATTTTCAGCGTACCCGGCACCAACCGACGGGGCGCATCCGGGTCGCCGTCGTTGAAACAGTAGTCGCCGATTTTGAACAGCCCGCCTTGAGTGCCGAGCAATACACAATTCTGCGGCAGCTTGAGCGCGCTACCGGCGGCGACCTTTTCGAGCATCTCGATCGGATAGCGCTTGCCGTAGAAATGCCCCGGGATGTCCAGGGAAATCAGGTCGACGTAGCGCACATCCGGAAAGCGCTGCCGAAATGCGCGCACTTCAGCAACCAGATCAGAGCAGACAGCATCCATCATGTGGTTCCTTGTTGTTTTTATCAGGTGTAAACCCAGAGCACCCGGGTGAGCTGATCGGTGAGATTGCCGTAGCGGCAATGGGTATGGCTGGCGAGTTGAAAGCTGTCCCCGGCCCCCAGGGTGACCGGTTGATTGTCATCCAGCCAAAGTGTCAGTTGTCCTTCGAGCACGTAACCGCCCTGCTCCGAGCTGTCATTCATGTGCCGGTCACCGCTGCTGGCGCCGGGTTCGAGACGACTTTCGAGCATCGAGAACGAGGCGCGCATTTTCGGCGAGACCAGGATGTCGGTGATGCCGTCGGCGTAATACAGCGTGCGGCGCTCGTCCGGCCGGGTCACCCACGGCAAGGCCATGGGTTTGGGCAGGCTGTAGAAATAGGTGGTCGGCACGCCGAGGGTTTCGCTGATCGCGGTCAAGTCCGCTACGGTCGGCCGTGACAATCCACGCTCGACTTGCGAGAGGAAACCGACAGAGCGACCGATCTTGTCCGCCAGCTCCTTGAGCGTGTATTTTTTGTGTTTGCGCAGGTCCTGAATCAGGATCGCCAGCGCCGAAATCTCTTCTTGCATGTCCATCTGAAAGCTTCCAGAAAATGTGCGTTTCAAAGGCTGTCGCGCAACCGATACCAGGCCTTGCCGATGGCCTCCAGCGGCGCCGCCATGTATTTGCCGCCGGGGAAGCTGCCGTTGAGCAGGCCCTGATACAAGCCCAGCTCATCTGCTTGGCCGAGTATCGCGTCGGACACGGCGCGGGCGCCGGCCAGGGTCGGCAGCACACCGTGGCCCGAATAACCCTGCAGCCAATAGAGATCGCCGCGTCGGCCAATGTCAGGTGTGCGTTTGAGCGTGAGGTCGATATGCCCGCCCCAGGCGAATTCCAGTTCGACGCCCTTGAGCTGAGGAAATACCCGTTGCAGGAACGGCCGGGTCGCGGCTGCGATGTCCTTCGGCATGCCGCCCAGGTAGGTGCAACCGCCGCCGAACAGCAAGCGGTTATCCGGTGTACGACGGAAATAATCGAGAACGAACTGATTGTCGGTGACGCAGACATTGCTTGGCAGGAGCGCGGTTGCCTGTGCTTGCGAGAGCGGCGCGGTGGCCACCTGATAGGTGCCGACCGGCAACACACAACTTGATAGCTGCGGATCAAGCCGGTCCAGATAGGCGTTGCACGCCAGCACCAGCACATCGGCCCGGATGCGCCCGCGCTCAGTGGCGACCACGTACCGGCCACCCTCCTCGCGGTAATTCAGCGCCTTGCTTTGTTCATGAATACGACCACCGGCGCGCTCAATGGCAGCCGCCAGGCCGAGCGCCAGTTTCAACGGGTTCAGGTGTCCGCCTTCAGGATCAAACAGGCCCGCCTGATAGCGCTCGCTGGCGACCCATTGCGGCAACTGCTCACGGGGAATGAATTGCAATCCATCATGGCCCCATTTGTGGCTCGCCTCGTGTTGCCACTCGGTCAGCAGGCTCACCCGTCGCGGCATCACCGATGTCCAGAGGTGGCCGGGCCGATAATCACAATCGAATTCATGCCGGGCGGGCAGCGCGCGCAGTTCCTGCGCGGCCCAGCGCATGCCGTCCCATAAGCGTCGCGCGCGCTCATAACCCAGCGCGGCCTCCAGCGGCTGCATATCGCACGACCAACCGAGAATGGCCTGGCCGCCATTACGCCCCGACGCCGCCCAGGCCACTCGACTGGCTTCCAGCAGCGTCACGCGCTTGCCCGCCAGGGCCAGTCGCAATGCTGTGTGCAAACCACTGAAGCCGGCGCCGATGATCAACACTTCGGTGTCGTGCTCGCCCTCCAACGCCGCACGTTCCACCAAGCGATCTGCGCAAGTGTGTGCGTAATAACTGGCGACGTGGCGGGTGGATTGCTGGAACATGCGGGCCTCATGAAATTTTATTATTTAAATTTCATGAAAAAATACACACGTTATTTCACGAACGCAAGAACCTGTAGGAGCGAGCCTGCTCGCGATGGTGTGTCAGTCAACCCAATGTGGCTGACACTCCATCGCGAGCAGGCTCGCTCCTACAGGGATTCGGGGGATTTCCGCTCAGCGACTCAAGCGATCGGGATCAGCGGATCTGCTGCGGCCCATGCGGTTGCACGATCAGCTGCCGGCGGGTAGATCCACACGGTGTTGATCTGCGTCTTCAGGTTCTTGCCTTCCTGTTTCACCAGTTTGACCTGACGGTCCCAGCCCTCGGTGTACACCGCGCCCCAGGCACCCAGGTCCAGGCAGGTGACGTATTTGGGTTGGCTGTACGGCGTCGGGTCCACGCCCAGGATCTGCGCGGCAACGTTATTGCCGGCGTGACGCCCCAATACGATGGCGTGTTGGCAGGTCATCAACGCATAGTTGCCGATGTCGTCGGACGCGGCATAAGCCACATCGCCGGTGGCAAAGATATCGTCCTGACCGATGACTTTCAGGTGGCTGTCCACGTGCAGACGGCCCAGGTGATCGCGTTCGGCCGGGATCTGCTCGGTCAGCGAACTGGCGCGCACGCCGGTGGTCCAGACCACGGTTTTGGCTTCGATACGCTGGCCGTCGCTCAAAGTGACACCGCTGGCATCGACGGAAAGTACCGAAGCCTTCAAATGCCATTTCACGCCGGTTTCAATACTGGCCTCTTCGATCGACTTGGCGATTTCAGCCCCCATCGACCCGCCAATTTTCTCGCCGCGATCGACGATGATCACCTCGACGTCAGCCTGATCGCCCAAAATGGCACGCAGACGTGCGGTCATCTCGGTCGCCGTTTCAATCCCGGTGAAGCCGCCGCCGGCCACCACCACGGTGTTGCGGGCTTTGCTTTCCGGCAGGCTGGCCAGAGATTTCAGGTGGTTTTCCAGGCGCACGGCTTGTTCGATCTGGTCGACATCGAACGCATGTTCAGCCACGCCGGCGGTCGCCGGAATCGCCAGACGGCTGCCTGTGGCCAGAACGAGTTTGTCGTAGCTGCACACCTGTTTCGCACCCGAGGCGTCGACATAACCCACGCGTTTTTGCTCGACGTCGATGGTTTCCGCAGCGCCCTTGATGAACTTCACGCCCACCGCATCGAACAGCTCGCCAATCGGCGCGGCCAGTTGGTGCGCGTTCGGCTCATAGAACCGCGGACGCACGCGCAGCTCGGCCTGCGGGGCCAGGACGGTGACTTCTACGTCCTTGTGACCATGAATGTCGAACAGGCGTGTGGCGCTCAAAGCCGTCCACATGCCACCGAAACCTGCGCCGATTACCAGAATGTGCTGCTTCATCTTTAACTCCGTGAGAAGGCCGATCAATGAATTCGTAGAGGTCGTGCGCTTGCCAGTGCCGACCGAGCAACTACGACTGTATTGATCCTAGTTAATTAACGCAATCGGTTTTTTCTGATGGTTGCCATCGAAAGGTTCGATGGCTCGACCGAGAGAGCCTTTACCCACGCACAAGGCGTAATTCACAGAGAGATGCGCCGCCGGGATTCGTTGCCTGCCTAACCTTCAGCTGCTAACATTTACGACAAGATTAGTCGGAGATCCAAATGTCTCTTTACAGCGCTGGCGTTGAGTACGGCATTCATTGCCTGATTTTCCTGGTGGGCAATTGCGGCGACACCCGTGAGGCGAGCGTGCGTGACCTCGCAGAACTGCAAGGCGTGCCACTGGACTATCTGGCGAAAATTTTCACCAAACTGGCCAAGGCAAAACTGGTGGTCGCCACTGAAGGCGTGCGCGGCGGGTTCAAGCTGGCCCGGCCCTCCGACGAAATCAGCGTGCTCGATATCGTCAATGCCATCGACGGCCAAAAGCTGATTTTCGATTGCCGGGAAATTCGCGGGCGTTGCGCCCTGTTCGAAGGTTCCGCCCCGGATTGGGCGGTGTCAGGCCATTGCTCGGTCCATGCGGTCATGATGACGGCGCAGAAACGCATGGAAGACGCTCTCGCCCAGCAGACCATCCTGGATCTCGCCAGGAAAGTCGGACGAAAGGCGCCCTCGGAGTTCAGTGCTCAGGTTGATAACTGGATGAGTGATCGCCGGGACAAGAAAAGCGCAGCCCCGGTCGCTGACGAGCAGACCATTGTGGTTACCAACATTTGAAATGTGTTTGGCGACTGACGCCATCGCCAGCAAGCCGGCTCCTACAGGAAATTGCGGTGTCCTTGTAGGAGCCGGCTTGCTGGCGATGGCGATCCATCAAACGCCGCTATAAACAGTCACGAACCGCCTGACGCAGTGCGCCTGACTTGGCCCATGGCGGCCCTTGATACAGCGAAACCCGGCTGCCGTCTTTCGATTTCACGATATCCAGAATTTCGTCGGCCGTGATGATGCTCGGCGCCTTGATTCGGTAGCCATTGGAAATCGGCGTTTGAGTCGTATTGGAAATTTCTTTCTGCCACGCCGGCAATACGCAGGCGGCATACTCCTTCGGCGCCTTCTCACTGTATTTGCTGACATTCGGCTCACCCGGCACCAGTGACGCAGGCAAGGAACACCCCGCCAGTAACGCCACCACGACTCCCGCAATCAACGTCCGCATGACACCCCCCTATTTTGAAAAAAAGGAAATGTAGCGCGTCGTCTTGCAGACATCCATTCATTGAACCTTTCTCAATGTTTATCGTTGCTCTGGCCGGGATGCGCAGCAGGCCGCTCGTTCAGGAAAGTCATCCATCGTTCATACGCTTCGTGCTGCCATTGAGTGACCCGCTCCCATTCCGGGCCGCTGAGTTGATGAGCGGAAATCAGCTTCATCATCTCCGTGGTCGCTGCGTCCAGTTCGACCATCAGCTCATGCGCGTGAACCCTGAAGTCATCGGTCGTCGTCATTTGAAATTGCCTCGCCCCGGCGGAAATTCGCCACTTCAATACGACAGCAAATCTTTTCGCTCGCGTGCATCTTCCCGACCAAAGGCAGCATTGGCAGTTCGGACGAACAAAACGCCCTGTCCAGGGAAATGGGACTAAAATTTCGTAGCAGAGGTTTTCTGGAGATCGTCATGTGGCTCAACGAATCTGAAAACGAACTTCGACGTGACCTGCAAAGCGTTGCATCGGACCTGAGGTGGTCAGCGGTGGAGCTTCTACGCCTGGCAGACCAGCTGCGTCAGGCCGGAAATGATGTGGATGCGCAAGCGGTGATGAGGCTGTGCGACCTGTTTCAGGGCGACGAACAGCGTTTGGCAGGCTATGCCGAAGAAGTGAAAGCCAAGACCATCAGTCGCAACAAAGCTCACTGAACAGGAGCGCGGCCATGAACAAGCCTTTATTCGCGCTGGTTGTCGTACTGGCAGCGCTGGCAGGCTGCAGCACTGAATCACGCCTCTATGGCGACCTCCCGTTGGTCGCCAAAGTCGAGACCGGAATGAGCAAGGATCAGGTCGAGCAAATCGGCGGGCCGCCTCACACCATCACCGAGCGCACGGCTGTGCCTGGCACTTGCTATGACTACAAGCTGACGAAAGCCGGCCATCAACAAGCGTACAACGTCAGTTTCGATAACCGGGGCAAGGTCGACCACACCAGTTTCATCACCTGTGCGGAATGGAGCCGCCTGCAAACAAAAGCCAGGGAGTCTTCCCATGGCTCCAGCGGGGGCGGCGGCGGTTATTGAGCAGAAATGAAAAGCCCCGGAAAAAACCGGGGCTAGAAGCGTTTTACTTAACCGTCGTCTGGTTGCTCGCCGGCCTTTTGGCCCGGGATTTGTAACCGGGAAGTGCCGCGGCAAAGGCCAGTGCCTCTTCCCGGCTGGCAAAAGCGCCCAGTTGGTCACCTTGGGTGCACACCCGCCATGGGCCATTGCTTACGCTGAGTACGTCATAACCGTTCATGTGCATCTTATTCAGCATCGGAACGCTCATAAGCTACCTCCATTCTTCGGTACTGATGTCCAGGATTGACCTGTCTACCTTACACCCACCCTTTACCGAGGTGCCGACCAGACGTCGCGACAGGATTCCGCCATTCGGTTGCACTTTCCGCCTCTGTGACACCTCCAATCATCTAAGAGGCCCGTGCAGCCGTGGGCGGCCTGAATATTGCATTTTTATTACTGATTTATGACAACAAGCACTCAGGTAACACATGAAAGTACGCGCAACCGTCATTTGTGAGCAGGACCGGCACATTCTCCTGGTGCGCAAGCCAAGGTGTCGCTGGACGTTGCCCGGCGGAAAGGTCGAGCCCGGAGAGACCACGGCAGGCGCCGCCATGCGTGAACTTCAGGAAGAGACCGGGCTTGGGGTCGACGACATGCTGTACCTGATGCAACTGGAAACGGGCGGCACCCGACACCACGTTTACGAGGCGTCGGTGCTCAACTCGTCTGAGGCCCGGCCACAAAACGAAATCTTCGACTGCCTGTGGTATCCGCTGGACGCCGTGCAGAACCTGAACACCAGCGACGCCACGCTGCGAATCGTCAGAGCGTTTCAGCGTCGCCTGTAAGGTGGATCAGGCCTTGGCCACTGCCGTTGCCGCCTTGTCGATAAACGCCGCCACTTCGACCGGCATCGAGGCAAGCGACGCGTGACTGGCGTGCAACGTCAGGATCTCTTTGGCGTTCAACCGTCCCGCCATCCACTGCTGGTTTTGCGGCGCGATCATCCGGTCGTCGGTCGACACCTGATACCACGACGGTTTGTTCTTCCACGCCACCGTAGTGATCGCATCGCCAAACGTGCCGGCCAAGGGGGCTTTTTGGGTGATACCCATGACCAATCCTTCTGCTGCGGGCAGGTCCTGGCAGAAGCTTTCGTGGTAAAGCTCCGGTCTGACCCACAAATAACCATCACTGTCGGGGGCCAGGTTCGCTGCGGCAGCGGGTGGATGCCGTTGAGTGATGGCGCCGGGACTTTCACCCGCATCCGGCGCGAACGCGGCGATGTACACCAGACCCACGACATTCGCTTGATCGCCGGCCTCAGTGATGACCGCACCGCCATAGGAATGCCCCACCAGCAACACCGGCCCCGCTTCTTGCGCGACCATTTTGCGCGTGCGTTCGGCATCATCGGCCAACGACGTGAGCGGCATCTCGACCGCGCGGATGCGGGTGTAGCCCTTGTTCAACAGTTCGGCGATAACCTTGTTCCAGTGGGCGGCACCGCCCCAAAAACCATGGACCAGCACGATCGTGGGTTTTTCACTCATCACGTTGACTCCGTTTGATGGGGTGGTTGGCGAATGCTGTCAGCCCTGGTCGCCGCCGCCCACCGGCATGATCATGCCGGTGATATAGGACGCTTCGTCGCTGGCCAGAAACAGAATAGCGCCTGCCTGCTCATCCAGCGTGCCATAACGTTTCATCAAACTGCTGTCGAGCGTCTGGTCGACGATCTGCTGGTACCACACCTTTTCCTCGGTGCTCTGTTCGGCGCTGTTGCGCGGAATCACTCGCGGCGGCGCTTCGGTGCCTCCAGGCGCCGTGGCGTTGACCCGCACACCACGACCGGCGGTTTCGAATGCCAGGCACGCGGTCAGCGCATTCACCCCGCCCTTCGCCGCACCGTACGGCACACGGTTGATGCTGCGCGTGGCGATGGACGAGACGTTGACGATGGCGCCGCTGCCCTGCTCCAGCATGAACGGCAGCGCCGCATGGCAGCACCATAACGTCGGGAACAGCGAGCGGCGGACTTCGGCCTCGATCTGCTCGGCTTCGTAGTGTTCGAACGGTTTGGCCCAGATCGTCCCGCCGACATTGTTGATGAGGATGTCGAGACGACCGAAGCGCTCGACGGCGGTTTGCATCACCCGGTTGCATTCGCCGTATTGCTCAAGATCGGCGGTCAGCGCGAGCACCTGACTGCCCTTCCCCAATTGCTGCTGCACTTCAAACACCAGCTCGGAGCGGTCGACCAGAATCAACCGCGCCCCTTCCGCCGCCATGCGCTCGGCGACACGCCGGCCGATGCCTTGGGCGGCACCGGTGATCAACGCGACTTTTTCGTGAAATCTGTTCATGTGTACCTCGTTGAAAATCGTTGCCGCACCATCGCACTGTGTAGGAGCTGGCTTGCTAGCGATGGTCGTCAACGATTACGCGTTTCTGCAGAATGAACACGCTGCCATTGAGTCCATCGCCGGCAAGCCGGTCTCGCTCCCACATTGGTTTTGTGTCGCGACTTATGCCGCGCTGGCAGCGAATTTTTCGTAGTAGAAGTTCGCCGGCGCAATGCCTTGCTCGCGAATGTACTGGCTGACCGCCTCGACCATCGGCGGCGGGCCGCACAGGTACACATCGACGTCGCCCTCGTTCAAGTGTTTGGGCTCGATGTGCTGGGTCACGTAGCCCTTGAGCGGGTGCTGGCTATCGGGGCTAGCCACGCAGGCGCTAAAGCTGAAATTCGGGATTCGCGCGGCGAAGGCTTCCAGCCGATCCATTTCCACCAGGTCGAAATCGTTGGTCACGCCGTAGATCAAATGCAGCGGATGTTCACTGCCCTGCTCGGCGATTTTTTCCAGCATCGCGGTGAATGGCGCAAGCCCCGTACCACCGGCCAGCAGCAACAACGGCCGACGGATGTCGCGCAGATAAAAGCTGCCCAGCGGCCCGGCCAGGCTCATGCTGTCGCCGGCCTTGGCCATGCCGGTGAGGAAGCTGCTCATCAAACCGCCGGGCACATTGCGAATCAGGAAACTGACCTCGCCGTCGCGCTGCAACGAGCTGAACGAATAGGCGCGGGTCTGCTCGCTGCCGGGAACCCCGAGGTTCACGTACTGCCCCGGCAGAAACGCCAGTTTGCTCAGCGCATCGCCCTTGATCGACAGTGCGATGGTGCTGTCGGACAGCTGGCGCACGGCGCTGATGGTCGCTTCGAAACTGGCCTGCTGGGTGCGGCAGACTTCCGAGGAGGCCGGCACCCGAACCACGCAATCGCTCTGGGCGCGCATCTGGCAGGTCAGGACAAAACCCTGTTCGGCTTCCTCCGCCGTGAGCGCGTCCTCGATGTATTCCTCGCCCAGGTCGTAGCGGCCGGCCTCGGCGAAACACTTGCACGTGCCGCAGGCGCCGTCGCGGCAATCCAGCGGAATGTTGATGCCTTGGCGGTACGCGGCATCGGCCACGGTTTCGCCAGCGTTGGCGTCGATGAACCGGGTGACGCCGTCTTCGAAATTAAATGCGATGGAATGAGTCATGACGGCCGCCTCACAGGTGGTAAACATCGATGACCTGGCGAACGTAGTCGTTCTTCAGGATCACTTTCTTGGCCTTGATCAGCGGGTTTTCGCCGCGCATATCGAGGGTGTAGAAACTGCTGCCGAAATAGCTGTCGACGGTCTTGTAGCGAAAGCTCAAGGTGTGCCAGTTGAAGCGCACCTTGCACAGGCCGTCCGCCTGCTCCAGAAGCTCGATGTTGCTGATGTTGTGCGAGGTGCGGGTGTCCGGCACGGTGGCGCTGGAACGCTCGGTCTTGATGCGGAAGATGCGGTCTTCCAGACCCGTACGGTTGCCGTACCAGATCAGCGAGATTTCCCGTTGCGGGTCTTCAGTCAGTTCGTCGTTGTCGTCCCAGGACGGCATCCAGAACGTCGCATCCGTGGCGTACAACTCCAGCCATTCGTCCCATTGCCGATCATCGAGGTAGCGCGCTTCGCGGTAGAGGAAGTCGCGCACGGTTTCATAGGTGATGGTCATTACACGGTCTCCACGGCAATCAGCTTCGATTGCTCGGCAGCCAGGGCCTTGAGCATGGTTTGCTGCCAATACTTGTGCTGCAACACGAACAGGCCTTCGTCCTCGGTGCGCACACCGCTGAGCAACGGATGCAGGTCAATTTCCTTCGCCGCCTCATCGGCGCCTTCGACCCAGTGCTCGGCGCCACGGGACATGTCGTTCCAGGCGGTCACGCTGCCCTGGTAACCGGTCTGGCAGGAGCGAAACTCTTCCAGATCGTCCGGGGTGGCCATGCCGCTGACGTTGAAGAAGTCCTCGTACTGACGAATCCGGCTCGAACGGGCGTGATCGCTTTCGCCTTTGGGGGCGATGCAGTAAATGGTGATTTCCGTGCGGTTGACCGAGATCGGCCGGGCGATGCGGATCTGCGAGCTGAACTGGTCCATCAGGTACACGTTCGGGTACAGGCACAGGTTGCGCGAGTTTTCGATCATCCAGTCGGCGCGGGCCTTGCCGAAGTCCTTGGCCAGCTCATCGCGACGTTCGTACAGCGGACGGTCCTCCGGGTTGGCCCAACGGGTCCAGAGCAGCATGTGGCCTTTGTCGAACGAGTAGAAACCACCGCCCTGCTTGGCCCAGCTGCCGGCGCTCATGGTCGGGTTGGTGTCGCCGGCCTCGCGCTGTTTGCGCTGGTTCTGGGTGGCGGCGTAGTTCCAGTGCACCGAGCTGACGTGGTAACCGTCGGCGCCGTTTTCGGCGGTGAGTTTCCAGTTGCCTTCGTAGATGTAGCTGGACGAACCGCGCAGGACTTCCAGGCCATCGGCGGACTGGTCGACGATCATGTCGATGATCTTCGCCGACTCGCCCAAATGCTCAACCAGCGGCACCACATCAGCCTTGAGGCTGCCGAACAGGAAGCCGCGATAGGATTCGAAACGGGCGACTTTGGTCAGGTCGTGGGAGCCTTCGCAGTTGAAGCTCGCCGGGTAGCCGGCCGCTGCCGGGTCTTTGACCTTCAGCAGTTTGCCGGAGTTGTTGAAGGTCCAGCCATGAAACGGGCAGGTGTACGAGCTTTTGTTGCCGGACTTGTGTCGGCAAAGCATCGCGCCACGGTGACTGCAGGCGTTGATAAAGGCGTTCAGCTCACCGTCCTTGTTGCGCGCGATGAAGATCGACTGGCGCCCCATGGTGGTGGTGTAGAAATCGTTCTTGTTGGGGATCTGGCTTTCGTGCGCCAGGTACAGCCAGTTGCCTTCGAAGATGTGTTCCATCTCAAGATCGAACAGCCGCGGATCGGTGAACATCTCGCGCTTGCAGCGGTAGATGCCTTGTTCTGGATCGTCCTCGAGCAAGGATTGAAGATATTCGGGTCGCAGGGTCATGGCCGCCGCCTCCATTGTTATTGTTCAGGCAAGGCTCATGCTAGGACGGGGCAATGGGGTGGACTATCCGCTGGGTGCAGACCTTTATCCGATTTGTGCAGAACGTATTTTCGGAATCGGACTACATAACTGCTTACAACTTCTGAATAGACTGCCCTCCTGACTACAAGGAGTGGTTTGCATGGCTAATCACGGTTACATGACCATAAACGGTAAAGCTCAAGGAATGATTTCAGCGGGCTGTTCAACCCAGGCCTCTATTGGCAACAAGTACCAGGCCGCACACACAGACGAGATCATGGTGCTGTCCTACAGCCACAACATGACCACTATCGGGAACCTCAACAGGTCGACACACAACCCGATCATCATTACGAAAGCCGTCGACAAGTCATCACCGCTGCTCGCTCAAGCGCTTTCAAACCGGGAAGAAATCAACTGCACGATCAGCTTTTATCGCGTGTCGTCCTTCGGCATGCAGGAAAAGTTTTTCACCGTGTCGATCAATGGCGGGGTCATTGCCGACCTGACGCTTGAAGTGCCTCATGCCATTTTTCAAAACGATGCAGAGCCCCAGGAACTGGTGGCCATTCGTTACCGCGACATCACGTGGACCCACCACTTGGCAAAGACCTCCGGCTACAGTTCGTGGGGCGAAGAGGAATGAATCCTCGTGAGCAGTGGGACGTTAACAGCGCGGCGGGCAAACTGGCGGGACAGGCCCGCACGCTCGCCGCTCGCCATCTTGCTCAA
This sequence comes from Pseudomonas sp. PDM03, assembly GCF_014852385.1. Lineage (NCBI taxonomy): Bacteria > Pseudomonadati > Pseudomonadota > Gammaproteobacteria > Pseudomonadales > Pseudomonadaceae > Pseudomonas > Pseudomonas sp. PDM03. The sequence goes on along the minus strand of NZ_JACVBM010000007.1, from coordinate 158,836 downwards.
GGCAGGTTGCGTGAGCGGTTCAATCGGGAAGTCGCCTTTTATGCAAAGCGCGTTGCGGACGATGTCGCGCAGGGCAAAACAACGCCAGGGCAAGGCCTACGGGCGCTTGCACAAGAACAGCACAACTTGCTTATCCAGTCGCAAGCCATCACGCAAAAAACTCAGGGCGCGGTAACTGAACGGGTTAAAAGAATCCCGGCCTCAATGCTCACACAGCCTTCATTGAAACCTGACCCGGAACGTTTATTGCGCTTTGTACATGCGCAGAATCTCAAGTCCACGGGCACGAACTCGCCCCGCCAATTGGCGGCAGCCGCTTCGCCGCATCCAGCTCCAGACCTGAAATTTTTCCCTCAAGAACAATGGCCCGCGCAAGTCGCACAAGAAGAACCCGGGTTCTACGTCGTGCCCAGAAGTACGACGGCTGACAAACTGGAAGCCCGACTATTCACGTCAGCCTCCCCCGCCGCCATCGCCAAATTCAAGGCCCTGAATCCGAATCTGGATCAGGTAAAGGCCGGGACGATGATTGTTCTCAGCGATCCGAATAATCATCTTTGTACTTTCGAAGAAGCGTTGCTGATGGAAGCGGCGGGCAATGTGAATAGAGCCTTGGAGCCTCTCAGTTCGGATGAGGCCGACTTTATGGCGCGGCACTATGACGAGATTGCGTTTCTTATTTCCAAGGGTTCACTCGGCGCCAGTGCGGGTTTGGCCATGTTCTCTAAGAACCTGGATGACGTGAATACTATTCTGCGTGACATCGAAAGTTTGCATACCCGGACTTTTCAAGCCAATGGTCACCTGAAGTCCGCCGAGTTTTACGCCGAGCGCAAACGTCTACTGACTCAGTTGGATGCCCAGCTCACCAAATTTACGAAAAAAAGCATTGGTTTTCCGGATCACCCCAATCTGAAAAGCGTATTGGGGATATCGACTAAAAGCCTTGTTCATCGGTGGAGAAAAGCGGGTGCTATTGGGCAGATTCCTGGTTATGCCACGCACATTGATGCCGTTTCCAAAGCCGCGAAGTACGTCAAATATGGTGGTTGGGTTGGTACGGCAGTGGGTGGTGGCGCGTCAGTAATCAAGGTTCAGGGTGTTTGTGCAGAAGGGAATGTGGAGGCCTGTGAGAAGGTGAAGTTTACAGAGACAGGTGGCTTTTTCGGAGGGCTAACAGGCGGCATTGCTACCGGTGCCCTGTTAGGCGGCCCTACCGCCGGCGTTATTTGTGCAGCGCTGGGGGTGCCTACTGGTGGGGTCGGAACTTTTGCATGCGGTTTATTAATAGTCGGCGGGAGTTCTTTGGCAACAGGGGAACTCTTAGGAAAGGGTGGAGAAATCATAGGTGAAAGAATCTACGAGGCAACTAAATGAGCATAAGTACCGCTGACAAAATAGTTATTTTTGTCGGTTTAATCGACTTTGGAGGTCTATTCATAATAATAGGCATATCACTTCACCTCGCCTATACAAAAATGGACGTGATGTTGAATCACCTGCAGAACTGCCCGGCGGTTATGATTCGAGCACCGTTCAGAAACGGTGGGCCTTGGGGGAATATGTTTTTACTGGGCGCCATAATGGGCGTGATGACTACACCTCGTCTTTATCTACGCGATGGAGGTGCCTGCGCTGAAGACCTGGAGAACTTCCCTGCCGACCTTAAACGAAAGCTGATTATTTTACAGTGGACCGGCTGGGGACTTTTACTCGTAATGTTTGGCCTTGTCGCAGCTGTTGAGCTCGAATTGGTTTGAAAAAAATCCTGTCGCGAGAGAATCTTATACGAGCGAATCACTCCCGCCGCTTCAACGTATCCGACGGCAACTCCCCAAACTGCTTACGATAGTTATCCGAAAACCGCCCCAAATGCAGAAACCCATAATCCATCGCCACTTCCGTCACGTTACGTACATTACAGGTCGGGTCGCTCAAACAGGCATTGATACGCTCCAGACGTTTCTGCCGGATGTAGTTTTTCGGCGTGGTGCCGGCGTTGCGTTCGAACAAGCCATACAGTGAACGCAGGCTCATCCGTGCCTGACGCGCCAGTTCTTCACTGTCGATGTCCTGCTTGAGGTGGCGTGCGATGTAGTCGGCAATCACCTCGAACGTGGCCGTCTGTGAGCCAAGGTTGATGCGGCTGACGTTGGTCTGCATCAGGCTGAGCATCTTGCTGACGATGATCTGCGCGTAATGCTCCTGCACCTTGGGAATCTGCTCGGTGGCCTCGGCTTCCTGGCAAATCATCGCCAGCAACCCGACAAACCCTTCGAGTTCATTGAGCTGGTAACGGTTCTCCAGAAACCGCACGCCCTGCCCCGGATAGCGCCAGCGCTGCTCGTCGCACACGGACTCAAGCAACGTCGTGGGAACTTTGAGGATGAATTTTTCGCAATCGTCAGAGTACGTCAGGTCCACCGGATCGTCGGGATTGATCAGCAGCAACTCGCCGGGCGCGAAGTAATGTTCCTGGCCGTGCCCGCGCCACAGGCAGTTGCCACGCAGCAACACTTGCAGGTGATAGATGCTTTCCAGTGCGCCCGAGGTGACCCGCACGCTGCCGCCATAGCTGATGCGGCACAGGTCGAGGCTGGCAAACTTGCGATGATTGAGACTGGCCAGGGGTTGCCCGGCGCGCGGCATCAGGATGCAATGATTACCGACATGCTGATTGACGTAGCCCGACACCGCGTACGGGTCGGCATGGTCGAATACGGAGCTGCGCTGACTCAACAGTTGCGCTTGCATCATCGGGTCACTCTCGTTGTTTTTATGGGGTGCGACGGGTCATTCTAAGGCAGTGCTTGCGGCGGTGTGTCAGTTGATCGACATGTGGAATGTCCGGGCCCCTTCGCGAGCAAGCGAACGTCGCCCGGCCCTCCCCACATTTTGACCGTAGTCCCACTGAAGAAACACGGTCGAATGTGGGAGCGAGCCTGCTCGCGAAGGGGCCATCAGCTTCAACATCAATGTTGACTGACACTCCGCTTTCGCGAGCAGGCTCGCTCCCACAATGGTCCCACCGTTATAGAGATCAATCCTCCAGCGCGCGAACCCGCTCGTGACGCTGCTGCTCTTGCGGCTGGGCGGACGACTGCAAGGTGAAATCGAATTCGATCTCGGCAAAACGACCGCTGACGCCATGCGCCGCTGCGCGTTGCTGATCATCGCTGAAGGTGATTTTCGCGATCAGCTCGTCACGGGTGGCGTAGGCGAAATCGTCGTGCAGGTATTGATCGCCGTCGAGGTTGATCTGGGTGGTCAGGTGACGATGATCCGCCGCCGAGATGAAGAAGTGCACGTGCGCCGGACGCTGGCCGTGACGGCCCAGTTGATCGAGCAGTTGCTGGGTCGGACCGTCCGGCGGGCAGCCGTAACCCGACGGCACAATGCTGCGGAAACGGTAGCGACCTTCGGCGTCGGTGACGATGCGGCGACGCAGGTTGAACTCAGATTGCGTGGTATCGAAGTACGAATAAGTGCCGCCGGTATTGGCGTGCCAGACATCCACAATCGCACCGGCCAACGGTTCGCCGGCGGTGTTGAACACACGGCCCTGCATGAACAGCGTCACACCCGGATCGACGCCATCATCAAGACGCGCTTCGCCCTGGGACAACGGTGCACCGGCCACGTACAGCGGGCCTTCGATGGTGCGCGGCGTGCCGCCAGCCTTGCCGGCCTGTTCGTCTTCGGCGTCCATCAGCAGGTCGAGGTAGTGTTCCAGGCCCAACCCGGCCACCACCAGTCCAGCCTCCTGGCGCGCACCCAGCACGTTGAGGTAGTTGACGGCTTTCCAGAATTCTTCCGGGGTCACGGCGAGGTCTTCGATGATGTTCACCGAATCACGCAGGATGCGGTAGATCAGCGCTTTGGTGCGTGGATTGCCGGCATCGTTGTGCAGGCCGCTGGCCTCTTCGAGAAACTTCTGGGCTTTGGCAGTGTGGGAAATTTTTACGTTCATTTTATCGGTTCCTCATCTTGTAATTATTAGCGTGGCGAACTGAACAGGCCAGGTTCAGCGGTCATCCTCGCGGATGGAAGAAGGATGCCGGCACATCGCGGTGACTTCGATCGCCATGTACGGGTACAGCGGCAATTGCATGAGCAAGTCGTGCAGCTCTTGAACGCTGTCGACATCGAACACGCTGTAATTGGCATAGAGCCCGGCAATGCGCCACAGGTGACGCCACTTGCCTTGATCCTGCAGACGCTGCGCCAGGGCTTTTTCGTCAGCCTTGAGCTGCGCGGCGCGTTCGGGGTTCATGTCGACCGGCAAATTCACGGTCATCTTTACGTGGAACAGCATAATGCTCTCCTCAGGCTTGATGAATGGCAGTGGATGTCTTGTCGCGACGGAAAAACGCCAGGCGTTCTTCATCGAGGTTCAGGCCCAGCCCAGGGGTTTTCGGCACGTGCAGCTCGAAATCGCGATAGACCAGCGGCTCGCTGAGAATGTCTTCGGTCAACAGCAGCGGGCCGAACAGCTCGGTGTCCCACGCCAGCTTGTTCAGCGTGACGAAGGCATGGGCCGAAGCCATGGTGCCCAGACCACCTTCAAGCATGGTGCCGCCGTACAGGCCGATGCCCGCTGCTTCGGCAATCGCGGCGGTCCGCAGCACGGCGCGTGGGCCGCCGTTCTTGGCAATCTTCAGGGCGAACACCGAAGCCGCACCTTCTCGGGCCAGGTTGAACGCATCTTCCACGCACTCGATGGATTCATCGGCCATGATCGGCGCCGGGCTGATGGCGTTCAGACGCGCCATGCCCGAGCGGTTATTGCGCGAGATCGGCTGCTCGATCAGGTCGATGCCGTTGCTGCCGAGAATCCGGCAGGCGCGCAACGCGACGGCTTCGTCCCAGGCCTGATTGACGTCGACCCGCACGCTGGCGCGATCGCCGAGGGCTTTCTTGATCGCGATGACGTGGGCCAGATCGCGATTGACTTCGCCGGCACCGATTTTCAGTTTGAAGATGCGATGGCGGCGCAGGTCGAGCATTTTTTCCGCTTCGGCGATGTCCTTGTCGGTGTCACCGCTGGCCAGGGTCCAGGCCACTGGCAGCGCATCCCGAACGCGGCCACCCAGCAGTTCGCTGACCGGCAGGCCAAGGCGCTTGCCCTGGGCATCGAGCAACGCGGTTTCGATACCTGACTTGGCGAAGGTGTTGCCACGGATGCTGCGCTCCAGGCGCAACATCGCAGCGTTGACGTTGGCGCTGTCCTGACCCAGCAGCAGCGGCGCGAAGTGCCGGTCGATGTTGGTCTTGATGCTGTCCGGGCTTTCATTGCCATACGCCAGGCCACCGATGGTGGTGGATTCGCCAATGCCTTCAATGCCATCGGCGCAGCGCACGCGAATGATCACCAGTGTCTGGTTCTGCATGGTGTGCATCGCCAGCTTGTGCGGGCGGATGGTCGGCAGATCGACGATGATCGTCTCGATCGATTCAATGGCAGTTGCAAGCATGTCGATACCCGTCAGGTTCTTAAAGTTCTGGAACCGATTCTGGTACGGCTTTTTTCGGGAAGCCAATATAGAATTGGTCTGACTTGATACCTTTAAGGTATGCAAACTGCTTTGCGGAGGCCTCATGGAACTGCGTCACCTGCGGTATTTTCAGGTGTTGGCTCAAACCCTCAACTTCACCCGCGCCGCCGAACTGCTGCACATTGCCCAACCGCCACTGAGCCGACAGATTCAGCAACTGGAGGATGAACTCGGGGTGTTGCTGCTGGATCGCGGACGACCGCTGAAGCTGACCGACGCCGGGCGGTTTTTCCATGAACACAGCACTGCCCTGCTGGAGCAACTGGGCAAGGTCTGCGACAACACGCGACGCATCGGCCTGGGGGAAAAAACCTGGCTGGGGATTGGTTTTGCACCGTCGACACTCTATGGCGTGCTGCCGGAACTGATTCGCCGTTTGCGCAGCGGCGAGCCTCTGGAGCTGGAACTGGGGCTCTCGGAAATGACCACGCTGCAACAGGTGCAGGCGCTCAAGGCCGGACGGATCGATATCGGTTTCGGCCGCATCCGCATCGACGACCCGGCCATTATCCAGACGGTGTTGACCGAAGACCGGCTGGTCGCCGCCCTGCCCGCCGGTCATCCGCTACTGGCCGGGCCGATCAGCCTGCGCGAACTGGCAAAGGAACCTTTCGTGCTGTACCCCGGCAACCCGCGCCCCAGCTACGCCGACCATGTGATCGGGCTGTTCGAGTCCTATGGCGTCAGCATTCACGTGGCGCAGTGGACCAACGAACTGCAAACCGCCATCGGCCTGGTGGGCGCAGGAATCGGCGTCACCCTGGTGCCGGCCTCGGTGCAATTGCTGCACCGCGACGACATCGGCTTCACGCCGCTGCTGGAAGACAACGCGACCTCGCCGATCATCCTCAGCCGACGTGTGGGCGACGTGTCGCCAGGGTTGAATCATTGCTTGCGGATGATTGATGAATTATCGCCGCAACAGCTGAACGCTTTGTAGGAGCCCAGCTTGCTGGCGATGGCACCCGTGAGATTGCCATCGCCAGCAAGCCGGCTCCTACAGATTGTGGGGGTGTCGGGATTGAGGGTTCACGCAAAACCTGTAGGAGCCCGGCTTGCTGGCGATGGCGTCCGTGAAATCGCCATCGCCGGCAAGCCGGCTCCTACAGATCGTGGGGGTGTTCGGGATTGAGGGGTTACGCAAAACCTGTAGGAGTCTGGCTTGCTGGCGATGGCGTCCGTGAGATTGCTATCGCCAGCAAGCCGGCTCCTACAAATTGTGGGTGTGTTCGGGATTGAGGGTTCACGCAAAACCTGTAGGAGCCCGGCTTGCTGGCGATGGCGTCCGTGAGATTGCTATCGCCAGCAAGCCGGCTCCTACAAATTGTCGGGGTGCTCGGGATTGAGGGTTCACGCAAAATCTGTAGGAGCCAGCTTGCTGGCGATGGCGCCCGTGAGATTGCCATCGCCGGCAAGCCGGACTCCTACAGGTTTTGCGGTTATTCCTCAGCCGGCAAACGCGCGGCGACCGGCGCGCATTTCGGTGTGAAATTCGCCAATCAGGTTTGAAATAGCACGAGCGCTGCTCAGTTGCGCGGGTGACACGCCGGTGATCAGCAGATCAATCCTGCCGGTGGAGCGCTCGAAAACCTTGATCCGTAGCGCCCCGTCAGGATTCACCGTGCAGGCGCAGGAAAGCGGTTGAAAACCGGACTCCACAATGCGGCAAAGTTCTGGAACTGAAACCATGACCGGGCGCTTCCGTGACGGTTGATCGGATTCGACCCGTTGAGGATAGCTGCGCTTTTGCGGTTCTGCGCCAGCGAACTCTGGGGAAGTATTTCTGTGTCCAATTCAGAGATCACGCACGGATACATTTTGTCATAACTTCACGCTAAACCTGCTTTGTTGGCTGTCAGTAAAAGCTCATTATGGCCCGCGCAGGGAACCAGCAACCCTGTCACATCGTTCCACCGCCCGAATGGAATTCGGCAGTTACGGTTTTGCACGGTAACGTTGAAGGAGTAAGGATGCTCTGCCTATCGACATTCAAGTCGTCCATTCGCCTGTATGGTCTGGTCAAAAATGTAAGCGGCGCTCAGGCCGGACTTGCGCTGACGACAAAAGGCCCTAATGGCCACCCTGCCGTTCAGACATTCGTTTCCAGACTGGACGCCGAACTCATGCTATGCACGTGCGGTGATGAAGATCTGCAGGTGCGCCTTCTCTCGCAATTCTTTGACCCCAACCCTTTTCTCGCAGCCAACCGTGGCTGGCTGACTCTGCATATCGGTAGTGGGTTTGCCGCTAACACCGACAGGCTGATCGAAACTGATGAACGATTGCAGCCCATGGGCTGGATCGTTCATGCCGATATCGGGATGTGGACTCCTGGACACTATTTGTATTGGGGTGAACAACTTTCCCGGCAGCTTCAAGCGACTTACGATGCTGCCGGGCTGCACCACTACAATACCCAGCTCAACGAACTGGATGAGGCATCGGCGCAAGACATTAGGTGGAATGCCACAGAAGCCCTCAACGCGTTGCCAGACGGTACCTGCACCACCGGATATCCCACGCAGGTCGCACTGTTTGACGCAATAGAATGTCGATGGTGTTTCGCAAAAACGAATACCCAAGGGAACTGCTTGCACGATACACGCGTGCGTCAAGGAGGATTGTCATGAGTGGAAAACCTGCGGCACGGGTCACCGACCCCACGGCGTGCCCACTTCCGGGTCACGGTACGAACCCTATCACCAGCGGTTCTCCTGATGTCTTTTTCGACGGATTGGCCGCAGCCCGGCAAACGGACACGACTGCCTGCGGGAGTGCTTTGAGCAGTAACGTAGTGCCCAATGTGCTGATCAATGGTCTGCCGGCAGTGACAATCGGGTCTGTGGGAAATCACGGAAACGTCGTGGCAGGAGGGTCCGGCACCATCATCATAGGAATGAGTGGTGGAGGAGCCGCTGTATCAACCGTCGCTCCACTACTGCTCAAACTCCCGACCCTTTGTCTTCCTTGCCTGCTGGCAGCGGCAAAGAAAAACGCGACCTTTGTTCCGCTGGAAAATCTCGGAGCCTCCCAATGACCCCGGATGACCAGACACCTCCTATCGATCTGCAAACACGACATTCGCTGCGTGCCATACAACGTACTCGCAGAACGAATCCCGATCTTCGTCACTATGCATTGGTTGATGGCGCGGGCTATCTGACCCTGACCAAACGCTTCAATGAGCCTGGCGACCGGGTTCACTGGCAATGGTTGCTGGAAGGCACCGAACTGGACGAAATCAAGCACGCAGGGCCGGCACTCCTGACCTTTACAGATGAAGACGCACGCAGCGATCAATTACTGCAATGGTTGATCGGGCGGGATCAACAATCGCCGCTGGTGTCTTGGCTGTGGAGTGAACAAGGGTTCGAAACCGTTGCCGCACACCTGAAAAGTCAGTTGTTTACCCAGCTTCCGGACGGTCGCCGCGCCTTGTTCCGCTATTACAACCCTACGGTGCGCCAGGCCCTCGAAGCGGTATTGACCGAGAAGCAACAGGCAGAGCTCATGACAGGCATCCTTTATTGGCAAACCTGGCGGCCTTTGCAGCAAGACTACCTGACCTTCACTGCACCGAAAAAACCGGAGGTTTGCAGTGCTTGAACTCAGCGCAGAACAACTCGAACAACTGGATCACATTCGCCAGGATGAAGTCATCGATAAGCTCCTGCTCGAAGTACGACAGCAAGATCCTGCATGGTTCGCAAAAGTAGGTGAACCCAAAGCCAGTGCGTATCTCAGACAGCTACGTGATGAAGCCAAGGCACTCGGTATCGAGGCCCCTGAAGAGACCGAACTGTTCATGCGCTACGGATTGTACAAACCCGGCTTCCAGCAATCACCCGAGTTTGTGGAATGGATGCAACGCCCCGTAGCCGATACGCCAGAACAGCGTTTTCGAGACTACGACAGCGTTATGCAATACGTTGATGCATTAAAGGAATGGCCACGCGCCAGGTAAACCAGGGACGAAAATGAGCAATCTTTTGAAAGCACCTGGAGCTACGGGCTCCGGAGAACAATTGGCGCGGGGACCGTTTCCCGTGCCTCGCGGTGGCCTGCGTGGTCCTCTCGAAGGCATAAGAGTTCCGCCTCCGACCCGTTTGCCCTCGCCACCGCCCCGCCCTGCCCCCATGCCTGCACCTCAACCGGCACCCAAGCCAATGCCGCAGCCACAGGTTCAACCGAAACTTCAAACCGATCAGAAAACCGATGCACCTCCGGTGACGCGCGAACAGACACGCCAAAAGGAAGAACAGTGCAAGAGCGATAAAAAGGAGTGTGTTGAATGCCCTCCTGAAAAGGGACTGATGGCGATTGCCAACAACGGCAAAGGTCACAGCATGTCGGACCTGTCGTCTCGGTATCAGCAATGGGTGACGAACTTCCCTTACCCCAATGAATGGCGATGGAGCAACACGTGGTGGGATGGTTTTGACAAAAGCCGCTGCGTACTGCTGGAGGCCAAGGCACGTTATGCCTTCATGTTCATCCCGGTCCTGAATACACCTCGACCTTGGGCAAATGTCAGGGAAGAACTGATTACACCTGCCAGAGCCCACTCACAGAAAGCCAGGCCAACACCTCCTGTTTCGGTCGAATGGCACTTCATGCAACGGATAGTCTACGAATACTGTTCAGAACAATACAGCGACCTTGGCCTGACCAACCTGAGAGCGTTCTGGAATCCGCTACCCGGCAGCAAGGATCAAGAGGAATACGATGAACTGCGCAGGGAAGAAGAGCAGCAGATGGAGGAGTACTACAGAGACAATCCTGGATTGATCGCCTAGTCCGACCAGCAAGCATTCAAGGTGTCAGCATGACAAATTTCAAAAGCTTCATTTTTACCTTCAGGTTCAACAAGCAGGCCATTACCTCACTTGCGCTTGAAACGCAGGTCGAAAAAGCTGCCGACTTTTTGCGTCAGGCCGGTGCTATCAGTCCACTCCTGGCCAACTGGTATTTGCAAGGAAAAAGCCTGAAAGACTCGCTTTCAACTAACGTCAGTAACAACACTCAAGCGCTGATCGACAAAGTTAAGCGCGCTCATGATCCTGACCTCCCCGACCTGACCGAATTTTCGGTCTGGAATGCCATCCAGGATCCGCTTGAGGGCGGAGTCGCCTTCCATTACAGCGCGCACAACCTCGATTCAGTGTCAGCCATGTCCTTCGAGGACGCCGGTGCTTTGTTGATGAAGTTTGCGCACCCGGAAGAAGCCTTCACAAAAATCATCAGTCTGGCCGTGAACATCTGGCCAGAAATTGACTGGGTCACCGTGGTACCGGCCAACTATTTCAGAAAAGGTCGTGTTTTCAAGGACCGACAGACAATTGGATGGATTGGCTTTTGCCCGCAACCGTTGAAACAGGAAGACTTCCCTCAGGCACACAAACTGGTTCCCGTGCCCGACAGGGGGACCATTATCGTCAGCTGTCCTGAAGTCATGAATGAGCAAAACCTCGACCACTTCGGACAGGTTGGGGATATTGATACCAAACTGGTAGAGCTTGGTTATTTGCCGTTGTTTCTGAACTGAATCGTGCACATGTGAATGACAGCGATCACCTGCAGGAGCCGGCTTGCTGGCGAAGCGCCCGCGAGCCTGGCGCTTTGATCACTGCGCATCCGCTCCCCAGATCCAGTTCCAGACCCCCGGCAATTTCACCGGTTGCGCACTGTCGCGAACGGTGCGCGCCATGGCCGCCCGTTGCAGTTCGGCCTGATCATCGTAAAACGGCTTCTGCGCCGTTTTCACGCCGGTCGCCTGCGCACTGTCGAGAAGGATTTGCAGGTATTCGCGGGCATGTCGGGCGGTGTAGCGATTGAGGTCGTGGAAGGTCACCACCACCGGGATCACCCCATCCACCGTCGGCAACTCACCCAATGCGATGCGCTCGCGCACCTCCGACATCTGCCGCAGCATGTTGGCCCGGCGCCGGGGGCTGGCGTTGAAACCCCAGATCTTGCCGTCGTTGGCGCTCAGGTCGGTCAGCAACACGTGCATGCCGTGCTTTTGATAAGCGGCGAAAACCCGTTTGTCGTAATTCCAGAACGGCGGCCGTACCAGAGTCGGCGGCGTGCCGGTGATGGCGGCGATGTCGGCACTGCCTTTGGTCAATGACTGTTCCAGTTCTTCCGGGCTCAGAGAACGGTGATTGGTGTGCCAGTGGGTGGCCGTATGGAAACCGAGAATCTGCCCATCGGCATGCTCGCGGCGCATGACCTCACGGCCGATGTCGCTGTCGCCCGCCCGTGGCGCGCCGGTCTGCACAAAGAACACCGCTTTGAGGTTCGGCTGCACCGGGTTGGTGGCGAGACTGTCGAGGATGGTCATCGTCGGGTTCCAGAAACTCGACGCGCTGGGACCGTCGTCGAACGTCAGCAGAAACCGGATCGGTGCTTGCGCGTGCAGACGCTGTTCGGTTTGCGGTGTCATTTCGATGGGAGCAGCGATGCAACCCACCAGCCCGACGGCAATGGCGAGTGCGCTGAGAATCTTGAACAGCTGTTTCATGTTGTGCCTTGAGCCGGACCGTTAAGCCCGCACAGTTGTGCGGGCGCGGTTTGGATCAGGGTACACAGTGTTTGGTTCCGGTGCTGCCCGGCATTGTCGATTACTGGGTAAACGCCTGCTCGAACGAGTTGTCGATAATCGGCGCGGTCGCCAGCGCTGTCGGCAGTGCTTTGACCTTGAACAGAAAATCCGCCGTGCTTTGCAGGTCCTTCGCGGCCTGTGCATCCACCGGGCCGACGGTCATGTGAGCCTGGCGTAACCAGTGACGCGAGACGTTCTGGTCAAGATTCGCCTTCTTCGCCCACAGATCGGCATATTCGTCGGTGTGATTGTCGACCCAGGCCCGTGCCTTTTTCAGGCGAACCAGGAAGTCGGCGATGGCTTCGCGCTTGCTGTCGATTGACGGTGTCGAAGCGGCGATGGCGCTGAGGCCTGGCATGAGGTTCTTGGCGGTGAGAATCGGTCGCGCGCCGGAGAACAGAATCTGTTGGGAAATGTAGGGTTCCCAGACCGGGAAGGCATCAATGCTGCCCTGAGGCAGCGCGGCGGCGGCATCGATCGGCATCAGCTTGATGAAGTCGACGTAGTCCTCCGGCAGGTCAGCTTGTTGCAAGGCGCGCAGGGTCAATTGCTGGCTCCAGGCACCGGGCCAGTAGGCGACTTTCTTGCCCTTGAGGTCGGCGATGCTTTTGACCGGCGAATCCTTGGGCACCAGCAAGGCGATGGTGTCCGGGTTCTGCCGCGAGACGCCGATCAGCTTCACCGGCGCCTGCTTTGCAGCGAGGAACAGGAAGCCTGAATCACCCAGGAAACCCACGTCCAGCGCCCCGGTGTTCAACGCTTCGGCCAGCGGTGCAGCGGCCTGAAAATGCTTCCAGTCAACGGTGTAAGGCGCCCCTTCCAGCACCCCCGAAGCCTCCACCGAAGCGCGCACGTTGTAGTAATTCTGATCACCGACATGCAGGACAACGGGCTCAGCGGCGTAGGCCATTGGCGCAGCAAACAACGCGCTGGTCAGCAAACTGCGGACGAATTTTGACAGGTTCATCGGGGGCTCCTTGAGAGTGAATGTCATAGACCATAACGCTCTTACAGGATGCTTTTTAAATTCGATTTACGCATAAGCTCATGACTGTCAGCCAACACTGTTCACCCGGCAACAGTGAGCCGACAGACTGTTTTCCCTGCAACACCCTTCTGCTTCATTCCTCGCCTCAACGCCTTGAAAACGCCTGATATCCAAGACATGGCACAGAGCCTGCAATATTCCTTTTACGCAGGAAAAATTTATAAAAAATGAATTTTTCGACATAAGAAACTCAACGCCTTGTCCGGAGCCGATCCCATGAAGTCCACCTTCCGCTTTCCCAAAGTCAGGTATCTGCTCAGCGCCTGCGCCCTGGCCTTGAGCCTGCAACCCGTCGCGCAGGCCGCTGAAACACCGCCGGCCGAAGTGCATCTGGATTACGCCTACTACTCGCCAGTGAGCCTGGTGCTTAAACACTTCGGATTTCTGGAAAAAGCCCTGCCGCAGACCAAAGTCAGTTGGGTGCTGAGTCAGGGCAGCAATCGCTCGCTGGAGTACCTCAACAGCGGCGGCGTTGATTTCGCCTCTTCCGCCAGCCTCGCCGCCGTGCTCAGCCGCGCCAATGGCAGCCCGATCAAATCGGTTTACGTCTATAGCCGCGCCGAATGGACCGCATTGGTGGTGCGCAAGGATTCGCCCTACCAGACCGTCGCCGACCTGAAAGGCAAGAAAATCGCCGCCACCAAAGGCACCGACCCGTACCTGTTCACCCTGCGCAGCCTGCAACAGGCCGGTCTGAGCAAGGACGATGTGGAACTGGTGCACTTGCAGCACCCGGATGGCCGCACGGCCCTGGAAAAAGGCGACGTCGACGCCTGGGCCGGCCTCGATCCACACATGGCCGCCAGCCAGGTCCAGGCCGGTTCGCGCCTGTTGTATCGCAACACCAACTTCAACAGTTATGGCGTAGTCAGCGTTACTGACACTTATGCGAAAGAGCACCCGCAGACCATCGAAACCGTACTGAAGGCGTACGAAAAGGCCCGCGAATGGGCGGTAAAAAACCCTGACGAACTGGCGAAACTGCTCGCTACCGAATCCGGTCTGCCGCTGGAAGTGGCCAGGCTGCAACTGTCCCGCACTGACCTGAGCAGCCCGCAACTGACCGCCAGGGATGTGATCGCTTCCAAGGCCGCCGCGCCGATTCTGGTGTCCGAAGAACTGGTGCGTCGTGGGGTGAATGTCGATCAGGTCATCGATCAGTTGATCGACACCGGCTTCAAGGAAACCGTGGCCCGTCAGTAAATAACCGCCAACAGGTCACAACGAATCCGCGCCAGTCGCGGATTCGTCGTGACCGGAGAATCTCATGACCAGCAAAAGCAAAGACCTGCCCCTCGAACTGCCGACGCCACGTCGTGCTGCTCTTTCCTTGAACAATGCCTGGCGTTTGCGTCTCAAGGGTCTGGCGTTGCCGGTGCTGATCCTCCTGGTGCTGGAATTTGTCGTACGCGTCGGCTGGTTGCCGTCCTACCAAATGCCGGCGCCCAGCGAAATCGCCCTGACCTTGAGAGACCTCGCAGAAGGTGCGCTGTGGAAACACATCAGCGCCAGCCTGTTGCGCGTGTTGCTCGGTTTCGCCATCGGCGCCGGTCTGGCACTGGTGTTTGCCGCCTGGGTCGGTTTGAGCCGCGAAGCCGAAGCCTGGCTTGAGCCGACCTTCGCCGGCCTGCGTTCGATTCCGAGCCTGGCCTGGGTGCCTCTGTTGTTGCTGTGGCTGGGCATCGACGAAACCTCGAAAATCGTCCTGATTGCCATCGGCGCGTTCTTCCCGGTGTACCTCAACGGCGTCGCAGCGATCCGCGACATCGACCGCAAACTGGTGGAAGTCGGGCAGATGTATGGCTTCGGTCGCACACGGCTGGTCCGGCGGATTTTGCTGCCCGCCGCCCTGCCCGGCTTGTTTACCGGGTTGCGCAGCGGCATGAGCCTGGCGTGGATGTTTCTGGTGGCCGCGGAGCTGATCGCCGCGACCAAAGGGTTGGGTTATCTGCTCAGTGACGGGCGCGAGACCTCCCGCCCGGACATCGTGCTCGCGGCAATCATTGTGCTGGCGCTGCTGGGCAAACTCAGCGATGGCATGCTCGCCGGCCTGGAGAAACGCTTCCTGGCGTGGCGCGACACGTTCAACGGCCAAAGCACAGAGGATTGAGCCATGACCGATTACCTGCTGAACATTCGCGTCGAGCGCAAAACCTTCGCCACCACCACTGTGCTCAGGGATATCCACCTGCAATTGCAGCCCCGGGAAACCGTCAGCCTGCTGGGCCCCAGCGGGTGCGGTAAAAGCACGTTGTTGCGGATCGTTGCCGGTCTGGAAAAGGACTTTCAAGGTGAGCTGAATCGCAGCGCCGGTGAGGTTGCGTTCGTGTTTCAGGAACCTCGATTGATGCCCTGGCTGACGGTCGAGCAGAACATCGGCTTCAGCGCCGACAACCGATACGACAAGGCCTGGGTCGCACAACTGATCGATGAAGTCGGCCTCAGCGGGTTCGCTCAAGCGCTACCCAAGGCGCTTTCCGGCGGCATGGCGCAGCGGGTCGCCATTGCTCGCGGCCTCTACTCACGGCCCGATGTGTTGTTGCTCGACGAACCGTTCAGCGCAGTGGATGCCTTCACCCGGATGAAACTGCAAGATCTGTTGCTGCAACTGGCCGAGCGTCACGCTATCGCCCTGCTGCTGGTGACCCACGATGTCGATGAAGCGCTGTACCTCAGCGACCGCGTCCTGGTCATGGACAATCGCCCCAGCAGCATTCGCCAGGAACTGGCGGTGCAACTGCCCCATCCGCGTGATCGGCGCGATCCGCTGCTGGCGCAATTGAAGGCCCTGTCGTTGACCGAACTGCAACGGGCGCACGTCATTTGAATCGCCCAGCGTTCCCCGATCCGTAGGAGCCAGGCTTGCCGGCGAAGGCGTCCGCAAGATCGCCATCGCCGGCAAGCCGGCTCCTACAGGGTTCGCGTGAATCCCCGATCCAGAACATCCCCAATCCGTAGTAGCCAGGCTTGCCGGCGAAGGCGTCCGCAAGATCGCCATCGCCAGCAAGCCGGCTCCTACAGGGTTCGCGTGAATCCCTAATCCCGAACATCCTGGCGATCCGTAGGAGCCAGGCTTGCCGGCGAAGGCGTCCGCAAGATCGCCATCGCCAGCAAGCCGGCTCCTACAGGGTTCGTGTGAATCCCCAATCCCGGGCATCCCCCAATCCGTAGGAGCCAGGCTTGCCGGCGAAGGCGCCCGTAAGATCGCCATCGCCGGCAAGCCGGCTCCTACAGGATTCGTGTGAATCCCCAATCCCGAACATCCTGGCGATCCGTAGGAGCCAGGCTTGCCGGCGAAGGCGCCCGTAAGATCGCCATCGCCGGCAAGCCGGCTCCTACAGGGTTCGTGTGAATCCCCGATCCCGAACATCCCCAATCCGTAGGAGCCGGCTTGCTGGCGATCGCGTCTGTGAAATCGCCATCGCCGGCAAGCCGGGCTCCTACAGGTGAAGCGTCTAAGCTGAAGGTTCCAGTAAGAGGTTTCTTTCGATGTGTGGAAGACTCTCGCAATACCGGGGCATTCATGACTTCGTGGCGGTGCTGAGTATTCCCGACGCGCTGATCAACCATGTCGGCGATGAACCGCTGGCCAGATACAACGCCGCGCCGACGAATCAACTCGCGTTGTTTCATCGGCAAAGCAATGGGCTCCAGGCTGACAAGGTGCGCTGGGGATGGCGGCCGCATTGGGCGAAGGATCGTGCGGCGCCGATCAATGCACGGGTGGAGAAAGTCGCCCACAGTCCGTTCTTCCGCGCAATCTGGCCGCACCGCGCGATTGTGCCGATCGACAACTGGTTCGAATGGGTCGATACGCCGGACTCAACGAGACAGCCATGGCTCATCCGGCGGCAGGACCGCGATCCGATTTTCTGTGCCGCGATTGGCCGGTTTCCCACAGTTGGCGAGGACCCGACAGACGACAACGGTTTCGTGATCATTACCGCGGACAGCGCCGGTGGCATGCTCGACATTCATGACCGGCGACCGGTGGTGTTGTCGCCGGAACTGGCACGGGAATGGCTCGATCCCGCCACGCCCGCGGAACGCGCCGAACAGATGGCCTTGTTTCAAGGCGAAGGCAGCGAGGTTTTCGAGTGGTACAGAGTTGGCAAGGCTGTAGGCAACGTGAGGAATCAAGACGCGTCTCTGATTGACGAGAGTGCATGAACTTATCAATACCAACAGCCTGACGGCAGCCAATAACTGTTATTTATGCAGACCAATAACTTAAACGTTACACAGACTGTTTCACCCAAGTAACACTTACTGATAGAGGACGCTTTGCTGTCTCAACCGCTTGTCCGACAATTTGATCGTCATACATACATTTAGAATAACTACGGATAGCATGCGCGCCGCATTTCCATTGGCATCGCCTGGTTGACCAATGAGTCAACAACTAAGGAAATCCCAACTACAACAAGCCTTGCAGAGAATTAAATGCGCGACGATTTTGCAATCATTCAAGTCGTTGGTCTGGAGTGCGTTTATCTTTCGACGACAGAGCACTATCGGCTGGACTGTTTCATCGAGCAATACATAAAGACCCGCAACCTGCTATCGGTTCCGGGGATTGACGGCACCTTGCGTTCAACGCTCATGTACTACCCCGGCAAGCCGCCGGTCATGGTCAACGAAGTGAACGCATGGATCGACAAGACCCTGGGCTATCGGGCCTCACATCCCGACGAATTGCAGCTCGAGGACGCTTGAAACGACACGCAGGTCTACGTTTGGCAAAAGGACTGAACGAACCCGTCGTCGCCGCACTCTGAACGGTAGAGGCTCACTGAGCCTCCTCCTTTTTCAGCAGTCCTATTTCTGCATCACACTTTCACCGCAGATCTCTCTGAATTTTTATTCGACGACTAAGCCACTGACCTGGCTGGCTCCACGAGAGATAGATGAGTGAACTCATTCCCTATGCCGTGCATTACTTATTCGACGGTGTGCGACAGCACTTTTTCAAGCTGGCTGTGCATTTTTCCGATGTCGAAGCGATTCATTCGGCGTCCGCGCATGCTTACCCTGAATCCGGCCGCAAGATCGCCGAACACGCCACCCTCGAAGCGGCACGCATCAAAGCCCGGCAATTGGGCATTACCCAGATTCGCTGGAACGTGTCGATCTGATCGACCGGCAAAAAAAGCCCCGCTCGCTGGCGGGGCTTTGTTGTATGCGCAGATCGGTCAGGGCGCCTGCTAAAACTTTCTATCAGGTTCTGACAGTTCCTTCCCGTCGTCGGGATGCTTCCAGTCAGGCGTCGAACGTCTCTGCCGCTCGATCTCTTCTTCCGTCGGTTCATCCATGTCTTCATCTTCCGGATCCGGACGCTTTTGTTCAGTTGCCATGCTCACCTCTCTCCCTAAGGGTTCAGTCATCAACTTTAAGCGTAGAACAGTTTCGCGCTCCCGGCTCAGAGCCACCAGCGCAGCAAAAAGAAGAACCCCATGCTCAACAACATGCTGAGCAAGGTGTTGCGGGTGTACAGCACCAGCCCCACCGCCACCAGCGAACTGATCAGGTACGGGTTGTCCCATTGTAGGTTCAACTGTTTATCCGGCATGAACACAATCGGGCCGCAGATCGCGGTCAACATGCCCGGCACTGCAAAACCGAGGAATTGCCGGGCGTTGCTGCTCAGGCGCAGCGGCAGCCGTGGCTCGAGAAAGACATAACGGTTGAGGAACACCAGAATCCCCATACCGACAATCACCGCCCAGACCATCATGTGCGTCCACCGTAGAATTTATTGCAGATGAAGCCCGCCGTCATGCCCGCCAACCCCGACAACACCAGCGCCGAGCCCCATTGCCAGTAGCTGAACAACACCGAGCAAAACAGCGAAACCGCCACGCAGACCACGGTCGGTACGTTGCGCACCACCGGGGTGATCAGGGCAATGAAGGTCGCGGCGATGGAGAAGTCCAGGCCCAGATGTTCCAGACCGGGAATGCTGCTGCCCAGCACGATGCCGGCCAGCGTGAAAAGGTTCCAGGCAATGTAAAACGTCAGGCCGACGCCCAGGGCATACCAGCGGTTGAATTGCTGTTTGTCATGCTGGCTGGTCAGGGCGAACAGCTCGTCGGTGAGCAAAAAGCCCAGCCCGGCACGCCAGCGACCCGGCAGCGGGGAAATTACCGAGCGCATGCTCATGCCGTAGAGCAGATGCTGCGACGTCAGCAATAACGTGGTCAGCAGAATCGAAAAGATTCCGGCACCGCCCTTGAGCATACCGATGGCCACCAATTGCGCCGCCCCGGCAAACACGATGCTCGACAACCCCTGGCCTTGCAGCGGCGTGAGGTTGGCTTCGATGGCCATGGAACCGGCCAGCAATCCCCACGGCGCGGTCGCCAGGGACAACGGCATGATCGCCGCGGCGCCACGAAGAAAGGCGCTGCGCGGCATGAGTGAGTGAGTCATAACGCTCTACAAACAGGAAAGACGCCTGACTGTGCCAGCAGTCGCGCCCGATGGCTTGAACAATCTTGCGCACTTGTGCCGTTTTTGGTGATTGACAAAATTCCCGCCGACTCTTAAAACTGAGCGCCTCATTCAGGGTGTAAGCAAACATGTCCGCAACCTTCAACCTCAACATTGACGCCATTGGCTTGATTGCCAAGGCGCAAGGTTGCGTTGCGCACGCCCTCAAATCGAAGAAACAGTCGCTCATGTGACCGGGGCGCGCTGTCCCGTCAGATGAGCTGACAGGACATTGAGCGCGACGGGCACCCTCCCCCTGCTTACTTCCTTCTACGCTTCTGACGGTGACGAAATCGGTCAACTTTCAGGAGTAAGTGCATGTCATCGTTTCAAGGTATCTGGGTTCCGCTCGTTACGCCGTTTCAACACGGTGCGATCGATTTCGTCGGGTTGCGCCGGCTCGTCAGCCATTTGCTGGACAAAGGCGTCGATGGCCTGGTGGTCTGCGGCACTACCGCTGAAGCGGCGGCACTGAGCAAACATGAACAACTGGCGGTGCTGGATGCCGTGCTTGAGTTAGTGCCTGCGGATCAGGTGGTCATGGGGCTGGCCGGCAACAACCTGACCGAACTGCTGCAATTGCAGAGCGAAATCCTCAAGCGGCCACTGGCCGGGTTGCTGGTGCCGCCGCCGTACTACATTCGCCCGTCCCAGGCGGGTCTTGAAGCGTTTTTCAAAACGGTTGCCGAAGCGTCCACTGTGCCGATCATTCTGTACGACATCCCGTATCGCACCGGAATCGCCTTCGAACAGGCAACGTTGCTCAACATTGTGGCCCACGAGCGAATCGTCGCGATCAAGGATTGCGGCGGCAATCAGGGCAACACCCTGGCGCTGCTGACCAGCGGCAAGGTCGACGTGTTGTGCGGCGAAGACAACCAGATATTCAGCGCCCTGTGCCTCGGCGCCAAAGGGGCGATTGCCGCCTCGGCGCATGTGCATCCGGAGTTGTTCGTGACGCTGTATCAACAGATCCGCGACCAGCGGTTGGCGGAAGGACGGGCGACGTTTTTCCGGTTGCTGCCGCTGATTCAAAGCCTGTTCATTGAACCCAATCCTGCTCCGGTGAAAACCGCACTGGCCCTTGAAGGCTTGATCGACGACGAACTGCGCGCGCCGATGCAACGTAGCAGTGAGGCCATGGTGCTGCGTCTGAAGGCCGTGCTCGCTGGGTTGGGCAGCAAACAATAGATAGAGCGCCGACGCCCCGCCCGAGTACCATGGAGTGATTCGCATCACGCGTCAGGGAGTCGCCATGCTTTACCGGATTGCCGCCGATGGGCTGGTGCTGTTTCACCTGTTGTTCATTCTGTTCGTGCTGTTTGGCGGGCTGCTGGTGCTGAAATGGCGCCACCTGGCCTGGTGGCACCTGCCGGCCGCAACGTGGGGAATTGCGGTCGAAGTGTTCCACCTGACCTGCCCGCTGACACAGTGGGAAAACCTCATGCGCAGCGCGGCCGGGCAAACCGGCTATGGCGGTGGTTTCATCGAACATTATGTGTGGCCGGTGATTTACCCGGCCGGGTTGACTCCGAGTATCCAGTTGGGACTCGGCGGCGTGGTGCTGGTGATCAACGTGTTGGTCTACGTTCGAGTGTTCAGGCAGCGCAAATCACGCCGAACGTCCACCCTTTCAAATACCACACGATCCCTGTAGGAGCCGGCTTGCCGGCGATGGCGGCCTCAAATTCGACGCAGTGCTCAAGGGCCTCATCGCCAGCAAGCCGGCTCCTACAGGGGGTGGGGTGGCCGATAAATTTCAGACAGCCCGCGATTTTGTAGGAGCCGGCTTGCTGGCGATGGCGGCCTCAAATTCGACGCAGCGCTCGAGGGCCTCTTCGCGGGCAAGCCTCGCTCCTACAGGGGTTGGGGTTGGCCTATATTTTGTTCTCGTTGCTCCAGACATTCATTTCCAGGCCGTTCGTTCGAGGATTCAGAACATGTTGTCGATTGAGGACCTGGCGTTGCTGGAGGCCATTCGGGAAACCGGTAGCCTGTCGCGCGCGGCGGTGCACCTGGGCAAGGCGCCATCGACCGTGTCGTATGCGGCGCGGCAACTGGAAGAGCGTTTCGACGCCTTACTCTTCGATCGCCGCCGTTACCGCTTGCAGCTCACCCCGGCCGGTGAATTGCTGGTGAACGAGGCGGCGCGGCTGATGCAGGACGTCTCGCGCCTGACCCAACGGGTGCAGCAAGTGGCCAATGGTTGGGAGAGTCGCCTGTGGATCGTCACCGACGAACTGCTGGAGTTCGAAACCCTGATCCCGGTGATTCACGAGTTCGATGCGCTGGAATCCGGCGTACCGTTGCGCATCACCCAGGAAGTGCTCAAAGGTGTCTGGGAAGCCCTGCGCGAAGGCCGGGCGGACCTGATCATCGGCGCCACCAACGAACCGCCGGCCATCCCTTCCTTGCGCTGGATGCAGTTGGGGGAAATGGAATGGGTGTTTGCGGTCTCACCGAAGCACCCACTGGCCAAGGCCAAGGAACCGATCTCACGGGCAACGGTGACGCAACACCGGGCGATTGTCGTGGCCGACTCGTCCAGATTCACCGAAGGCAGCACTTATGGTGTCTCCGGCGGACAACCCGTGCTCGCCGTGCCGACCATGCGCGCCAAAATCCACGCCCAGTGCGACGGCCTGGGCGTGGGGTGGCTACCCAAACATCGGGTCGGCTCGTTACTGGAAAACGGCACGCTGGTCGAAAAACAGATGGCCGACCCGCGCGAACCTAACATTCTGTATGCCGGCTGGCGTGGCGACCATGACGGTCGCGCCCTGGGTTGGTGGCTGGAAAAACTCAAGCAATCGTACCTCGCGACCCAACTGGTTCAGGGCAGCGGTGGGTTTGTTTGAGTTCAGTTGGCAATGACGCTCATGTTCCTGCCGCTGGCCTTGGCCACGTAAAGCGCCTTGTCCGCAGCGCCCACCAGGTCGTTCGGCTGGGCCTGTGATGCCGGATCGTAAGCGGCGACACCGATACTGACCGTCACCATGCCTTCTGCGCCTTCACGGTGGGGAATACCGGCCTGCAACACCGCACGACGGATTTTTTCCGCCACCAGAAACGCCCCCACATAGTCAGTCCCTGGCAGCACCACCGCAAACTCTTCACCGCCGTAGCGCGCCGCCAGATCCCCGGGCCGCTTGATGTTGTCGGTGATGATCGCGCTGATGTTGCGCAAACATTCGTCGCCGGCCACATGACCGTAGTGGTCGTTGAACAGTTTGAAGTGATCGACATCGATCATCAGCAGCGCGAGGCCGCTCAGGCTGCGCCGGGCGCGGCCCATTTCCGAGTGGATGAACAGGTCGAACTGACGCCGGTTGGACAGCCCCGTCAGCGCGTCTTCCAGGGCCAGCAATTCCAGGCCGCGATTGACCTCGAGCAGTTTGTCCTGAGCGTCCAGCAGTTGGTTCTGAATGCGGTTCTGCTGCTTCATCAGATTGATCAGGCGAAAACCCAGTACACCGACAAATCCCAGCAAAAGCGTAACGATGCCAGCACTGAGCAAAGACTCCTCACGCCAGCCGTCCAGGACTTCCTCCTTGTCGAGCGCGGTGAAAACAACCAGCGGATACCCCTCGACCCGGCGAAACCCCACCACCCGCACAACGCCATCTACCATGGATTTGAATGTTGCCGTCCCTGAACTCCCCGAGGGCAACAACTGCTTGAACAGCGGGCTGTTGGCGAGGCTGGTGCCGATATCCGCTTCGTTGAACGGCCGGCGAACGATGATGGTGGCATCGTCGGCGATCAGGTTGATTACGCCGTTGCGGCCCATGTCGATGCTGTCGTACAGGGACAGGAAGTGATTGAGATAAATCGTCGCCAGCGCCACACCGGCAAAACTCCCATCGGCATGATTGATCCGGCGCGACACCGTCATGATCCATTCGCCGCTGGAGCGGCTTTTGATCGATGGGCCGATATGAGGCCCACGGTCGGGATGATTGCGATGGAAGATGAAATATTCACGGTCGGCATTGTTGGCATCGGTCAGGGCGGCGCCGTTGGAATTGGCAATCCAGCGCCCCGTTTCGTCATAGACGAACAGGCCATGCAACTGACTCAACTCACTGCGCTGGGCGCTGAGCAAGCGCTCCAGATGTGGCAGCCCGGCCGGGTCAAAGCCGTCGTTTTCGAGGCGTTCTACCAGCGTAAACAGCAGCGTATCGGCCTGCTTGATCGTCGCCTGCGCTTGCGAGGCCAGGGTCTGCGCAAGGTTGGACATCGCCACTTCCTTGTCATGCAGATGATACTGGCGCGAACTCCACGCTTCCCAGATCACGATGACAATCATGGACAGGCACACTGCAACAAGCAGTACCACCGCGGAGCGCACCTTGATCCTGGCCCCGACCTGTTCGGTGACCAAAGGCACGCTGTGGCGTAATTGTTCAATTCGGTCTTTGACAGACGGGTTACCCATGACGCTCCCTGAATCCTGATGAATGGCGACTGATCCCGTTCGCCTTTTTATTATCAATGTGCCTTGATCCTGTACCGGTTAGCGTTGCGTCTGTTTCACGGCCTCAAGCCACGCCGGGTTCAATTGCGTCTGTTCGGTTTCGATGCCCAGCGCTTCCATTCGTGCCTTGTGCAGGTCCATTTCACGTATCAATTGGCCGTGATCACTGGAGTTACCGTCCAGTTGGTGCATCTGGCTCAGCCCCAGGTGATAAAAACGCAGCAGCTTCATGGCACTCGGATCACCCGCGTCCACCGCCGCCGTCACCTGATGCATGACGTTGGTGACGCTCATCAGGCTGCGTTTGAGCTGCCAGCCGTAGACCGCCGGCGCCATCCACTCCTGAGTCCAGAACGTGCCGCGCATCAGCGCCGCCATCAACAGCACCGCGACAAACACGCCGCCCACGTTGAAGCGTAGATTGTCGCCCCCCGGTTCGCCGAACATTGCCACCGCCGCGGTGGACAAAACCATCGCCAGGGCGAGGAAAACCAGGGCGATGATGATCGTGCTGCGGCGCGTCTGGCTTCGATAGATTTCTGGGTTCTGCGGCTGGATTTCAAACATCGCGACGGGGTTCCTCAGGCGGCGTGAGCAAAAAGACTGCGGGGCATTATCGCCTCTGCGAGGGATTTAGCTATGCTGGGGCTCCTTTTCATCTTTTCATCGTCAAAGGGGAACGTGGCGATACAGCGCAGTTCGTGCCATCTTCTTTCGTGGATACATACTATTCGGATGTCATGCGTCCTCGGCGGGTGACATCGTTTTAAGGATCATTGAATGTCCCAACGACAAGTAATCAACGCTTCGGTCAGCCCGAAAGGCAGCCTGGAAACCCTCTCTCAACGTGAAGTACAGCAACTGAGCGAAGCCGGATCCGGCAGCACCTATACCCTCTTCCGCCAGTGCGCCCTGGCCATTCTGAATACCGGCGCCCATGTCGATAACGCCAAGACCATCCTCGAAGCCTACAAGGACTTCGAAATCCGCATTCACCAGCAGGATCGCGGTGTACGCCTTGAACTGCTGAACGCCCCGGCCGACGCATTCGTCGATGGCGAAATGATCGCCAGCACCCGGGAAATGCTGTTCAGCGCCCTGCGCGACATCGTCTACACCGAAAACGAACTCGACAGCCAGCGCATCGACCTGAGCAATTCCCAGGGCATCAGCGACTACGTGTTCCACCTGCTGCGCAACGCCCGCACCCTGCGCCCCGGCGTCGAACCGAAAATCGTAGTGTGCTGGGGTGGCCACTCGATCAACACCGAAGAATACAAATACACCAAGAAAGTCGGCCACGAACTGGGCCTGCGCAGTCTCGACATCTGTACCGGTTGCGGCCCTGGCGTGATGAAAGGCCCGATGAAAGGCGCGACCATCGCCCATGCCAAACAACGCATTCACGGTGGCCGTTACCTCGGTTTGACCGAGCCCGGCATCATCGCTGCCGAAGCGCCGAACCCGATCGTCAATGAGCTGGTGATTCTGCCGGACATCGAGAAACGCCTGGAAGCGTTCGTGCGTGTCGGCCATGGCATCATCATTTTCCCTGGCGGCGCGGGCACAGCCGAAGAGTTCCTGTACCTGCTCGGCATCCTGATGCACCCGGACAACAAGGGCCTGCCCTTCCCGGTCGTCCTCACCGGACCGAAACACGCGGCGCCGTATCTGGAACAACTGGACGCGTTCGTCGGCGCCACCCTGGGTGACGCGGCGAAGCAGCATTACGAGATCATCATCGACGACCCGGCTGAAGTCGCGCGGCAGATGACTGCTGGCCTCAAAGCGGTGAAACAGTTCCGCCGCGAGCGCAACGACGCGTTCCATTTCAACTGGCTGCTGAAAATCGACGAGGGCTTCCAGCGCCCGTTCGACCCGACCCACGAAAACATGGCCAACCTGAAACTGAGCCGCAGCCTGCCGGCCCATGAACTGGCCGCCAACCTGCGTCGCGCGTTCTCCGGCATCGTCGCTGGCAACGTCAAGGACAAGGGTATCCGCCTGATCGAAGAACACGGGCCGTACCAGATCCGTGGCGATGCGGCGGTGATGCAGCCGCTGGATCAGTTGCTCAAGGCGTTCGTGGCCCAGCACCGGATGAAACTGCCGGGCGGCGCGGCGTACGTGCCGTGTTATCGGGTGGTTGCGTAACCAAACCCTGTAGGAGCCAGCTTGCTGGCGATGAGGCCCTCGAGCCGTGCATCGCTCATCCGGCCGCCATCGCCAGCAAGCCGGCTCCTACAGTTTGGTGTCGTTTGAAAAACTACCGACACCCACAATTCCTGTAGGAGCCAGCTTGCTGGCGATGAGGCCCTCGAACCGTGCATCGCTCATCCGGGCGCCATCGCCGGCAAGCCGGCTCCTACAGTTGGGTGTCGTGTGAAAAACTACCGACACCCACGATTCCTGTAGGAGCCAGCTTGCTGGCGATGAGGCCCTCGAGCCGTGCATCGCTCATCCGGGCGCCATCGCCGGCAAGCCGGCTCCTACAGTTTGGTGTCGTGTAAAAAACTACCGACACCCACGATTCCTGTAGGAGCCAGCTTGCTGGCGATGAGGCCCTCGAACCGTGCATCGCTCATCCGGGCGCCATCGCCGGCAAGCCGGCACCTACAGTTTGGTGCCGTATGAAAAACTACCGACACCCACGATTCCTGTAGGAGCCAGCTTGCTGGCGATGAGGCCCTAAAGCCTTGCGCAGCGCAGCAAGCCGGTTCCGCTTTACAGGTTATCCGCGTCGATCACAGCCTTGGCAAAGGCTTGCGGATCTTCCTGCGGCAAGTTGTGGCCGATGCCGCCGCTAATGAGGCGGTATTCGTATTTGCCGGTAAAACGCTTGGCGTAATCCTCCGCGGCCGGGTGCGGCGCGCCGTTGGCATCGCCTTCCATGGTGATGGTCGGCACCGTAATCACCGGGGCCTTGGCCAGTTGCTGCTCCAGCGCTTCATACTGGGGTTCGCCCTGCACCATGCCCAACCGCCAGCGATAGTTGAAAATCGTGATAGCGACGTGATCCGGGTTGTCCAGGGCCGCCGCGCTGCGGTCGAACGTTGCGTCGTCGAAGCGCCATTTTGGCGATGCCAGCTCCCAGATCAACTTGGCGAAGTCGTGACGATTCTTTTCGTAGCCGGCCTGGCCGCGCTCGGTTGCAAAATAGAACTGGTACCACCATTGCAACTCGGCCTTGGGCGGCAACGGGTTCTTGCCCGCAGCCTGATTGCCGATCAGATAGCCGCTGACGGCGACCAGCGCCTCGACCCGCTCCGGCCAAAGCGCGGCAACGATGTCCGCCGAGCGTGCGCCCCAGTCGTAGCCACCCAGCACCGCTTTCTTGATCTTCAGTGCATCCATGAAGTCGATGACATCACTGGCCAACGCCGCAGGCTGGCCGTTGCGAACAGTCTTGTCGGACAGGAAATGCGTGTCACCGTAGCCCCGTGCGTACGGGATCAACACCCGGTAACCCTTGGCCGCCAACAACGGCGCCACTTCGCTGTAGCTGTGAATGTCGTACGGCCAGCCGTGCAGAAGAATCACCACCGGCCCATCGGCGGGGCCGACTTCGGCGTACGCCACACTCAGCAACCCGGCATTGACATGCTTGAGCGGGCCGAACGTGTCCGCCTTGAGGGTCGCAGCACTCGCCACCACGGGCTCGGCAGTCGCGGCTTGCGCACTGGCAGCCCCGAGAGCACCGAGCTGCATCAGCGCGAACGCGAGGACCGAGGGGCCAAGGAAACGGCGACGACGCGAGGCGGAAGTACTGCTCAACACATTGATCTTCATGGTGATATCCCTGCAAGTCATTGATCGGGTGTTTGGACGACATGAATCAGCCATCGCGGGGCGCTGAGCAAACGGTGCGTTGCTCGACATCGACTGCGATGAGCGTAGTGGAAAGATCAGCCGCCCTGATTCGCGCAGTCTGCGAATTTGCTGTACCCGGTGACCTTCTGTGCGCCATTGGAATCGAGGTAGGTCAGGCGGGCATCGACAATGCCGCAGGTACCGCCGCCGTTGTCGACGATGGATACGACTTTCTTGATATCCAGATGCGTGCCGTACGCCGTGGTTTGCGCCGGCGCTTGAACATCGGCATGGGCCGAAAATGCGGCAACGTTCAGGACGGCGAAGAAGCTGGCGGCAATCAGTTTGTTCCAGTTCATGGTGAATTCCTCAGGGTTGCAATGGGTAATGGTTGCGAGGCAATCCGTGTTGTCTCGATGGAGCCCATTTAATCGACCCGAGGTATCTGCCATGTGTCTTAGAACCCGCGGAATTAAGGCGTAAGGTGTCAAACAGCGCAGCGGATACACTGTGATACAAAGCCTGTGGGCAGGTGCACCGTGGCTGCCTAGAATGCGCAACGTGCGAATAACAAGAGGGTTGAGCAATGGAACATGTAAACCACATCCTGATCGTCGACGACGACCGGGAGATTCGCGAGCTCGTCGGCAATTACCTGAAGAAGAACGGCCTGCGCACCACGGTGGTTGCCGACGGCCGGCAGATGCGCAGTTTTCTGGAAGCCAATCAGGTGGATCTGATCGTGCTGGACATCATGATGCCCGGCGATGACGGCCTGGTGCTGTGCCGCGAGTTGCGCTCGGGTAAACATAAAGCGACACCGATCCTGATGCTCACCGCACGCAACGACGAAACCGATCGCATCCTCGGCCTGGAAATGGGCGCCGACGACTACCTGACCAAACCCTTCGCCGCCCGCGAGTTGCTGGCGCGGATCAACGCCGTATTGCGCCGTACGCGAATGCTGCCGCCCAACCTGCTGATCACCGAAAGTGGCCGACTGTTGGGTTTCGGCCGCTGGCGCCTCGACACGACTGCCCGCCATCTACTCGATGAAGACGACACGATGGTCGCCCTCAGTGGTGCCGAGTACCGCTTGTTGCGCGTATTCCTCGATCACCCGCAACGGGTACTCAGCCGCGACCAGTTGCTCAACCTGACCCAGGGACGCGATGCCGACCTGTTTGATCGCTCAATCGATTTGCTGGTGAGCCGTTTGCGCCAACGCTTGATGGATGACTCGCGCGAGTCGACCTACATCAAGACCGTGCGCAGCGAAGGCTATGTGTTCTCCTACCCGGTGGAAATGCTCGGCGCAGAATCATGAAGCGTGCCTGGCGCTGAACACGACCGCCCTTCACATCTGAAGGGTTTTGTATCCGTCTGTATAAGAACCCGCGACAGATACGCAGACAGCGATTTCGCCGGGTTCGAGCACACATCACCGATACACCCGGGCGTTTAACTGTGATCACCGGATAGCAGCAGCTACCGACCCACTCAAACTAAACGCACGGAGAATCACCATGATCAATTTCTCGAAAGTTTCTTCCCTGGCACTCGGTCTGGCACTGGTCGGTGGTCTCGGCCTGTCGAATCTGGCCTCGGCCAGCACCGTGAACGCGGTGTCCCACGGCCAGATCCAGCAACTGCTGGTGGAAGGTGGCTCGGATCGGCTGCAACAGAACCGCGTGGCTGAAGGTGGTGCCGATCGTTTGCAAGAGCTGCGTGAACGTGTTGCTGAGGGTGGCGCCGATCGCCTGCAAGAGCTGCGTGAACGTGTCGCCGAAGGTGGCGCCGATCGCCTGCAGGAACTGCGTGAACGTGTCGCCCTGATCAGCCCGGACAACGCCGTACGCGACGGCGTGATCGTGGCGGAAAACCGCGCAGAGTTCGGTTCGAAATATCAGCGGTATTGATCGCGATCCACGTCGCAACAAAGATCCCCTGTGGGAGCGAGTGATACTTATAAATCCTCAGGTCTGACGCAAAAGCCCGCTCAATTGCGCGGGACAGTGACTGCACGCTCGTACTAAGCTTCGTGCCTCATTCGATCAAGGACGATTCATGAAGCGTATCGCCGTTTGCCTGCTGTCTCTTTTGACGTTCACTGCGGTCGCGGCAGACCTGAACATGCTGACAGACAACCACCCGCCCCTGCATTTCCAGCAGGGTAATCAGCTGGTGGGGTTTGGCGTGGACGTGGTGCAGGCACTGGCCGACATGGCTGGCGACCAGGTGCACTTTCAACAAGTCCCGCTGCTGCGCGCCTTGCACGTGGCCAGCACCGAGCCCACCACAGGGGTGTTCACCGTGTTGCGCACTGCCGAGCGTGATGGCCAGTATCAGTGGGTCGGTCCGCTGATGGAGGTGGAAACCGCTCTGTATTCCACTGAAAGTACCCGGCAACCGGTGCGTAGTCTGCTGGAGGCCGGTCATCAGGGCCGCATTGCCGTTCCGCGAAAATGGCTGGTCTACAGCTACTTGCAGAAGCAGGATGTGAACAATCTGTACGGCGTGGAAAACCCCGAACAAATGATGCGTCTGGCCCGTCTGGGTCGCGCGGAGTTCGTGGTGGCCGATACCCTTTCCGTCGCCACCATGGCCCGTGAAGAAGGAGTGCCACCCGAGCAGTTGCACTACCAGATACCGCTGATGAAGGAAGCCACGTATATCGCTTTTTCGCCGTTGAGCGACCCGCGTCAGATTGCGCGCTGGCAACAGGCGCTGGACACGATGCGCCAGGACGGGCGCCTGGAACAGCTCAAGCAGCGCTGGCTGGCAGACCGCATACCACGCTGACGGCTTGGATCAACGTTCTCGATAAAGACTATGCGTCAGGGTGTTTTTTCATCGTGATGCTCCAGGACTACTGTGGGCCCATCTTCTTCCCACAGTTCTGGAGCTACATCATGAAAAGCATTATCGGTCTTGGTTTCGTCCTTTCGGTTCTTGGTGCTACATCGGCAATCGCTGCCCCGCATGCTACGTTGCCCGTAGTGGCGGCGGCGAAGGTCAGTCAGCCGGCTACGTTGAATGTGAATACGGTTGGTGTTGATCGTAAGGACAGTCAGGCGAGTACGTTGTATGTCGCTGAAAACCGTCCTGAGTTTGGGTCCAAGTATCAGCGTTATTGATTGGCTGGTTTGTGCGGCTTTGAATAGGAAACCCCGAGAGGATTTGGTCTTTTCGGGGTTTCTTTGTTTGGGTGTATATCCGTTTTTTTTGTGATGGCTGATATTGGTTTCGCCCTTACGGCGAGTCACTTGGAGAAGCGCCAAGTAACCAAGCGCTCTTGCCCCTTTCGTTCGGTGCCTCGCCTAGGCTCGGCATGCCCTCGCTCCGGTCCTGCTCCGTGGGCCCGCCGCCATCGGCCATCCATGGCCGGGGGCGGCTAACCCGGCATCCATGCCGGGTTGCCCACTGCGCAGAACCTCCACTCGGCCTCTCGAGGGGGCGCTCAGATCAAAAGCGGAAGGCGAGCTAACGCTCGACCTGATGAGTGGTGAAAATCAAAAGCGTACGCAGATCCCTGTAGGAGCCGGCTTGCCGGCGAAAAGCGTATGGGCGACGCGTTCATCCAGATTGCCCGCATTATCGTTGGCGTCCATCGCCAGCAAGCTGGCTCCTACAGGGGAATGCGTACGATCAATGAGACAGGTCGGTTGGCAAGCCGCCTCGCTTTGGCTTTGGCTTTGGCTTTGGCTTTCGCATTTGATCTTGTGGTGGCCCACTAATTTCGGACACTTACGCATTCCCCCGTAGGAGCCGGCTTGCTGGCGATAGCGGTGTGTCAGTCAACGTATGTATTGGCTGGACGGACACCATCGCCAGCAAGCCGGCTCCTACAGGGGATCGCGTTTGTTTCGCTTCTCACCACTCATCAGGCCGAGCGTTAGCTCGCCTTCAGCTTTTGATCTGGCTTTTGCGGTACACGCCCCCTCGAGAGGCCGAGTGGAGGTTCTGCGTAGTGGGCAACCCGGCATGGATGCCGGGTTAGCCGCCCCCGGCCATGGATGGCCGATGGCGGCGGGCCCACGGAGCAGGACCGGAGCGAGGGCATGCCGAGCCTAGGCGAGGCACCGAACGAAAGGGGCAAGAGCCCTTTGGTTACTTTGGGGCTTTTCCAAAGTGACTCGCCGTAAGGGCGAAACCAATATCAGCCATCACAAAAAAAACGGATATACCCCCAACCTACCCCCCAACCAAGCGCAAAGCCAAAGCCTTGGCCTGACTAGCCACGTCAGTCACCGCCGTGCTCTCCCACCACATCCCCCGCAACGGCGGCCCCATGGCAAACAGTCGACTCGCAACCTGCCCATCACCACCCAGCACCGCGCCATCAACCGCCGCCGCAATCCCCAGCGCCAACGGCCCCGGCCGCACCAACCCACGGGCCAACAGCTGCCGCGGCAACGGTCGCGCCACCCGTCGCCAGTCATACTCGATGCCACTGGAATTGATCAACGCCGCGCCACTGACGACAACCGTTTGCGCTTCACCACGTCGACGAATACGGATACTGACACCACCCGAAGCAGGCTCCAGCCCTTTGAACGAAGCCGCCTGAATCCGCAACCGCCCTTCCCCGTGCAATCGCGCAACCAACTCGGCACTCAACGGCGGCGACCGGTGATGATGACTTTCCCACCACGGCCGCACATGCCGCACAAACTGCCGACGCTGCCCATCCGTCGCCTGATTCCACAACCGACCGATATGCGCCCGCACCGTATCCAGCGGCGCCTGCCAATCGATACCCTGTTCAATGGCATCCCGGCAATGCCGACGCAGTTCTCGCACCAACTGTCGCGGCGTACGAATGCTGTGATCCACGGCAAGAAAATCCACCCACGCCGGTGGTTGTCGACGCACGTGCGGCAGCAAGCCATGCCGGGAAAACACTTCGATCGGCCCGCGATGCCCGGCCTGTTCCAGCGACACCACGGCATCGACCATGGTCAGGCCTGAACCGATGATCAACACTGTCGATTGCGGATCCAGCTCACGCATCGCGGCAACATCCCAGGGATCAAGCGCCGCAGCGTTCAAGCCACTGGACTCGGTCTGCGGCGTGCGCGCAGCCGGAAACATCCCGGTCGCCAGCACCGCATAAGCACCCTGCAACCGCTGGCCGTCACTCAAGCTCAGCCGCACAGAATCATCCAGCGTCTGTAAGTCCACCACCTCGGCCCGCACATGTTCGACCGTCGAGCCATTCAACGCGCCCAGCGCTTGCGCTTCGGCCAACCGTTGCTGCACGTACAACCCGAAAATCCCCCGGGGCGGAAACAGTTCGCTGACCGGCACATGCTGCTCATCGGACTCCGGCCAGCCACCGCCGGCGATGTACTCGGTCAGCCATTGCGTCAGGTCGTCGGCGTTGTCCGGGTCGACGCTCATGCGCGCCGCGTTGCCGTTCAGCGTATGGCCCAACTCGACCGCGCTGTAGGCCTCGCCCCGTCCAAGTTCTGCCCGGGGCTCGATCACCAGCAACGAGCGTTTACCGGGCAGGCGCAACAACTGCGCCGCCAGCAACGCGCCGCTGAGGCCACCGCCGACGATCAGGATGTCCGCATGGCGGATGGCGTCGTTCGCCTGTCCGCGTTGGGTTTCAGTCATGGCGTTCTCACTGCTCAGTGTTTACCTAAATAAAAGTCATGCAGATCGCCCCGCGCCAACAGCGCCTCGCTGCTGCCGGACAACACCACCCGGCCGGTGTCGAGGACATAGGCCTGTGAAGCGTACTTGAGCGCCACATTAATGTTTTGCTCGGCAATCAGAAAGCTCACCTGCTCGTCGCGATTGAGCTGGGCGACGATCTCGAAAATCTCCTGGACGATAATAGGCGCCAAACCCATGGAAGGTTCATCAAGCAGTACCAAAGTAGGACGTGTCATCAACGCCCGGCCGATGGCGACCATCTGCTGCTCGCCACCGGACGTCAGCCCGGCCTGGGTCTTGCGCTTGGTTTTCAGGCGCGGGAACCAGGCGTAAATCCGCTCCAGGTCCCGGGCCAGGTCCTGGCGGTTCAAGCCGCGCACGAAGCCGCCACTGCGCAGGTTGTCTTCGACCGTCAACTGCGGGAACACGTGGCGACCCTCCAACACATGCACCATCCCTTGGCGCACCCGCAGACTGGGATCGACACCCGCCGTATCGCGACCGAGAAACTCGATCGTGCCGCGACTGACTTGCGCCCGCTCGGCTCGCACCAGCCCGGAAATCGCCTTCAGCGTGGTGCTTTTTCCCGCGCCATTAGCACCCAACAACGCGACGATGCCGCCCTTGGGCACCGTCAGCGAAACCCCGGCCACGGCCAGGATCGCCCCGTCGTAGATCACCTCGATGTCGTTGACCCGCAACAGGTCGTTGGCGGCAATGTCGCTGGCGGCTTGGCTCATGGTTTATTCATCCCCGGTGCAAGTGCGTGGCGTCAGGTTTTTTTCCTTGGCGAACGCGGCGGATTTTTCATCGATCAACGGCCGCAGCAAGGCGCGGTCGGCGGCGATCCAGTCGCTGATCAGCGTCCAGTTCGCACCGTCCCACTGCTGAACCCGCGCCGAACCGCCGCCCTCGTGGTCCTTGCAGGACAATTTGAGGTTTTGCATCAGGCCGAAATAACCCATGTCCTTGAGCCGCGCATCGTCGATGTTCAGGTGTTCCAGACCCCAGCGGCCTTCTTCGCCGTTCAGCGGACGCTTGCCGAATTTTCCTTGCGCAGTTCGGATCGCCTCCACCATGACAGCGGCATTCACCAGCCCGGAGTTGTAGTAGACGCTGCCGAAATTCTTCAGGTCCTTGAGGTCGCTCTTGCCCTTGTCGAGGATGAATTGCTTGAGGCGTTTGTGGATCTCGAAATCAGCGCCAGCGGGGTATGGCGTCAGCGCCAGATAACCCTTCGCGGCGGCGCCTGCAGGCAAGACGTCTTCGCTGGAACTGGCCCAGATGTCGCCGACGATGTGATCCACCGGGAAGCCAAATCGTGCGGCGGTTTTCACGGCGACCGGCGTCGACACGCCCCAGGTGCGCAGGAACACCCAGTCCGGGTTGACCTGGCGAATCTGCCGCCATTGCGCCGATTGTTCGTTACCCGGATCGGCCACCGGAATCTGGATGTTCTCGAAACCGTATTTCTCCGCCAACAGCTTCAATGGACCGAGGGTTTCCCGGCCATAAGCGGAGTCGTGATAGACCGTGGCAATCTTCTTGCCCTTGAGTTTGTCGAAACCGCCCTCGCGCTGAGCGATGTAATTGATCAGGCTCGATGCCTCGCTGTAGAAGGTCAGCATCACCGGGAAGTTGTACGGGAACACCGTGCCGTCGGTGGCTTCGGTGCGCCCGTAGCCGAGGGTAATCAGCGGGATCTTGTCGACTTCCGCGCGCTCGCTCAGCGCATAGGCCGCCGGCGCACCGTTGGGTGAATAGATCGCCACCGGCGCACCATCCAGGCCTTTCTTGAAGCGCTCATAGCACTCGATGCCCTTCTCCGCCGTCCACTCGGTTTCGCATTCCTGCCACACCAGTTTGACGCCGTTGATTCCGCCTTCCACATCGTTGATGTAGTTCAGGTAATCGAGCATCCCGGCCCACACCTGCACACCGCTGGAGGCGTAGGCGCCGACGCGATAGGTGGCCAACGGGAAGAATTGCTGGTCCGCCGAGGCCTGGACCACCGGCACTGCACTGCTGAAAACGGCCAGCGTCAAAGCGGCGCCAACCAACGAACGTTTCAAGGATGCACGCATGTTTTCTCTCTATCTAATAATGGAAAGGATTCAGAAGCGCAGCGGCCAGTGACTCAGCCGTTCACGAAGGTTGCCCAGCAGGCGGATCAGGCCTTCCGGTTCCTTGATCAGGAACAGGATGATCAGCACGCCGAAGATGATTTTTTGCAGGTTCTGCAACTGCCCGGCGTCCACCGAACCACCGAACAATGCTTGCCCGGCGTGACTGAGCAGGATCGGCAACAGGCTGATGAACGCCGCACCGACGAAGTTGCCGGCGATGCTGCCCATGCCGCCGATAATGATGATGAACAGGATCTGGAACGACCGGTTGATATCGAAACTGCTGGCGCTGGCGGTGCCCAGGTAGGCGAAGGCCCACAGCGCGCCGGCGATGCCGAGGTAGAACGAACTGACGGCGAACGCCAGGTGTTTGTAGCGCACCACCGGAATGCCGATTACCGCTGCGGCGGTGTCCATGTCGCGGATCGCCATCCAGTTGCGGCCGATCTGGCTTTTCACCAGGTTCACCGCCACCCAGGTCAGCAACAGCACAGTGGTCAGGGTCAGCAGATAGCGACCGAGCGGCGTGTTCAGGTCGTGACCGAACAGCGCCAGTTTCGGTGCGGAAATAGTCCCGGACGATCCGTAGTTGTAGAACCAGGGGAATTTGACGAACAGCCACTCCAGGAAAAACTGCGCCGCCAGCGTGGTGACCATCAGGTAAAAGCCTTTGATCCGCGAACTCGGCAGGCCGAAAACAAACCCCACCACCGCGCTGATCAACCCGCCGCCGAGCAACGCGACGGGCAAGCCCAGTTCAGGCAAGCGCAGCAAAAATCCATACGTGGCAAACGCCCCGACCGCCATGAACCCGGCCGCGCCGACCGAAGTCTGGCCGGTGTATCCGGTAAGCAGATTCAGGCCGAGCCCGGCCAGGGACAGCACCAGAAACGGGATCAGGATTGCGTTCAGCCAATAGTCGTTGCCGGTCAGCGGCACGACCACGAAGGCGATCAATAACAGGCCAAGCAGTCCAAACGGGAGACGACGCCGGATCAACACCGACGGCGCGGTTTCGCGGGCAAGGGAAATCGACATGGGTTCAGACTCGCTCGATGGCGCGCTCGCCAAACAGGCCGGCGGGACGGATGTACAGGAAGGCCAGGGCCAGGACATAGGCGAACCACGGGGTGATGCCGCCGCCGATCAGCGGACCGACGTAGACCTCGGCGAGGTTCTCCGCCGCGCCGACAATCAGCCCGCCGACAATCGCCCCGCCAATCGAAGTGAACCCGCCGATGATCAAGACCGGCAGAGCCTTGAGCACCACCAGCGACAAGGAAAACTGCACACCTTGGCGTGCGCCCCAGAGCAAACCCGCGACTAATCCGACAATGCCTGCGACGGCCCAGACGATCTGCCAGATCCGGTTGAGGTTGATGCCAATCGACAACGCGGCGGTGGTGTCATCCGCCACCGCCCGCAACGACACGCCGATGCGGGTCTTGTTGAACAACAACGCCAACACCGTCACCAGCACAATGGCCGCCGCCGCGGCGATCAGGTCGAACTGGCTGACCATCATCCCGCCGATGAACACCGGCACGTCGTCTATCCCTAAGTCCAGCGCCCGCACTTGCGAGCCCATCAAGCCTTGTGCCAGGCCTTCGATGATGAAGGACAGCCCAAGCGTGGCCATGAACAAGGTGATCTGCGAGCGATTGACCAATGGCCGCAGCACCAGCCGTTCGATCAGCAACGCGCCGATGATCATCACCACCACAGTCAGCAACAACGCCAGGGCAAACGGCACGCCCTGATCGTGCAGGCTGACGAAGGTCAGTGCGGCAAACAACAGCATCGCGCCCTGGGCAAAATTGAACACGCCGCTGGCCTTGTAGATCAGCACGAAGCCGATGGCGACCAGCGAATACATGGTGCCGGCGAGCAAGCCGCCGAGCAGGGTTTCGAAGAAGAACGTCATCAGTGCACCACTCCCAGATACGCCGCGATCACTTCAGGATCCGCCTGCACTTCGGCTGGCGTGCCATCGCCGACCTTGCGCCCGTAATCGAGGACCACCACGTGGTCGGACAGGCCCATAACCACGCTCATGTCGTGCTCGATCAACACCACTGTGGTGCCGAGGTCGCGGTTGATGTCGGCGATGAAACGGGCCATTTCCTGTTTCTCTTCGGCGTTCATTCCGGCCATCGGCTCATCCAGCAGCAACAGGCGCGGGCCGGCGATCAAGGCACGGCCGAGCTCTACGCGTTTTTGCAGGCCGTAGGACAGATTGCCCACCGGCACATCGCGATGCGCCTGCAGCTCCAGGAATTCGAGAATGCCCTGGGCTTGTTGGCGGAAGGCTTCGGCCTCGCGGCGTGCTCGCGGCAGGTTGAGTGCCTGTTCGATGAAGCTGCTGCGCAAGTGCCGCGACAGGCCGGTGAGGATGTTGTCGATCACGCTCATTTTCTTGAACAACGCGTTGTTCTGGAACGTGCGGCCAATGCCTCGGCGCGCAGCGGTCAACGGGTCGATGCGTTTGAACGGCTGTTGCTCGAAGACAATCGAACCGGCGTCGAAGCGGTACACGCCGTTCAGCACGTTGAGCAGCGAACTCTTGCCCGCGCCGTTGGGGCCGATCAGCGCGCAGATCTCGCCCCGACGCACGTCGAAGGACAGCTCGTTGATCGCTTTCACGCCTTTGAAGGACAGGGAAATGCCGCTGACTTGCAGGATGGAATCGGTCGAAGTCATGCGATGTCCCGTTTGAATTCAGTCAGCCAGG
The DNA here is from genome assembly GCF_014852385.1 of Pseudomonas sp. PDM03. Classification (NCBI taxonomy): domain Bacteria; kingdom Pseudomonadati; phylum Pseudomonadota; class Gammaproteobacteria; order Pseudomonadales; family Pseudomonadaceae; genus Pseudomonas; species Pseudomonas sp. PDM03. Next base: position 120,332 of record NZ_JACVBM010000007.1, on the reverse strand, counting down.
TTGGCGCGGCTTTCACCTCAGGCGTGCGCGTGGCCTGCCAGATGTAATGCAGGTTGTGAAAACCGAGCAGTCGCCGAACGCGGTTCTTGATCAGGCGTTGCAGGCCTTTTTCCGGGTGAGCGATGGCCCACTCGCAAAGACGTCGACGCCAGGTGCCTTGTGCGGCGAGGCGACTGTCGATTTCCTCGGCCAGCAGTTGCAGGCGCTCGGCCGACAGCAGCAGCCCCGAAGGCGCCACCTCACGACGGTCGCGACTGGCACTGCCGGGGCTTTCCGGGAAAGCCAGGGATTGGCCGCTGCTCAGCCATTGCTCAAGCAACACCGTCAGGCCGGCCTGCCATTGCGTACCCTCTTCGCTCCACAGTTGCGCGTTCTGGCGCCAACGGTTGAGGCGCTGCGGAGTGTCGACAGGGCCAAGCAGCTCGTTGAAGTTCAGCAGCGTTTGGCCCTGATTGAGCCACAGTTGCCGGGTCTGCCGGCCTTGAACGAAGGCGTGCGTGGGCCCGCTGCGCCAAAGGATTTTGTGCAGGGATTCGGGGTCGAGGTTGTCCGGCAGGGTCAGCAACTGCCCGCCGATGTGTTGTGCGGCCAGGGCCAGCAGTAACAGATTCGGTTCGAACGCACCGCTGAGGGCCAGGCGCGAATCTTCGGTAAAACCTTGCTGGCGCAAGCCGTCGGCCAAACGCTCGACATCGCGCAGGGCATCGATCCAGCGCCAGACAAACCACTGGCCATGGCGCTTGTGACGCAGCGCCGGTTGCAACGGACTGACCTGCGCCCAGTGACGCAATTGCTCCAGCGCCGTGGGCAGCTCGACCCGCCACTCGGCGGTGTCCGCGAGGGGCGGACGTTTGAGTTCATGCACGCTCATGGGTTGACCTCCTGTTCATGGGCAAAAGCGTGCGGTGGTCCGCTGGGCCAAAATCTCTAAATCACCACCATCCCCTGTAGGAGCCGGCTTGCCGGCGATAGCGGCGTGACAGCCGACATCAATGCTGGATGTACCGGCCCCTTCGCGAGCAGGCTCGCTCCTACAGGGTTCGTGTCGTTGGTGATATTTGTGCACGCCACAAAACCCTGTAGGAGCCGGCTTGCTGGCGATGGCGGTGTGACAGCCGACATCAATGCTGGATGTACCGGCCCCTTCGCGAGCAGGCTCGCTCCCACAGGGTTTCGTGTTGTCTGCAAATATCATCCACAACACGAATCCTGTAGGAGCCGGCTTGCCGGCGATGGCGGTGTGACAGCCGACATCAATGCTGGATGTACCGGCCCCTTCGCGAGCAGGCTCGCTCCCACAGGGTTTTGTGTTGTCTGCAAATATCATCCACAACACGAATCCTGTAGGAGCCGGCTTGCCGGCGATGGCGTCTACGCCGACACCACTTTCTTATCCTGCTGCCGCAACCCCGCCAAATCCCGATACCCCGCGCCCGGATGAATATCCGGCAACCGCGCGCCCTCCCCGAACAACTTCTCGCGCAAGGTCCCCGGTGCGTACTCGGTCTTGTAGACCCCACGCTTCTGCAACTCCGGCACCAGCAGTTCCACGGCGTCGATAAAGGTTTCGTGCGTCAGCGCATAGGCCAGGTTGAAGCCGTCCACATCGGTCTCTTCAACCCACTCCTGCAAAAGATCGGCAACCGTTTCGGGGCTGCCGACAAACAGCGGACCAAACCCGCCAATCCCGACCCAGTCCGCCAGTTCATTCGGCGTCCAGACCTTGTTCGGATCGGCCGTGGAGAACGCTTCCACCGCCGATTGGATGGCGTTGGTGTGCACATGCTTGAGCGGTTCATTCGGTTTGAACTGACTGAAATCGATCCCGGTCCAGCCCGAAATCAATGCCATCGCACCTTCGTAGCTGACCCAGGTTTTGTATTCCTCAAACTTGGCTTTGGCCTTGGCATCGGTCTCACCGAGGATCACCGTTTGCAAGTTGAAGATCAGGATCTTCGACGGATCGCGCCCGGCCTCGGCGGCGCGACGACGGATGTCGGCCACGGTCTTTTTCAGCAGCACTTTCGACGGCGCCGCCACAAACACGCATTCGGCATGTTCAGCGGCGAACTGCTTGCCACGGCTCGATGCACCGGCCTGGTACAGCACGGGCGTGCGTTGCGGTGAAGGTTCGCAGAGGTGAATGCCCGGCACCTGGAAGTGTTTGCCGACGTGCTGGATCTCGTGGATTTTGCTCGGATCACTGAAAATCCGACGCTCGCGATCCCGCAGGATCGCGCCCTCTTCCCAACTGCCTTCCCAGAGTTTGTAGCAAACCTCCAGGTACTCTTCGGCGAAGTCGTAGCGGGCGTCGTGTTCAGTCTGGTTTTTCTGCCCGAGGTTCTTCGCGCCGCTTTCCAGATACGAGGTGACGATGTTCCAGCCTGCGCGGCCCTTGGTCAGGTGATCAAGGGTCGATAGACGGCGGGCGAACGGATACGGATGCTCAAACGACAGCGACGCGGTCAGGCCGAAACCCAGATGCTCGGTGACTAGCGCCATCGGCGGGATCAGTTGCAACGGATCGTTGACCGGCACCTGCGCCGCCTGACGGATCGCGGCCTCACCGTTGCCGTTGTAGACGTCGTAGATGCCGAGCACGTCGGCGATGAACAATCCGTCGAACTTGCCGCGCTCGAGAATTTTCGCCAGGTCGGTCCAGTATTCGAGGTCTTTGTACTGCCATGAGCGGTCCCGTGGGTGCGCCCACAAACCGGGGGACTGGTGACCGACGCAGTTCATGTCGAAAGCGTTGAGGCGGATTTCACGAGGCATCAGGCAATACTCCTGAAAACCGCGTTAATAAGAAGAGGATATAGCCGGGGGCTGGCAAAGGTGATCGACATGACACTAAGGCTCCAGATGGATATAGGAGTCTTAATGCACAAGTCAGGCCAAAAACTACGAGGCGCTTAGTTTCTATACTTGAGGGAGATCCACACGAGATATCGAACCATTCAATAATACAAATTGTTCGACTACTGTTTGTAGAGCAACACTTCTATTTAAAAGTGCTCAGAACCTCAACGGGAAAGAGCACTCATCGTGAAGGCTTTTATAGTGTTAAGAAGAAGCACGTGGCACGATCGCACCTTCAGTCTCGTTTTTTTCGTCCCCTCTGGCCAGAGTAGCAAAGAAAATCACGGTGGCAGGGAGGTCCTTGGAGTTCCAAGGAAGTTTAACGCTTAATCCGTCACCATCATTTTCAACTATGCGATGGCCGACATTAACGTTCCCCGAGATTGTATCGAAATAAATTGCAATTTCATCCCCTGACTTAGTCATTCTGTTAAAACAGGGAGACGTGACAACCTTATAAAATTTCTCCTTCCTCAAGACCGTTACTTTAGGTGCTGCTAGATACTGTGCCATTTTGTCAATCCTCTTAAGATAATCAACAATGGTTTCGCAGCTCTTGGCTGAAATCTCCCACTGTTCAGCACACCCATTGCACTGAGTCATCATTTAAGGCTGGTGACAACTGTCTGTCTACTGTCACAAATAACAGGTCTGAGGGGAAATTGGACAAACGGTGAGTTGTGGTCAGATCACTACGCGGCGCGAAATATCCAACACGGAGACGCCTGTCATTGCGACAGGCGTGAGGTCGATAAGCAGCAAATTGCTGAACTCATCACGAGCATCCGTGACTTACGCAATCTTCGCCGGATGAATGCCATTCAGTCGAAAATTGCCAATAAGGTGAAGCTTCCAGCGCAACGGATCCTGCAGAGATCCAGGCAACACAGTGCGTTGCCCACTCAGTTCGAATTCAGCATCGCTGACCGCGCTCAGCGCCTCGGCACTGGCAAGGTGAGACTCGGCAATGGCGACGCTGACCTCAGTGGCGTCTTCATGGCTATTCAAGAATTCTTCCGCACGCTCGAGCAGCGCGGCGGCAACTTCGATGCGGATGTGCACATCGCCGAAGCGACTGATGACAAACGGATCGTCCGTGGTTTTGCTCTGCTGACGAACGAAGCGCAAGGTCGTATCGAGCAAACTGCGCGCGTTGTGCAAGTCGTGCTGACTTTTGGCCAGGGGTTGCCCGGCAGCAATCGGTTGGGTCAAGGCATTCATGGTGGACTCCTCAGTTCCAGGCGTGGCGCGCAGGCTTGACGCCGTTGAGCAGGTAGTTGCCGATCAGGTGGTATTTCCAGCGTGCCGGATCGTGCAGCGTATGCGTGCGGGCGTTGCGCCAGTGGCGGTCGAGGTTGTACTTGCCGAGCACCGAGCGGGTGCCGGCCAGTTCGAAAAGTTTGCTGCTGGCGAGCAGCGCGATTTCCGCCGAGAGAACTTTGGCCTGGGCAACCACCACCGACGCGTGGGCCACCGTGTCTTCGTTGGGGTTGAGCAACGCCGCATCGATGGCTTGCCCGGCTTTCTTGAGGATCGCTTCGGTGCCGTGGACCCGCCATTCGAGGTCGCCGATGGCGGCGATGCTGAACGGGTCCTGCCAGCCGTGGTCGTGTCCGCTGTCGATCCATGGTCGGGATTCACGGGCGTAGCGCTTGGTTTCTTCCAGCGCGCCGACGGCGATGCCAGTGTCCACTGCGGCTTGAATGATCTGTGAAATCGGGCCGTCGGCAGTGGGTTCGTCGAACGCTTTGTGAGCCGGGATCACCGCGTTCAACGGCACCTTAACCGCATTCAACGTGACGCCGCCGCTGGCGGTGGTGCGCTGGCCAAAACCGTCCCAACTGTCGATCACGGTCAGGCCGGGATTGTCGCGCTCGATGAACGCGATGAACGCCTGGTTCTGCTCGTTGACCGCCACCGCCGGGACGATGTGCGCGAACAGCGCGCCGGTGCAGTAAAACTTCTCGCCGTCGATCTGCGCGGTGTCTTTATCGAAACGAATGCGGGTTTCAAAGGCCCCGGCGTTTTTGCTTTTGGACTCGGAGAACGCGTTGCCGAAGCGGTAACCCTGCAGGACTTTGCCGAAGTAGTAGCGCTTCTGCTCTTCGGTGGCGGTTTGCAGCAGGATGTCGAGCACGCCGAGGTGGTTTTGCGGGATCTGGCCAAGGGAAGAGTCGGCGGCGGAAATGATCTTGATCACCTCGGCGACGGTCACGTAGGAAACGCCGGCGCCACCGTAAGCCTTGGGAACGGTGATGCCCCAGAGGCCGCTGGCGGAAAACTCGTCGAGCTCGGCGACCGGCAAGCGGCGCTCGCGATCACGCACGCTGGCCTCGATGGCGAAGCGTGCAGCGAGTTTGTGAGCGACGGCGATTGCCTCGGCATCCGAATGGATGACGTGGACGGTGCGAGGGGGTTGGGCTGAGATTGTCATTACGCGACTCCAGCGTCAGGTGAATACCCAAACACCTCTACAGAAGTCGTGCCAATATTTTTAATCTTTATTAATCAGTACGTTACCGGCAAAACCTCAATGACTTAACTAAATGAAGCGAGACAATCTGTGGATTTACTGTTGCTCGACAAACACTTCTGACAGCAAAACGCTCGACCCTTTGGTAGAGGTCGAGCGCTTTGTTATTCCGCTCAATCAAGAACGCAAGATATCGTAATTTATTGAATCAGAGAGGTCTCCGGCCTCGGCATACCAGATGATGTATTTGAACTGTTTGTTCGGCCCTACATGATCAAGCAAAGTACTTTTTGGTACTTTTACTTGATAATAGCCATCGGTCGGCACGCCGAGCTTCAGCAGATACTCCTGACGCTCAATAAACACGCTGACATCTTCACGGGGAAAATTATTGTCAGGCACAGGAATGAGGGCCGTAGCGCCATCCGCCGGAACATCTGCAAGTTTAATCACCCCACCTACAGCCTCTTTCATTTGGAGCTTTGGTAATAGAGCCATTTATCCAATTCCGTTCAGTGGACGATCGGGCAAACCCCACCCGGCAGTCAGGCCAAGTCACGAGGACAACGCACTGAACGATATTTAAAGAACAATCACCCCGACCGCCTACTGTCATAAATAACAGGTAGCGCATCATTTCAGATGAGCGGTATCCGAAATCAGATCACCACATTTCGCACAAATCGCGTCGCCACTTCCCCATCGTTGCGATAGGAATGAGGCTGGTTGCTGGCGAACATGAAAAACTCCCCCGCGCCGATGTTATGCGGCGTGTCGCGCACCATCAGCGTCAGGCAACCTTCGAACACGTAGATCTGTTCGCTCCAACCCTCTGCATCCGGTTGCGACGGATAAATCTCCCCCGGTTGCAGGCACCACTCCCACTGTTCCACCTCGCGGGTGGCGGTGGCTTTGGACAACAACACGGCTTTGCTGCCCGGAATCACCCCGGCCCAGGCCACTTCATTGATGCGGCTCGGGTCGCGGGCGTCCGGCGCCTGGATCAGGTCGCTGAAGGCCACGTCCAGCGCTTCGGCCACGCGGTCGAGGGTGGTCAGGCTGACGTTCTTCTCGCCGGCCTCGATGGCCACCAGCATCCGGCGGCTGACCCCGGACTTTTCGGCGAGCGTGGTCTGGCTCATGTCAGCGGCGTGGCGCAGGCGCCGAACGTTCAGGCTGACGTGCTGAAGGACCGAAGCCCGCTGCGTTGAATCTTTGTGCACTATATTGCTCACTTATCGGGGTTGGGCAGTATACTGCGCAACATTCGGCGCATTGTGCGTCGCCCTCAGGTAGCGCGCAAGGTCATGACGTCGTTGAATTCCTCCCCGGCTTCTTCCCGCAAATTCAGCAAGGCCGAGTGCGTGCTGGTGCTGATCACCATGGTCTGGGGCGGGACCTTCTTGCTGGTGCAGCACGCGATGACCGTCAGCGGCCCGATGTTCTTCGTCGGCCTGCGCTTTGCCGCCGCCGCGTGCATCGTCGCCCTGTTCTCCTGGCGTCATCTGCGGGAAATGACCCTGTTCGAACTCAAGGCCGGCGCCTTTATCGGCGTGGCGATCATGCTCGGCTACGGCTTGCAGACCGTCGGGTTGCAGAGCATTCCAAGCAGTCAGTCGGCCTTTATTACCGCGCTGTACGTACCCTTCGTGCCGCTGCTGCAATGGCTGGTGCTGGGGCGGCGTCCGGGGTTGATGCCGAGCATCGGGATCATGCTGGCGTTTACCGGGTTGATGTTGCTGTCGGGGCCGGCGGGCGCTTCGTTCAACTTCAGTCCGGGTGAAATCGCCACGCTGATCAGCGCCATCGCGATTGCCGCGGAAATCATTCTGATCAGCACCTACGCCGGCCAGGTCGATGTGCGCCGCGTGACAGTGGTGCAATTGGCGACCACCTCGGTGTTGTCGTTCTTGCTGGTGGTGCCGACTCAGGAAGTCATTCCTGACTTTTCATGGTTATTGCTGTGCAGCGTCCTCGGCCTCGGCGCAGCGAGCGCGGCGATTCAGGTGGCGATGAACTGGGCGCAGAAGAGCGTTTCTCCGACCCGGGCGACGTTGATCTATGCCGGTGAACCGGTGTGGGCCGGAATCGTCGGGCGAATCGCCGGGGAGCGGTTGCCGGCGATTGCGTTGGTGGGCGCGGGGTTGATTGTGGCGGCGGTGATTGTGAGTGAGTTGAAGACCAAGGGTAAGGCAGTTGCGGTCGAGGAAGAGTTGGAGCGCGAAACTCAGAGGTAAGTCTCAAGATTTGAAGCGCCTGATAAATCGTCTTCGCCCCTTGCGACCACGTCGACCTTCACCTCTTTGCCGTACAGCCCCGCATCCCGCTGCTCGACGCTCCGGAACATGCCAAACATATGATCGGCACCGCGCTCACGGGTACAGGCCTCTATTGACGGCATGCACGCCGCTCAAGCGGAAGGTGACGCATGAACCCGATGACCAACAATGATTGCGATATTCCGGTGTTGCTGGTCGCCATGTACACATCCCTCCTGTAGGAGCCGGCTTGCTGCGGGCGGCGTTCCGATGATAGTGGTGGGTCAATCAAGGCATCTATTGCCTGAAAGGACGCCATCGCCAGCAAGCCGGCTCCTACAGTTGATCGTATTTATCCAAACGCATATGCATTTCCCTTGTAGTAGCTGGCTTGCCGGCGATGGACGTTAACGATAACGCGGGCTGCCTGAATGAACGCGTTATCCGGTCGTTTTTCGCGGGCAAGCCTCGCGCCTACAGGGAATCGCGTTTGCTTTTGCTTTTCACCACTCATCAGGCCGAGCGTTAGCTCGCCTTCCGCTTTTGATCTGAGCGCCCCCTCGAGAGGCCAAGCGCAGGTTCTGCGCAGTGTGCAACCCGGCAAGGATGCCGGGTTAGCCGCCCCCGGCCATGGATGGCCGATGGCGGCGGGCCCACGGAGCAGGACCGGAGCGAGGGCATGCCGAGCCTAGGCGAGGCACCGAACGAAAGGGGCAAGAGCCCTTGGTTACTTGGGGCTTTTCCAAGTGACTCGCTGTAAAAGCGAAACCATAAGTGGCCGATACCGCAGCAATGGATATGTACACCATCAAAAAAACACGCCAGCCATAAGTACGCCATCGTCGGAACGCCGCCCACAGCAAGCCCGCTCGCAAAGGCTCCAGCCCCGCTGAACACAGCCCTCTGAAACAATGTGAATCAGGCATTTTCCGTCTACCTTGTAGGATTCTGCCACAGCTTGCCGTTTGGTGATCCGGGGACTGGCACGTATGATGCTTCACAAACTTCCGCAGATTAGAAGCCTATGTCCCTGATAGTTCTACTGCTTCTGCCCTTTGTCGGCAGCTGTCTGGCAGCCGTGCTGCCGCACAACGCGCGTAACACTGAATCTTTGTTGGCTGGCGTCGTTGCCCTCATAGGCACCGTCCAGGTCGCACTCCTGTACCCGCAGATCGCCGATGGCGGCGTCATACGCGAAGAATTTTTCTGGCTACCCAGCCTCGGCCTGAACTTCGTTCTGCGCATGGACGGGTTTGCCTGGCTGTTCTCGATGCTGGTGCTGGGCATCGGCACGCTGGTGTCGCTGTACGCTCGCTACTACATGTCGCCGGACGATCCGGTGCCGCGCTTCTTCGCGTTTTTCCTGGCGTTCATGGGCGCCATGCTTGGTCTGGTGATTTCCGGCAACCTGATCCAGATCGTATTTTTCTGGGAACTGACCAGCCTCTTTTCATTCCTGTTGATCGGTTACTGGCACCACCGCGCCGATGCGCGACGCGGCGCCTATATGGCGTTGATGGTCACCGGCGCAGGCGGTTTGTGTTTGCTGGCGGGGGTCATGCTGCTCGGCCATGTGGTCGGCAGCTATGACCTGGACAAGGTCCTGGCCGCCGGCGATCTGATTCGCACACATGCCCTCTACCCTGTTCTGCTTCCCCTGATTCTGATCGGCGCCCTGAGTAAAAGCGCACAATTCCCCTTCCACTTCTGGCTGCCCCACGCGATGGCGGCGCCGACACCGGTCTCTGCGTATCTGCACTCGGCGACCATGGTCAAGGCCGGGGTGTTTCTGCTGGCGCGGCTGTGGCCGTCGTTGTCCGGCAGTGAAGAATGGTTCTACATCGTCAGCGGCGCCGGTGCCTGCACCCTGTTACTTGGCGCGTACTGCGCGATGTTCCAGAACGACCTTAAAGGCCTGCTCGCGTACTCGACCATCAGCCACCTCGGCCTGATCACCCTGCTGCTGGGCCTGAACAGTCCGCTGGCTGCCGTGGCCGCCGTGTTTCACATCCTCAACCACGCCACCTTCAAGGCGTCGCTGTTCATGGCCGCCGGGATCATCGACCACGAAAGCGGCACACGCGACATTCGCAAGCTCAGCGGCCTGATCAAACTGATTCCGTTCACCGCGACGTTGGCGATGGTCGCCAGTGCCTCGATGGCTGGCGTGCCGCTGCTCAACGGTTTCCTGTCGAAAGAGATGTTCTTCGCCGAAACCGTATTCATCAACGCGACCGCCTGGATCGAGTTGACCCTGCCCATCGTCGCGACCATCGCCGGCACGTTCAGCGTTGCCTATTCATTGCGCTTCACGGTTGATGTGTTCTTCGGCCCGACCGCCACCGACCTGCCGCACACCCCGCACGAACCGCCGCGCTGGATGCGTGCGCCGGTGGAATTGCTGGTGTTCACCTGCCTGATCGTGGGGATTTTCCCGGCACAAGTGGTCGGTTCATTACTGGCTGCCGCTGCCCTACCCGTCGTTGGCGGCACCCTGCCTGAATACAGCCTGGCGATCTGGCACGGCTGGAACGCGCCGATGATCATGAGTCTGATCGCCATGTCCGGCGGCATCGTGCTCTACCTGCTGCTGCGCAACCAGTTCAAGCACGGACGCTTCAAATACCCGCCGGTGATTGGCCTGTTCAACGGCAAGCGCCTGTTCGAGCGCAGCCTGGTGATCATGATGCGCCTGGCCCGTCGCCTGGAGCGACGGATCAGCACCAGACGCCTGCAAACCCAACTGTTCCTGATGGTGCTCGCCGCCGTGCTGGCCGGGTTGATCCCGATGCTGCACAGCAGCCTGAGCTGGGGTGACCGGCCGAAGATTCCGGGCTCGATCGTGTTCGTGACCTTGTGGCTGCTGGCGATTGCCTGTGCCCTCGGCGCGGCGTGGCAAGCCAAGTATCACCGGCTCGCGGCACTGACCATGGTCAGCGTCTGTGGACTGATGACCTGCGTCACCTTCGTCTGGTTCTCCGCGCCGGACCTGGCGCTGACGCAACTGGTGGTTGAAGTGGTGACCACGGTGCTGATCCTGCTGGGCCTGCGTTGGTTGCCGCGACGGATCGAAGAAGTCTCGCCGCTGCCGAGCAGCCTGCGCAAGGCACGCATCCGGCGTCTGCGCGACTTGCTGCTGTCGATCGCCGTCGGGGGCGGCATGGCGCTGCTGTCGTACGCAATGTTGACGCGCCAGACGCCCAACGACATTTCCTCGTTCTACCTCAGCCGAGCCCTGCCGGAAGGTGGCGGCAGCAACGTGGTCAACGTAATGCTGGTGGACTTCCGTGGCTTCGATACCCTCGGCGAAATCACCGTGCTGGTGGCCGTGGCGCTGACTGTGTTCGCGCTGTTGCGACGCTTCCGCCCGCCGAAAGAAAGCCTGCAACTGCCGGCGCAACAGCGCTTGCTCGCGCCCGACGTGGTCACCGATCTGGTCAACCCGCGTCACGCCAGCGACACCGCGCTCGGTTTCATGATGGTCCCGGCGGTGCTGGTGCGCATGCTGTTGCCGATTGCGTTCGTGGTCTCGATCTACCTGTTCATGCGCGGCCACAACCAGCCGGGCGGCGGGTTTGTCGCGGGGCTGGTGATGTCGGTGGCGTTCATCCTGCAATACATGGTCGCCGGCACGCAGTGGGTCGAGGCACAAATGAGCCTGCGCCCACTGCGCTGGATGGGCACCGGTTTGCTGTTCGCCACGGTCACCGGGCTCGGGGCGATGGCGGTCGGTTATCCGTTCCTGACCACCCACACCTGGCATGCCGAACTGCCGGTATTGGGCGACATTCACATTGCCAGCGCACTGTTCTTCGACATCGGCGTGTACTCGGTAGTAGTCGGCTCGACCCTGTTGATCCTCACCGCCCTCGCCCACCAATCGGTCCGGGGTCACAAGACCGCTGCCCTGCCCAAACCCGCTGCCATGAAGGAGGCCGTCTGATGGAAGAAGTCATCGCAATCGCCATCGGCGTACTGGCCGCGTCCGGCGTCTGGCTGGTGTTGCGGCCACGGACGTTCCAGGTGGTCATGGGCCTGTGCCTGCTGTCCTACGGCGTCAACCTGTTCATCTTCAGCATGGGCAGCCTGTTTATCGGCAAAGAGCCGATCATCAAGGATGGCGTTCCTCAGGACCTGTTGCATTACACCGACCCGCTGCCGCAAGCGCTGGTGCTGACCGCCATCGTGATCAGCTTCGCCATGACCGCGCTGTTTCTCGTCGTGTTGCTGGCTTCGCGTGGCTTGACCGGCACCGACCATGTGGATGGCCGGGAGCCTAAAGAATGAATGCGATGACGCACCTGATCGCCGCGCCGATTCTGCTGCCGCTGCTGACCGCAGCCATCATGCTGATGCTGGGCGAGAAGCACCGCCCGTTGAAGGCCAAAATCAACCTGCTCTCCAGCCTCTTGGGGTTGGGCATCGCCGTGCTGTTGCTGCAATGGACGCAAACCACTGGCGTGCCCGGCTCCATCGGCGTCTACCTGCCGGGCAACTGGCAAGTGCCGTTCGGGATCGTGCTGGTGGTCGATCGCCTGTCCGCGCTGATGCTGGTGCTGACCGGGATCATCGGCGTCAGCGCCCTGCTGTTCGCGATGGCCAGATGGGACGGCGCCGGTTCGAGTTTCCATGCGCTGTTCCAGATCCAGATGATGGGTTTGTATGGCGCGTTCCTGACGGCGGACCTGTTCAACCTGTTCGTGTTTTTCGAGGTGCTGCTGGCGGCATCTTACGGCCTGATGCTCCACGGTTCGGGCCGGGCGCGGGTGTCGTCGGGGTTGCATTACATCTCGATCAACCTGCTGGCCTCGTCGCTGTTCCTGATTGGCGCGGCGCTGATCTACGGCGTTACCGGCACGTTGAACATGGCCGACCTGGCGCTGAAAATTCCGCTGGTGCCGGAAGCCGATCGCGGCTTGCTGCATGCCGGCGCGGCGATTCTCGCCGTGGCGTTCCTGGCCAAGGCCGGGATGTGGCCGCTGAATTTCTGGCTGGTGCCGGCCTATTCCTCGGCCAGCGCACCGGTGGCGGCGATGTTCGCGATCATGACCAAGGTTGGCGTCTACACCTTGCTGCGCCTGTGGACCTTGCTGTTCTCCGGTCAGGCCGGCGCGTCGGCGTATTTTGGCGGCGACTGGTTGATCTACGGCGGCATGGCAACCATCGTCTGCGCCGCCGTGGCGATCCTCGCCGCGCAACGTCTGGAGCGCATGGCCAGCCTGAGCATTCTGGTGTCGGCGGGGATTCTGCTGTCGGCCATCGGTTTCGCCCAGCCGAACCTGATCGGCGCGGCGCTGTTCTATCTCGTCAGCTCGACCCTGGCGTTGAGCGCGTTGTTCCTGCTGGCCGAGTTGATCGAACGTTCGCGTTCGGCCAACGAAATGCCACTGTTCGATGACGCCGACCTGATTGCGCGGCCGATGGAGCCCCTGCAACCGCTCAAAGGCATCAACCTCGACGATGAACAGAAAGCCGTGGTCGGCCAGGTGATTCCCTGGACCATGGCCTTTCTCGGCTTGAGCTTCATCGCTTGCGCGTTGCTGATCATCGGCATGCCGCCGCTGTCCGGTTTCATCGGCAAACTCGGTTTACTGCACGCCCTGCTCAACCCGCTGGGCCTGGGCAATGGCGCGGATGAACCGGTGTCGAACGCCGCGTGGGGTTTGTTGGCGCTGCTGATTCTCTCCGGGCTGGCGTCGTTGATTGCCTTCTCGCGCCTGGGCATCCAGCGTTTCTGGACGCCTGAAGAACGGCCATCACCCTTGCTGCGACGGCTCGAGTGCGTGCCGATCATCGGGCTGTTGGGCCTTAGCATTCTGCTGACCTTCAAGGCTGAGCCATTGCTGAGTTACACCCAGGCCGCCGCACAGGCCTTGAACAATCCGCAGCAATACGTGATGGCGGTGCTTGGGACTCGCGCAGTTCCAAGCCCGGAAGCCAAAGCCGCACTCGCGGAGGTGCAACCATGAAGCGTCTGTTTCCTGCACCTTGGTTGTCCCTGGCGCTGTGGTTGTTGTGGCTGGTGCTGAACCTGTCGATAAGCCCCGGCAATCTGCTACTGGGCGCCGTGCTCGGGTTTTGCGCGCCGTTGATGATGCGCAAATTGCGCCCCCTGCCGATCCGCATTCGGCGTCCCGGTGTGATTCTGCATTTGTTCTTGATCGTCGGTCGCGACGTGCTGGTCTCCAACCTTGCTGTGGCCTGGGGTGTCTTGAACGCCGGTCGGCGCCCGCCGCGCTCGCGATTCATCAAGGTGCCGCTGGATTTGCGCGACGCCAACGGCCTGGCAGCACTGGCGATGATCTGCACGGTGGTGCCCGGTACGGTCTGGTCCGAACTGGCGCTGGACCGCAGCATTTTGTTGCTGCACGTCTTCGATCTGGATGACGAAGCGCTGTTCATCGAGCATTTCAAGGTGACCTACGAACGCCCGTTGATGGAGATTTTCGAATGAGCCCGTTGCTGTCGAATGCGGTTCTGCTGAGCCTGTTCATTTTTTCGCTGGCGATGGTCCTGACCCTGATCCGCCTGTTCAAAGGGCCGTCGGCGCAGGACCGGGTTCTGGCGCTGGATTACCTGTACATCATCGCGATGCTGATGATGCTGACACTGGGTATTCGTTATGCCAGTGACACGTACTTCGAAGCGGCGCTGCTGATCGCGCTGTTCGGCTTCGTCGGCTCGTTTGCCCTGGCGAAATTCCTGCTGCGTGGCGAGGTGATCGAATGAACGCTGAACTGTCTATGTGGGTGGAAATCCCGGTGGCGATCCTTCTGGTACTCAGCAGTGTTTTTGCACTGATCGGGGCGATCGGGCTGGTGCGGATGAAGGATTACTTCCAGCGCATGCACCCGCCGGCGCTGGCCTCGACATTGGGTGCGTGGTGCGTGGCGCTGGGGTCGATCATCTACTTTTCGGCGCTCAAGTCCGGGCCGGTGCTGCATGCCTGGCTGATCCCGATCCTGTTGGCGATTACGGTGCCGGTGACCACGTTGCTGCTGGCGCGGGCGGCGTTGTTCCGCAAGCGCATGGCGGGGGATGATGTGCCGGCCGAGGTGAGTAGTCGGCGGACTGAGAGCGGGAGTTAGGGTCACGGATTTGTGTTGATTGTTCGGGCCTCATCGCTGGCAAGCCGGCTCCTACAAAGGGTTTGTGTTCACCTGTAGGAGCCGGCTTGCCGGCGATGCTTTTCAAATCCACGCGACGACCAACAACCCCGCCCCCAACACCACACACAACGGCGAATACACCCACGTATCCAGCCGGGCAAATTCCGATCCCTTGACCTGCTTGAAAAACCCCACCAGGTTCGAATCGCCAATCGCCCGGGCGAACATCAGCATCGCGATGGCGCTGATCACCCATTGCAGCGATTGATGGGACACCGCCGGCACCCACCAGCCAACGCGCAAACACACCAGCGCTGCAATCAGCAGCAATCCGAAAGCCACCAGCAACGTCAACCACCCCGAGGGCTTGAACGCAGGCTGCGATCTCGCGCTGCCCTCCACCGGCACCTGCGGCACGGCCGCCACGGCAGCCCACTGGCCACCCAGCGCCCAGTAGACATGGATCAGGCTGATCACCGCGAAGATCGTCACCAGCCCTTGAGCCAACACAAACGTCATGTCGAGGATCCTAGAAAAGTATTTAACAGAATCATCCTAGTCGGCATTTTTAGAAGTGCGCGGCTGATCAACGATGTTAAAGTGCCGCCCCATGAAGCTCGCCCGGACCGATCGCTCACTCATTGCATGGATGCTTTATTGCTGCGTCCTGTTCAATGTGTTCGCCTGCAGCATCGGTCACGGGCAAATGGTCGGGATGCAGCTCAACGGCCTCGGTGGCCAGTTCTGTACGGTTGACCCGCGCACTCAGGCACCTGCGTCCTCAAACACGTCCGAAGAGCAACTGCCGACACTGTCGAAAGCCTTCGGCTGCCCGTTGTGCTCCACCGGCGGCATGGGTCCGGCGCTCAATTCCAGCCTGACCCTGGCGATCCTCCCGCAAACACACAGCCCACCCTTGGCGGTCGTCGCCAACGCTGACCTCCCTGCCCGCTTCACCTGGCCCTCGGCCAACCCCCGCGCCCCGCCGTTCGCCTGAATCCTTCGCCATTCAATCAGCTCACTTCGCCAACGCGAGGCGTTTGCCTGTGCGCTGTTTCCTAGCAAGCATTCAGGATTCATCGATGAAAACCATTCCTTTGCTGGCCAGCCTGTTCGGCTGCCTGTCCGTTAACGCCTGGGCACAATCCACAGTGGACCTCGCACCAATCACCATTGATGGCGAAGCACCTGCCGAGCCGGGTCTGAGCCTGGACCAATCCAGCGGCATGGCCTCGCGCCTGGGGCTGAGCGTGCGTGAAATCCCGGCGTCGGTGGCGATTGCCAACCGCAACGACATCGAACGCCACGGCGCGCAGAACTTCCAGGACGCCGCCAACACCTTGCCCGGCGTGAATGCCAGTGCACCACCAGGTTTCGGCGGGTTCGTCTCCTACCGTGGTTTCACCAGCAGCCAGATCACCCAGATGTTCAATGGTGTCAACGTCTCCGGCGGCCTTGCCCGGCCCGTGGATGCGTGGATCTATGATCGGGTGGAACTGGTGGGCGGCCCGTCATCGCTGATCAATGGCGCCGGCTCCGTGGGCGGTTCACTGAACTACGTGACCAGACTGGCGACCCGTGAAGAGCAAGCGGTCGAAGGCCGGGTCAGCTACGGCAGTTACGACACCGCCGAGACCGCGTTCGGCCTCAACCATGCCCTCAGTGAAGCCGGCGCGGATGTGCAGCATTACGCGCGGCTGGACGTCAGCCACAACACCGGCAACGGCTACATCGATCGCCAGGAACGCGATGCGTGGAGCGTGGCGTTTTCGCTGCTCAGTGACCTGACGCCGAACCTGTCCCACACCCTGGCGCTGGAATATCAGGATGAACACGAAGACAGTCCGTACTGGGGCACGCCGGTGCTGAATCCCAAGGCCGGTGAACTGAAGATCGACAAGCACAACCGCTTCAACAACTACAACGTCGAGGACGGTCGTTACGAACAGCGCACGATTTGGGTGCGCTCGATCATCGATTACCGGATCAACGACAGCACCACCCTGCGCAACACCCTTTATCACCTCGACAGTCAGCGCGATTACCGCAACCTGGAAACCTATCAGTACAGCGCCAACAACCGCGCGGTGAACCGCTCCACGGCGTACCAGGTGCGCCATCAGGGCGAGCAGAACGGCAACCAGTTCGAACTGCGTCACGACAACACGCTGTTTGGCCTGGACACCACCTGGTCCGGCGGTTTCGAGTACAAGGTCAACCAGACCACCAATTCGCCGCTGAACGTCAAAGGCGCAAGCACGGTCGACCCGAACAACTTTCAGCCGGGGCATTTCTACGACATCCCGGGCACCCGGCCGGGGTTTGTCAGCGACAAGACCAACGACGTCACCACCAAGGCGCTGTTCGCCGAGAACCGCCTGGCGCTGACCGATAAATTGTCGTTGCTGACCGGCCTGCGTTACGACGACATCGATCTGGACGTGACCAACCACCGGGAAGTGACCGCCAGCAATCCACGTCATCTCAAACGTAGCTGGGAACCTGTGACTGGTCGCGTCGGCCTGACGTACCAGTTCATCCCAAACGCCAACGTCTACGTGCAATACAGCACCGCTGCCGAACAACCCAACGGCACACAGGATTTTGATGTCTCGACCGGCAAGCAATGGGAAGTCGGCAGCAAATTCGACTATCTGGACGGTCGCGGTTCGGCGACGCTGGCGGCGTACACGATTGAGCGCAAAGACTTCGCGGTGACCGATCCGCAGGACCCGACGCTTAGCGTTCCCGTGGGTCAGCAGACGTCCAAAGGCATCGAATTGGCCAGTTCGCTGCGGATCACCGACAAGCTGTTGGCCGAAGGCAACTTTGCCTGGGTTGACGCTCAGTACGATGAGTTCACCGAGAAGAATGCCGCGGGGGTGGTGGTTTCACGCAAGGGCAACACACCGACCAACGTGCCGGACCGGGTCGGCAATCTGTGGCTGACCTATGACTTTGCGCCGCAATGGCAAGGGGGCGTCGATGCACGGTACGTCGCCTCGGTGTTTGCCGACAGCGCCAACACGATGACCGTGCCGTCTTATACGCTCTATGGCACGTTTCTCAACTACAAGGTCGATCGGCACACCACCGTCACTGGCCGGGTACGCAACCTGACCAACGAGGTGTATGCCGAGTTTGCGCACGTGTCGCCGGCGTATTACCTGGGTACACCGAGGACTTTTGAGCTGGCCGTGCAAACCCGGTTTTAGTGCTCGATCCACACTCCCCGTAGGAGCCGGCTTGCCGGCGATGAGGCCCGAGAGTTCTGCATCGATTTGAAGGCCGCCATCGCCAGCAAGCTGGCTCCTACAAGGCGGGTTGTGGCAGGCCTGAATAAGGTGAACAACACGACCCACTGTAGGAGCCGGCTTGCCGGCGATGAGGCCCGAGCGTTCTGCATCGATTTAGAGGCCGCCATCGCCAGCAAGCCGGCTCCTACAAGGGGGGTGTGGCAGGCCTGAATAAGGTGAACGACACGACCCACTGTAGGAGCCGGCTTGCTGGCGATGAGGCCCGAGCGTTCTGCATCGATTTGAAGGCCGCCATCGCCAGCAAGCTGGCTCCTACAAGGGGGGTTGTGGCAGGCCTGAATAAGGTGAACAACACGATCCACTGTAGGAGCCGGCTTGCCGGCGATGAGGCCCGGGAGTTCTGCATCGAAATGGAGGTCGTTATCGCCAGCAAGCCGGCTCCTACAAGGGGGGTTGTGGCTGGCCTGAATAAGGTGAACGACACGATCCACTGTAGGAGCCGGCTTGCCGGCGATGAGGCCCGAGCGTTCTGCATCGAATTGGAGGTCGTTATCGCCAGCAAGCTGGCTCCTACAAGGGGGTTGTGGCAGGCCTGAATAAGGTGAACAACACGATCCACTGTAGGAGCCGGCTTGCCGGCGATGAGGCCCGAGCGTTCTGCATCGATTTGAAGGCCGCCATCGCCAGCAAGCTGGCTCCTACAAGGGGGGGTGTGGCAGGCCTGAATAAGGTGAACGACACGACCCACTGTAGGAGCCGGCTTGCTGGCGATGAGGCCCGAGCGTTCTGCATCGATTTGGAGGCCGCCATCGCCAGCAAGCTGGCTCCTACAGTCCGGTGATATCAGCGGCCCCCATCATTTCAACTCGGCGGAGACTTTATCCGCCACATCCTTCGGCACCCACGCCTGCCACACATCCGGGTGCGCCTTCATGAACGCCTCCGCGGCCTGGCGCGGTGGAGTGTGTTTCTCGCTCATATCAGCCAGCGCCTTGTTCAACGGGCCGATGGGAAAATCGACCTTGCTGAAGAACTCGGCAATCTGCGGATACTGTTTCTGGAACGGTGTGGACACGCCAATCGACAGTTTCGAGGGCAGTGAGCGCGTCGGTTTCGGATTGGGGTTGTCGGCGTCGGTCAGGGTTTTCCAGGCTTCGGCGTCGAACGGCGGTTCTTCCAGTTGAACCAGTTTGAAGCGCCCGAGCAAGGGTGTCGGCGACCAGTAATAGAACAGGACCGGCTTGCCACGACGGATCGACGAACTGATTTCCGCATCCAGCGCCGCCCCGGAGCCGCTGCGAAAGTTCACATAGCTGTCGTTCAAGCCATAGGCCGTGAGCTTCTGCTTGTTGACCACCTCCGAGGTCCAGCCGATCGGGCTGTTGAGGAAGCGTCCCTTGCCCGGGCTTTCCGGATCACTGAACACGTCCTTGTATTTCGGCAGGTCACTGACACTGCGCAAGCCGGGGGCCAGCGGCTTGATACCCTTGGCCGGATCGCCCTTGATCACGTATTCGGGCACCCACCAGCCTTCGGTGGCGCCCTTGACCGTATCGCCGAGGCTCGCGACTTTACCCTCGGCCTCAGCCTTGACCCAGACCGGGCTGCGACCGGCCCATTCTTCGCCAATGACCTGAATGTCATTGTTGGCCAGGGCGGTTTCCAGGGTGATGGTCGTTCCCGGCAAGGTATCGGTCTGCAGCCCGTAGCCCTTCTCGACAATGATCCGCAGGATATCGGTGATCAGACTGCCGCTTTCCCAGTTCAGGTCGGCGAAGTGGATCGGCGCCTGGGCGGCGAATACCGGAATGGGCGAACCCAGACCGAAAGCGACCAGAACAGTGGCCAGCAACCGTCGAAATCCGTTCATGCTTTTGCACCTCGTGCTGTTCACAGCAATAGCAGGATGGCCTGATAAAGACCGCAAGCCTCAAAAGACTCAGTCAATTGACTGTAGTAGAGGTTCCTGCTTTCGAGGGGCGAGGATTATTTTTCGGAAATTCCCTGCAAGCGCGCCAGCTCTCTTCTGACCATGCTGGCGTATTCCGCCGGGCGCAATGTGTAGATCTGCGACGCCACCCACCCCAGCCAGGCCCCTTGCAGGATGGCCTTCTGCTCGAACAGTCGCTGGGCCTCCACCTGGGCGCTGGCCTGGTTCTGTACGTGGAAATCGGCGCGGGTCAGGGGCATTACTCGCTGGCCTTGAAGGTCACCAGTTCACCCTTGCGCCACTTGGCGGCCTTGGCCGTCACGGCTTTCAGGGTTTTGGTCAGGCCTTCCTGCAATTGTTGGTGGGCGGCAAATACCATCACCACGCTGTGTCCTTCCTTGAACACGATCCCATGACCGTCGGCGGTGGTCACGAACGCGTAATCGCCCAGGCCATACACCGTCAGTTTGATTTCGCGGAACTTGATGTCCAGCTTGCCGCCTTCGCGACTGGGCAAAACCGAAGCGCTGAAATGATCGCCGACTTTAAGTTTCAGGCCTGGCTTGTCGTCCACCACCAGTGCTGATTCGGTGTCGATCTCGGCAATGTAAATGCCTTCGGCGTTCTGTTCGGTGATGTAAACAAAACGTGACTGGAACTGCTTGACCAGCTTTGCGCGCAAATCACCCAGCACGAACAAAGCATGCATATCGAGATTACTTACTGCCAAGGAAACATCCCCACATCTGAAAATGATGCCGCACGCCTGCAAACAGCGCACAGCAGAAAAAAGCGGCAATGCCGAAGGTGTCGCCAAATGACCCGTGTTGAAATCCTGAAACGAGCAGAGGGCTCATTCATCGCGAGGCGTAAGAAGACTAATGGAAAGTCACTCGCGCCGTCTTGCCTGGAGTTCGTCAGAGGCTGAAGGAAAAAGCCCTTCTGACTGCCAGAAAAAACGGATTACCAACCTTAGGGAAAAAACTCTTTAAAAAAAGCACTTTTCCGACATATCGCCGGCAAAAAATTGCTTTAGATAACCATCAATCGCCCACCAGTGACGGTGATTCTAGAGCAGCGATGCTCTTCGAGACTACCCAAAACGATGTACACACGTCGGCAAAATAACGAAAAGGACTTCATATGTGCACCCTGACACACTTCACCCGTCCCCTGGCGCCTTACTCAAGCAACCCGTCGACGCTGTACGCGGCGGGGTTTCAACACCCTGAACTTGACCCTGAAACGCTTGCCACACCGCGTTTTCAGGTTGTTCTGGCCGGTAATGCGTTCTTCCACATCAAAGAAATTTCCACTGGCCATGTCAGAGGTTTCCGCAGCGACCACAACGAAGCATGCGCGCTCGCCCGTCAGCTCGAATTTCATCGCTAAGCGTTACGCTCAGTCCCTTCTTATAGACGTTTCGTCATGCCGACGACTTAACTCAGCCGTCGGCAGGCAACTGCTGCCATACTGCCGAACCAATGAAACCCGTTCCCAAGTCGGACGGCGTTCAACACAACAGGACATTTCCAGGGGAAGGCTGCTACGTGACGGAATTTGATATCGGTGAATTTTTTATCCGGGGCGAAGCCAGAGAAGTCGAAGGCGAATTCCAGGCGGTCATTGTCATGCGCGCCAAACCGCCGCTGACCACGGTGACGTATCACCAGGTCGAGAAGGATCGTTGGTTCAAAACCTCGGACGTCGCCGAAATCGCCGCAAAGGAAGCCGCCAAGGCACTGAAGCTTGCGGTCGATGAAGGGGCATTGAAAGCCTGAAATGGGGGGTGGGCAAGTCCGGGAGCCGGCGCTGGACAGCGCGATTTTCATGACCGCCAGCGCGCTGTATCAGGCCAGAACGGGCCTCGCCGACAAGGTCGGCACCTCGGCCCGAGAGGTGTCAGCGGCGTGCCAACCTTGCACAGGTTGCACGCCGTCATAGCGACAATCGATCAGATCAGCTTGCGCTTGACCGCTTCATCCAGCGTGCTTTGGGTTAAGTGCTTGAGCAACACGTCCCCTCGTTCATTGAACGGCGCCCCGACAATCAGCAGAATCTGCAACCAGGTGCGAGTGCTCTCCTGCTTGACGATTTTGCCCAGCACGTTGCCTTCCTGATCCTTGAACACCGTTTCCAGCGTGAAGGTATTGCTGTACGTAGTCGGGATCACGAAAAACGTGAATCCCGTCAGCCAGGCACTGGCGATATTGCCTTGTTCATTGTTGGTCAACGTACTCGTGACGTACAAGTTCGAGTCAACTTTGTCCGTGGTCACGCTTTTGAACTGTCCGGATTCCTTGAAGGTTTCCAGCATGTTCTTTTCCACCAGCGCCGCATTGTCCCCGGCGCCCGACAGTTCGCCGTTGAACTTCTGCTGAATGGTCACGTGCAGATAAGCACTGGGCTTGTCTTGCCGGGCCTGGGCCGGTGGCCACTGATCCACCGGTGGCAAGCTGTGCTGGGAGTAGGAAATGCAGCCCGTCAGGACGCTACTGGCCATCAACAGCAAAACCAAAAGGTACTTATTCATGTGCAGCCAATTCCTTTGACAGTGGACGCAGTTGAGGGGTGGCACCGGCCAGCAATTGAGCGATCAATTCGCGCAGCTGAGTACCGCCCAGGCGGGGATTGAGATAATCGGCATTCCACATGCCGACATTCTTGTCGAGCTTCACCTTCTCGACCGACCTGGCCAGTTGCTTGCCCTGACGGTCTTCGATGATCAGTTCACCCGCGAGGTCGTATTTGTCGACGTAAATAGGACCGTCGACCCAGATCCAGAGGGTCAAGGTCAACAGCGCACCTGGAAGGTAAGCCGGGTGCATGGTGCGTTTGCCTGCCAGCGAGGTCAGGTTGAACTTGAGCACCACGTCGTCCTCACCGGCCTTGGCCGGGAACGCCACGATTCGCTTGAAGTAATCGCTTTTGTCGACATAGACGCTGATCTGCTCGGTCAACTGTTGGCTGCCGGCGACACGCACCTTGTCGTCCAGATCGGGGGCGGAAATCACGACGTCGCTGATCTCGGCACTACGATCAAGGGTGGATGGCGCGGGGTTCAAGGGTTCGCCAATGGGGCCCAGCGGTGTGAACGACACACAACCAGTCAGCGACAGGCCAAGCGCGATGGCCATCAGATAAACAAGACGCTTCACTGCTTACATCCTTTTCATGCGGGATCGGGGACGCGTCGACTCGAAAGAAAATCGCGCAAGGGATGGGCAATTCAGCACTGAAAGGCGGAAATCCTGGGGGAGCGAGTGTCGCCTACATCCTTGTTCGAACTCTTTGAATGGCGGCTCTGTGACGCCAAAAACGCGACAGCATCGTAATCGTTGAGGCCCTGACAGACAATAGCCCATTGCCATCATTGTGGCGATTCCGGAGAAAGCTGCTAAACCCCTATCGAACTCTTGGCGTGCGGCTCCCTCAGATGCAATGACACTGCATTGCCGATTCCACACTCGATGCGACTGAATGACCTGAAGGAGATGCAGATGGATTCACCTACACACGACTTGAAAGGCTTGTTCGACCAACTCGGTCTGGACTCCAGCGAGAAGGCCATCGACGATTTCATCGCCAGTCATTCGCCTATGCCCGATGATAAAAAGCTCATCGATGCCGAGTTCTGGACGCCGCAGCAGGCCGGTTTCCTGAAAGAACAATTGCGTGAGGATGCTGATTGGTCACGGGTGGTTGATGACCTGAATTTGCGTATGCATCAGGTTCACTAGTCAATGCAGGCTGTCGGGGGCTTCGGCGCTTAATTGGGCCAACCAGGCAGCCTTGCACTCCTCCGCTTCATCGCGACGGGAGAATGCCGTCCCCCGGCGTTCGCCGTTCAGCAGCACGACCCAGCAGACGCTCTGCCCCTGCGCTCGCAAACTGGCGGGCACACCGCTGCCGATCATGACGGCGACATCGACTTTGCTTTGCATGCTGACCTCTTTGACTTCATTAGCAACCTAACTATGAAGGTATGGTAATGAGTTCATGTGCGAGGAAACAGCAACTGTGTTGCATAGATTAGTTGCTGGAATCGCAATAATGGTGGGGTTGGGGGGCATATCCTTTGCTGCGGTGATGGCGTCTATTGGTTTCGCCCTTACGGCGAGTCACTTGGAAGAGCCCCAAGTAACCAAGGGCTCTTGCCCCTTTCGTTCGGTGGCTCGCTAATGCTCGCCATGCCCTCGCTCCGGTCCTGCTCCGTGGGCCCGCCGCCATCGGCCATCCATGGCCGGGGGCGGCTAACCCGGCATCCATGCCGGGTTGCCCACTGCGCAGAACCTCCACTCGGCCTCTCGAGGGGGCGCTCAGATCAAAAGCTGAAGGCGAGCTAACGCTCGGCCTGATGAGTGGTGGGAATCAAAAGCGTATGAGATTCCCTGTAGGAGCCGGCTTGCCGGCGAAAAGCGTCGGGGCAACGCGTTCATTCAGACAGCCCGCGTTATCGTTGACCTCCATCGCTGGCAAGCCAGCTCCTACAATTTTGAATCGTGTGAACCCAATCCCGTGTAGGAGCCGGCTTGCTGGCGATAGCGGCCGTCCAGCCAACACATTCATTGCCTGACCCACCGCCATCGCCAGCAAGCCGGCTCCTACAGGGGATTGGTGTACATATCGGGAATGAGTGAACTCATCAGAGAAGGACAACGCAGACAGCTGAAGAGCCAGGTCGGCTTTCAGGCCGCCTCGGCGGCTGTGGC
Source organism: Pseudomonas sp. PDM03 (assembly GCF_014852385.1). NCBI lineage: Bacteria > Pseudomonadati > Pseudomonadota > Gammaproteobacteria > Pseudomonadales > Pseudomonadaceae > Pseudomonas > Pseudomonas sp. PDM03. Next base: position 95,734 of record NZ_JACVBM010000007.1, on the reverse strand, counting down.
GGTAGTCGCCCCCTCGAGAGGCCGAGTGGAGGTTCTGCGCAGTGGGCAACCCGGCATGGATGCCGGGTTAGCCGCCCCCGGCCAGGGATGGCCGATGGCGGCGGGCCCACGGAGCAGGACCGGAGCGAGGGCATGGCGAGCACTAGCGAGGCACCGAACGAAAGGGGCAAAAGCGCTTTGGTTACTTTCGCGCTTTTCGAAAGTGACCCGCTGTAAGAGCGGAACCAATAGAAGCCATCACCGCAGAAACGGATATACACACACCCCTAAAACAATACCAATCAACGAGCCCCCTGCGGCTTATACCCCAACCGCAAACCACCCCAATGCCGCCCCTTGAGCATGATCGGCACCGAAAGATCGTGCATCAACTCCCCCGTGTCCCGCGTATAGGTTTGCAACAAAACAGCCTGTTGATGGCTGCCACAACGAATCCCGGTACGGTCGGCAAATTTGCGTTTAGTGCGGTTTTGCAGCGTATCGACCTGCGCATCACCGGTCAGTGGCTGACTGAAAACCTTGTTATGGGTCGGCACATAACCTTGCTGCGTGCAGGCGATGGCAAACACCAGGCCTTCATGGCGCGGCAGCAACGGTTCCTGAATCGCCGGCAAAACCTTATCGGTGTAGCGGTCGAAACGGGTCTGGTACTTGGCCGGACTGGTGTCAGGAATGGCCTGATAACTGCGGTCGAACAAGTCATCGAGACTGACAAGCCCCTGGTCGATATCCGCCTCAAAGCGTGCCGTAATCTGACGCGCGCCTTCGCGGGCCAGGTCATAAATCCGCTGGTGATAGTCATCCAGTCCGACCTCGGCCAGACGCTCGCTGATGGTTTCGGCCTGACCTTCCATTTGCACCGCGGCTTGCGCCAGACGCTGAGTCTGTTGATCGCTGATCGCCAGATCGCTGCGCATCTGTTCGATGGCGTGAAACAGGCTGTCGAGTTGTTCGCGGTTGGTGTCGGCCCCCTTGGCAATATCGCCGACCTGACTTTCGACGCCTGCCGCCAGGCGGGCAATGTTTTCCAGGTGCTGGCCGGTGTGTTCGACCTGCTGGACACCGATGTCGAGGTCGCTGGACAGCTGCCGGATCTGCTCCACCACTTGCGCGGTGCGTTGCTGGATATCGGCAACCATCTCGCCGACTTCGCCGGTCGCCGTCGCTGTGCGCGCGGCCAGGCCGCGAACCTCGTCGGCGACCACCGCGAACCCGCGACCGTGCTCCCCGGCCCGTGCTGCTTCGATGGCCGCGTTCAATGCCAGCAGATTGGTCTGGCTGGCAATGGACTGGATCACCAGCGTGACCCGCTGGATATCGTCGCTGCGCAGGCTCAGGGCTTCGATCAGCTCACGGCTGTTGCTGGCGCGCTGACTGAGTTGATGCATGCGGGTGATGGATTCGACCAGCTCCGTGCGCCCTGCCGCGCTGCTCTGATGCGCTTCGCTGGCGGCACTGAGGGCCGTTCGACTGAGTGTCGAGGTGGCTTGTTCGGTGGCGATCATCACTTCAGCGTTGCTGACAATCTGTGCCGCGGCACCGAGTTGCGATTGGAGTTTGTCAGCCAGTTGCTTGACCGAAAAGGCCACGCCGGCGGCCGACAAGGCGTTATGACTGGTGGTGTAGGAAAGATCGCGAGTCAGTTCGGCGATGGCGCTGGAGTTGTCGGCAGATGGTTCTTCGGGAATGGCACGAGAACGTAGCCGAGGTAGCCAGATAATCAGGACGGCCAACGGCAAGCCAACGTAAAGCGGCCAGCCACCCAGCGCCACGCCGCACAGCAAGAGCATCAGGGCAATGCTTTGCAACGTCGGCGTCAGCCAGCGGGTCTTCGGTGCAAACACTGGTGCAGGCAATGCCCCAACCAGAGATCCGTCTCTCGTCATCTTCGTCACCCCATGCGTCTTCTAATTGTTGTGACTGCATTAAACGCCACTAGAGGGCCATTATCCATGGTCCATTAGTAGTGGTCGTTGCAGCAGATCAATAGAAGTGCGCGAGGTTTTTCGCAGACGAAAAAAAGCATCGCGGGCAAGCCTTGCTCCTTCAGGAGTGAGGCTTGCCCGCGATGCGGGGCGCTACGAAATCAGGCCTGACGCTGGTGCTTGTCGATCTGTTCGTGACGCTCTTGCGCTTCGATGCAGTACTTGGTGGTCGGGCTGATCAGCAGACGCTTCAGGCCAATGGCCTCGCCGCTGTCGTCGCACCAGCCGAAGCTGTCTTCCTTGATGCGCTCCAGCGCCTGTTCCAACTGAGGCAGCATGCGCTGGTCGCGATCGATCGCGTTCACCAGCCAGGTGCGCTCTTCTTCGACAGAAGCTGCGTCAGCCGGATCGGCCGGGGTGTCCAGGCTCTCGATGGCGATGCGGTTCTGTTCGATGCGCTCATGGGTTTCGACTTTCATGTTCTGCAACAGCTCAGAGAAAAAAGCATGTTGCTCGGCATTCATGTAGTCATCCGCCGGCATGGCCAGCAACTTGTCCTTTGTCATTGATATCTCTATAAAAAAACGTGCATTAAGGCGAATTAGGGAGCGTTCCGGCGGACCTGGTCTGGCCATCGGAAAGGCGCCGTTTATTCCAAGCGCCACCCGGCACTCAATTTACGAGGGGCGGCAGTCTAAGGCCGACTTGAGGCCTCAGCAACTGAAAAGACAGCGAATTTGTCCGACAAAGCCCCGAAAGTGCTCTATGTCAGCCTTTACGGTGGTTATCGGAGTGCGTTTATAGCAAGAAATTCAACCGAGCGGCTGTATATAGAAGACAAATGGCCTCAACGGTGGTGTTTACCGAGCACATTTGCAGGGCAATGAACCTCAGCTAAGGTTGTCCTCCCGAAATGGCAAATCTTGAGGAGAGGTTCAATGAAGCTGATCGGCATGCTGGATTCGCCCTACGTGCGACGCGTTGCCATTTCCGCCAAACGCCTGGGCATCGACCTCGATCATCAGTCGGTTTCGGTGTTTCGGCACTTCGAGCAGTTCCAGCAGATCAACCCGGTGGTCAAGGCGCCGACGCTGGTACTGGATGACGGCGAGGTGTTGATCGACTCGACGTTGATCATCGATTACCTGGAGGCACTGGCCGGACCGGGTAACAGCCTGATGCCAGAGGACCTGAACCAACGCCTGCGTTCGTTGCGCTTGATCGGCCTGGCGTTGGCAGCCTGCGAGAAGTCGGTGCAGCTTTATTACGAACGCAACCTGCGGCCCGCGGAAATTCAGTTCGAACCGTGGGTGGAACGGGTCGAGGGGCAATTGGCGGCCGCGTATTCGGCACTGGAGCGGGAGCTGGAACTGCGACCGTTGAAGACTGACGGTTCGATTGATCAGGACGGGATTACATTGGCGGTGGCCTGGAGCTTTACCCGACTGGTGGTGCCGGATCAGGTGGATGCCTGGCAGTTTCCGCTGATCAGTGCGTTTACCGATTATGCCGAGGGGCTTGAGGCGTTTGTGAGTACACCGATTGAATAGATAGTTGTGTCGCGCCTGCCTTGCCGCCTTCCACATCAATCTGACAGCCAGTCCGCCCAAATAAAAACGCCGCTCCTGCCCAGGGCAGAAGCGGCGCAGGCATGAGCCTCAGCGGATCAATGCATGAACAGCGCGATCAGGATGATGATCGGGATCGGTACACCGAGAAAAAACAGCAGTAATGAGCGCATGATAATTCTCCAGGGTTAGCGAACAGGTACGGTGGTTACATAAGCGTCGGATTCCAGATACACCACCGCATCCCGACGACGGCCGCCGTAGGTAGCGGCGAGGCTGGCGAAAAACGCACCGATCAGCAGCGCGATAAACATCCACAGCGACGTCCACGCAACGACTTTGGCGGCCGTGTCTGCCGCTTGTTGGGCCGCCAGTTTGGCGTCGGCGACGGCTTTTTGCGTGCGGGCATAGACTTCGTCGACACGACGCTCAGCGTCCGCTTGCGTCAGGTTGGTCCGTTGAGCCACCAGTTGCGCCAGATACGTGCGGTCTTCGGCCGCCAGTTGACCGTCGTTGCTCAACGAGCGAACGAAGATGCGGGTCACGGTGCCACGCGCAGCGTCATCGCTGATGGCTGCGGGACGATCATCGCGGAACAGGCTGTCGACGAAATAGCCGTATTGATCGCTGTCGGCATTTCCGGCGGCAGTGCCCGCCGCTTGCGTGGCCACACTTGCGGCACCACCGACCACACTCGCCCCGGCTTGCACACCACCGCTGACAATGCCGCTAACCGAGCCGACGACCAGCGTCGCGGTCACCAGCGTCGCCACACACCAGGCCAAAAAGCCATGCGCCGTGTCGCGAAAGTAGACTTCATCGCCATGCATATTCGCCCATTTCACCCGCAGGCGACCGGCGATGTAACCACCAAGCCCGGAAGCGACGATTTGGGTGACGGCCAGCCAGACGATCGTTGAAATGCCCAGGCCCTTGGCGCTGACGCCTTCATGTGCCCATGGGGAAACCGCCGAGAAGCCCAGCCCGAAACCGAGCAACACCAGGATCAGCGACAACGCCGCCGCAGCAGCGGCCCCAGCGAAAATCGCCCCCCAGGAAACACCCGACAGCGTGCTTGACTCTTCTGCAGCAGGATAGAAACCATCGGAGGATTTATTCATTGTTATGTCGCTCCAAGCAGGAAAGATGTTGTTACAACTCGTCAGGTGAGGAATTGCAGTCAACGTGCCAGTCGCTCGATTTCAATAAATAGATATATTTCAGTGACCTATAAAATTTGAACTTCTTATGCCCATGCAATTTGCAAGGAACGGGCCGGTGCAACGGGTTTTATGCATTGCAGATGAGCTACTTGCGTTTGTAGCTCTTGTTACCGCTGGGTGTCAGGCAATACACCCCGCCTCGTGGGCCGGTGCAAAACGAACCTGAGCCGCAGGTGCAGCCATCGGAGCTCTGCATTAAGGTTTGCGGGCGAGCCTGGCTTGAATCGCCATAACGTGCCGAGCAACTTTTCTTCGAGGCGCTGATAGAGCCGTCATTACACAGGAACAGGTCGCCATCACAACGATCGATACCGCCCTTCTTTCCCGAACACGGAGTGTTCCCCGCCAAGGCACTCCCGCTGATGACACACAGCAACAACACAACAATCGACATCCCGCCACGGCGAATCAAAGTGCGCACAGTCGAACTCCCTTTCAAGGTTATGGCCAGATGATATCAATGTTCCGGGCCGCTCCATGAGCCACATGAAAGTTAATTTAAAAAGTCGCCGGCATTTCTTGGCAGAATGCCCACACACTTGCCTTGAACTGACTATCAGGTCCGCCCTATGACCCGCATCTTGACCATCGAAGACGACGCCGTGACCGCCCGGGAGATCGTCGCCGAACTGAGCAGCCACGGCCTCGACGTGGATTGGGTCGACAATGGCCGTGAAGGTCTGGAGCGCGCGGTCAATGGCAACTATGACTTGATCACCCTCGACCGCATGTTGCCCGAGCTCGATGGCCTGGCGATCGTCACGACGCTGCGGACCATGGGTGTCGCGACACCGATTCTGATGATCAGCGCCCTCTCCGATGTCGATGAACGCGTGCGTGGTTTGCGCGCCGGCGGTGACGATTACCTGACCAAACCGTTTGCCACCGATGAAATGGCCGCCCGCGTCGAAGTGCTGCTGCGCCGGCAAAACACCGTGACCGCCCAGGCCACCACGCTGCGGGTCGCGGACCTGGAACTGAACCTGATCAGCCACGAAGCCAGCCGCGACGGCCAGTTGCTGACGCTGTTGCCCACCGAGTACAAGTTGCTGGAATTCCTGATGCGCAACACCGGGCAGATTCTGTCGCGGATGATGATTTTCGAAGAGGTCTGGGGCTATCACTTCGACCCCGGCACCAACTTGATCGACGTGCACATCGGCCGCCTGCGCAAGAAGATCGACCCGCCCGGCAATGTCCCATTGATTCGGACCGTGCGAGGCTCGGGTTATGTCATTGCCGAACCCCTCTAAAGGCTGGCGCTCTTCCAGCAGCCGGTTGCTGGCGCTCTACAGTTCGCTGTTCGTGCTCTGGAGCGGGATTCTCATGGGGGTCATGTATTACGAGGTGTCCGCCTACCTGGACAACCTGGCCAAGCACTCGCTGATGCAACGTCAGCATTTGTTCTCGCGTTTTTCAGGCGAGCAATTGGTGGACGCCCTCGCTGTCAGCATGACTTTCGATATTCGCGGCATCGACGCCTATGGCCTGTTCGATGCCGAGCATCGATACCTCAACGGTGCCCTGCGCCACATTCCTAAAGGTTTGCCGCTGGACGGCAAGATTCACATGCTCAGCGATTGCGCCGACTCCGATGACCCGACGCTGCCCGCCGACAGCTGCGACGCCGTGGCGACCCAGACACGGGACGGTCGCTGGCTGATTCTGGTGCGCGACAACGGTTCGCTGTTCGCCGTGACCCGCATCATTCTGCACGCGCTTTTCTGGGGTGTGACCCTGACCATTTTGCCGGGCATCGTCGGATGGCACCTGTTGCGCCGTCGACCGTTGCGACGCATTCGCGGGATTCAGGCCAGCGCCGAAGCGATTGTTGCCGGTGACCTGACCCGACGTTTGCCGCTGTCCAATCGCCGCGACGAGCTGGACATGCTCGCCGCCATCGTCAACGCCATGCTCGAACGCATCGAGCGTTTGATGAACGAGGTCAAGGGCGTGTGCGACAACATCGCCCACGACTTGCGCACGCCGCTGACCCGCTTGCGGGCGCAGTTGTACCGCATGCAGCAGCAGGCCGGCGAAGGGTCGGCAGAAGCGACACAACTCGATTCGGTGCTCGCCGAAGCGGATACGCTGATGGCGCGTTTTCGCGGGTTGCTGCGGATCTCCGAGCTGGAGGATCGTCAGCGGCGTTCCGGTTTTGTGCAGTTGGATCCGGTGCCGTTGTTGCAGGAGCTGCACGACTTTTATCTGCCGTTGGCGGAAGAAGGCGAACTGACGTTCAAGCTGCAATTGCCTGACACTCTGCCGCCGCTGAACGGCGACCGGGCGTTGCTGTTCGAGGCGCTGGCCAACCTGTTGAGCAACTCGATCAAATTCACGCCGCCGGGCGGCGAGGTGATTTTGCGCGGGATCAACGAAGGTGGGCATACGCGGATCGAAGTGCTCGACTCCGGCCCCGGCATTGCGCTGGCCGAGCGCGAGGCGGTGTTTCAGCGCTTCTATCGCGCCGAGGGCGGCAATCAGCAAAGCGGCTTCGGGCTGGGCTTGTCGATCGTCGCGGCGATTGTCAGCCTGCATGGGTTTACGCTTGAAGTGGCTGACAGCGAATCGGGCGGCGCACGGTTGGTGCTCGATTGCCGGCAGAGCCTGATTGCTCAAACTTGACGCGATTTCCCTGAACAGACACAGCCCCCCCCTTGTAGGAGCCAGCCTGCTGGCGATGGCGATTTCACGGACGCCATCGCCAGCAGGCTGGCTCCTACAGAATTGGAGGATGTTTGAGATGTTGGGTTAACACAAAACCTGTAGGAGCCGGCTTGCTGGCGATGGCGATCTTGCGGACGCCTTCGCCGGCAAGCCTGGCTCCTACAGGGTTGGGGGATGTTCGGGATGTTGGGTTAACACAAAACCTGTAGGAGCCAGCCTGCTGGCGATGGCGATCTTGCGGACGCCTTCGCCGGCAAGCCTGGCTCCTACAGAATTGGGGGGATGTTCGGGATGTTGGGTTAACACAAAACCTGTAGGAGCCGGCTTGCTGGCGATGGCGATCTTGCGGACGCCTTCGCCGGCAAGCCTGGCTCCTACAGAATTGGGGGGATGTTCGAGAGTTGGGTTAACACAAAACCTGTAGGAGCCGGCTTGCTGGCGATGGCGATCTTGCGGACGCCTTCGCCGGCAAGCCTGGCTCCTACAGGGTTGGGGGATGTTCGGGATGTTGGGTTAACACAAAACCTGTAGGAGCCGGCTTGCCGGCGATGGCGATCTTGCGGACGCCATCGCCAGCAGGCTGGCTTCTACAGGGGATCGGGTTTACACAGGGTAGTTGGCCCGCAGGGCTTCGAGGCCACCCTGGTAAATTCCGGCAAACAACGCCGCCACTTCATCTTCGGTCACACCGACCGGCGCAAACCGCCCCGACCAGGTCACTCGGGCGCCCTCGCCCTGCGCTTCAACGCGGATCGTCGCCAGGTAATCCGTCGCCGGAAACGGCGCCTGCAATATCGAGTAGCTATACGTCTTCCCGGCGTTATCAAACGACTCAAGCCGTTCCACCACTACCGCGCCATCGGCGGTTTGCAGACTGCGCACCCGCCCGCCTTCGCTCAGTTCGCTTTTGGGAATGAACGGCAGCCAGTCCGGCAGCGAGTTGAAACCGCCGATCAATTGCCAAACCTTGTCGGCCGAAACCGGGATGTCGATAGACGCTGATGCAGTTGCCATGTAGTCCTCTCTCCTCAATCAAAAAATTCAGATCGCCAGGCTGTCGACGACACCGCCGTCGACTCGAAGGGCGGCACCGGTCGTGGCCGATGACAGCGGCGAAGCGATGTAAGCCACCAGGTTGGCGACTTCCTCGACATCCGCCACGCGCTGGATGATCGACGTCGGCCGAGCCTTGCGCACGAACGCATCGGCTTCTTCGCGCACACTGCGCCCCGATTCGGCCGTGGCGTCCTTGAGCATCTGCTCCAGACCATCGGTCAACGTCGGGCCTGGCAGGATCGCATTCACCGTCACGCCCGTGCCCGCCAGCCGTTTGGCCAGGCCATGAGACACCGCGAGGTTGGCGCTTTTGGTCACGCCGTAGTTAAGCATGTCGGCCGGGATCGCAATCCCGGATTCCGAGGACAGGAAAATCACCCGGCCCCAGCCCTGCTTGACCATGTCCGGCACGTAATGCCGCGACAGGCGCACACCGGAGATCACGTTGACCTCATAGAACCGCGTCCACTCGCTGTCCGGCGTGTCGAAGAAATCCACCTCGTTAAAGATCCCGAGGTTGTTCACCAGAATGTCCGCTCGTGGTTCGGCGGCGAACAATTGCTCGGCGCCTTCGGCGGTGCCAAGGTCCGCGGTCAGGCCACGCAGTTGCGCGCCCGGCACGCTCTGGCGGATGCTCGCCAGCGCTTGCTCGACCTTGGCCGTCTCGCGGCCGATCACCACCACCGTCGCACCGGATTCGGCCAGTGCCTTGCTGATGCCCAGGCCAATACCGGCGGTGCTGCCGCTGACGATGGCGAGTTTTCCAGTCAGATCGATCTTCATGCTCAAACTCCTGCGAGGGGTAATGGAGCGCGTTCGGACACCAGTTTCGCGTCGCGCATGGCTTGCCAGAATGCAGCGGGAATGACGGCTGACAACGCAGCCACATCTTCAGCAATCCGGTCCGGACGGCTGGAACCTGGAATCACGGCGGCAACGGCCGGGTTCGCGAGGGAGAACTGCAATGCAGCGGCCTTGATGTCGACGCCGTGAGCCGCCGCGATACGTTTGATCTGCTCGACTTTATGGATGATCGCCGGGCTGGCCTTCTGGTATTCGAAATGCGCACCGCCGGCCAGAATCCCCGAGCTGTAGGGACCACCGACCACGATCTCGACGTTCTGCGCCAGCGCGGCGTCCATCAGGCGTTGCAAGGCACGGTCGTGATCAAGCAGCGTGTAGCGGCCCGCCAGCAGAAAACCGTCCGGCTGGGCTTCGGTCAGATCCAGGGTCAGCTCACACGGCTCGACCTTGTTCACGCCCAGGCCCCACCCCTTGATCACGCCTTCTTCGCGCAAACGGGTCAGCACTTTGAACGCGCCGGTGCGGGCCTGGTTGAAGTATTCCAGCCATTGATCACCGTAGAAGTCCTGCGCGATGTCGTGGACCCAAACGATGTCCAGACGATCGGTTTGCAGACGCTTGAGGCTGTCTTCGATGGAACGCATCGTCGCGTCGGCGCTGTAATCGTTGACGATCTTGTTTGGGCGGCCGTGTTCGAACACGCCGCTCTTCTCACCCAGATCACGGGCGGCTGCGTCTTCGACTTCATCCAGAATCACCCGCCCGACCTTGCTGCTCAGCACATAATCGTCGCGGTTGTATTGGGACAGCGCGGCGCCCAAGCGAATTTCCGACAGGCCCGAACCGTAAAACGGCGCGGTGTCGAAGTAACGCACGCCGGCATTCCAGGCAGCGTGCACAGTCGCCAGCGCTTCTTCTTCAGGGATGGCGCGGAACATGTTGCCCAATGGGGCGGTACCGAAACCCAGCGCGCCGGGCAGTTTGTCTTTCAAGCTCATGAAAAAATCCTCTCGAATGTCTCGTAAACCTGTAGGAGCCGGCTTGCTGGCGATTGAAGCGAAGCGGTGTGCCTGAAAGGACGCCATCGCCAGCAAGCTGGCTCCTACAGAGAGCGGTGTTTGCTTTACCGTTGAGCCAATCCTAGATTGCGAGGATCGGACCGTCCAAGACATAATGCGCAGCACTTGAGTCCCTATAGGTCTGACATGATCGACATCCGCCAATTGCGCTACTTCGTCGCCGTCGCCGAAGAAGAACACGTCGGTCGCGCCGCCGAACGCCTGCATATTTCCCAATCGCCCCTGAGCCGGCAGATCGCCCAGCTTGAGGAACGCCTGGGCCTGACCCTGTTCGAGCGCAGCCAGCAACGCATCCGCCTGACCCGCGACGGCCAGACCTTTCTCGCAGAAACCCGCGCCCTGCTGACCCACGCCAATCGCCTGGAATCCCTCGGCAAACGCCTGGGTCGGGGTGAAGAAGGCGGCCTGTGCATCGGCTACATCGAAAACGCCATGCACGCCGGCGTCTTGCCCAATGCCCTGCGCGTGCTGCGGGTCGACCGACCGAACGTGCACGTCGCGCTGTACAACCTCAGCTCCGCCGAACAACTCGAAGGCCTGCGTCAGCGTAGTCTCGATATCGCACTGGTCAGCGAACCGCCCGTCGCCGACGATCCGGACCTGCTGGGTTTTCAGGTGCTGGACGACCCAATGCTGCTGGCGCTACCCGAGCATCATCCACTGGCCTTGCAAGCGGAACTGACCCCGACAGATCTGGCCGATCAGGAATGGATCGGCGTGCAACACCGCCAGAACTGCGCGAGCCGCGACGACTTCATCAGCGCCTGCATCCGCGCCGGTTTCACCCCGGACATCCGCATGGAGGCGACTGAGCCGTTCACCGCGCTGGGGCTGGTGGCGTCGGGGCTGGGGATCGCGATGATTCAGAAAGGCTTGAGCCGCAATGCGCCGCCCGGTGTGGTGCTGCGGGAGGTGCCGTGGATTTCATTTACCACGCCGCTGTGGGCGGCGTGGCATCGGGTGAATTTGCGGCCGTTGGTGGAGACGTTCAGGAAGATGCTGACTGAGCCATAAACAAGGGGGGATGATCAGAATACCCATCCGCCAAACGCGATCCTTCTGTAGGAGCCAGGCTTGCCGGCGAAGGCGATCTCATGAACGCCTTCGCCGGCAAGCCTGGCGCCTACAGAATCGTGGGATGTTCAGCTATGGGGGTTCACACCAAACCTGTAGGAGCTGGCTTGCCGGCGATGGCGATCTCATGGACGCCTTCGCTGGCAAAGGTTTGGTGCTTTACTGGAAAGACCCCGCCCCCTGCGAGTAGCCCCGCCATGAACCGCAATGACCTGCGCCGCGTGGACATGAACCTGCTGGTGATTTTCGAAACCCTGATGTTCGAAAAGAACCTGACCCGGGCCGGGGAAAAGCTGTTCCTTGGCCAGCCTGCCGTCAGCGCTTCACTGGCCAAGTTGCGTGATCTGTTCGATGACCCGCTGCTGGTGCGTAACGGCCGTGTGCTGGAGCCGACCCAGCGCGCGCTGCAGATTCTGAAAGAGTTGCAGCCGGCGATGGACACCATTTCCGGCGCAGTCAGCCGGGCCAAGGATTTCGACCCGGCCACCAGCCGCGACGTGTTCCGCATCGGCCTGTCCGACGACGCCGAGTTCGGCCTGTTTCCGCCGCTGCTCAAGCAGATCCGCGAAGAGGCGCAGAACGTCGTGGTGGTGGTGCGGCGGGTGAATTTCCTGCTGATGTCGTCGATGCTCGCCAGCGGCGAAATTTCCGTCGGGATCAGCTACACCACCGAATTGCCGGCCAACGCCAAGCGCAAAAAACTGCGCGACCTGAGCGTGAAGATCTTGCGCGGCGACAATCGGCCCGGTGTTCTGACACTGGATGATTACTGCGAGCGGCCGCACGCGCTGGTGTCGTTTTCCGGGGACCTGACCGGGGCCATCGACAATGACCTGGCGCGCATCGGCCGTTCACGCCGCGTGGTGTTGGCGGTTCCGCAGTTTGCCGGGCTGCGCGCCTTGCTGGCCGGCACCGACATGCTCGCCACGGTACCGGATTACGCCGCGTGTGCGCTGATCGAAGGCAGCAGCCAGTTGCGCGCCGACGACCCACCGTTTGACATCAACCTGTCCGAACTGTCGATGGTCTGGAACGGGGTCAACGATAACGATCCGGCAGAACGTTGGTTGCGCGCGCGAATTGCCCAACACATGTCGGCGCCACTGCCGGGGGGTTGAGCGAATTGAAATCCGGATCGGTCTCGCGCAGGAAGATCGGCAGGTCCGTCATCGGCGGCATGGCCGGAATGTCGAAGTACATCTGAATCACCCAGCCACGGTGATAACTGGCGTGATTGACCACGTGCAGCAGCATCGCGCCGGCGCTCATGGTGCCGCTTTCGCCCGAGACGAACGTGAACTCCAGGGGCTTATCCAGCGAGGCGTCGGTCTGGCGTTCGCTCCAGTCGCAGTACCAGTGATCGATGTCTTTTTGTGCCATGCGCAGATCGGCGAGCTCGGGATGCAGCAGATCGTGCGAAGTCTTGAAGCCGTGCCCCCGGCCTTCGAGGTGGGCCTGCCAGATGCAGTCCACGACGTAGATGTGGTTCAGCGTGCCAATCATGTTCTTGAACACCGAGACCCGTTCTTTGTTGACCTCGCCCGGTGGCAAATCGGCCAGGCTGTCAAAGAGACGTTGATCGGCCCAGCGTTTGTAATCGGCCAGCATGCGGGCTGTGCGTACGTTAATCATTGGAGGTCTCCCATTGCGATGGGCGCACTGCAAAGCATAGTCCTCGTGAGGCGTGGCAGCTCAAACGCTGATCATCGGTCGCCCAGTGCCTGCGTTACACGCTCGGCCAGCGCCAGGCAACTGGTCAGCCCCGGCGATTCGATGCCGAACAGATTGACCAGTCCGGGCACGCCATGCGTGGCGGGGCCGCTAATGATGAAGTCGGCGGCGGGCTCTGTCGGGCCGGTGATTTTCGGGCGGATGCCGCTGTAGGCCGGTTGCAGGCTGTCATCGGACAAGGCGGGCCAGTAACGCCGGATGGCCTCGTAGAAACCATCGGCACGGCGCGGATCGACGCGGTAATCGACGTGATCGACCCACTCGACATCCGGTCCGAAACGCGCCTGCCCACCCAGATCGAGGGTCATGTGCACCCCCAGCCCGGCACTCTCCGGCGCCGGATAAACCAGGTGCCGGAACGGCGCGCGGCCGCTGAAACTGAAATAGCTGCCCTTGCACAAACGAGCCGTTGGCACGTGCTGCGCCGACAGCCCCTCAATGCGGCTCGCCACCTCAGGGGCGGACAACCCGGCGCAATTGATCAACTCGCGGCAGCTCAGGGTCATCGGCTGGACGCCGCCCATCTGCAATTCGAAACCGTGTTCGCTGCATCGGGCTGACATCAGTGGCGTATGAAACGCCATCGACGCCCCGGCGGCCTCGGCGTCCGCCTGAAGCGCCAGCATCAGCGCATGGGAATCGACAATCCCGGTGGAAGGCGACCAGAGCGCGGCGACGCAGGACAGCGCCGGTTCCAGGTCACGGGCCTGGTTGGCGTCCAGCCATTGCAAGTCATTGACACCATTGCGGATGCCCTGCTCCAACAACTTCTGCAACGCCCCGCGCTGGTCATCATCAGTGGCGACGATGAGCTTGCCCAGTCGCTGATAACCGACGCCACGCTCATCACAAAAGGCGTAAAGGCGTTGTTTGCCCTCCACGCATAATTGCGCCTTGAGGCTGCCGCTCGGGTAATAGATGCCGGCGTGGATTACTTCCGAATTGCGCGAACTGATGCCCACGCCAATGCCCTCGCCGGCTTCGACCAGAATCACTTCGCGCCCGCTGCGGGCCAACGTTCTGGCCACCGCCAGCCCGACCACGCCGGCCCCGACCACCACGCATTCGATATCGACACTCACCTGCCCTGCGCTCCTTTTAAACGATCAAAACGTGCCGGGATAACTGCCGCCGTCCAGCAACAGATTTTGCCCTGTCAGGAAACCAGCGTGGGCGCTGCAGATGAATGCGCAATAAGCCCCGAACTCATCAGGCTGGCCAAAGCGCTGGGCCGGCACGTTTTTGCGCCGCTGTGCGCTGATGCTCTCGACGCTGGCACCATTGGCCTCGGCGGCGGCGCTCAGGGTTTTGTGCAGGCGCTCGGTCTCGAACGGGCCTGGCAACAGATTGTTGATCGTGACGTTGTGCCCGGCCAGCCGCGACTGCCGCGCGAGCCCGGCGATAAAACCGGTCAGGCCACTGCGGGCGCCGTTGGACAGGCCCAGCACATCGATCGGCGCCTTCACCGCGCCGGAGGTGATGTTGACGACGCGTCCAAAACCGCGCTCCGCCATGCCATCGACACAGGCCTTGATCAGCTCGATGGGCGTGAGCATGTTGGCATCAAGCGCCTTCAACCAGTCTTCGCGTTGCCAGTCGCGGAAGTCACCCGGCGGCGGGCCTCCGGCGTTATTGATCAGGATGTCCACCTGCGGGCAGGCCGCCAATACTTGTTCGCGGACGGCCGGCTCGCTGATGTCGCCGGCCACCGTGCGCACTTCGATGCTCGGCGCCAGGCCACGTAATTCTGTGGCGGCGGCTTGCAATGTTTCGTCGCCACGGGCGTTGATCACCAGGTTCACGCCCTCCTTCGCCAAGGCTCGCGCACAGGCCAGCCCCAAGCCCTTGCTGGCGGCGCAGACAATCGCCCAGCGACCCGATATGCCCAATTCCATGACGATGCTCCCGACGGTTCGAAAACCTAACGTTACCACCGTGCGCCGTCGGGATACTCCAGGGAATCAGGCTTGTTCGGCAATTCAATTGTTCCGGATTATCACGAGTGGATCGCCCAGAACCTCAGCCACGCTAACCTCACGATTGAAGTGCTGGCCCAACACGTGCAAATGAGTCCCGCGAAACTTTGCCAGGGTCTACAAACTCAAGACCGGTCGCAACCCGGCCAAAGCGGTTGAAGTGCTGAGGTTGGAAGCGGCCCGGCAGTTGCTGGGAGAGTCAGAGCGCAATATTGAGCAGATTGCCCGGGGGGTGCGGGCTGGGGATGAGGAGCGGATGCGGTTTACGTTTCAGCGCAATTTGGGGGGTTCGCCGAGGGAGTATCGGAGGCGGTTTTCGCGGTGATTTGGACGTTTAGGGCAAACTTAATTAGTACCGGCACGGCTACCCCCCGGTGTGAGCGCGTCGCAGATGGCGCTTCAAGCGATCGTTAGTCGTAAAACCCTTCTGGCAAATCGGGCAGCTGTGGTTCTTTTCTCCAGCGTGGGTTCGTTCATGCCTCACCAAGTTAGAACTGGCTGCAGATTTATAGGAGCACTGTGAGCAACTGAACGGCTTTTCGTTGGTATGGATTCGTACATGTTTCGTCAAATCACTGCTGCGCGCAAAACTTCGAAAGCACTGCGAGCAGATTAACGGCTTTTCTCCGGTGTGGATTTGTATGTGTTTCGTCAAAGTATTTTTCTGCGAAAAACGCTTCTCGCAAATCTCGCACGGGTAAGGCTTCTCTCCGGTGTGGATTCGTTGATGAACCTTCAAAGCATGTCTCTGCGAATATGTTTTTTGGCATTCAGGACACCTGAACCGCGTATTCCTGACGCGCGCCTGACCCGTGCCGGTCCCATATGCCACGGCGGACGTCGAGGGTCGAGGGTCGTCGGTCTGACTCAGGGAAGGCGCCGCTTGACTGGTTGCGAGCATCGGTGACGCCGGAGCCAAATCCATCGCTAGGGTAGGAGAAAGTGGCAAAAACATGACGGGCGTTGGGGGAGGTTCAGGGATCTCGAGAGCAAGTCGTTCGGAAAGCCCTGGCACCAATTCGGACGCGGCGAACTCGGTGAAGATATCGGTTGCAGCAGGGTCACCTTGTTCAAAACCTTCCGCAATTTCTCTGGCGATTTGCAGCAAGTACTGGTCGGAATACGGAGCAAGGGGCTGCCCGTCATTCTTCACCAGCCCATCCCTATCGAAATACCGCAGCGGCGAATTCCCGACAAACCCATACCGATTCACCCCGTCCACCTCCCCCGCAGGGTCCGGATTGAGCCAGCCATGCTGCCACGCTGCGTAATACCGATAACCGTAGTAATACAAACCAGTGGCGTCACGCTCCTTGCCCGAGTAACCCTTGGTCTTGTACGAGGCCTTGGCGGCGTGATGCGCCACCCACCACGCCCGGCCACCAAACGGCAGATAGCCTTCGTCACTGATCACCGCGCCCTGCTCGTCCAGTTCCAGCTGGCTAGAACCGAGGTGATCGCTGACGCTGTAACTCAAATAATCGTTGTCCACGCCGGAGGGCGGTGAGCCGACCCAATGCCGCAGCCGCACCGTGTTGCGCCCGGCTTCGATGTCCAGCACATGCCGCTCGGCGCCATCGGCGGTGCGGTGGATTTCCAGACCCGGCAGGTAGCGGACGTCGGCGATCAAGGTGCGGCGTGAGGTCAGTTCGCAGCGCACTTTGCGCAGGCGTTTGCCACCGCCGCCGTAGCGATAGAATTCACAGTCGTCCGAACCGTCTTCGCGGGTGACTGGCGACACCTGACTCAACTGATTGCGCGCATCCCAGCGCAGCGTTTGCCCGCGCAGCAGGTGAAGCTGATTACCGTTGCCGTCGAACTCGCGGGCGAAATCCGGCGGTGGATCGCCATCATGCGCGATCACCCGGCGGTTGCTGCCCACGTCCACCGCCCAACGACGGGTGTACGGTTGCGCGCCGAGGTGCCGCAACTCCAGCGGGTTACCGCCAGCGTCGTAATCGTATTCTTCGCGGTAGTTGACCAGCGCATTCGGGTCGTTGGCGGCGCGGTAGACCTCGCGGCCGGTGGCGCAAATCAACCGGTACAGGCTGTCATAGGTGCAGGTGCTGACGGGGTCGACGCGCTGGTTTTTGAAATAGGTGGTGGTTTTGGCCTGGTCATCGATCCGCAGCGGATTGCCGACCGGGTCGTAGGTGTAATGCAGCTTTTGCAGCGGCGGTTGATTGGGCAGGCCGGCACTCAAGTGCAACAGACGCGCGTCTTCCGGGCTGAACTCGGCACGGGTGATCACGCCGTTGCCTGCCGTTTCCTGCTCGACCAGCCCGCCAGCGTTGTAGCGGATCTCGCTGACCAGCGTCACCTCGGCCTCGCCCTGGCACTGCAAGGAAACCGCACGCAATTGCCCGGCGCAGGTGCGGCTGAACCGTCGGCGGTTGAGCATGGCATCGGTCTGCGTCGCGACCTCGCCCAGCGCGTCGTAGGTCCAGTGACTGTCGAAGCCGGGTGTGGGTTCGAGCAAGGCATTGCGCGCTTCGATATCCAGCGGCCAGTGCACGGGATCGGGTGATGCAAGAAAGTGACTGCTTTCCAGCAACGGCAGGCCGCGCAGGTTGTAATCGGACATGTGCCGGGTGGTGCTCGGATCGTCGTGGCGGATCAGCTGCCCGCATTGATTGCGAGCGTTGCCGCCGGGGTCGCCGTACTGGAAGCGTTCAACCACTCGCGGTGTTTGGTCCTCAAGTTGTTCGGTCACCTCGATGGGGCGCAAGTGTTGGTCATAGGCGCGTTGCTCGGTGCTGCGACTGTCCCAGCGTTGCAGGATCTGACCCGCCGGGCCCAACAACGACAAGGTCCAGCCTGAATCGACGCTGACGTTCAGTAACTCGTTGCCGGACAACCCGCGAAGGGAGGTTCGATTCGGCCCACGCCCCGCAGCCCCCAATCGCGGATCAAAGCGCGCCACTTCCCGCCCCAACGGATCAAACACCTGCCCGGTGATCTGCGACTGCGCCGGTTGTCCCGCCGCAGAACGGCAGTAAGCCACTGCGCGCACCGCCAGACGTCGCGGGTCAAAGACCGCGAGATCGGGAGTGTGGGTGTCCACGCCAAGGCTGTTCATTCAGGTTGAATAACATGCGACGCAAACGGCGACTACTGACAGAAATAACAGGTCAATCCATGCGAATGCCATCAGCCGAGCGGATCCAAACCCGCGCATTGAAGTGATTGTGTGTGCGGCAAGGAACTCCTGACGGCCCCCGCGTATCCTAAATTATGTGGTACTTCCATTACGCTTCATGCTTTCAGAGGACACCGTCATGCGCCGTCTGATCATCATTTCTTCCCTCGTGTTGTGCGTACCCTTCGGCTCGGCTTTCGCGGATGTGGATGCGGGCGATGTGGCCACCTCGGCCGGGGTTTCCGCTTCGTTGTACTCGACGTTCAAGGACGACAAACTCATGATCCCCGCCCGGGATGATGCCTCCAGCTTCGTGGCCAGTGGCGGTGCGATTCGTGGGGTGTATCTGGAGTCGGTCATGCAGCAGATCCGTCAGGACAACCCCGGACTGAACGCCAGCGATGAAGACCTCGCCAGAGCGATTCTGATCCAGGACGGTACCGCTGCCGGGCAATGAAGGCTGAAACATTCGCGGTGGGGCTTGTGACACCTGACCAGGCGTTTACGGCCCTGCTTCACCTGCCGGCTACTTTGCGCTTTCAGCGGATGAACGCGCCCATCCGGCAACGAGTTGTGCGTTGATGCTGACGCCACCGCACACCACGATCACCACGTCATGGGCATCGGCAATGGCCGGGTGGTCCAGATAGCCGATTGCCAACGAAACACCGCACGCCGGTTCAACCAGCTGGCGCAAATCGTTGGCGTAACGCACCACGCCCATGATCGCTTCATCATCGCCGAGCACCACGCATTGGTGAGGAAAATCGAGGATGTGTTGCACTGGCCAGGCGGCCACTTTAGCCGCGCCGAGCGAGGTGGCAACGGTGTCAATGCGCGAAAGCCTGACCGGATGCCCGGCCTTGATCGCGGCCGAAAAAGACGCCGCGCCCAGGGTTTCGCAGGCGATGATGCGGCAATCCATACGGCCATGCCGAATCAATCCCGTAAGAATACCTGCCAACAAACCACCGCCCCCCACCGACGTCACCAGCGTATCGACTTGAGGGCAGTCCTCGAGAATCTCATCGATCATCGTGCTGTGCCCTTCCCACAACACCGGATGATCGAAGGCCGGCACGTATTCGGTGTCCGCCCCTTGTGATAGCTCCTTCGCCCGCTGATTGGCGTCGTCCCAGACCTTGCCGTGAACGATCACTTCGGCACCGGTTTTGCGAATCCTCGCGCGCGTGCTTTCCGGGGTGGTGTGTGGCACCACGATGCAGGCTTGCAACCCCAGGCTGGCCGCCGCGACAGCGGTAGCGAAACCGGCGTTGCCACCGGACGGACAGACCACCTTGCGTTTGCCCTCGGCCTTTGCCTGGCTGCACAACAGCCCCATGCCACGCAGTTTGAACGAGCCGCTGGGTTGGAGGTTTTCCAGCTTGAGCCAGATCCGCCGAGTGGGGGTCGACAAACCCGGGTGCAGGATCAGGGGGGTTCTGATGTGAAGCATGTTGGGTTCCTCGGGCGCGCACCGACCAGTCGAGTTTTTCAACCAGCCGGTGTTGCACGGTCCTTATCCAAGCTTAGATCACCCTGGCCCGAGCTTGCTGTTTCAACGATAACGCGGTGCCGCCGTGGAGTTGCCGAACAAGCCCGACAGGGTTTTGCGCTGGGCTTCGTAACGATCCCACTGCTCGCCATCGTGCAGGCCCGGAATGGTCACCACTTCCCCGCTCGCAAGCCCCACCAGCGCGGCATCGACCATGTCTTCAGCGGTCATCACGATCTCCTGCGGCAGGTTTTCCACCGGGTTGCCGGCCTCGCTCCAGAAGTCAGTCGCGGTGGCGCCGGGCAGCACGGCCTGAATTCGGATGCCTTTGTCCGCCAATTCGTGGTGCAGCGATTGGCTCAGACCCAACACAAATGCCTTGGTCCCGCCGTACACGCCGTTGAGAATTTCCGGCGCAATTGCGACGATCGAGGAGATGTTGATCACGGTTCCGGTGCCACGGGCGACGAAACCTGGCACAACCGCATAGGCCAGGCGCATCAGCGCGGTGACGTTGAGGGTGATCATGTCTTCCATGTCATCCACCGGGCTGCCCAGCAGCGGCATCACGGCGCCGACCCCGGCGTTGTTGACCAGCAATGTAATGCTGGCGTCGTTACGCAGAATGCCTTCAACCCGGCGCAGATCGGCCCGGTTTTTCAGGTCAGCGGCGACCACTTCCACGGCGCGCCCGGTTTCGTTGCTCAGGTGATTGGCCAGGGCGTTCAGTTTGGCCTGGCTGCGGGCGACCAGAATCAAGTCATACCCCTGACGGGCGAGACGGTCGGCGTAGACCGCGCCGATGCCGGAAGAAGCGCCCGTGATCAGGGCGGTGCCTTTGGACGAGAGAGCCATGTTCAGTTTCCTTCACGGTGAGGCGAGGTGTTCGCCGGGTGTGAACAGTTATAAATTGACTGACGCTTGTCTCAAATGACGTTTAAAGTACGTTTTCAGGACATATCCTTTTGAGGAGCCGGCAATGACTTCCGTAGCGTTTGTGGTGTTTGAAGGCTTCCAGTCCATGGCGCTGGCGGCGATGCCGGTGTTCGAATACGCCAACTTCAGCGCTGGCGAGACGCTTTATACGGTGAGTGTGGTGTCCGAAGACGGCCGCACCTTGCGCGCCTCCGGTGGGTTGAGCGTTGGCACCGAGGCGTTTGGTGAGCGGGTGTTCGACACGGTGATCGTGGTCGGCGGCGATGCCATTCTCGAGCAGGCGCCCGAGGGGGTATTGAATTACCTGCGCGCCAGCATCAAGACCGCACGGCGCACGGCGTCGATCTGTTCCGGTGCCTTTGTGTTGGCCCAGGCGGGTCTGCTTGAAGGACGTCGGGCGACCACGCACTGGGCGTACGCACGGGAACTGCAGGCGCGGTTTCCGTCGATCAAAGTGGAAGAGGATCGCATCTACGTGGTCGACGGTTCGATCTGGACGTCCGCCGGGATGACCGCCGGTATCGACCTGGCGCTGGCCATGGTTGAAAAGGATCACGGCGCCGAACTCGCCCGCGCCGTGGCGCAGAAACTGGTGATGTACCACCGGCGCGCAGGCGGCCAGTCCCAGCACTCGGCGCTGCTGGAACTGGAGCCGAAATCCGACCGCATCCAGACCGTGCTCGGTTATGCCCGCGAACACCTCGCCGAAACGTTGTCGGTGGAACACCTGGCGGACGTGGCGAGCCTCAGCCCGCGCCAGTTCAGCCGGGCGTTTCGCGCCGAAACCGGGCAATCGCCAGCCAAAGCTATCGAAAACCTGCGCCTGGAAGCGGCTCGGCAGATGCTGGAACGCGGGCGGTTGACCCTCGATCAGATCGCCACCGAAACCGGTTTTAGCGACCGCCGGCGCATGCGCGAAGCCTTCCTCAGAGCCTTCGGCCAACCGCCACAAGTGATTCGCCGCAGCGCCCGAGCCGAGGTCCTGTAGGAGCCGGTCCACCGTCATGCACACTATTTGTAGGAGCCAGCTTGCTGGTGATTGGCCCTTGAGGCAGATGGTGATTTTGAAAATGCCATCGCCAGCAAGCCGGCTCCTACACGGTCTGGGACAATCCCCGTGTCCTCCGTCATATGCACCGTTTGTAGGAGCCGGCTTGCTGGCGATTGGCCCTTGAGGCAGGCGGTGATTTTGAGAACGCCATCGCCGGCAAGCCGGCTCCTACAGGGTCTGGGACAATCTCCGTGTCCTCCGTCATATGCACCATTTGTAGGAGCCGGCTTGCTGGCGATTGGCACTTGAGGCCGGCGGTGATTTTGAGAGTGCCATCGCCGGCAAGCCGGCTCCTACAATGAATGGTGTATTCGTTGAATGTGCGGGGTGACTATGAAGATCTCGGCCAGATTGGCGTTTTTCGCCATTGTCAGCACCCTGGCCTACCTCGGGCTCGCCGTATGGGGGCTCGGCGGGTGGGCCGCTTTTTTCTCTCACGGGGCGCTGGTGGTGGTTGTGTTGGCGACGCTGCTGATGACGGTCGCAGCGCTGTTCACCGAGGTCAACCTCAGCTCCGGCGAACGTGAAGACCGGGCCAATCGTTGGGTGCTGCCGGCCTTCGGGGTGATCGGGATAGCGAGCGGTTTTCTACCCGCCTACACCGACCGGATCGACTTCTGGACCTTCGGCGGCGAAGGCGTGCGTTGGTTCGGGGCGTTTTTGTTCATCATCGGCGGTGCGTTGCGCATGTGGCCGGTGTTTGTGTTGGGCAAGCGATTCAGCGGACTGGTGGCGATTCAGCCGGGGCATAGCCTTGTGACAGAGGGGATTTATCGCCGTTTGCGCAACCCCAGCTATTTGGGGATGTTGGTGATTGCGGTGGGTTGGGCGCTGGCGTTTCGTTCTGGCGTTGGCCTGTTGCTGGCAGCGCTGACGGTGATCCCGCTGATTGCCCGCATTCACGCGGAAGAGGCGCTGCTGCGGGCGCAGTTTGGCAGTGAGTATGAGGCGTATTGCAGCCGTAGCTGGCGGTTGATTCCTGGTATCTACTAACGCCGCGGCCCTTGTAGGAGCCAGCTTGCTGGCGATGGTGTGTCAGCCACATTGATATCGACTGATACACCATCGTCGGAACGCCGCCCGCAGCAAGCTGGCTCCTACAAGGGGATGGTGTTGTTACAAAGGAAGCAGGCGGAGATGGCCGTCGGGGTCGACCTGGACCGCAACCGACTCGTAGCTGACCATCGTCGCATGCGGCGTTTCGATCGGATGGTCGTGAGTCGAGGTAATGATCAACAGGTCTGCCCCTGCGGCTTGCGCGGCGAGAATGCCGACGATGGCATCTTCGAAAATCAGGCAATCAGTCACTTCAACACCTAACCGCCTGGCCGCCAATCGATAACCCGCCGGATCGGGTTTGCCGGCGCTGACGTCTTCCGCCGTGACCATCACCGCTGGTTCGGGAATCCCCGCCGCCGCCATCCGGCGAAGCGCGAGCGCTTTGGGCGCAGATGTCACGATGGCCCACTGGCTGGCTGGCAGCGACGTCAGGAAGTCCGCCGCCCTGCGCACCTCGACAATTCCCTCGACATCATCGATTTCCGCTTGGGTAATCCACGCTGCTTCAGCCTCGGCATCGACACCCGGCAATGCCTGGCGGTTGACGGTGTCGATGGCCCGGACGCCGTGAATGGTCGGCAGAAAAGACTCCACATCCACGCCATGGCGCAAGGCCCAGACGGTCCAGATGCGCTCGGCGGCGGCGATGGAATTGAGGACGGTGCCGTCCATATCGAACAGGAAAGCGCGATAAGGCTTGTTGAAAACCGATGGTTGAGCTGACAAGGATGAGCGTCCTTTTGCAAGAGCCTGGCGAGTTTTGCCGAGCAATGTAGCATTGGCTTGTCCGCCGCGTGTTGTTTCAGCCAACCGTCTTCGACTTCAACGCACCTTCCACGCAATCGAGCAACTGCCCAAGCGCCCAGGGTTTCTTGATGAACGACACCTCATGCCGCACGCCGGAAGTCTGCGGCGTTTCGAAGCCGGACATGATCATGATCGGCTTGTCCGGCCAGCGGTCGCCGAATTGATTGGCCAGATCGGCACCATTGAGTGTGCCAGGCATGGTGATGTCCGTCAGCAGCAACACCACCTTGTCTGCGTGCTGCTCCAGGTAACTTGCCGCAGCATCCGCACTGATCTGCGGTTCGACGGTGAAACCTTCCTCCTGAAGAACTTCGCAGAGAAACTCCAGGATCAGCGGGTCATCTTCAACCACAAGAATCAACCCGCCTGGAAGGTTCTCGCCCGCCGTCGATACTGGACACATGACTTTGCCACTCCCTGATTGCCGAATGAATTCGCGGGCTCAAATCCGCTGCCTACAGGTATGAGCAGCGGACTCGGCGGAAATTCATTTTTGATACAGGGAGTCGACGAAATCAGGCGTCCTGCAAAATCAGATCGGCGCCTTTCTGGAATGCAACAACCTGTAGGAGCGAGCCTGCTCGCGAAGACGGCTTAAAATTCAACATCACTGTTGACTGACATGACGCCTTCGCGAGCAGGCTCGCTCCTACAGGGGGTCGGGTTGTTTTGGCTTACTGCGACATGTTGTCCTTTTTCATGGTGTCCTTGGACATCTCGTCTTTTTTCATCCCGTCCTTGGACATGGCATCTTTCTTCATCGTGTCCTTGGACATCGAATCCTTTTTCATCATCGTGTCTTTTTTCATGGCGTCCTTGGACATCGAATCTTTGCTCATACTGTCATTGCTCATGCCGTTGGTGGTTTCGGCGGCAAACACGCTGGCAGCACCTACGGCGAGGCACATGGACAATACGACGGTGGTCAACTTTTTCATGATGAAACTCCTTGAAGCACAGGTTGCGATTGAACGCAGCGTGAGCCGCGCTGTGAAGTTGGCGGGTACCGTCAGCTGCCACCGAACCAGTTGTAGCCCTGGTCTTCCCAGTAGCCACCGCTGTAGGTGTTGCTGACGAAAATCGCCTGAATATGTTTGGGGTTTTTGTAGCCGAGCTTGGTGG
Source organism: Pseudomonas sp. PDM03 (assembly GCF_014852385.1). NCBI lineage: Bacteria > Pseudomonadati > Pseudomonadota > Gammaproteobacteria > Pseudomonadales > Pseudomonadaceae > Pseudomonas > Pseudomonas sp. PDM03. The sequence goes on along the minus strand of NZ_JACVBM010000007.1, from coordinate 71,022 downwards.
GCATGCGCAGCTTCATCGGGAAGCCGTATTCACGCGGCAGCACCGCGCCGTCATAGGTCAGCGCCAGCAACGTCTGCGACTGCAGCGCGGTGGCCATGTCGATGCTGGTGTAGTAATCGTCGGCGCATTTGAAACCGACATATTTGGCATCGGTGTCGGCGCCGACCCGTTTGAGGAAATCGCTGAACCGCACGCCGCCCCAGCGCCCGATCGCGCTCCAGCCTTCGACGCAGATATGCCGGGTGATCTGTTCGTTCTGCGCCATCGCGCGCAACTCTTCGAGGCGCCAGCTGCGCTTGTCGGCGACCAGTCCGGTGACTTCCAGTCGATAGCTTTCTTCCTCTACAGTCGGTGCCTCGTCGATGCCGTAGAAGGCATTGAACGGAAACGGCCGTGTGATCATTGATGCCGGATAGGTCGGTGCCAGTGCATTGGGATTGAACAGCCAGCCCTGCACCCGATCATTGAACCGCGACATGGATGACAACGCAGTCTCGACGCTATCGTTGTCGGTCAGGTTGCAGCCCGACAACATGGCCACGCCACCGAGGGTCAGCCCACGCATCAGGAACGAGCGGCGCGAGCGGTCTTCGATCTGCGGCGCAATGATTTTCCGGGCGTCTTTGAGGATGGATGACTCATCCAGGCCTTCGATGGACTTTTTCATACGGGCTCCTTGCGACCGATAATCATGGCCAGCAGCGTTTTGGGAACGAGCGCGACCATCACCAGATGCACCGCGACAAACGCCACCAACAGCGCCATCGCGATGAAATGCACATGCCGCGCCGCTTCGTAACCGCCGAATAATTCACGCAACAACGGAAACTGGAGGGACTTCCACAACACCAGCCCGGAGACCACCAACAGCGTGATATCGAGCATCACGAACAGGTAAGCCAGCCGTTGCACCTGGTTGTAATGACTCAAGTCGGCATGCCCCAGCCGCCCGCGTAATGCGGCCCACAGGTCCTGCAGAACACCTTTGGGCGACACCGGGAAAAAACGTCGAGAAAGACGACCACTGACGAGGTTGATGATCAGGTAGACAAGGCCGTTGATGGCGAGAAACCACATCGCCGCGAAATGCCATTGCAACGCCCCACCGAGCCAGCCGCCCAGCGTGATGCCCTTGGGAAAACTGAAGTCGTAAAGCGGCGATGCGTTGTAGATGCGCCAACCGCTGGTGACCATGACCAGCACCGCCAGGGCGTTCAGCCAATGGGTCAGGCGCAGCCAGCGCGGATGGGATGAAGCAGGTATCGGCGACATGATCGGCTCCCGGCGGTTGTTGTTATTCGTTGGAACCGAGTATGGGAGCCGACAGATCGCCAAATCCTCACGTAAAGTTAAATTAACCGTGATAACTCAGGCCCCTGCTCCTACAGGGAATTGGGTTGTCAGCCCAAGGAGTGCATTTGTGGTTAAAATGCCGCCCCCTCAAATGACCGACACCGCCCGATGAACTCAGATGCGCTCACCACCCTCCACGACCATCTGCTGACCGCCCTGGCCGCGGCCCCCGCAGAAACCCGCCGACTGTTCCACGGTCGCGGACGGTGCTGGCCGGGGCTGGAGCAATTGACCGTCGACTGGCTGCAGGGCGTGGTGCTGGTGTCGCTGTTCAAGGAGCCCGAAGCGGCGCAACTCGATGAGCTGAAACTGCGGCTTATGGAAATCACCCGGTCACCCGAGTGGACGCAATCCGGCGCACATACCCTGGCGCTGCAACATCGCTACCTGCTGCAAAGCACCACCGAATGGCTGGTCGGGGAAGTCATCGATGACATGACCATCACCGAGGGAGGCCTGCGTTATCGCGTGGACCTGGGCCGCAAGCAGAACACCGGGCTGTTCCTCGACATGCGTTACGGCCGCGACTGGGTGCGCGCCAATGCCGAGGGCAAGCGCGTATTGAACCTGTTTGCCTACACCTGCGGTTTTTCCGTGGCGGCCATCGAGGGCGGTGCCGAACATGTGGTCAACCTGGACATGTCCAGCCCGGCCCTGAACCGTGGCCGCGACAATCACCGGCTCAACAGCCACGACATGAGCAAGGTGAGTTTCCTCGGCCACGACCTGTTCAAGTCCTGGGGCAAAGTGATCGGTAAAGGCCCTTATGACCTGGTGATCATCGATCCGCCGTCCTTCCAGAAAGGCAGTTTTCTGCTGACCAAGGATTACCAGCGCGTGCTGCGTCGGTTACCGGAGTTGCTCACGCCACAGGGCACGGTGCTGGCCTGCATGAACGACCCGGCGTTTGGCGCGGATTTCCTGATTGATGGCGTCATGCGCGAGGCGCCGAGCCTGCGGTTCGAGCAACGGCTGGAGAATCCGCCGGAGTTTCCGGATGCGGATGTCGAGTGCGGGTTGAAGGCGTTGGTGTTTCGGCAGTAACACCGCGCCGCGCCCATCGCGAGCAGGCTCGCTCCCACAGTTGACCGCATTCCAATGTGGGAGCGACGGTGCGACGATTCGACCTGCTCGCGAAGGCGATTGAACATCCAACGCATCTATCGCGGCTGCAACACCAACGCAAACAACTCCCCATGCCCGTTCACGTTGAGCTTGTGATAGACGTTGCGCCGATGCACTTTCACCGTTTCCGGTGAGATCCCCAATTGCTGGGCAATCGCCTTGCTTGAAAAGCCCTGAAGAATCAGGCGCGCCGTTTCGATTTCACGCACCGTCAAACGCGCATCGAAGCGATCCAGCAACGTCGCCAGATCCCCGGCCACGGCTTCGGCAACCTGGCCTTCTGGCGGCATCAATTGCAGGTGACGGCGCATCGCCGCCAGCACCCAGTCACGCACACAAAGCAGACAGCCCTGCTCTTCCAGGGTAAAACGCGTCGAACGACCGAGTGACAAACCAAGCACAGAGTCTTCGACGTTGATCATGAACTGCAGCTCGTCGTCGCCCACCACCGAGCGGAAGTAACTCAGGTAGTACTCGCTCTGCTGAAACTGGTCCGGCGCCAGCGATTCGAGGCTGTGCAAGCCATCGGCAATGCCTGCACACGCGGCCTGATAAAACGGATCGAGCAGGTACATGCCGGCGCTGTAACCGGCCAGTTCCTCATGCTCGTCGGCGCTGCCCTTGGCGTCGAAATCGATCAGCAGGCGCGGCACTCGCCCCGGCCTCATCACCGCAACCAATGCGTTGTCCAGCGGCACCAGCAACCGCAGCGTGTCGACCAGTGCGCGCCAGAAACCGTCCCGGCCCAACGCGCCAAACACCCGCGCCAGGCCCTGGTGCACCGGCAACTCTTTCAGCAACGCGTCCACGCTCTACCCCTTTCGAGTAACCCATGATGGGAATGGGTGAGTCCCCGGCCTGCCGATACGCTGCAAGCACCTGTTCATCACCGGCCTGCAGCAGGCCAGGAGTGCCGCATCATGAGTTGTCGCCTTCAACAGATCAATCTCGGGTTGAGCGCCTGTTTGTGCGTTTCGCTGTCGGCGTTTGCTGCCGAAGGCCCGACGGTTCACGTTTACAACTGGTACGACTACATCGGTCCCAACACCCTGCACGACTTCAAGCGCGACACCGGGATCGAGCCGGTTTACGACACCTTCGACAGCGCCGAAGTGCTGGAAGGCAAACTGCTCACCAGCCGCAGCGGCTACGACGTGGTGGTGGCCAGCAACTTCAGCCTGCCGACCCTGATCAAGGCCGGTGCCCTGGCACCATTGCCCCACGCGCAGATGCCTGACTTCAAAAACATGGATGCTGACCTGCTGGCGAAACTGGCCAACAACGATCCGGGCAATCAGTACGCCGTGCCGTATCTGTGGGGCACCAACGGTATCGGCTACAACGTCGATAAAGTCCGCGCCGCGCTGGGCGACAAGGCACCGGTGGATTCCTGGGAACTGGTGTTCAACGAAGCCAACCTGGCCAAACTCGGCCAGTGCGGCGTGGCCATGCTCGACTCGCCGTCGGAGATGCTGCCGGTGGCCCTGCACTACCTCGGCCTGCCGCCCAACAGTACCAATCCCGAGGACTACAAAAAGGCCGAAGCGCTGCTGCTCAAACTGCGTCCGCACATCGCCTATTTCAACTCGTCGAAATTCATCAGCGACCTGGCCAACGGCAACATCTGCGTCGCGGTGGGTTGGTCCGGCGCGATGCTGGAAGCCAAGACCAACGCCGAGCAGGCCAACAATGGCGTGAAGATCGCCTACAGCCTGCCGAAGGAAGGCGCGCCGGTGTGGTTCGACACCCTCGTGTTGCTCAAGGACGCGCCGCACCCGCAGCAGGGTCTGGCCTTCATCGACTACCTGATGCGCCCTGAAGTGATTGCCCCGGTCAGTGATCACCTCAACTACCCCAACGGCAACCGTAGCGCCACGTCGCTGGTGGCCGAAGCGACTCGCAATAACCCGGCGGTGTACCCGTCCGCGCAAGCCTTGGCCACGTTATTCACCCTCCAGCCGCTGCCGCCGGCTACCGAACGCGTGCGTACGCGGATCTGGAGCAAGGTCAAAAACGGTCAGTGAACCCGCTTTTGTAGGAGCCGGCTTGCTGGCGATGGCGTCCTCAAGAGCGCTTCGCCAGCAAGCCGGCTCCTACAGGTTCGAATGCCTCCAGTTATTTTTCTGCCAGGAATTGAAGATGAGAGAAACAATGAAACCACGTGCCCGCGACCTGAACCTCCAGTTCGGCCAACTGCAACCCGGCCCGCTCAATGCCATCACCGATGTGCCCGGCGTGCGGGTCGGCCACAGTGATGTGCGAGGTCGCACCGCCAACGGTCGCGACATCCTGACCGGCGTCACCGTGATCGAGCCGCGTGCCGGTTCCACCAGCCAGCAACCGTGTTTTGCCGGCGTCCATGTGCTCAACGGCAACGGCGACGCCACAGGTCTGGAATGGATCCGCGAAGCGGGCCTGCTCACCAGCCCGATCGCCTTCACCAACACCCACAGCCTGGGCGTGGTGCGCGATGCATTGATTGTGCTGGACCGCGAACAGCAACCGGACGACGGGCGACTTTACTGGAACATGCCGGTGGTGCTGGAAACCTTCGACGGCTTGCTCAACGACATCAACGGTTTCCACGTCAAACCCGAGCACGTGGCCCAAGCCCTGCGCACGGCGACAAGCGGGCCGGTGAAAGAAGGTGCGGTGGGTGGCGGCAGCGGCATGATCTGTCACGAATTCAAAGGTGGCATCGGCACCGCTTCGCGACGTTTGAATGCCGGCCAGGGTGGCTGGACGGTGGGGGCCATCGTCCAGGCCAACCACGGCATCCGTAACGAATTACGCGTCGACGGTTACCCGGTCGGGCGCTATATGGAAAAGGCTGACTCACCATTCCTCAAGGCATCGTTGCCGCATCCGGGCATGGGTTCGATTGTGGTGTGCCTGGCCACCGATGCACCGTTGCTGCCACATCAATGCACCCGCCTCGCCCAGCGCGCCAGTCTCGGTCTGGCGCGGACCGGTGGCGGTAACGAAGACCACAGCGGCGATATCTTCATTGCCTTTGCGACCGGCAACGATGTGCCACCGGCTGCTTATGAGAGCAAGAAGGCGCCGACAACCGAGAACCTGAGCATGGTCAACAACGACCACATCAGCGAGTTGTTCCTTGCCGCTACCGAAGCCGTGGAAGAAGCAATCATCAACGCCCTGCTGGCCTGCGACACCGCCGAGGGCAATGGCCATGCGGTGCCGGGGCTGGACGCCGAAACACTGCTCAACGCCTTGCGCCGTGCGGGCTGGCCGGGACGCGACTAGCGGTACTTGAGTGCCAAACTCCATCTTCCTACGATGATTCTACGCAGCCGTTTGTTTGCTCAACTCGAGCGGTTGCGTAGGTGGTGAGTGATCTGAACCCCTACCAAGCTCACCGCCTGTTTCACGTGCATCTTGAGCCTCAAGGGCTCTACTTTTTCCCCATCAAAGAGCCTTGAGGCTCTTTTTTTTTGCATGGGTGACAGACCAGAAAAAGCCCGGCATCTGATCTTAGTCATGCTGTTCAATTGTGATTTTTTTTGGATTGGATGGGGGGGTATATCCGTTGCTGCGGTGATGGCGGCTATTGGTTTCGCCCTTACGGCGAGTCACTTGGAAGAGCCCCAAGTAACCAAGGGCTTTTGCCCTTTTCGTTCGGTGCCTCGCTAATGCTCGGCATGCCCTCGCTCCGGTCCTGCTCCGTGGGCCCGCCGCCATCGGCCATCCATGGCCGGGGGCGGCTAACCCGGCATCCATGCCGGGTTGCCCACTGCGCAGAACCTCCACTCGGCCTCTCGAGGGGGCGTGTACCTCAAGATCAAAAGCGGAAGGCGAGCTAACGCTCGGCCTGATGAGTGGTGAAAATCAAAAGCATACGCGCCCCTTGTAGGAGCCGGCTTGCTGGCGATAGCGGTGGGTCAGTCGACGCATTTATCGCCTGAAAGGACGCCATCGCCAGCAAGCTGGCTCCTACAAGGGAAATGCAGATGTGTCTGGATAAATACGATCAACTGTAGGAGCCGGCTTGCCGGCGATAGCGGTGGGTCAGTCGACGCATTTATCGCCTGAAAGGACGCCATCGCCAGCAAGCTGGCTCCTACAAGGGAAATGCAGATGTGTCTGGATAAATACGATCAACTGTAGGAGCCGGCTTGCTGGCGATAGAGGTGGGTCAGTCGACGCATTTATCGCCTGAAAGGACGCCATCGCCAGCAAGCCGGCTCCTACAAGGGAAATGCAGATGTGTCTGGATAAATACGATCAACTGTAGGAGCCGGCTTGCTGCGGGCGGCGTTCCGACGATAGCGGTGGGTCAGTCGACGCATTTATCGCCTGAGAGGACGCCATCGCCAGCAAGCTGGCTCCTACAAGGGAAATGCAGATGTGTCTGGATAAATACGATCAACTGTAGGAGCCGGCTTGCTGCGGGCGGCGTTCCGACGATAGCGGTGGGTCAGTCGACGCATTTATCGCCTGAAAGGACGCCATCGCCAGCAAGCCGGCTCCTACAAGGGATCGGTGTACATGTCCGGAATGGTGAACGCAGCAGTGAAGGAGTACGCGTACGCAAATGAGCCAGGTCGGCTTTCAGGCCGCCTCGGCGGCTGTGGCGGTAGTCGCCCCCTCGAGAGGCCGAGTGGAGGTTCTGCGCAGTGGGCAACCCGGCATGGATGCCGGGTTAGCCGCGCACGGCCAAGGATGGCCGATCGCGGCGGGCCCACGGAGCAGGACCGGAGCGAGGGCATGCCGAGCCTAGGCGAGGCACCGAACGAAAGGGGCAAGAGCCCTTTGGTTACTTTGGGGCTTTTCCAAAGTGACTCGCTGTAAAAGCGAAACCATTAGTGACCATTACCGCAGCAACGGATATGCCCCCATTCAAAACCTCCCATTAGCGCATGCCCTCCCTGAACCCAAGTGAACAGCATTACCGCATCAGACCAGGCTTTTTGCAGGTCAACCGCCGGAAATCGATCGCCACGCAGCCTGAGCAAGCTCGTCCCTGTAAACCTTCGGACTGCCCTTCACCCGGCCCGATAACCAAGTCCTGCAATAGTTGTCTGCCTGACCAATAATCAGCGACAGCATCAATTCAGCCGGAAAACCTTTCAATTCATCGCCTCTGGCCGAATCCGACAGCCATTCCAGCAATTGCTTGTTGCGCATCTTGTTACGGGTAGCCAGTTCGTCCTTCAAAGGCCCCTTGGTGACAGCAAATCGCGCGTGGTACTGGAAACGCGCCCATTCGGGTTGGCTGTCGACCCAATCCACGTAACTGTGCACCAGCGCATACACGCCCTCTTGCGTGGTTTTCGCCTCGCTCAAATAACTGTCGCGCAGCCTGGCCTGATCATCCAGGGCAGTGAAAAACAGCGCGGCGACCAACCCTTCCTTGTTCCCGAAGTGGTGATAAATCGCACCCACGCTGGTGTCGCATTCGGCGCGGATCATTTCAATGGTCGTGGCTTCGATCCCCTGTTCGTTGAACAGGGCGAGGGCCTTTCGAAAAATATCGCGCTTGAGTTCGGCGCGTCTTCCGGGGTAGCAGCGCTCGAGTAAATCTGACGTTTCCATGCTCAACACAGTCCCAAAAAATCGATGGAGAAGGCAGATGACTGCCATCGGACACGTGGCGACAGGTTGACAGATTTCCCGCCGACAGAATACTGTTCCGTCACAGAATATTATTCTGTAACGGAACACAATTCTGTTTTAAACCCCTCAGAGAGGTTTCAAATGAGTCAGTTTCTCAGCATGTTCAACAGCGTGGGCCCGCAAGCATTCAGCAAAATGGCCTGCCAGGTTGCGCCCTACTTCAGCACCATCAACCCGCTGGTCACGGAGTTGCGCAAAGGCTGCGCGACGGTGCAGGTGCCGTTCGCCAAGGAAATCACCAACCACTTGGGCACCGTGCACGCGATCGCGATGTGCAATGCGGCTGAATTGGCGGCGGGAATGATGACCGACGTGTCAATTCCCGAAGGCGCACGCTGGATTCCAAAAGGCATGACAGTGGAGTACCTGGCGAAGGCAAAAACCGACGTGACGGCGGTGGCCGATGGGGGTTCCGTGGACTGGACCACGGAAGGCGACAAGCTCGTGCCGGTGGATATTCACGACGTCGAAGGGAAGAAGGTGTTCACGGCGCGGATCACCATGAACGTGAAGCTTTCTTAAACGCTGACCGATTGGCCTCAGTGAACGCAAAACAACTGTAGGAGCGAGCCTGCTCGCGATAGCGGTGGTTCATTCAATATCAATATCGACTGGTCCGACGCCATCGCCGGCAAGCCGGTCTCACTCCTACAGTTGATCGATTTGACTGGTGGGGCGCGGTCAGCGCGGCGACTCGCCCAACCGCTCGCGGACAAATTCATTGGCCTTGTGCGTCAATTGATCCAGATGCCGGTCACGCTGTTTTTCCGCATCAAGCATCGCCCGCTTGCCGTGCTTTTGCAGCAGGTACGTATGAATCTGCCGCACCTCCAGCGAGCTGTAGATCGACGCCACGTCGAGCAGCCCCATCAACCCGTCAGAGCGATGATCGCGGGTGTTCATCAACACCTGCGTACCGCGCGTGCCCAGCACCTGAAAGCCCATCGATTCAAACCACGGCACCTTGGCCACCGCGCAGGTCAGCTCGGCATGCGGATAGCGGCCGACCATTTCCCGCAGCATCCGCCGCGCCACGCCCTGACGCCGATGGCCGGCCTGCACCGCCATGTATGCGACGCCGCACGCCTCGGGATCGTCCTTGATCGGCAGGTACAGCAAGAAGCCGATGACCTGTTCCGGATCGTCCACATCGGTCGCGACCAGTAACTCCACCGCCACCCCTTTCGCCCCGTTCAGCGCCTCCAGATAGAGGTGAACCTCATAGCCGATCGCGTACTGGTAAACGTTGTACAACAGGTTGCTCGGCGGGATGGCGACCATGCTGATGTCGGTCAGGTTATCGACCACCATCTGCAGAATCTGGCTGGTGAGGTGCTCGGGGCACGGAGTTTTGAAATGGGTGATCTGGGGCATTGAGGCTCTGCTCTGACTCTGGCGGCGGACGCGCCTATCATAACGCGCCGACGAGACCGCGGTGGCGTGTCAGTTGACAGTCATGCCGAGTGACTATGGAAATCAACTGTAGGTGCCGGCTTGCCGGCGATGAGGCCAGCGGCAACACCTCCTCACCGGGCGGGTCAATGGGGAATAACACCCTCCCCAAGACTGAGGAATATCCCCCAACTGTTAGCTCTCGTTAACACTTCCCACGCATCTCATTGAACCTAACGCGATGATTTATCTAACAATCTCGTTAGTGGCTCAGCTTTTGCGTCGATTTTTGCGCATGTGTCGACACCACGACACGCCCCCAGAGAACCACCATGAAAAGCTCAGCTCCTGTGAACAAGTCTCCCGGCTTTTTCCGGGCGCTGGGCATTACTTTGGTGATGCTGATGACTTTCAGCCTGTCTGCGGTGAATGCTGCTCCACTCGATGATTTCGGGCCACCGTCTCCGACTGATCCGTCAGCCTTCCATAACCCGCCTGCCGACCCTGCGGCAGCCCTGGAAGCACTGAAAAACCTGCCCCCGGCCAATCAAGGAGCCCAGGCCTTGCCCAACGGCGTGTTCGGCGACCGAAACACGCCGCGTGCCGACAACATACTGCCGCCCGCCGCGCAGACGTCGTTCAACTACCCCACCAACGGCAAACCCAGCCCCTTGTTCGGGGCCGAACCATTCACTCAACAACTGCTGCTGTTCGAAGAGTTCGGCTCGGAAACACTCGACCCGACTACCCCGCCGCAGACGCTGACATTCCCCGTGCCAACCCTCGGCCCGGCGCCCCAGCAGGATCCGAACAACGTCGCTCGCAGCGGCCCGTCGAGTGCAGCACTCGAAGCCTTCATGCGCCAGCCGGGGTTGTCCCCGTTTCCCTCGCAGTTTTCCAATGTACTGGACCGCAACCCGTGGAAAGCGCAGATCGAAGCCTTCCTCAACCGGCATCCGGTGGGCTCGCCGGCGGAGGGTCGGCCACCGGGAAAAGGCTGGTCGCATCAACGCTGGAACGAGTTCTTCCCACAGGTTCAGTTCAAGACAGTTCAAGCCGGTGCCAGAACCAATCAGGGCCTGCGTGACGCCCAACAATTGCACCACTACAACAAGGGTGAATTCGCCCCTGGCGGGCTCTACTACCAAACCTCGGACATCCCGGCGACAGCGGGCACCACTCGCGGTATCGACGTGCGTTTTCATTCAAGAATGCCGGTGCAGAATCACAACTCGCTGTGGACGTTCGACGGCACCGTGCCGGCAAAACTGCTGATGGTCCGCTACGGTCAAGCGTTGCTGATGCGCCATTACAACGCCCTGCCAATCGACCCCGCAGCCAACGCCGGGTTTGGCCTGCACACCCTCAGCACCCACGAACACAATGGGCACTCGCCGGCTGAAAGCGATGGCTTTACCAATGCATTTTTCTTTCCGGGGCAGTTCTACGATTATCGCTGGCCGCTGCAACTGGCCGGCTACGACACGATCAACACCAAGGCGCAGGATCCGCGTGCAGCCTTCCCCTGCTCACCGGGCGAAAAACTCTTCGTCAACGATGTCAGTCCGGGCCTCAAGACTTGCGAAAACGGCAGCATAAAAATCCGTGGCGACTGGCGCGAGACCATGAGCAGCCACTGGTTCCACGACCACATGCTCGATTTCACCGCGCAGAATGTCTACAAGGGCAATGCGGCAATGATGAATTACTACAGCGCTGTGGATCGCGGCAACGAAGCGATCGAGGACGGCGTCAACCTGCGTTTTCCCAGCGGTGCGGCAATGCCTTGGGGCAACCGCGACTATGACGTGAACCTGCTGATCGCCGACAAGGCCTGGGACCAGAACGGCCAGTTGTGGTTCAACCCGTTCAACACCGACGGTTTTCTCGGGGATCAGATGCTGGTCAACTGGCAGTACCAGCCGAGCCTGAAAGTCCGCGCGCGCAGCTATCGTTTGCGCATTCTCAACGGCTCGGTGTCGCGCTATTTCAAGCTGGCGCTGGTACGGGAAATCAGCGGCAATGGCGGTGAATTTCCGGGGCCTGCCGGCTCTGGGGTTTCCTATAATCGGGTGCCGTTCCACCTGATTGCCAACGACGGCAATATCATGGAACACGCCGTGCCGTTCGACGGCAGCATGGACCTGGATGGTGACGGCGACAAGACGAATAACAATGCGATCCTGCCATCCATGGGCATCGCCGAACGTTTCGACATCATCGTCAACTTCTCGAAAAACGGGATCAAGGTCGGCGACAAACTGTACTTCGTCAACCTGCTGGTGCACGAAGACGGCAAAGGCCCGGAAGAGCCCGCCCCCCTGGCTGACGTGCTGTCCGAGAAGTACAAGGCCGTCCTCAAGCAAACCAGCAAAGGCCCGAAATGGGACAGGGGCGACCCGGTGGTTGGCAAATTCCTGCAACTGCTGGTTCAGCCCTACAGCGGTCAGGACGTGGCCATGGACCCGGCAGCCTTTGTGCCTGGCGGCAAGACGATGATCCCGTTGCCCATCGATCGCAACACCCCGAATGACCAGGCCAGGCTCAACGTGGCGCGGCATCGGGAGTTCATTTTCGGTCGCTCCGATGGCACCGATGAAGCACCTTGGACGATCAAGACCGATGGCGGCCTAGGATTTCCCATGGACCCGCGCCGCATCAGTGCCGCACCGCAACTGGCCACCGGCCCCACGGACGCCGGGTTCTCCGGCGACGGCACCCTCGAAGTGTGGAAAATCAAGAACGGCGGCAATGGCTGGAACCACCCGGTGCATGTGCATTTCGAAGAAGGCGTCATTCTCAGTCGCGACGGCAAGGCACCGCCGGAATGGGAAAAATGGGCACGCAAGGACGTCTTTCGTATCGGCGAAGGCATCGACAGTTCAGTGGATGTCGACGTGGCGCTTCAATTCCGCGAGTTCGCCGGCACTTACATGGAGCACTGCCACAACACTCAGCACGAGGACACGTCGATGCTGCTGCGCTGGGATTCCGAGCATCCGGGGCAGTTCCAGTTGATGCCAACGCCGATACCGGGTTGGGACGGCGTCACCTTCGTCAACTCCGTGGCACTGCCGACTTTCCGCACTGGCGTTGACGGCGATGATAATGAAGGCCCGAACAAAAAACCCGTGGCCAACAATGACAGCGCCACGAGCAGTAACGGCCTGCCAGTGACCATCAGCGTGCTCGCCAACGACACCGACCCGGACGGTAACCTGCCGCTCAAGGTTGTCGGCCTGACCCAGCCGGATTCGGGCCAAGGCTCCGTCAGCACCGACGGCATTCGAGTGTTCTATATGCCACCGACCATTGTTGCGGCGCCGTTCACTGCGGTGTTTACCTACGAAGCCAGTGACAACCTTGGCGCCGTCTCGGACAAACCGGCGACGGTGTCCGTGGCGGTCAGCGCTGCGGCGGCGGTGAATGAAACATTGTTGGTCACCCGCGCTTCCGTCAACGTGCGCAGCAACAATCGCTATACCTGGGACGTGACCGGGACGACCTCGCGGGCAGCGGGCAACAGCATCACCGTCAGTGCGTCGACCACGGGCGGCCAGCTCAATCTGGGAACCGCGACGCTCACGCCGAACGGTACGGGTGCACGCTGGAGACTGTCCGTCAGCACCACCGGCAACGGCCCGACACCGAGCCCGACCATCACCGTTCGCTCAGCGCTCGGGAAGACCGTTACAGCGCCTGTTGCCGTGCATTAAAACGGCCACGCTTTGACGTCTGGTCAGTGACATCGCGCCGCCTGGATCGCCAGCAAGCCGGCTCCTACAGGTTCGGTGGTGTGTCAGGTGAATACAGATCCTTGTAGGAGCCAGCTTGCTGGCGATGGGGCTTGCGCGGTGTATCAGATACGCCGCCATCGCTGGCAAGCCAGCTCCTACAGGTTCGGTGGTGTGTCAGGTGAATACAGATCCTTGTAGGAGCCGGCTTGCTGGCGATTCAGGCGACGTGGTGTGTCAGCTCAGCGGGTGTTACCACTGATACGTCGCGCTCGCCTGAACGGTGCGCTGTGCGCCATACCAGCACCACGAGTAGGAATAGCACGACGCCACGTACTCTTTGTTGGCCAGGTTGCTGGCGTTCACCGCCAGGCGCAGGTTGTCCTTGAGGCTGTTGATGTGCGGGATGTCGTAGTGCACCGCCGCATCCAGCAGCGTGTAACCCGGGACCTTCAGTGTGTTGGCAGTGTCGCCCCAGGAGGAACCGACGTAACGCGCCCCGCCGCCGACACCGAAGCCTTTGGCGACGCCGTCGTGGAAGGTGTAATCCGCCCAGACCGAGGCCGTATGACGCGGCACGCCATAGTTGGTGGTGCCTTTCGCCGACACTGCCGGGCCGACGGCGATGTCGGTCAGCGGCGCGTAGCTCACGGTGCTGTTGGACTTGGTGATGCGGTTGTCCAGATAAGCGTACGCGGCGGTGATGTCCAGGTTGTCATTCAGGCTGGCCTTGCCTTCGAGTTCGAAACCACGGGAACGCACTTCACCGCTCTGTTCCTGGCAACGCCCGGTGCCGCACAGGTGCGTCGGATCCGGATCAAGCGTCGGCACGTTGCTTTGGCGCAGGTCGAAGACCGACGCGGTGATAAAGCTGTTGCTGCCCGGTGGCTGGTACTTGATCCCCACTTCGTATTGCTGGCCCTCGGTCGGTTTGAACACCGAACCACCATAGCCGGTGCCCGACTGCGGTTCGAAGGATTCGGCGTAGCTGATGTACGGCGACAGGCCGTTATCGAACAGATAGACCAGCCCCACGCGACCGGTGAACGCCTCGCTGTCCAGAGAGGTTTTGGTCTTGACGTTGTTGCGCAAAGTCATCGAGCTGTTGTTGTTGGTCGCCCAGTCGTAGCGCCCCCCCATCAGCAACACCCACTTGTCCCATTTGATCTGGTCTTGCAGGTACAAGCCCTTCTGCTGGTTACGCTGCGTCGCGTCGGTGGTGAACGCCGGTGTGACGACCGGAACACCGTAGACCGGGTCAAAGATATCCAGCGTCGGCCCCGTGCCGAAACCGGACTTGGTATCCGTGCTGGTGTTCTGATAATCGCCACCCAACAGCACCGTGTGTTGCACCGGTCCGGTGTCGAATCTGGCCTGCACCTGGTTATCCAGGGTGTAGGCATCCAGGTCGACGTCTGTGGCAATGGTCGACCGGTTGGAGGTGCGGTAATCGGCGCGCAGGTTGCTGTTGTAGAGGCTGCGATAAACGCCTTCGCTGCGCAGGTAACGCGCGTTCTGACGTATGGTCCAGACGTCGTTGAGGTGATGTTCGAACAAATAACCGATGGAGAAATACTCGCGGTCACTCTTCTCGAAATCCTTGTCGCCGTCATAGAAATCGACATCGATGTCACGCCCGGTCGGGCTGTGCAACACCGAGCCCCACGCCGGCGTCGAGCCGTACGAAGCCGCCTTCGGGTCTTTCTGGAAATGCCCCAGCAACGTCAGCGACGTGTCATCGCTCGGGCTCCAGGTGAACGCCGACGAAATGGACTGACGCTGGGTTTCGGTGTGTTCCAGTTGACCATCGGCCTCGTCGTACAGACCGGCCAGGCGATAGGAGTAAACGCCCTGGTCGTCGAGCGGGCCGCTCAAATCGAAGGTCGTGCGTTTCTTGTCGAAGGTGCCGTACTCGACGCCGATTTCATGGAACGGCGTATCCAGCGGCCGCTTGCTGACCATGTTCACCACACCGCTGGGGCTGGCTTGCCCGTACAGCACCGACGACGGCCCGCGCAAAACGTCCACGCGCTCCAGATCAAACGAGTCTTTTTGCGGCGAGGCATCGCGACTGCCCGGCATGCGCAAGCCGTCCAGATACACGGCCGGGGAAAAACCACGGATGGTCATCTGATCCAGTCGCGAGGCGGTAGAGCCACGGGTTTCGGGAATCACACCGGCGGTGTAACGCAAGATCTGGTTGAGATTCTCCGCGCCCTGGGCCCGCATCTGGTCCTTGGTGACCACGGAAATCGACTGCGGTGTTTCGTTCAGCGCCGTATCGGTCTTGGTCGCCGACAGCGCGCGCGTCGCGACATAACCCGCCACCGGGCCGGTCGGACTTTCGCTCGCATACGCGCCGTTGATATTGGTGGCCTGCAACTCCAGAGAACCTTCGACCGCCTCGGGCGCAGGTTCGATGCGATAGCGCGTGGCCGACAGCGCGATGGCGTTGAGACCGCTGCCCTGAAGCAATTGGGCAAGTGCGTCGCCGGTGCTGAATGGTCCGCTCAGGCCATTGCTGCGTTTACCGCGCGTCAAGGCAGGGTCGAAGGCCAACACCAGATCCGCCTGCTCGGCCAGGCTGTTCAGCGCCTGACTCAAATCCCCGGCCGGGATCGAAAAACTGCGGACAGCACTGGTGTGTGAACCCGCGACCGGCAATTCGGCAGCCAGCAGCGGCGCCGCGACAAAAGCCATCGCCACTGAAAGCGCCAGTGGGTGCAACGGACGAGCAAAGCGAGACATGAGAAATCCTGCGAAATGGAAGGCGTTACTAACCATGACGGCCATGTCGGAAAAACAGACAATGAATGCGAGCGATTTGCATTAATATTTTTTAGAACCCCCGAAACCCTGTAGGAGCGAGCCTGCTCGCGATGGCGGTGGGTCAGGCAGACCGTGTCGTCTGATTCGCCAGCAAGCCGGCTCCTACAGGTTGGGGTGAAACGGTATTGATGCCTTCCTCAACCTTGCCAGCGATGGCGGTGGGTCAGGCAGACCGTGTTGCCGGGATCGCCAGCAAGCCGGCTCCTACAGGTTGGGGTGTCAGAGGGGTTTGATCACCACCAGCAGATTGGTGAAGTGCTCGACCTGGATCGGCAGGTTGTCCGCCAATGTCGCGAGTGCAGCATCGGTGTCGTCGAGGCGGAACACGCCGGAGACGCGCAGCCCTTGCAGCGCCCGTTCGTCGTAGCGCACCAGGCCCCGTCGGTAACCGGCGAGGGCCTGAAGCACTTCGCTCAAGGGGCGGTCATCGACTTTGAGCAAGCCCCGGGTCCACGCATCCGGGTGGGCGTTGCCGATGGGTTGCGGTGCTTGCTCCCGGCCCTCTCTGAGGGTGGTTTGCTCGCCCGCCGCGACGTTCACCGCCTCGGCGCCGTTGGCTTTGGCGGCAACGACAGACTCCAGCACACTGACCACGGTCGAACCATCGGCTGCGCGTTTCACCAGATAGCGCGTGCCCAGTGCCGTCGCCGTCCCCTGATCAGTGCGCACCACAAACGGACGCCGGGCGTCCTTGGCCACCTCGACCCACATCTCCCCTTCCAACAACTCGATGACGCGCTGCTGGCCGTCGAACTTCACGTCCAGCGCCGAATGACTGTTGAGCTGAATATGGCTGCCGTCCGAAAGCACCACCTCGCGCCGCTCGCCCACGCCGGTACGTTGATCGGCGAGCCATACCGGCATGTTGTCCAGGCCGATCCAGCCACAGACCAACACACCCAGCAGCGCAATCGCCTGGGCGCCACGGCCCAACACTCTCGGGCCCGGCCGGGCAAAGGCATGTTTGAGGGCAACGCGTGCGGGGGCGGCAGGCAGCTCGTCAAAACCGCCCCACAAAGCCCGCATGCGCTCCAGGGCGAGCGCGTGGCGCGGGTCGGCTTCGCACCAGACATCGAAAGCCACGCGTTCGGCGTCGGTAGCCAAATCGTCGTGCAACAACGTCAGCCAGTAAGCCGCCTCAAGGATCATCTGCTCGGAGGGTGGTTGGATGTTCGTCACGACGGCTGTTCCGCCCCGTACAAAGTGTTGTAGCAATGGACGAGCGCACCAGCGACGTAGTTCTTGACCGTGCTGGCGGACACTTTCAGTTCAATCGCGATCTCGCTGTAGGTAAGGCCGTCGAGCCGGCTGAGCAGGAACGCCTCACGGTTCTTGTCTGGCAACCCGGCGAGCATCACGGCGATTTTTTCCAGCGCTTCAAGCGCCACATGGATCGCTTCGGGGTCGGGCATGCCGGCGTCATGCGCCTGGATCGCCAGCGCCTCGAGGTACGCCTGCTCGATCCGCCGGCGTCGGGCGCCATCGATCAACAAGCGCC
This sequence comes from Pseudomonas sp. PDM03, assembly GCF_014852385.1. Taxonomy (NCBI): domain Bacteria; kingdom Pseudomonadati; phylum Pseudomonadota; class Gammaproteobacteria; order Pseudomonadales; family Pseudomonadaceae; genus Pseudomonas; species Pseudomonas sp. PDM03. Next base: position 53,454 of record NZ_JACVBM010000007.1, on the reverse strand, counting down.
CCGCCATGGTCGCCAGAAACGCCCGCGGCTCTTTGATGGTGTGAGGCTCGGCGAGGGTGAGCACGCGAATGAACGCGTCATGGGCCAAATCGGCCGCACGTTGCGAACAGCCGAGTTTTTTCCGTAGCCAGCCATGCAACCAGGAATGGTGATCGCTATAGAGGTCGGTGAAGGTCCGCCGACGACGGGCAACGTCGTCATCAGCCACGGAAAAATCGCGCATACGCAAAAATTTCTCAAATAAGAAAGATTACCAGTAGCGCGAACGATGACAGTAAAACCATGGCAGAGCAAGCGACGAAAAGTCGCTGTGATTCAGAACACTGCGCAGCACGCTGAACAGCTATTGCTCCGGCGCAACCATCCGGAACCTGATGTTGATATCGTCGGAAACCACCGTATCCCCCCACTCGCCTTCACCGATTTTGAAGTCGCTGCGCTTGAGCGTCAGCTGGCCATCGAATATGCCGATGGCTTTCTGGGACTTCAGCAAGACCGGCACTTGCACCGTGCGCGTTATTTTCTTGAGGGTGAGATTGCCGGTGATCAAGTAACGGTTGTTGCTCAACGCTTTTACAGCAGTCGATTCAAATGTCGCCTTCGGATAAGTGGCCGTGTCGAACCACGCGGGCTTTTTCAGCTCTTCGTTGGCGTCACTGCTTCCGGCATCGATGCTGTCGAGTTCGATCGTGAGCACGGCGTGGGCTGCCGAGGGGTTCGCCGTGTCGAAATCCAGCGTGCCTTCGAACTTGCCGAACGTGCCGTAGACCCGTGAGCTGAACTGCTTGTAGGTGAAAGAGATCGTGCTGGCGGTCTCATTCACCTGCTTGTATTCGATGGCATTGGCGCACGGCAACACGCCGAGCGTGAGCGCGACAAGCACGGCGGCGGAACGCGGGAAACGAAGGTTCATGGGATTCTCCGGCAGGACGCCCTGGTGCAGTGAAGTGCTGCACACAGAGGCCAGCCACAGGTGGACTAAAGCAAAAAATCGCCGTTTGCGCCATGGGTGCACCGGCGGCCCGACCACCTGTCGCGCAACTTCGTTACCCGCCGGATGCCTGAGTCATGCAGGTGTTTAATGAGTGTTCCATTCACCGCAACGGGAGACGCGTCATGAAAATCGTCGTCATCGGAGGGACTGGACTGATCGGCAGTCAACTGTGCAAAAACCTGCGGGCACTGGGGCATGAAGCGCTGGCAGCGTCACCGAGTACCGGCGTCAACGTCATCAGTGGCGAAGGACTGAAGGAAGCCTTGAAAGGCGCAGACGTGGTGGTGGACGTGGCGAACTCGCCCTCATTCGAGGATCACGCGGCGTTGCACTTTTTCGAAACGGCCGGGAAAAACCTGTTCGCGGCGGAGAAAGCCGACGGCGTCAAACACCATGTTGCGCTGTCAGTGGTCGGCACTGAGCGCATGCTCGAAAGTGGTTACTTCCGGGCGAAAATGGCTCAGGAAAAACTCATCAAACACTCGGGCATTCCTTACACGATCCTGCGCGCCACGCAGTTCTTCGAGTTCATCGGTGCCATTGCCTACTCGGGTCGCGAAGACGGCAACACCATCCACCTGACCCCTGCCGCGCTGCAACCGATTGCCTCGCTCGATGTCGCCACGGCGCTGACCGATATCGCCTTGAAAGCGCCAGACAACCAGACCCTGGAAGTCGCCGGACCGGATCGCAGGCCAATCGTTGAATTCGTGAACCAATACCTGCGGCACATCAAAGATCCGCGCGAGGTCGTCGCGGATGACACGGTTCCTTACTTCGGTGCGCCCATCAACGATCAGTCACTGACGCCTGGGGCGAATCCGATCATGGGTGCGACACGTTTTGAACATTGGCTGAAGAGCAGATTGGCGCCCAATTGACGTTTATCGATGTTGCCCGGGCCGGCGGCCGGTTCGACTCGCCTGGCGAAGTCGAACCGGTCGTGCGGTGCATCACTCGGTGATGACGTTCAACGTCACGTCGATGTTGCCGCGGGTGGCTTTGGAGTACGGGCAGATCTCGTGGGCGCCATGCGCCAGTTTCGTTGCGACCTCGTTCGACAGGCCCGGTACGCGCAAGGTCAATCGCCCCTGGATGAAGTACGCCTGGCCGGTCTGGCCCAAATCAACTTCGATGTCTACCGCCGTGTCGGCCGGCAGTGTCACGTTCAGCTCCTTGGCCACCAGGCCGACGGCGGCGCTATAGCAGGCCGACCAGGCACCGGAGAACAATTGCTCGGCGGTCGGGTGCGGCAGAATGTTCGAAAACTGGTGCGCCGGTTTTGCGCTGCCGGGCGAGGACAGCACGATGTCGAGGTTGCCGTTGTGGCCGCGCGACGTGTTGCCGGCTGCGCTAGGGGTGGTGTGGGTTTTGCCGGTGGCCAGGACTTTTTCGATCTTGCTCATGATGAATGCTCTCAATTGGGGATTTGTTTTTCGCGTGCGCTTTTATCGCACGCGATGCTTTGACAATAATTAAACGGTGAGGACGTTCAGTGCCACATCAATATTGCCGCGTGTTGCTTTCGAGTATGGGCAGATCTGATCAGCGGTGTGCGCCAGCGTGGTGGCGATGTCGTGTGGCAGGCCAGGTACGCGCAGGGTCAAACGAGCCTGAAGGAAGTAGGCCGGGCCGGTTTGCCCCAGATCGACTTCGATGTCGACGGAGAAGTCCGCTGGCAGCACCACGTTCAAATCATTAGCCACCAGACCGACGGCAGCGGTGTAGCACGCCGACCATGCACCGGCGAACAGTTGCTCGGCAGCCGGGTGCGGCTGGGTGCCGGCAAACACATGAGCAGGTTTGGCGCTGCCGGGTGTCGACAGGGTGATGTCGAGGCTGCCGTTGTGGCCGCCGGATGTATTGCCGGCAGTGCTGGCGGTGGTGTGGGTTTTGCCGGTGGCCAGGACTTTTTCGATCTTGCTCATGGGGTGAATCCTCGATATTGCGATAGGTTTGATTTAGTGTCGCATTCGATTGTGTCGCATGCGATTAATGAATATTCACGCAGATGCCGGTGGGTGTCAATAGGTGGTTAGCGAGTTCTGCGACGAGCGGTGTAAACCGTGAGGCCGCCATCGCCAGCAAGCCGGCTCCTACAAGGATCGGGTTTACACGCGGACATTGTAGGAGCCGGCTTGCTGGCGATGGCGGCCTCAAGATCAACGCAACTTCCAGCCAAAAAAATTGGGCCACCCCGTAACGGATGACCCATCTCTCAAACCCCAAATGTTTACGTCGCCCCACTCCCCTACCGCTGCCACGCCCGCGCCAACAACCTGATGACCTCGGCATCCGCAGTCTGGGAAAAATCCACGTACCAATGCCCAATCGACATGAACCAATCAGCAGTGATCGGGCACACCAACTCGTCCACCTCACCGCGTAGCGCCTCCGCCGTTTCAACCGGCGCCACCGGCACCGCGACGACAATGCGCGCCGGCGCCTGTGCGCGCACCGCGTGAATCGCCGCCCTCATCGAAGCGCCCGTCGCCAGGCCATCGTCAATCAGAATCACCACCTGATCCTTGAGCTGCACCGGCGCACGCGTTCCGCGATACACCTGTTCACGCCGCAGCAGTTCGCGGGTTTCCCGTGCGACCACGGCCTCGAACGTTGCCTGATCAATCGGGTGTGCCCGCAGCGTATGCTCATTGAGGATTTGAATACCGCCGCTGGCAATCGCGCCCATCGCCAGCTCCTGATGGGTCGGAACGCCCAGTTTGCGCACCAGCATCAGGTCGAGGCGAACGTCCAGCGCGGTCGCCACTTCATACGCCACCGGCACACCGCCACGGGGCAAGGCGAGGACGATGACATCGGGACGATGCGCGTACTTGAGCAACGGCGCCACCAATCGCCGACCGGCATCGGCGCGGTCTTGCAGAATGGTTGTCGATGAAGGACTCATGTGGAAAACCTCCCCAGGCGACCACGCCTGTCGGTTTGCATCACCGTCACTCTGGATTGTCAGTCCGAAGGTGGACGACAGCAAGCCCGCCGGCCTACAACCACCACTCGACTTTCTGGAGCAACTTTTGACGCAAAAAAAAGAGCCACCCTGTTACGGGTGGCCCTCTTTTTAAAACCGGAGGTGTCCGGGAAGTTCAGCGAACGTTACAACTTAGCAAGCACTCGCAACAGCCCGCTGCGGCACCACATCGTCGTTCTGTTTTATCACTCGTTGAGTCAATGCCAGCATTGCCAGGAAACCCAGTGCAATCAACAGCGGATACGCCATCAACAGTTCAGAGAGTGAATACTTCCAGGCCAACGGGCGTCCGACGCCCAGCAGGGCCGCATACATCCAGGACACCGCCGACAGCGAGCCGCAGAACAGCGCCAGCATCCGAGCGCTAAACTCGAGCTTGAGCAGCGATCCGGCCTTTTGCATGGCTGGCAACACCAGGCGATGCAGCAAGATACCGTTGTACGTCAGCAACATGACAATGATCACTTTGGCTTGAAGTTTCGGGTTCATGAAGTACTCGACTCCCTTCTCCAGATAATCAATACCCACAATTGCAATACCGGTAACCCACAACGCAATCAATGCAACAACGACAGACGTCTGGAGACTTTCCAGATGCGCATTATCGTGTTCCGAAAACACCTTGCCCTTCAACAAGTTCTTAACCATGGCTATATCACTGGTCAACACCAAACCAATGGCAACACAACAGGCGACCAAGTGAGCATAAACAACACCCAACCGCACAAATTCCATACACTCTTTGTTTTCGACCAGACTCATAATTGTATTTATAGACACGGTACTTCTCCAACTGATTATACAGTGCGAATCATTAGTTCAGCGGGGCTCTAATCACGTGACAAGCCCTACGAGATCCGACTGATAAAAGACAAGCCAAATCAGTGATTTGGCGCGGCTGAACCGATTAATTTGCCCGGCAAATCAAGTTCGGTTATTTGTTGGCTCCTGAATTTCAGGTAAAAAAATCCTCATTTGCATTCAATGCATATGAGGTTCGGGATCCACTTCTCTTTCTGCAGCTGCAGGGGCGGGTCATGGCGACGCGCTGAAGTATCAGAGGGCATTAAAGCAAAAATGTTCATTTTTTGTGCAAACCACCGACAAACGGTTAGTTCAGAAGAAACAACTCACCTCGATGGATAATACCCAACTTCCCTGAAAGCCACGTGATAACTGGCCTGGTAAATTACTTGAAGCCTTAGATTCGTCTATTGGATCCATTAGTTGTTACCTCACTAACGATATCTGCAATAGAGACCAACTCGCATTCAGCACCACTCCAACTAAAACAGTCATACTTATTAGGGTCAAGATTGAAATAAAGGATCCAATCTACACCAGGCGTTCAATCTTCTGATGTTGCCACACTAGTTTGTAATACAGCGTTTGCAACATCAGCATCCCCAAATACGCCACCGGAAACGCCATCCACACACCCTGCAACCCGAACTGCCCGTCCAGCACATACGCCATCGGCAACTGCACGCCAAGCACGCACACAATCGAAATCGCCATCGGCACCAACACCGTGCCGCTGGCCCGCATGATCCCGCCGACAATCGCCTGAAAGCCAAACACCAACAGGCTCCAGAGCATGATGTGCAACAAGTGCTCGGCCTTCGCCCGAGTCAAATCGTCCGTCAGAAACAACCCCAGCAACCAGTGCGACAACAGGTAACCCAACACCACCAACCCACCGGTCAGGCACACATTGATCAACAACCCCGTGCGCAAAATCGGCCCCATCCGCTCGATGCGCCCTGCCCCAATCGCCTGCGCCCCAAGAATCGACGCCGTGATCGCAATCGACAACGCCGGAAACTGCACATAATTGACGATCTGCGTCACCGCCCCATACGCCGCCGTCGCCTGCGACCCGTGCTGATTCACCAACGCCAGAATCACCAACTCCGACACCGACAACACCACCATCTGCAACCCGGTCGGCAAACCGATGCGCAACACCTTGCCAAGAATCACCCGATCCAGGCGCATCGCCGCAAACATCTCCCGATCCGGCGCCAACGGATGCCCCCGCCGAATCAACCGCCACGCCAGCCACCCCATCGCCGACAAATTCCCCACCAACCCCGCATACGCCGCACTCTGAATCCCCAACATCGGCAACCCGAACCAACCGCGAATCAATGCGGGCGTCAGCGCCAGTCCGATACACGTCGACACCACCAATGCGATCAGCGGCGACACCGTATCGCTCACCCCGCGTAGCAGTTGGGTGAAGAGTACGTAGACCAACAGCGACGGCATGATCCACATCATCACGTGGGCGTAGGACACGGCGTCGTCCAATACGTCGGCTGGAGTGCCCAAGCCTTGCAAGGCTGGTCTTGCGAATACGCTGCCCAGCACCGCCGCTGTCAGGCCGATGATTGCGCCCAACAGCAACGTGGTAGCGGCGATGGTTTTCACCAGATGCGGTTCCCGTGCGCCCCAGGCTTGGCCGATCAGCACGCTCGCACCCGCACCGAGGCCAATGACCAGGGCGATGAAGAAGAAGACGATGGGGAACATGCCGGAGACGGCGGCCAGGGCTTGGGTGCCGAGCATTTGGCCGATGTAGATGCTGTTGACGGTGCCCGACATGGATTGGAGGAAGTTGGAGAGGACCATGGGGGTGAGGAAAAGGAGGTAGGTTTTCCAGAGGGGGTTTTGGGTGGTGGGGGTTTGCATTGGGTGGAGGTCCGTCTCGACTGCGGAGTTGGGATTCTAGAGGATAGCGTTAGCGGGGATGAACAATGTTGAATGAATGTTTTGGCGTTATTTTTTTTCGATCCATTCAGCAACGCTGATTATTGCGTCCTAGGACGGCATAAAAATTCCTACACAAACCTCGGAATGCGTCACCTTCCCCGCTGTTCTGATGAAGCATATAGTCGGTCCCGTCGCCAAAATGGCGACTCGGGTTTGGCGACCTGATCGATCGAGATTCTAAAGTGCTTTTGCTTTAACTTTGCCTTGATCGGAGTTTTACCTATGGAAAGATACATGCCCCTCACCGGAATCGACCTGGTCCCGGCTTCTCTACTCATCGATACCCAAGCCCCGCTCGACGTCCTGCAAGCAGCAGCTGACTACCGCATCCGCGCAGTTACTCAGGTGTTGGAAAACATCGCCTTTCGCGCCGAGATTGGTTGCGACACGGTGGTGTTGTCGGACTTCTCCAAACTGCTGGCCATCCCGTTGCGCGATGGCTGTGATTTGATGGATGTGATCGGTCGGCGATTGCGAGCGCAGACGAAGGCGTGAATGAAAACGGACGCTATCCGCGTCCGTTTTTTTCAGACTACAACCGTCCTTACTTAAATAAATAGCAGGTATCAAATCAAACTTTCTGAATACTCAAAGCACAACTTCCCTTATCATATTCCGCCTCCACAAAAGAAACCTTGACATTTAAATATTCTTTATCAAGCATCGAATTAGGCTGAAGCTCTTTGCGATGAAAAAATAAAGTTTTATTTTCCGAATTATAAATAAAACCATAAGAAACTCCCGATCCAGAATTTACAACCCTAACCACTGTCCCTTCAACACGTTCACCCGAAATTGTCTTTTTCGGAGGAGTGATACGCTGCAACAACTCATCAACCTTATATGCATTTTCAGTTTCGCAAACAGCCTTGTACTTCTCGAGACCAGCTTTTAATGTTTGTATTGACCTAGCTGCAAACTTGCTAAAATTCGAATCAATAGTACTAAGTATATTTATCGAAATACTCGCATCGCGAGTTTTTATGTAGTAAACCTCAGAATCCATTAACGCCAAACAAAGCTTATTAACGGTTCCGTAATCAAAGTCACTATCTTCAATTGCCCTAGTTAATATTTCAATCGTCCTACTCATGCTCACTTTAGCCGCATTAAAATCACCATCACGAAAGGACTGCGCTGTCATTCTCTTATAGCAGTTTGACGCCTGATCGTACGTACTAATCCTAAATTTTCTGTGTCTTGTACTTTGTTGAGGAATAAGCTCTTCATAAAGAATAGCTGCGCTTTTATAATCCCCATTCAGTGTCAAAATCCATGCCTTACATGTTTTAAGAGCGACATCATTTGGATCAATTGATAACGCACTATCAATTTGCGTTTCAGCCCGTTCAAAATCCTCCTCATGAATTAAAAACAACGCATATGCGTACCGAGCAATTGCTGAAGCGGGATCAAACTCGACCGCTTTCTCAAGCTCTGCCTCAGCCTTGAAAGGTGAGCTATCTTTTAATATATACCCATGAATTCGATAACATTCGGAGAATTCCGGCATTATACTTTTGGCAGTTTTTATGTGCGCTTCAGCGGTTGGATAGTTTCCGCTTTTTGCTTCTGCAAGAGCTTTTTTTAGATAAATAGCACAAATTTTCTAGTCTCTATTAGACCAAGAAACCGCATTTAAATCATAATTGTAATGATGCTGCATGACATTAGACTCATCCAGAATTCGCAACAGCTCCTTACGTTTTTTCTTTACGAGCTGATATATATCATCGGGAACGGGTCTCACGCTATTTATATACTCTTCCGCCACGCCAGTAAGGCAATAAAGCCTGCTTTCCTGGTCACTCGCATCTAAAGTCGACTCCAACATACTTGAATTGTATAGTTGGTTTAGCGCCTCCTCAATTGACACTTCAGAGGCGTCTTCCAGAAAAAACCTAAGTTCTACTGCAGAAACTGGTTTCCGCAAACATGCGATTATTGAAATAGCCCTAGCTTCTATTGGGCCTAACTTATCATAGAGATTCTCAAAACAGAATCGAAGTGCATCCTTGAAATTTACACTTTCTTTATTTATTAGATCTGCCGGGCTATTACCAGCAGCGACAGCAAGAACATACCATTTTATCAACAACGGATTATTATATAATCTGGTACACAACTGCTTGAGGGCTTCATTTTTCTTATTAGCAAGCATATCAAGATTCAACAGTCTTGACATGTTTCGCATTAACTCAATCGAAGGCTTATCGTCTAACTTGTCGAGTTTGTATCTATACTCGATTTCCCCCAACCCCATTCGTGTTGTGATCAGCACCCTAGAATTGTTGGGTATATTTGCTAGAAAATCTCTAACCTCAGACGAGGAAATTGTTTCAAGATTATCAATACAAAGCAAAGTCTTAAATTCGGACATATACTCCGAAATTTCACTCAACGATGATTCCAGACTTTCTGGAACACCCCCTAAAGCTTTTGAAATGTTCTGAAAAAGCCCTGAACTAGAACCAATAGCATTATGTATTTGTTCGACACCACTAGTCGTTAGTCTATTGGTTTTTAATGTCACCCAAACAATAATATCATACAATGGCTGACTTGAACTTTCATCCTCACACAACTCAAGAATATCATAAAGACAACGTTGCGCCAGGGCAGTCTTCCCTATACCGCCCTCACCGACAATAGAAATAACTTTTGTGTTTGACACCAAGAGCTTGTTTAGTGACTTCCTATCTTTATCCCGCCCCATGAACCCCGTCTCGTCAAATTCGGGCAAAGGCAAATTATTATAAATAGATTTTTTTGACGACTTCCAGAAATCCGGAATATTTAATGACAAAGCAAATGACGGATTATCGAGGTTTTTTCGTGCTTCATTTATGTTTTTCCAATCAAGCCGATCACCTTTACCTAACAACTCCTGCGTAAAATCTAAAAGATCGATAAAGTCATTTGGTTCTAATGGCCGAGAATGACAGACTCTATTTCTACACTTCGACAGTTTCTCAAGCTCACTAGTAATTAATTTCAAATCACTCTTTGAAAATGCTGTCTGAGAATCAGAAATCTTATTTAAAATTTTGCTCAGATCGTAAAAATCTATAAAATCAAGAAGTTCTGAAAGGTCTATATCCTTGGGAGTAATTTCTTTTTTGTGCTCCGAATATCTCGCACGAGCTGAAGCTTCAACATCTTCCGGAAGGACACCACTAAAATCCTTCGTGCTTTGGGAGGCTATAATATTTCGCAAATCAGTTTCAATAGAAGAAATTAATGAAAAGCAAGACATTCGTGTAGCGTAGTTCCGACTAGCCATCTCAACATTCCTGTTTCTATCCAACAGCTAGTAAATTGGACTGGACCACTCCAATTTCCCGTTTAATAAGCAAATACGCATGCTCTCTGGTTTAAACCAGCAAACTTTACAGTGGCACACTGAGCTCATATCGCCACCAGGGTGGCAATATGCCATAAAATCATACTGTGTGCTGATTGATCGGATACAAAAGTGCTGCGCTTCGTATGCGCGAAGCTGTCTTTGACAGATGTGCGAGGGACACCTTCGGGTCTGCCGGTGTTCTCTTTGAAGGTTCGCCAACCTGCCCACAGCTACCACCCAATCGTTTGACGACGACTGGCTGACGGCTTTTGAGCCAATCAAACAGAGATCTTCAAATGAATCGATACATGCCCCTCACCGGAATCGACCTGGTCCCGGCCTCCCTGCTCTTCGACACAGAAGCTCCCCTCGACGTATTGCAAGCCGCCGCTGACTACCGAATTCGCGCAGTTACTCAGGTGTTGGAGAACATCGCCTTTCGCGCCGAGATTGGTTGCGACACGGTGGTGTTGTCGGACTTCTCCAAACTGCTGGCCATTCCGTTGCGCGATGGTTGTGACTTGATGGATGTGATTGGCCGACGATTACGCGCCCAGGCAAAGGAGTAAACAAAAACGGGCGCCTTGTCGGCGCCCGTTCTTCTGCGAGGTGTAACGCGAGTCGGTCCCAACCTCAATGCGATTCGGCCGACTCAAAACTTGCGGTTAATTGATATTGAGTCCAAACCGCCGCGTCAGTAGCTTTTCCTTCCACTCCCCTTCTCTGGCGATGATCTCCGTCTCTCCCGCAGCGGATGAAGACACCTCAAGTATTGCGACTTGAAAATCGTGTTCTTCCAGCGCCTTCAGCCCAATATTTCCGCCATGGCCGGTCGCAAAATATTCCTGCCACCGCCCCCAGAAACCGTCCGCGCCGTAAGCAGAGCCCACATAAAGTCGGCCAGTTTTAAGACACGTCAACGCATACACACCCCGAACCACTGACAGCGCTGTGCGCCAAGAGGTTGGGATCGAACTCAGTTCTCGAACAGGCCACCGAAACGAGCCAAATCCGGGGAATTGCGGCTCGATCGCGACTCGGCGCATTTCCAACACTTTTTTATCCTGGTTATCAGCCCGCTGCACCCAACTGCGCAATCCAGGTCCCCATTCAATCACCAGTCGCCCTGTGTAGTCGCAAAGACTGTCATCGGGTTGCAGGTCATACAGGTGCAATCCGCTGACATCTTCGCCAGTCACTGGATCCTTCGTTCCCAAAGGGACGGTGGATTGACCGACAACCCGGTAAAGACCCACGAACAGCGTTTCGTTAAGCGTTGTAGCGACAAACGCTGCCACCCAGTCAGCATTGCTGAAGACGTCTCTTGCTTGGATGGATTGGTACTCGTCAAATCGCCCATCACCCGCAACCCAGAGATCGTAAGGTGTCTTTCCGCGCGATGCGCGCTGGTCCTGATGCCGTACAAGACGGCCCCTTGATAAATCCAAACCTACGCTGTTCAAAAAAAAGTTGAATGTGACCACGCTAGCTCTCTTTTTATGTGCGATTGGGGTCGATAGGTAATGTTGGCCAAACAGCGCTTTCAACTGTAAAGGAGACAGATTGATTTCTCATCAAAATCAAAATGTAGACGCACGAGCAATATCAGACATCCAAAAAGGTTCGGACCGCAAACGGTGAGCAAACTGCCGTTATTGCCGGTGCTTGTACGCCCGTCGCCCCCACAGAGCCTCCCATAGCATACCGAGCCCTACTACGACGGATAAAAAGAAAAACAAGGCTTTTTGCAGCAGATAGAAAACGAAGCGCTCTGGTTGTTCGTCGAATACAAGGTGTTCGTTAATCGTGTTTCGACGAGGCCCTGTCAATGCGTCTAGTTGCCAAGTGGTCAGAGCGTTATATAGATCCAGAGCCCACACAAAAGCAACGAACAGGAATAACAGTGCACCGATGAAACGGTAAATGCGGGTGCGATATCCCGGGATCACAGAAGCTCCATCTTTCTAATCAGCTGATAACGTGTCGGCGGTTCATAGTGGTACCTGAGGGCGGCCATACGACAGGCCAGATATTCCCAAGGACAAAAAACAATCAAGAAGTAGACGTGACGCTGCTCGCGAGACGCCAAAGAAGGCAGTCTATTCAACCGTGAACTGGTCCAGCAACAGCATAGTCCCCATGACTGGCACTACCCATCCCGCCGCACAGGTCGACTCAGCTGCCGGGGCTTGCTCGCGATGGTCTTGAACGTAGCCGCGGGGTTCCTGGAGTAACGCGGGGTTCTTTGGTCCGTCGCGAGCTAGCTCGCTCCTACAGTTTGTGCTCCCGCCTGATATGGCTGCGAATGCGCACCCGTTTTTCGGCAGTTGCAATCTACGCGTCAGCACGGCGAAGGATCCATTTGTGAGCCAGTCGGCCGAAGCGACCCCCACAAAAAATATGTGAAATAAAATGTGAAGATAATTTTCGCTAAAGCTCCAAGAAAACCTCTACAGCCCAATAAATTAGCGCTTGTTCATCAAGTCAGTATGTGAAATAAAATGTGAAGACTTTGATACGGTAAAAACCGCTATGTCCCTGATCACATCAAAAACCTGGCTCGACCCCATTCTCCCTGACACGTTGCCTCAGTCGATCATTGCGCTCGCGGATGCGCTGCCTAGAAAGACACAATTTCTAGCGGGCCGCTTGCCGTCCGAAACCGCTGCACGCCTCGGCCGTCTCCTGCAAATCACCAATACGTACTATTCGAACCTGATCGAAGGGCAATACACCGAGCCTGCCGAGATGCAGAGAGCGCAAGCGGCGCCGGTCAAAGACCGCAAGCAGCTCAAAAACCTCGCGGTTGAACAGATGGCGGTGCAAGCGTTGCTCGAACGGGCGTTGCGCCAGCGTGCACCGTTCGACTGGGGTGACATGTTTGCGCCCGAGCTTGTGAGCACGACACACAAACGGCTTTTTCGCGGCGCCAGTGACGCGGAGCGCACGTTGTCAGATGGCTCGGTCATGCAGCCCGGCATCCTGCGATCGATCACAGGTCAGAACGTTGTCGTTGGCAATCATGATGCTCCGGACGCTCGCGCTGTAGACGGAATGTTGCAGCACCTTCAGGCCGGATTCGGGCGGCAGACAGATTCCCGTCGCCAGCTGATTGCTGCGCTTGCCTACCACCATCGCCTTGCCTGGATTCATCCCTTCGCGGACGGGAATGGTCGCGTTGCCCGGTTGGTCACTCATCTTCAATTGGTGAGCCTGGGACTGAAACCAACTCTGTGGTCGCTGTCTCGGGGCCTTGCAAGGCAACACCAGAATTACTACGCAGCCCTGACCATGGCCGACCGCCCAAGAGAGGGTGATCTGGACGGACGCGGTCAGTTGTCTCAGCGACGCTATTTCGAATTCATCGAGTTCATGCTGCAGGTTTGTCACGATCAGGTCGATTACATGACCGCAGCGGTAGACCCGTCCAAAATTCGGGAGCGTGTCATACGCGCATTTCACAACAACGAGAAACTTCTACAACAAGGTATTCGCCCGGAAAGTGCGCCGGCGATGATTGCGCTGATCACTCAAGGAAGCCTGCCGCGCAACGAATTCAAGACATTCACCGGCCTTACCCCACGCCCGGCAATCGATGAGCTGTCGCGGCTGATCAAAGTTGGCTTGGTGGAAAGCCAAACGCCCAAATCCCGAATCGTCACACCCGGTCTGCCTGCCTGGTTTGCCCAGGACATTTTTCCGGATTTGCATCGGCGGTTTCAGTAGTTGTACAAGGGAAAAACGCTTTCCAGTTTTGGAGACTTGGAGCATGGGTCCAATGACCGAACAATTGATCGACGTTTTGGATCAACTCGCCACCGTGCTTGAAAGCGATGGTGATACCCACTGGAGCCAGTGGATTCGCAAGGCCAGAGCACACGTGATGAACTCTGATTACTACGGCATTGAATACTTACTGTCAGGTTACGGTGGAGCGGGTTCATTCAGTGACCTGATACTTGGTCAGAGCAGCATCAACGGCGCTTTTGCCTGGAAGCCCGGGCATGTTGAGTTGAACAATAAGTTTGATGCCTTACGCGATGAGGCCGCAGCGCTCGCGGGGACAATAAAGCGTTCACAGGGCTGATTAATCGACAACAATTCTGTCCTTGCCGTCAGGTAGAAATCGGCCAAAACGAGTCGGTGAGGCCGGGCCACAAATGCGAACGTATGGCGAACGCTTCCGCCCATCTCCTTTCCTTTTTACGTCTCGCCAGATCGGTTCTCACCGTCAAACCGCACCCGCGCAGCCCGAAAACCCTCCGCATTTTCCAACAACCAAGTCCACAACGGTACCATCCGAGCCAAAAAGCTACGCCCCAGCGGAGTCAGCTCATAATCCACCCTCGGCGGCACTTCGCCGTAATCAAAACGCACAATCAATCCATCACGTTCCAGCTGCCGCAGACTGCGAGTGAGCATGCGTTGCGTGACGCCCTGCAAACGCCGGCCGATTTCGGCGTGGCGCAATTTCCCCGCGCTCCCCAGGGTATGGACGATACCCAGCGACCAGCGATTGCCCGCATGGGTCAGGACTTCGCGCTTGAGTCCGTCGTCCTCGGCGCTGAGTGCATCGCACGCGGCTTGCGACTGGCGGATCACCTCTTCTTCACTCATTTCGTTATGCGGTATCACGCGTGTGCCTTCTTCTGAACGTTCGCCAAGGGTGACAGGATAGAAAAACAATCTTTGCTGATCATTCATTGGGAGTTGTCGATGCACCCGCTCAATCCTGCAAAAACCGAAAATATTCTGGTACTAGGTGCCGGTGAGCTTGGCATGGTCGTACTGCGCGAGCTGGCCGCCCGGCTGGAGGCCCGCGTCACGGTGATGCTGCGACCGTCGGCCATCGATACCATGTCCGCGCACAAACGCCAAACGCTCGAAGAACTGGACTCGCTGGGTATCGAGGTGCTGCCGGGCGATGTGGTGAACGATTCCATAGAGCAGCTTGCCACGCGGTTTAGTGGTTTCGATACGCTGATCAGTTGCCTCGGCTTTGTCGCCGGTAGCGGGACGCAAGTCAAACTCGCCCGCGCAGCGTTGCAGTCGAACGTGAAACGTTATGTGCCGTGGCAGTTCGGTGTGGATTACGACGTGATCGGTCGGGGCAGCCCGCAAGATCTGTTTGACGAGCAACTGGATGTACGCGAATTGCTGCGCGCTCAATCGCGACTGCAATGGCTGATCATTTCGACCGGCATGTTCACCAGTTTCCTGTTCGAGCCGGCGTTCGGCGTGGTCAATCTGGCACAGAACACCGTACGCGCCCTGGGCAGTTGGAACACTGCCGTGACGGTGACCACACCGGAGGACATCGGCCGGCTGACCGCCGTTATTCTGTTCGACCCGATGCTGGTGAATCAGGTTGTCTACGTGACCGGTGACACCCTCACCTACGGGCAATTGGCCGACACCGTCGACCGCTTGCTGAACCGCTCGGTCGAGCGTGTCGAATGGACAGTGCCCGCGCTCAAGGCCGATCTGGCCGCCGCACCCGATGATCCGACGCGCAAGTACCGAGCGGTGTTTGCCGAGGGCAAAGGTGTCGCCTGGGACAAAGCGCAGAGTTACAACGCCGAACGGCAAATCAAAACCACCACCGTTGCAGAGTGGATCTACCAGCACTTGCTTTGATCGCGCTGCTTTTCTGGATACAGCGAAGGAGTAAATAAATACGGATTCTTGATGTGCGCAGTGTTGATGCAGGAGCGAGCAAGCTCGCTCCTGCAGTTTGTTCATCTGTAATTGCGGTCTGTGACGTCGGTCGTTCCCGTCACTGACCAATAGGCTTCTGACTCCCAGCGAACGGCGATGGTGTGCCAGTGCTTGACGGATTTAAGTACGTTCGCAGCCTCAATATCGTTGGCGTCTAACGGTCGCCATCCGAGCCCTCGTCGAAATCCCCCCGCAAGCCGAACAGCTATTGGGTATTTGTTTAAGAGACTCGTCTGAGCGTCAGCGAGGGAAATAGAATTTGCGCCTCCCTCTGATGTTGGATTGGCTAACTGGACGGCGTCGTCTTCCCAGCCACAAAGGGGGCAGATATCGTACAAGCCGTACTCGCATTCCAAGGTTACGAAACCGCAGCAAGGGCATGGTAGATCACGCATACGACACCACCTCATTTAATGCTCTACCGGTACCGGTCAAGTGCCATTTTACTCAGGTCGGAGATTGTAAGAGCTACTTAGCGACGGTCAAGGTCCGCTCTGGGGCCTGTTTCTTCCAAACGCTCGATATCGTCCTCGCCTAAGTAGCTGCCGGACTGTAAATCGATGACTTCGAGCGGGATGTTGCCGGGGTTGGACAGACGATGCACTGGTTTGCGGAACGGAATTGCCCGCGCAGGTGTCGTTAGTATTAGACGCCTTTGTGTCGAAATCCCGTTCAGATAAAGAGGTAGTTTTCATGAACAACATCATTTACATCGTTGGGGCCGTGGTGATCGTCCTGGTTATCCTGTCGTTTGTCGGCCTGGTTTAGCCTGCAAACAGAAACCCAATCCGGGGCGACGGTATGGCTCGATCTGAACGCTATCCGCTCGAGCGTAACGCCAAAGCCTGTATGCCCCCAAAGCATCCAGGCTTTTCGGCAAGTGAAGTTACTTCGACGCCTTACGAGGATCATCCTGGCTATCAACATACTCAAGGCCTAGCGGACCCGTTCCGTAAACTTGTGAAATGTACTCTCCTGATTTAGCCCAGTGAAAGTGTGGCGTATTGGCCGGAAGTATCACTACGCTGCCTGGGCCATAAGCCACCAGCTTGGCAGGATCGAAAACAGTACCGAACCCGATATAGAAAACGCCGGACATGACGGTATAGATACGATCCTCAGGGTGTGTATGGGGCATTAATTTTGTGCCATTCGGCACTTTTACCCTTACAACGTAGGGTGCTGGCTTGCTCGGGTCGCCGGCCAACACAGCCAGTTTCACTTCTTTCGGGAAAGCCGGAAAGCTGCGCCACTCAACGTCTTCATTATGTAAAGCACCGACCTTATCAAGTGGCAATGGTTGTGCCTGGACGAGCGGCATTGTGGCGCTGGTGACAATAAGTGCAGCCAGACAAGCAGTTTTCATAATGTTTTTAATCATGAAAGGCACCTTGATTACGCAGTAAAAAAAATTGATGTCGTCACCTGCGCCACTAGTAAATTCGGAGGGCAATTCGAGGCGAGTCGCGTGCGGCTTACTGTATTTGTCACTGGCGGTGATGAGAATGGCGTTGCCGCGCATTACAGTTGATACGCAATGTAATCAATGCGCTGTCACGTTTCGTGCTGCCGGGGCTGTACCCATCATCACACTCACCAGAGGTAGGCCGCTCGCCCTATCAATGCCGTCAATGGTCACCATCACTTCAATGAAGTTCTCTTAAAAAATCCGCGGCGTAACATCTGCTCCATACCAACCAACAACACCCCGGAGCACACGATCATGAAACGCCAAACCATTCTCAGCATCGCTTTCTCGGTTTTTGCAGTTAACGCTTTCGCCGCTACCTCGACTCACCCGGTTGTCGCTGAAGGCGGCTCGGATCGTCTGATTGAAAGTCGCGTGGCTGAAGGTGGTTCGGATCGTTTGATCGAGAATCGTGTGGCCGAAGGTGGTTCGGATCGTTTGATCGAGAATCGTGTTGCTGAAGGTGGCTTCGACCGCCTGATCGAAAACCGCGTTGCTGAAGGTGGCTCGGATCGTTTGATCGAAAACCGCGTCGCTGAAGGTGGTTCCGACCGCTTGATCGAAAACCGCGTCGCTGAAGGTGGTTCCGACCGTTTGATCGAAAACCGCGTCGCTGAAGGTGGTTCCGATCGCTTGATCGAAAGTCGCGCTGCATAAACAAATCGCGTCACCGCAATACCCCAAAAGCCCGGCCTGATCAGCCGGGCTTTTTCGTGTTCGCGCTTACAAACTGCCTTCTTTGCTTTTCAACGTGTCGATCAATGCATTAAAGAGTCAAGGTGAATGCTCGTTACCTGCCTGCAGGTCGCCACGTCGAGGCCTGAAGGAATGGCGACTGCTTGAGCATTGCAGCGTGCACGGCTTCTGCCCCTTGCAATGTATCTGTGCAGTTGACCACCGAGGAAAAGCTTCGCATGGTCAGCAGGAAGCTTTCAGAACCCAGCGATTGGCATTGCTCGATGGTGCCGATAGGTTGGCAAAACATGGGTTGCATTTGCGCGTCGTATCCCTGAGACCGGGTGAATGCCTGGAACTCAGGCATCGCGAGCCGAGCTGGTGTACCGCTGAGGGGCGGACCTTGCCAAATGTGGGTAATGAACCCCCTCGGCGGATAATCGCTCAACCCGCTGACTTGACTGGCATGGAATTGGGCAAAACAGAACGAACTGCTTGTCGTGCTATTGCTGGCCGGGGTCACATCAGGAGCGATGACAGGTGTTGTTGGCGCCGGTGCGGCGGCAACTGGAAGATGAGCAGGTGCCCCTTGTGCCGCATCCGCTGAACTGCTGATTTCAACTAGCACGTCGATGTTGGCCCGGTAACGCCACACCTTTAACGGTGCAGTGAAGCCAGGGCGAATACGATTGGTAACGGCAACCAGCTCGGCCGGGCTGTTGACCGGCGTACCCGCAATTTGCAAAATAATATCGCCGGCTAACATACCGGCCGTTTCACCGCCGGTTCCAGGCTTTGGCCCCAAGACCAATACGCCGCTGACCGTGGGCAAACCGAATTGCTTGGCCACCGTCGGAGTAACAGCGGTGACGTGTAAACCCAGGCTTCCCGTCTGATTAGCCACGGGTGAAATCGGTGCCGCGACTGAAGCAGGCGTGCTGGTAACAGTGCAATCGCGTTGTCTCGCGACCTGCTGAATCACCAGGTTGGTGGGGTCGTTCGCCATGCTGGGATATTGCTCCCACCCTCTTTTGGTCGCCAGGAAGGTTTCACAATCCATCGCGAAGTAGGTCGCCGGGTCTTTTGACTTGCGCAGGTACTCCGCCGTTTCAGCGCGCTCCGCAGCGCTGTACATAGGATTGACGCACGACGCCAGCAACGGGAGCAGAACGAGTGTTAAGGCAGAGCGTTTAGTCGACATGGTCTTCCCTGAAGCCGGGCGTTGAGACAAGTCCGAGCAAGTTAGCGTTTGGTCATCATGCTGTCCAACGTCACGCTCAGATATCTCACGCCAAGTGCAATTAGACGAGTGGCATCGGGCCACCCCCTCGCTCGATGTACAACTTAACGGCACTTTGCCATGATGCGGCACGATCCGTTAAAACTCATTACAGGGAAGCGAAATGCTTGCACATGTCTTCAAGTCAGGCACTCGCTTTGCCTTTGCATTGTCTCTCACCGGCCTCGCGGGTTGCGCCGCTGATGGTGGACTGGGCGATGCGGCATTGTTCGGCGCGATGCTGCTGCCCATGCCGGCTGGAGTGGACACCGGCCTGATGACCACTGCGGTCGGCGTCGCGGCCGGTGCCTATGTCGTTTCCTCGGTGGCCAGTGCCGATTCCGCCAGCGTATCCCCTGCGACGTCCACGGTTAACGCGCCACAAGGCATGCCACCCATTGACCTGCAAAAACTGGTCACCCGGGAAACTCCGGATCGGTATCGCTCCAAGTCGTGCGAGTACATTGAGATGGCACTCAGCGAGGTGCCGATGTACCAGGCAAGCGCTGAGCCCGTGATGAAACAGGTTGGCGCTGCTCGTCAAGCAGCGGCCAGCCCGGTATGGCTTGAGAAGCACTGCCAGTCCGCCAACCTGCCTCGCGGCAGGGTCGGCATCAGCATGGACACCATCGATCCGCAGCGGGCGATGGCCTTGTCACAGCCCCCGGCTGGTGTGGTGGTGCTGGCGACCGTTGCGGGTAGCGGCGCTCAACAGGCAGGCATATTGCCTCAGGACGTGATCGTGGCCGTCGACAATAAGCCGATCGCTGATTCAATCGATTTCAGGGTCGAACTCGCTAAAGTCGCAATCGGCTCGCGGACTAATCTGAAGGTTTGGCGAGGCAATGCGTTTAGCATCGTGCCTGTTGTCGTGGGCCCAGGCGGGACCCAAGTAGCCGTCACGCCTGTTCCAGCAAACGGCGTAAAGGCTGCGCCGTCGGCAGACGCACTGTATTGCACCGCAGTCCTGTCCACTCAACATACTTACGGTGCCAGTGTCAGCCCGGTCAAGTTGATTGCCGGGGCAGCAAACGACCTACAACCCTCGCTCAAGGGTTACATCGCCAAGGTGAAGCGTGACCAGCCCGGCGTATGGGGCGATTTCAAACTCAACCCTGACGTTTGCGCGCCAGGTGCGGTGGTTTGCATGGCCGAGGCCAAAGGGCCATCGGGCAAAACCCAGAACGCCTTCCAATTTTGCCACCCAACACAAGCCAAGGCAGATGCTGAGCTGAGCCAGATGCGTCAAGGGGATCCGCAAGCGGTCGTCATTGACTGGCCTTGAACGTTTGAGGCTGATCGATGTTTGATGGATGTGATGGGTCGGCGATTGAGCGCGCAGGCAAGGGAATAAAAAAACGGGCGCCTCAATCGGCGCCCGTTTTTCTGCAATTGCGGTATGTGCATAAACGCGGCTGACCGGGCCAACGGGACGTGGGTGACGCGCCTCCAAATCGCTACGCAAAGGGCAACCCAAAAACCACCCCACAAAACTCATGGCGAAAAATAGCTTAGCTACTACCCTTAGCCTGAGGCATTGAGGCTACCTGCTTTCACCTTCCCGACATTGATCCAGTCGTTTCAAACCTGCCTGGCCACATGGAGGCCGCGCGATGAGCATTCCGTTGTTTTTCGCGATGTCAGCCGTACTGTTTCTGAGTAGCCCTGCCCTTCTTGCGCAGCCAGTGGAGGCGGCCGCAAGCGCTGCCGAGCCGGCGCCCGTCGCGGCGGCGGTCAAAGACGCGGTATTTACCGAAGAGCAGCTGGATCAAATGTTGGCGCCCATTGCGCTTTACCCGGACCCGTTGCTGGCTCAGGTGCTGATGGCCACCACTTACCCTGGGGAAGTCACCGAGGCGGTGACCTGGTCCAAGGCGCACCCCGATGCCAAGGGTGATGATGCGGTCAAACAGGTGGCTAGCCAGCCGTGGGATCCGAGCGTGCAGGCGTTGGTGGCCTTTCCGCAGGTCCTTGCAACGCTGGGACAGGATCCCGTCTGGGTACAGCGCCTGGGTGATGCATTCCTGGCGCAGCCCGACGATGTGATGGAGGGTGTGCAACGCTTGCGTCATCAGGCGCAAGCAGCCGGCAACCTGCAGAGCAACCAATATCAGAACGTGACGGTTCAGGCAGCGGCGCCACCCGCACCCGCACCAGCCCCCTCCGCGCCAGCGCCGGCTCAGCTCCCTGCCAACAACACCACCATTATCATTGAGCCCTCCGATCCGCAGGTGGTGTACGTCCCCACCTACAACCCGACAACAACCTATGGCACTTGGGCCTACCCGGCTTCACCGCCTGTTTACTACCCTCCGCCGCCCGCCTATTACCCCGGTTCGGCATTGATGGCCGGGCTGGCATTTGGGACCGGCGTCGCGATCGTCGCTTCCTTGTGGGGTGAATGTGACTGGGGCAATAACGATGTCGACATCGACATCGACCGCTACAACAACATCAACCGTAATAACCAGATCACCAATAACAATTGGCAGCACAACTCCATTCATCGCGATGGCGTGCCCTATCGCGACAACAGGAGCCGCCAACAGTACGGCCGCCAACTGGATGGTGCCAACCAGCGTGATGCCTATCGCGGGGACAATGCCCAGCGCGCCCAGGCCCGTGAAAAAGCCCGAAGCTCCATGGACAGGCACGGTATCGAGCGACCTGCGACCAGTAACCGCGAAGCCCGTGATCGAGCGAGTGCCGCCCAGACTGCGGGCCTCAATCGCAAGCAAGCCGGTACAGACAGACCGAAGGTGGCTGACAGGAGCCAAGGCGCAGACAGACCTAAGGCAGCTGACAGGGGCCAAGGCACAGCCCGAAATACTCGCGAGAGTCAGCAGCCCAGAAGACAGACCGCCGACGCCAATCAGCGTGCCCAGACGCGCCAAACGGCGCCACAACGGGCGCCACAACGACCCGCCGCCAGTCAGGGCGGCGCCCGCAACAACGCATTCGCCGGAGCGCGCGCACCGTCCCAAACCAGCGCGCAGGTCAATCGTGGACGGGCCAGCCAGGCATCCGCGCAACGTCCCAGTGCGGCGCGATCAGCTGGCCATCAGGTCAGTCGGCCATCCAGTCCACCTGCGCGTCAAAGAGGGGGGGGCCGTCGTTGAAACACTATCCTCGAATGAATACGCTCATGGGCCTGCCCGCTCAGGCCTTGGTGATCGCTGCCGGCTTGGCATGGTCGTGCGTTGTCACGGCACAGCAGGTATTTCCCACGCCAGAAAAAGCCGCTCAAGCGTTCGTCGACGCATTGGGTACGGAACACGCCGATCAGGCACGCCTGACAGAGTTGCTGGGCACTGAATGGCGCAGTTTCATCCCGCGCGAAGGCGTGGAACGCATTGATGTGGATGCGTTCATCAAGCAATACCACGAGCAACATGCCATAGAAAAAGCCAGCGACCGCAAGGCGATCCTGTCGGTGGGCAATGACCACTGGACATTGCCGATCCCCATGACAAAAGTGGAGAAAGGTTGGCGCTTTGACATTAAGGCCGGCAGCGAAGAAATCCGTGTCCGTCGTATTGGCCGCAACGAACTGGCTGCCTTGCAATCGGCGCTGACGTACCACGACGCCCAGATGGACTATGCGTCAGAGGACCGTGACGGTGACGGCGCCCTCGAGTATGCGCAGAAATTTTTCAGCACCGCCGGCAAACACGACGGGCTCTATTGGCAGGACGACGACAGCGGTCAGATCAGCCCGTTGGGCCCCTTGTTCGGCCAACGCATTGCCGACGAAGACTGGCACGGTTATCACTTTCGCATCCTTGAAGCCCAGGGCCCTTCGGCACCGGGTGGCGCCTACAGCTACCTTATCGGTGACAAGATGAGTCGCGGTTTTGCACTGATTGCCTGGCCGACGAAATATAAAGACACCGGGGTGATGAGTTTCATGATCAGTCATGAAGGCCAAGTGTTCGAGAAAGACTTGGGACCTGACGGTTACAAACTGGCGCAATCGATGAAACGGTTTGATCCAGACGACAGTTGGAAGGAAGTGGAAGATCAGAAGCCGTAGTATTTATCCGCCCCGCCGGCCCGTTACCGGGTAGTACGTTTTGGGGCGCCCATAGAAAAACGGGACAGACGACGATTATTTTTTAATCGCAGCCTGTCCCTTTTTTTTGCTAAACCGAGCGCGGTGCTTCAACGGGAGGGGTGCCGTCGTGAAACATCGTTTTCAGTTGAGCACGCAGTTCCGGTGAATCGGTGTGTTTGTGAACACTGACCGCATGCTGTGCGGCAGCCTCGAGCAGTTCGTTTTCAGAGTCTGCGCAGAGCGCGACCGAGCATTTGGTATCGCTTGGAAACTCGCGGCAGTCGATGTATTTACGCGCCATGATCCTCTCCTCTCGATGAAGGCAGGTCGTGACCTGCGTGAACGGTCACTCGACGTAGGTCACATCGAGTGTGCTGACGTTTGAAGTATAGGCCCGCCACAAGACGCAGTTTCCTATGAAGCACTTCGAGCCCGCTGCACCCGGCGCATTACAGCCCGATAAACTTGAATAACCACACCCCTCCCATCCCGACCGCCAGTGTCAGGACTGTATTGCGAGTCTGCCAGGCGACCCAGGCCGCGATAATGGCGGCGGGTATCTGCGGGTTGTTCAACACGAACTCACTCTGCCCGTTGGGGTACACCACCGCGGGCAGCACAAGGGCCGCCAGCACACTCGCCGGTACGTAAAGCAAGGCCCGACTCAGCAATGCCGGGATGCGCAGCCGGCCATACAGTTCGACAAAGGAAAGGCGCATGGCGAAGGTCCCCAGGCCGACCGCCAGGAACATCCCCCACAAGGCTAAATCATTCATGGTGTCTCCCTCTCGACGTCATGGACCCGCGCCTCGCTCAATGGGCGCTTGCGAACCGTCTCGATCAACAATCCCGCCATGACCCCGCCGATGGAAGCGGTGACCAGCCCGAGGTTGTAGGGCATGTTGATCGCCAACACCGCGAGCATCCCTCCGACCACGGCGGCACCCAGGCTCGCCGCGTTACGTATGCCGGGCACCAGAAGCGCCAGAAAGGAAAGCGGTATGGCAAAGCTCAACGACCAGGTCTCGGGGATGCTTGCGCCCAGGTAGACGCCCGCCAATACCGACAATTGCCAGGACAGCCACATGGCCACGGCGGTGCCTGCATAGTAGTGATGTGCGAATGCCCCCAGCTCGCCCGAAGACAGCTTGAGACTGCACAGCGCGTAGGACTGGTCAGAAAGCATGTAGGACAAAGGCCACGTCCAGCGCTTGGGCAAGTGATGCATGTAAGGCGCCAGTGACGCGCTGTACATGATGAAACGCAGGTTGATGACCAGCGCAGTGACGACAATCGCCAGCGGCACAACCCCCGTATGCAGCAGTTGCAGTGCAACCATCTGCGCGGAACCCGAGTAGAACAGCAGCGTCATGCCCATGGTCGTGCCGGGTGACATGCCCATGTTGATCGCCATGACTCCCGTCAGCAGGCCGAAAGGAACGACACCGGGACTCAATGGAATGAGCGCCCGGACACCTTGCATGAACGCTTCCGTTGCTGTTCGGTACGGCATTTCGACTCCTTGGTCTGGTGTTCGCGCTGGCAGTTCGATGGACCGTGACGCCGGCCATTCCGCTGCGCGATACAGGGTAAGCTGGGGCTATTGCGCCCCATCTGCTCAGATCTTTGCCTGGCCCATGGTCCGCAGCCCATCGTGCGGTAGAGTGTGGACCCGGAGCCCGATGGGCAGAACCGACTTTTTTTTCGAGAAAACAGGTAGTTTTTGTTATGGCTAAAAGCTCACAGCCTGATCAGGCCCTGCTCTCAATGCCGTCCTTCAAGGCCATGAGATCCTTCGTGGCCGCTGCCAAATATCGGAACTTCACCCGGGCCGCCGAGGCATTGTGTGTCACCCAGGCGGCGATCAGCCGTCAGATTCGCGAGCTGGAACTCTATTTGGGCACCGAGTTGTTCACGCGCACCGGGAGGGAAGTCAGGCTGACAGCCTCGGGCACGGCGCTCTTCGACGCTGCACAGCTGTCACTGCTCAACATCTTTCAAGCAACCGAAAGAATCCGTCGGGAAAAAAGCGACAAGCGCACCCTGACACTTTGCTGCTCGCCCGCCCTATCAGCGCTTTGGTTATCCCACAGGCTCAAAAACTTCTTCAGCGCCAATCCCGATGTCGACCTGAATGTCATCACCACCCAGCATTTTCTGGTGATGGAGCCTGGAATCATTCCGGACATTTTCATCACCCAGACCAGTGACCTGCGCCCCGGCTATCTGCGAATCCCCTTGTTTCACGAAGTCGTCTATCCAGTGTGCACGCCTGGTTATCTGGAAGCGCATCCGGAACTGAGCACTTTGGAGGGCATGCGCAACAGCGTCCTGTTGGACCTCAACCCTTATGGCCGTTCCCAGTTGACGGAACAGGTCGACTGGAATGTGTGGTTCGCTTTCCAGTCCCATGACCTGAAGATCCCGGCCTCGGAAAATCCGCACTACTTCAGCAGCAACGACTACAGCCTTCTGGTGCAAATGGCGCTGGACAATCAAGGTGTCGCCCTGGGCTGGGATCATCTGGTGAGGCATCTGGTACAGCAGGGGCGCCTGGTTCGGCCGGTGACGGAAGAGCTGACGCTCAGGGAGGCGGTTCAGTATTTGATGATTAATGAGAAGAAGGCGGATGATCCTGCGTGCGGGCGTTTGAAGGATTGGCTGGTTGCTCAGTTCAAGTGAGTGATTTGCGAAGATGGCAGCTAACTAGCCGCCCCTGAAAAACACCAGACGATGAAAAGCCCGCTGAACGCTTCAGCCACCAGCGTCCATGTGGGAGACGTTCGATGATTTCTTCTCGGGAACGGTAAAACTCACTGTCGTAGCGGTGAGGATCTTGTGCGTCGGGTCGGCCACTTCCAGAAGAACCTTGTGAGCACCGGGCGTCAGTCCAACCAGGATAATCGGGCCGTCACTGGTATGCGCCCACGTACCTTTCCAGTCATCGACCGTCACGTGGAGGTGGCTGAGACGAGGTGAAACTTCACCCGCTGCCTTGCCAAATACCGGCATGATCCTGGCGTGCTCTGTTCGATACTGGATGATGACAACGCCGCGGGCCAGCGGCTCGGCAAGCGGTGGATAGGCAATGAGTTTTGGCAGCGTCTCGGATTCCAGCGGGAGTATTGCTGGTGGGTGATCGGCATCTGCTTCTCCTTCACCGAACGCGGCCATGCAAAAAAAGCCCCCCAAGGCCAGGACACACAGATTTCTGAGCGCGACGGACATGGCGTTTTACTCCCGCATGATGTTACTCAAGGCTAGTCCATTGCAGAGAACGCATTGCAGGGCTGACGGGGCGTCTTTTGCCGCTCACTTCAGGAAGGCAAATACCGCGCAACCCTCTCATCCAATAGCCTGATCAGCGCCGGCTCCATGTACTGAAAAACATCCGGTATGTCCAAACAAACGACGCGTTTGTCCGCCAGTTCCGAACCAAATCGAGCCATCAGTTTGTTGCGATGAATGGGCTCCATGACAACGATCAGATCAGCCCACTGCAGCAGTTCCAGGCTGACCGGAACATACGCATCGTTGCTGATGCCCGCCGACGCGGTTTTCACGCCGGGCCAGTCAGCAAAATGTCGTTCGGCCGTGGGGCTGCGCAGGCGGTTTTGGCTGCAGATGAAAAGTACGTTCAACATCGTATGACTCCCGACAGTTAACGCGCCTGGGACTCAGGCGAATTACCGGGTCACGGCCGCACTCCGGGTGCCCGCGAACGCACTCGTGCCAAGCCAGCGCCACAGGCTTTTCGCGTCTTGTACGGCGCCATCCACACGCAGCTCTCGCGACTGAAGAACGTCCCCCGGCGTGCGGTCGCCCGTCCACACCTCGGTCAATGCGCGCACGCTGGAATCCACGACGAGGGTCAGTTCGCGGCCAGGGTCGTCGCGGCACAGGTCGGCTACACCCTCTTCAACCACGAGCCACCATGCTTGTTCGCCTGGCCGTGCGTCGCGGAACGTGAAGTGGATGACCACCGGTCGGGGCGGGAATGTTTCGATGCGCACAAACCGACGCACGTCCCACATCAGCAAGCCCGCGTCGAGTTCATCATCGCGCAGGCGGCTGCCGATCCAGCGTGCGCCCCAATGACCCAGCGCCATGATGATGGGGCGCAACTCCTTGCCCGCCTCGGTCAGGCTGTACTCCCAGACTTTGCCCGTGGCCGTGCGGTGCACGACGCCGATTTCTTCCAGATGGCGCAGCCGCTGTGTCAGCAGGTTGGTGGACATCCGGGGCACGCCGCGGTGCAGTTCGTTGAAGCGCTTGCTGCCGCACAACAGTTCGCGCACGACCAAAGGTGTCCAGCGCTCGCACAGTGCTTCGGCACCGCGTGCGACCGTGCAGAACTGACCGTAGCTTTCGTCCATTGCCTGGGCTCCGCAATTACAACGCTTCAGATTCTGAACTAGCCCCGCCGCTTCGCCACGCGCACGCTCAAGCCTTCGAAGCCAAGAACCAAAGGTGAACGCCATGACCAAGGTTGCCATTATTCAGCGCCCGCCCGTGCTGCTCGATCGCGGCGCAACGATCGCCCGGGCCGTGCAATCGGTCGCCGAAGCTGCGGCGGCGGGAGCTTCGCTGATCGTTTTGCCCGAGTCGTTCATTCCAGGTTACCCGTCGTGGATCTGGCGGTTGGCGGCGGGAAAGGACGGGGCTGTCATGGGCCAGTTGCACACGCAACTGCTGGCCAACGCCGTTGATATTACGAACGGTGACCTGAGCCCTTTGTGCGAGGCCGCGAGGGCTCACGCCGTGACGATCGTGTGCGGCATCAATGAATGCGACCGGTGCAATGGCGGCGGCACGCTCTATAACAGCGTAGTCGTTATCGGCGCGAACGGCGCAGTGCTCAACCGACACCGCAAGCTGATGCCAACGAATCCCGAGCGCATGGTGCATGGCTTCGGTGATGCCTGCGGCCTGCGTACGGTCGAGACACCGGTCGGTCGTGTGGGGGCGCTCATCTGCTGGGAAAACTACATGCCGCTGGCACGCTATTCACTCTATGCTCAAGGAGTGGAAATCTACGTCGCCCCCACGTACGACGCGGGCGATGGCTGGATCAGCACGATGCGTCACATTGCACTCGAAGGACGCTGTTGGGTGCTCGGCAGTGGCACCGCACTGCGCGGCAGCGACATCCCCGAAGACTTCCCTGCGCGTGCGCAACTGTTTCCCGATCCGCAGGAATGGATCAACGACGGCGACTCGGTGGTGGTCAATCCGCAAGGCCGGATCGTCGCCGGTCCATTGCACCGGGAGGCCGGCATTTTGTATGCGGACATCGACGTCGCACAGGTGGCGCCAGCGCGGCGAGCGCTCGACGTCACCGGGCATTACGCGCGCCCTGACATTTTCGAATTGCAGGTGCGGCGCACACCGGCGACTGCGGTGCGCTATATCGACGGGTGAAGGCAAACCATTGATGGGAGTTATGCAATGAACAATGAACGGTCTTACAAGGGCAGTTGTTTTTGCGGCGCAGTCGAGCTCACAGTCAGTGGCGAGCCGGTCGGGATGGGTTATTGCCATTGCGAGTCGTGTCGACATTGGTCAGCAGGACCGGTCAACGCCTTCACGCTGTGGAAACCCGAGGCGGTGCAGGTGACTCGCGGGGCTGACAACATCGGCACCTACAACAAGACACCGCAGAGTTACCGCAAGTGGTGCAAGACGTGTGGCGGGCATCTCTTCACTGAACACCCGGGCATGGGGCTCGTCGACGTGTATGCCGCGATCCTTCCGGATCTCGCGTACTCGCCAGGCGTTCACGTGCACTATCAGGAGAGCGTGCTGCGCATGAAGGATGGGTTGCCCAAGCTGAAGGATGTTCCCAACGAACTGGGAGGATCGGGTATCAGCGTGGACGAATAGCGCTGACACCGGAGTAAAAAAAACGGGCGCCTTTTCGGGCGCCCGTTTTGTTCAGGGTTGCATGCTGCGAGTGAAGCTGATCAGTGCGATTTCTTTGAAATCGACGTCCCGGCTTTGCTCAACCCTTTCGCGTTGTGATCCCCGGGTGTCGAGGCCGAGATTGCGGAGGCTTTGGCCACGCCGCGCGTGTCTTTGGAATGGGCGATGCCAGACGTCGTTGTGCCATGACCGCGCTCACCATTGCGCTCACTGCCGTAGTGGTTTCCGCTTTCGCCACGGTCGCGAACAGCCCTTCCGGCATGATCGCTGCTCAGCCCATTACCATGGCCGTTGCTGTTGGCGTTGCCGTGATCGGAACCGCTGTGACCGCCACCTGTACCGCCGCCGTGGCCACCGCCATTACCGCCGCCATTACCACCACCGTTTCCGCCGCCGTTACCACCGCCGTTACCACCACCACCGCCATTACCGCCTCCGTTGCCGTCCTTCGCATAGGCGGAGTTCATGACAGAGAGGTCAGCAGGGAGTAATGGGGCGGCTGCAAGCATGAGGGCGCATGACATGACAGCAACGAAACTCTTGTTTTTTAAAAGCATGATTGCTTCCGTAAGGTGGTTGATATCGCATGCATTAGGACGCAATTGCCCGGCGACAGTTCAACTCCTGCGACGGACGGAGTGCGGTGCGCTCACCACCTGGTAAAAGCACCGCAACCGCAGGGTTCAAGTATCAGTCAAAGGCCCCGTTGAGGACTTCATAGATGATCCCGGTTGCCAGTGCGACCAGTATCAAATCGGTGCCTGCTTGCTGCCATTCGTATCCATCATAATGCGGCAACCTGCCAATCAGGCGTCCATCCAGCTTTTTCGCAATGCCGGGAGGAAGCGGCTTTCCTCGAGCGAGGTTTTTCTGAATTCCGGGTGGCAACGCAGGGCCGGGACTCCAGTAGCCCCTGTATTCGCCAACGATCTCGAGAATGCTTCCCTGATTGATACTGGGGCCATGACTCCAATCGCCGCCTCCGGCGTTTTTGCCTTTGCCGCCTTGATTGCCATGGACTTGATTGTTTTGCGCTTTTCCCTGGCCCTTTCCATTACCAGGATCAGCCAATGCGGTCGCTGAGCCGCAAACCAGCGCAAGGCATGTAATCGCGGCAACCAATGAGCGTGATCTGTGCATGAGTCGTTCCCTCAGAGTGGCGGGTTGTCTCTCTGAAATTTAGACGCTATTGATGATGAGAGTTTCAGTTCCACTTATTTATGGCCAGGCCCCACGCCCGTTTTGTCTGCGCTTGCGTGCTGCGGATTTTGGTAACTCGTAGCACACTAGCCAAGTGTCAACGCAAAGCGCCAAGTGGCCAGGCGTTTTCAGGAGGTGAACAATGAGCAAACAACCTCAACCCCGCAGCCGCTCCAACCCTCAACCCAGATCCCGCCCGGTGGTGCCCAACCTGCCCAGCAAAACCGGCAACAAGTCCGGGGACTTGCGTGGCAACTACCCGTCGAAGAAGTCGTAGTGGAAAGCGATCAACAGCGAACGTAACCTCCCGACTGACGGCATCGGTTCGGCCACGGCAAATCGAGAGTCACTTCGTCTGATTCGACGGATACAGACCGGCAAGCCGCGCTATCACAACACCCACATAAAAGACGCCTGAAAATTCTTCGACCATCACAAGTGAGCGGGCATGGTTGGTCAACGGCAGAACATCACCGTAACCGGTGGTCGTCAGCGTCGTGAGGCTAAAATAGATCAGTTTGAAGAACGTGCCGGGCTGTCCAAAGTCGAGGTGGCTTGGGCCGAATGAGCCTGCGCTGGAGATCTCGAGCAAGGCATAGACGAAGGACCAGACGAAGGCCAGCAGGATGTAACCCGCAAGCGCGCCATGCAGCCTGTCGGCCGTAATCGGCCCGCGCTGGAGAATATAGCGAAGCACTCCGATGAACGAGACTGCAAGAGATGCCGCATAAGCTATCCCGGCAAGATTAAGAATCGCGATGCTGCCAACCCACAACGCCGTCCATTGCAGGCCAACCCCAAGCAACGCCAGGCCCAGTTTGAGGATGAACCCCCACCGAGTCTGCCGGGTGGCAAAAGCGCCCACGAGCAGCACGGCTGAAAACAGAATGCCGAGCAACGTGCGGGCAAATATGCCCTCCTCAAGAAAGGGAAACAGGAGGATCAATCCAAGTAAGAGCAGCAACAGATAGGTGCAGGGCCCTCGCCCTATGACCATCTGACCTAAATCTTCGTCAGATTCGGTTTTGTTTTTCGGATCTGTCATACCGGTTTCCCATAGACCGAAACAACGTTCGAGACCTGGCGCTACAGGTTTTAAAACTGGCCTGGTTTTAGAAGTGTCGACAGTGGAATTCTAGTCGCGAATACATGTGAGAGGATTCAGCCGGACAACTATGGGTCGATTGCTACCCTGATCGGCTGACGGCAATCGGCCAAAAGTTAGCGTTCAGTCTTCTGACTAAAGACCGAGAACAGCGTTAATGATGAAAGTCGTGCGCGACGGTTCGAATGTGGGCTTTAATGTCCGTGCTTATAGGCAACCCCATGAGCTTCGACTCCGTACGGAGATAGATGCGCCTGACGGCGGGTTCCGGTTGCCATGTACTTGTCCAATCAAGGAAGAAACGACATTGAAAATAGCTTTTAGCGCCCTGTTATTGACCTGCCTGACGACTATCGCGCTCGCTGGCGAGAACCCTGTCGGCTTCCGCTCTTCCACACTGGCGGACACGCACAATGACCGCACACTGGAAATGGTCGTCTGGTACCCCAGTGCAACTACCTCAGCCACGCAATTGATTGGCGATGATGTGGTGTTCGTCGGGGCTTCTGCCGTTCGTGACGCGCCGCCCGCTGCTGGCAAGCATCCATTATTGGTGCTCTCCCACGGGTACAGAGGAAACTGGAGCAACCAGATCTGGCTTGCCAGCGCTCTGGCTCACAGGGGTTACATCGTCGCCGCAATCAATCACCCTGGCAGCACCACTCATGACCGTAGCCCAAAAGCAGCAGCGCAGTTATGGCAGCGGCCCGTTGATGTAAGCCGAGCCATTGATGGGGTCGCGGCTCAACCGGAAAAATTCGGCCTGGTCGCCAATGACCGAATTGCAGTAGTGGGCCATTCACTCGGCGGCTGGACCGCCCTGGAGATCGCCGGCGCTCGTTTCGATCCAGACCGCTTCGCTCAAGACTGCAAAGCACACCCGCAGTTATCAAGTTGCGCCGTCTATGGAAAGATGAATCCCGCCAGCACCTCAGAATCAAAGACCGCGTTGGCCGCCGATTTGCGCGATGAACGCGTCACGGCTGTGGTTACATTGGACCTGGGCCTTTCACGGGGCATGACCGATGAAAGCCTGGCCGCGCTGCCGGTACCAACGCTGGTGATCGCTGCCGGCGTACCGTCGCACGATCTTCCCGCTGAGCTGGAGTCTGCCAACCTGGCCAAGCGCCTGCCTCCGGCGTCAAGCCGTTACGTCGAAATCAGCGACGCAAGCCATTTCAGCTTCTTGTCGGTGTGCAAACCAGGCGCAGAAGCGATGCTCGAAGAAGAAGTGCCAGGCGATGGCATCATTTGCCGGGATGGCGATGGTAATGGCGCTCGCTCGCGGGATTTGATCCAACAACAGGTTGCTTCGCTGATCGCCGAGTTTCTGCCGCAGTCACCTCGCAACGAATGAGGACGATGTTGTTAACTGCCAGGTCAAAAGGGGACGGATTTATTATTCAGAAATTAATCCGCCCCTTTCTCTTATCCAACCTTACCGTTACGGAGCATTAACGATATGTCCAACATCGTTGCATGGACCCTGTTCGCCTTGGGCGTCCTCCATATTCCGTTAGGTATTTTCAAGTTCAAAACAGCATTCGCCGCCGCTGTAGACGCGGGCTTCATTGACCAGTTCAGAGCGCACGAAGATCGGCGTACCGCCCTCTGGTTTACCCTGCTGGGTCCGCTTTTTATGCTCGCAGGGCACACAGCGATTCACGCCGTAGCCGTTGGGGATCTCGCGTTACTTA
The DNA here is from genome assembly GCF_014852385.1 of Pseudomonas sp. PDM03. Lineage (NCBI taxonomy): Bacteria > Pseudomonadati > Pseudomonadota > Gammaproteobacteria > Pseudomonadales > Pseudomonadaceae > Pseudomonas > Pseudomonas sp. PDM03. The sequence continues at coordinate 20,229 of NZ_JACVBM010000007.1, read as the reverse complement.
AAATGGTCGGCATCTATGTGCTGATGATCTCGATCATTTGCGTCATTGCTGTTCCGAAATCAGGGTTTTGGGCAACGCTGCTGGTCTCTCCGCTGCTCATCGCGGCAGGGTATGGCTTGTACGCCTGACTAAAGCTCCCCCGCAATATCCCCCCCACGATGAGAAAAATCCCCCATAAACGGGCTGTATTACCCGATTCCTGTGTCAACTTTCATTGGCCAGGGAATCAAGTTGCGCCGCCAGCCGGGAATGATTGGCTGTTCAATTTTCTGGCATAGAGAATGCTGTGCGTTCACTAGCGAATTAACTGAAAGTTTGAAGTTGTTATCACGGGATAACAGATTTCCACCTGTGCTGCACAACCCTTCTGAGGAGTTACCTTCATGCGAAGTGAGCCGCTAGTCCGCACGTTGGCACTCATGCTTCTCATCTTTGCCATAGGGGCATTCTGGAGCCTGTTCAGCTGGTTCAGCAGTTAAGCGTTGTTTGTGTTGCGGATCGGGTGAAGTCCCGGTTGAAGTCGGGAATACCCCCGATACCAGAAGCAGCAAGCGAAACCAACAGGCTGCTCACGTTGCAGCTGGCTGAAAGGTTCAAGCCTCGTTCCCCACTCCCCTTTCCCCATTCCCAGGTCATTTGTTGATCGAGTGTTTCCCACTGTCTGACAGACCGCCCTGCCAGGTTGGTTCACGCATTGCCAGTTGAACAAACGACCAGACGCTTCTCTTAAAAAAAGGGAGGGCATCGCTGCCCTCCCTTCCGCTTTCCACGCTTTTTTTCAAACGTGCTGATCAGTACCTCAAGTGGTGAGAATGAAGTCGGTGGCAGTGACGGTCGTCGCATCGGCCACACCGACCAGGCGGATGGAGTCAGCACCAGCGAAGCTGACCAGGGTATCCGCACCGACATCGGCGATGGTGACGCTGCCGGCAAAGGTCGCAGCCGTGATGTTCATCGCGGAGATATCGAGGCGGTCCTGCCCTCCTGCCGCGTTGGCATCGAAGCCAATGATCTGATCGACCCCGAAGCCCGCTGAGAACATGAAGATATCGTTGCCATTGCTGGCAACCATCATGTCGTTGCCGGCACCGCCCGTGACTGTATCGTTGCCTGTACCGCCATCGATAAAGTCGTTGCCGATACCACCCAGCAAGGTGTCGTTAGCGTCTCCACCGAGCAGCGTGTCGTTGCCATCGCCGCCCTGGAGCAGATCGCTGCCGGTACCACCATCCAGGCTGTCGTCACCCAGTCCACCGAGTAGCGTGTCGCTGCCTGCCCCGCCATTCAATGTATCCGCCCCGTCACCTCCGTCGAGACTGTCATCGCCATTGCCGCCGTTCAGGGTATCGGTGCCAATGCCACCCAACAGTTGGTCGTTACCGCCGTCGCCGTTGAGTGTGTCGTTGCCACTGTTGCCGGTGAGGATGTCGTTGCCGCCACCACCATTGAGGGTGTCGTTACCCGCCCCGGCGGTGATGACGTTGTTCAACCCGTTGCCGCTGCCGGTGAAGTTGCCGACTCCGGTGTAGGTCAGGTTCTCGACATTACCGCCCAGCGTGTAGCTGGCCAACGAAGTCTGCACGGTGTCCGTACCGCCCCCCGCCACCTCGACCACCACGTCTGTGGCTGCATCGACGATGTAGGTATCGTTGCCCGCGCCCCCCACCATCCGGTCAGTACCCGCACCGCCATCGAGGAGGTCGTTACCCACCCCGCCGGTGATGGTGTTGGCCAGCGCGTTACCGGTACCTGTGAAGTTACCGGCGCCGGTATAGGTCAGGTTCTCGACGTTGGCACCGAGCTGGTAGCTCGTGAAGGCGGTTTGCACCAGATCAGTACCGCCACCCACCGCCTCGGTGATAAGGTCACCGACGTTGTCGACCACATAGGTGTCGTTACCGGCACCGCCGTTCATAGCATCCGCGCCAAGCCCGCCGTTGAGGGTGTCGTTACCGTCCTCGCCATTGAGGATGTCGTTGTCGTCTCCGCCGTTGAGGGTGTCGTTACCAGTGCCGCCAAACAGCTGGTCGATACCGGCCAGGCCATTCAGCGTATCGTTCCCGCCCAGGCCAAGCAGCACATCGTTACCGGCGCCGCCGGTGAGGGTGTTCGCCTGTGCGTTACCCTGCAGCACTACGCCACTCAGCACCGCAACCGCCGCGGTTGCCGCGGAAGTCAACGTCTCCAGCGTGCCGAAGCCGTCGGTGTAGCGCACGATCACCCGTATTTGCAGGTTGCCCTGCGCCACACCCGGGGTGAAGGTCGAGGCCGTCGCGCCGTTGATGTTGGTGAAGGAAGCACCGATACCTTGCTGCCATTGGTAGCTGAAGGTGCCCAGCCCGTCCACATCGGCAATCCCGGCAGTCAGCGCCGTCAGCACTTGCCCTTGATCCGGTGTCGTATCGCTGATCAGCAACGCGCCTGTCGGTGCATCGTTGACGTTGTCCACCGGCCCCAGGATGTTGGACGCAACGCTTTCGGCCACACCGAAGTTATCGACGTAACCGATCATCACGCGCACTTCCTGGCCGACCTGAGCCTGGCCAAGCGAGAACGTGCTACCGGTAGCGCCGGCGATGTTGACGAAGCCAAGCCCGTCGTTCGCCTGCCACTGGTAGGTGAACTGCGGATTGCTCAGGCCATCGGCGTCGACGATGGTCGACGTGTCGGCGGTCAACAGCTGGTTCTGCACGGCAAGCCCGGTAACGGTTGCCCCTTCGGTCGGTTCACTGTTGCCGGACGATTCGACGATCTCCAGCGTACCCTTGGCATCCTGGTACACCGCCCGGACGCGGATGTTCAGACCCGCCTCATCGGGGCCCACCAGGAAGGTGGAGCCAGTCGCCCGCGTTGCCTCGCCAGCGGCGACAAAGGTGATGTCTTCATAGACGCCCGTACCGGGAATGGTTTCGACCTGCCAGTAGTAAGCCACCCCACCGGTTACCGCACCGGTCGGATTGGTCGCACTCTGGTTGTCCGCGTCGTGTACCGCCGAACCACTGACGCGCAACAACTGGCCGGCGACTGGCGTATCTTCACGCACACCGGTAGTCGCATCGAGGATTGCCAGATGACCCGATGGGTCGCTGTTTTGCACGGTGCCGACTCCGGACGGTATCGCAACGTCAGCGAACTGCAGACGCTCAATGCCCGTCAGACGATCGACGCCATCACGCCCAACCACCGAGTCGGTCACGATGACCGTGTCGCCATCGATCTCGATGCCGTATTCCCCCAAAGTACCGGAGAACAACGCCGTATCGAAGCTGTCAGTGCCGGTCAGAATCTCCCGCACGATGACCAGTTGGCCAGGGTTGTACGTGCCGTTCAGCATAAACGGCACCAGTGGCTCCATGCTGTCGAACGTGGCGATTTCATCGCCAGTGCCGTCAATGTTCGCCCGTACGCTGATGCGTACGTTCAGCCACTTGTCACCATCGATGATGTCGTCACCGCCGCGACCTTCGATCAGGTCGCTGCCGCTACCGCCGAGGATGATGTTGCCGCCATCGAAGAACGTCGCTCCAGCAGGCAGCAGATCCGCCAGGCCGTTGATCAGGTCGATGTTGGTCAGCACACTGCCGGTTGCACCCGCAGTAGGCAGCGATGTGGCGTCTTCGTTATCACCGCGCAGGAAGTCACCGTGCGCCGAACCCGACAGGCCTTCCATGATGTCGAAACGCACCAGCGCCGAAGCACCTGAACCCGGTACTGGCGGAACATCGAAGAAACGGTCCGTGTAATCGATGGTCACGCCCTGGGCGAGCCCCTTGAAGGTTGCCCAGTCAAAGCCGGAACCGCCGATATAGCGATCACCGAAGCCGAGACTGCCGACCATGATGTCATCGCCGCCTTCGCCGTTGAACTTATCGTTCTCGTTACCGCCAATGAACACATCGTGGCCGACGATAGGGTCATTGCCGAGCGGGTCGAAGTTGTCGCCAGGTGCACCGTCCGAAGTGCCCTTCTCGATCCAGTCGTCGCCTTCGTTACCCATGTCCTGTTCGTTGGCTTTGCTGCCCAGGATAAAGTCATTGCCATGACCACCAATGGCTTCGGAGGCGTCCTCACCGGTCACGATGAAGTCATTGCCGAACCCGCCGATGATCAGGTTGACGCCGTTGCCTCCGTGCAGCACGTCGTTGCCGTCGCCACCCTGGATGTTATCGTCGCCGCCCTTGTCGGTAATGATGTCGTCGCCGGAGCCACCGCGCAGCTGGTCGTTACCGTCACCGCCTTCGATGCGATCGTTGCCGCCGTCGCCCCAGATCGTGTCATCCCCCTCACTCGCGATGAGAATATCGGCGCTGTTGGTGCCGCCCATCACGATGTGCTCTGCACCGGTGTATTTGATGTAGTTGGCGTCCGGCCCTGCGGTCAGAGGGTTGTCGCGGAACACCACCTGCTCGCCGTTTTCGCCAAGCGGATCGGCATTGCCCAGGCCTTCGTTGAATTGCTTGCTCTGGTCCCTTTCCAGATAGAACGCAACGTCCGAGAACACCAGGCCCGGCAAGTGCGTGGCCGAGGTGTTGGCCATGATCAGCTTGGCGAACGAGTTGCTTTCAAGCTCGGCATTCATCGACAGGCCAGCGGTACGTTCCAGGTAGTAGAAGCGGTCGCCGTCCTGCAGTTTTTCCAGCTGGTTCTCGAACACGAAGTTGAAGGTCGAGCCGAGCATGCCGCCGAACGGCGTTTTCGCTTCGGCCAGGCCGCCGATCCACAGGTCGATGGCATCGACCCCCGTGATAGTCACGCCCTTCAGATCGTCGGCTGTTCCCAGCACGCCATCCTTGCCGGCCCGCGTTACGTTGGTCCAGTCACCGGTGCCGTTGAGGAAGTCCAGGCGGTCATCCGGCGCCCCCGTACCACCGAACACCAGTGCCATGGCGGCAGCGCGTTTGCCTTCCAGCGTGGTCGCCGTCGTGATCGTCTCATGGGTGCCATAGGCTGCAATGAAGTTGATCAACGACTCCGGATGTTTGAGGTGCTGCACCAGGTCGACCCAGCTGGTGTACGGCTTGAGCTGGGTGTCACCGGTTTGGCTGTAGATGTCGCGGCGAATCGCGTTGAGTGAAGGAATCCCCACGTCGCGGCCACGGGCGATGTTGATCGCCGGCAGGTCGAGCGGCAGCCCGAGCAGGTTGTTGCGCAGCGCCTCGGTGACGAACTCGTCGATTTCGTTACCGGCTTGCCGGGTGATCCCACGCACGATCGCACTGGTCGCATCCTCAGGCGTCACGCCACTGGCGGCATACGCCAACGGGTTGAGGAACGCCGCGATCAGGCCCAGTTGCTGATCGGGATCAGCACTGTTCGGATCGCCGATCACGTTGAAATCGACGTCGAAGCGATCGACGGTCTCGGTCAGCATCGAGTGGCCAAACCGGTACACGGTGTGGGCGAACTCGGCGACGATCGAGGCATCGAGGTCAACGTCATAGACCTGGGTCGGTGCGAAAAACAGATCGACGTTAGGCTGGATGGTCCGGGCAAATTCCTCGAACACCAGATGCTGATACTGCATCTCGGTGCCGAACTTGGCCGCCTGGAACAGGCGTTCGCCATTCCATACCAACGCATCGATCTCCGCCTGATTGACCGGCAACGCGCTCACTGGATTGAGCAGCCACTCGTTCAGGAAAGCCACGTCACCCGAGTCGAGCACGGTGTCTTTGGTTTGCGCGACCAGCCGATTGTGCTCGGAGTGGAAGATCGCATGCACCGCCGTCAGGCCGATGTTCTCGTTGACCCGGCCGTCGCCAGCGATGTAGTGCGCATCCAGCAACTCGTTGTCGTAGGCCAGGTTGGCCCCGGTTTGCGGATTGACCGGCACGTCGTTGCCAGTTTCAGTATCGCCATCAGGCGCGAGCACGCCACCGATGAACACCGGCGCGGCATTGTGGGCAATGTCGACGAGGAACTGGTGACCGGTGCGCACAGCATTGGTCAGGTCAATAGGGGCAAGCGGATTACCTTCGACAAGCACGTCATCCGCCGTACCGCCAAGACCGTCAACGCCTTTCATCACGACCATCGGGAAGCCGTTCGGCCCCTTGATGAAATTGCCATAGGCATCGGTCGCCAACAGCGGGGCGTTATCGACGTCGGCATCGGTCAGGTGGATACCCAGAATGTCGTTGGCTTGCGCCTTGACCACTTTCCAGGTGGCCATGCCACCGATTTCGCTGTCGTCTGAAGTACCAAACTTGCCATCCGCCCCCAGGTCACGGTTGGTGATCAGCCTGCCCGTCGCGATGGGTCCGTCATCGGTCAGCAGATACCCGCGCAGGAACACCTGATGCGATGGGTGCGAGCTGTAGGTCTGGTTTTGGTCCACGAACGGCGTGGTGGTGTTGGAGTGCTCATGGATGTCGTCGGCCGTGCCGAGAACACCATCCGCGCCTGGCTGGTTGGTCGCGCGGGTCAGCACCATGAAGTTAGCGTTGCCGCCTGGCACATACAGCGGATCATCCGGTTGCAGCGGAATGAAGATGGTGCCCGAACCGCCTTTGGTCACCAGGTCCAGACCGTGATCGAAGAACTGCCCGAAGAAGGTCATCCAGGCGTTGAACGGCGCGGACAACCCGGCATCCGGAGCGGTGTTCTCGAACATGTACACATCGTGATCGTCGGCAGTACCGAACTGACCATCCAGGCCGGGGCTGGCGACTATCCGTACGCCATCCTTGAGCACATCGTCGCTACCCGCCGCGCCGAAGTTGAGCACACCGTCCGCGCCCACGTCGTACGCCGTGGCATACGCCGCCGGGTTGTTCGACGTCTGGTCGACGATCAGATTACTGATCGTGCGCGGCTGCGAGTCAAACACATTGCCGCTGGTCTGCTGATACGACGATCCCGGAATGGCCGGCGAGCCAGGGCCGAAGAACCCGGCAGGTGCACCTTCCGCCGGATTGAAGACCGGATCGGTCAAACGCGGGAAGGTGTTATCCGCAGCACCAAACTCGGTGTTGTTGATGCCATTGAGGTTCATCAGGTTGTTGTTCGAGCCATCGACCGCACGCAGGCCCAGCGGCGCGCGGATGTTCGGGATCAGCGAGAGGATGTCCTGACCGTCCGCGTCAGCCTCGGCAATCTTGATCTGATCAAGGATGAAGTTGAGGTCGGAGCGGACCATGTTAAGGCCCGGGCCACCCTCAGTGGCATTGACTACCGGTGCCGGTGCAGTCGGCACGACCGGTGCGCCGGGAACCACGACGCCTGTCGGTTGCGAGAACACCACTTCAGTCGTGCCATGGCCATCCTGGTAGATTGCCTTGACCCGCAGTGACAACCCGGCAAGATCCGGCGAGACCTTGAACGCGGTGCCATCGGCACTCTGGAACGCCAGGTCACCCGCAGGCAACAGGATGATGTCTTCGAACACGCCACTGCCAGGATCGGCTTCGAACTGCCAGTAGTAAGACACTGACGAAGTGTTGTTGACGAACCCCTGCAGGTTACCCACCGTGACGTTGTTGGCATCGCGCACACCGGCCATGCTCACCGTCAGTATGTCGCCCACAGTAATGTCGCCGCCGTTGCCATCCGTGACAGTCGGCCTGCCCGTCGGTTGTGCGTTCTGCCCCGGCACCAGCACCCGCTGGGTGTCGGCGAATTGCAGGCGCTCGATATGCAGCAGGGTATCGGTGCCGTCGCGACCCGCAACGGTATCCGTAACCGTCCAGACATCGTCCGCCAGGCTGGCCGTGCCACGGGTGTCCTGGGTCACCGTGTACTCAGACTGAACTCCAGAGAAAATCGCGGTGTCGAACGCCGCCCCGCCCGTCGAGGTGCCGGGCAGTATTTCCCGCACAGCCTTGAGCTGCCCTGGGTTATACGTGCGGTCCAGCATGAACGGGATCATATCGACCATGCTGTCGAAGCTGGCGATCTCGGGGCCGGTATGGTTGACGTCACCGGGCGCATAAACTGCGATTCTGACGTTGATCCATTTGTCGCCATCGATCAGATCATCGCCACCGCGGCCCTCGATCAGATCACTGCCATTGCCACCGAGGATGATGTTGCCCGTGGCAAAACCGGTGGTCGGCAAGCCGGCATCGGACAGGAACTGCGCCAGTCCACGGATCAAGTCCACATTGGTCAGTGCACCGCCCGTGGCACCACCGTGGTTGAGGATAGTGACCGCATCAACGTCATCGCCTTTGAGGACGTCGCCGAACTTCGAACCGGACAAGCCTTCGACCTCGGCGAAACGGTCGAGAATCGAGGCCGGCGAAGCACCGACCGGATTGAACACCCCGGCGTTCTGGTTTGGCGCGTTGCCATGTGGCTGCGCCAGCGCGGCCAGGGACAAGTCGACGGTCACGCCGACCTGGTCATTTTTGTAGGTCACCCAGTCGAACCCGGACATGCCGTCCATCTTGTCCTGGGCATCGCTGCCGACAAAGATGTCATCGCCACCCTCGCCGATCATTTCGTCGAAGCCACCACCGCCGACAAAGATGTCGTTGCCGACCACATCGTCATTGAGCAATGGCGAGAAGTTATCGCCAGGCGCACCGTCCTGGGTGCCCTTCTCGATCCAGTCATCACCTTCGTTACCGGTCGGTGGCAGGTTGGTCTTGGCACCGAGGATGAAGTCGTCACCCTGACCGCCGAAGGTCGTGGTGATGTCTTCGGTGGTGATGATGAAGTCCTGTCCATCGCCGCCAAGGATCAGGTTGCCCGCAACCGCCATCCTGCCGGCCACGATCACATCGTTACCGGCATTGCCTTCCAGGCGGTTGTCGCCGAACGAGTCGGTGATGATGTCATCGCCCGCGCCGCCCAGAACCGCATCGTTCCCGGCGCCGCCTTCGAGGACATCGTTGCCGCCGTCGCCGTAAACGGTGTCATCACCTTCACCGGAGATGATGATGTCATTGCCGGCGGTGCCGCCGAGGACGACATGATCTTCGCCGGTGTAATGCAGAAAATTACTGTCCGTGCCCACGGTGTCGGGGTTGTCGCGGATCACCAGCGGCACGACTTCCACGCCGTTGATCATGATGCCGCCCGTCGGGTCGTCACGACCGCCGACGCCAAGGCCGGTGAACTGATTGGCCTGGGTCACTTCGAGAGTGAACGTCGGCGTCAGGAACACGGTGTTCGACAGGTGGGTGACATCGGTGTTGAGCATGATCAGCTTGGCGAAGGAGTTGTTCTCAAGCTCGGTGCCGAAGTTCAGGCCCGCCGTACGCGACAGGTAGTAGAAACGGTCGCCGTTCTGCAACGCCTCCATCTGGGTTTCAAACACGAAGTTGAACGTCGAGCCGAGCATACCGCCGAACGGCATCTTCTCTTCGGCGAGGCCGCCGACCCAGAAGTCGATGTCGTCGACGCCGGTGGTGGTGACGCCATTGATCATGGCGTAGGTGCCCGTACTGTTAAGGAATGCCAGGCGATCCTCTTCAGTGGCGGTAAAAGTACGCTCATCGGCAGTGCCGGCGTTGATCACCGCGCTGCCGCCAAACACCAGGGCAGCCGCGACCGCACGCATCTCGACCAGCGTATCCACATCGGCCGCAGTCAATGCACCGTGAGTACCGAAGGCCGCGATGAAGTTGACCAGGGATTCGGGGTGTTTGAGGTTTTCCGCCAAATCAGCCCAACTGATGTACGGCTTGAGCTGGCTGTCGCCGGTTGCCTGGTAAAACTCACGCCGCGCCTCATTCAACGTAGGGATGCCAGTGTCGCGACCACGCGCCAGGTTCAGGGCCGGCAAATCGAGGGGCAGACCCAGCAGATTGTTGCGCAACGCTTCGGTGACGAACTCGTCGATCTCGTTGCCGAGCTGACGGGTCACACCGCGAATGATCGCCCCTGCCGCTTCGTCAGCGGTAGCCCCGCTGCCGGCGAATGCCAGCGGATTGAGGAAGGCCGCGATCAGACCGAGTTGCGCGTCAGGGTTGTTCGGGTCAGAGAGGACCGGATTGAATTCGGGGTCGAAGCGATCGACAGTCTCGGTCAACATCGAGTGACCGAAGCGATACACCACGTGGGCGAACTCGGCGAGGATGGCCGGGTTGATCGAGGTGTCATAGCCATTGGGGGCAAGGAATTCGTCGACCTGCGGCTGAACGGTCCGCGCAAATTCCTCGAACACCAGGTGCTGATACTGCATCTCGGTGCCGAACTTGGCGGCCTGGAACAGCCGTTCGCCATCCCACACCAATCCTGCGATTTCGGCGGGAGTCGTCGGAATTGCCGCGACGTCGTCTGCCAGCCACTCATTGAGAAACGCCAGATCGCCAGAGGCCAGGATGGTTTCCTTGGACTGCTGGACCAGGCGGTTGTGTTCGGAGTGGAACACATGGTGCACAGTGGTCAGGCCGATGTTTTCATTCGCCCGGCCATCGCCGGCAATGTAGTGAGCGTCGAGCAGTTCGTTGTCGTAGGTCAGGTTGTTGCCGCCCGCGCCCACTGGCTGCGCATTGCCGATTTCGGTGTCACCATCCGCCTGCAGAACCCCGCCGACGAGCACCGGCGCGGCATTGTGCGCGATGTCGTCGAGGAAGCCATGCCCGGTGCTCACGGCGGTGGCCAGACTGATCGGAGCATCCCGGTTGCCTTCGACCAGTTGCGTGATGTCATCCGCCGTACCGGCGATACCGTCTGCGCCGTTGCTGATGCGCATCACCACCTGCGGCATACCGCCCGGGCCACGGATGAAGTTGCCATACGCGTCGGTCGCCAGCAGCGGCACGTTGTGCACATCGGCGTCGGTCAGGTTGATGCCGAGAATGTCACGGGCCTGGGCCTTGACCACTGCCCAGGTCGCCATGCCGCCATTTTCGGCGCCGCCATCATCGGCAGTGCCGAACTCGCCATCGGCGCCCAGATCGCGATTGGTAATCAAGCGCCCGGTTGCAACAGGGTCACCTGCCGCGTTGATGACGTACTCGCGCAGAAATACCTGATGCGAGGGGTGGGAGCTGTAAGTCTGGCTTTGGTCTACGAACGGCGAGGTGGTGTTGAGCTGCCCATCGTCCGTCGTGCCAACAATTCCGTCCGCGCCGGCCGTACGCACGGCCCGTGGCAGCACCATGAAGTTGGTCGGACTGCCCGGCACGAACAACGGATCGTCCGGCTGCAACGGAATAAACACAAAATCGGTAGCGCTCTTGCTGACCAGGTCGAGGCCGTGGTCGAAGAACTGGCCGAAGAAAGTCATCCACGAGTTGAAGCCCGCAGTCAGACCGGCGTCCGCCGATTGGTTGGGGATGAAGAACACTTGCTTGTCGTCATCGGTGCCGAAGACACCGTCGGGACCTGGGCTGATGACCGGGTCGGCACCGCCGTTCGCCGCAACCGCAGCCGGGTTGTTGGCGGTCTGATCAACGATCAGGTTACTGATAATCCGTGGTTGCGGGTCGATCACCGCCCCTGTCCCGGAGTATGACGCCAGAAACGAGGGGTCCAGCAGGCGCGGGAAAGCATTGTCCGCAGCACCAAACTCACTTTGCCCGGTCACCAGGTTGTTGTAGCTGCCATCGACGGTGCGCAGGCCGAAAGGCACCTGACTGTTGGGTAGCAAATCACTGAGGCTCGCGCCGTCGGCATGTGCTTCTGCGATGAAAATCTGTTTGAGGATGAACTCCAGGTCGGACTTGTTGAAATTGGCCATTTTGCTTGCCCTCGATTTCTTTAGTGAAGGGCACGGGACGAAAAGAATCCTCCCGCGCCCAGTCAGGTGCTGGCTTGCGCAGTGTGTAGGTTCATTTTTTTGGCGAGAGCTGACACGGGAAGGCAAAGCCGTTAGTACGGCCCCCGGTATGCGCGCCTGGAATTCGCGGAACTCGCGAAAGAATGGCTCGCTAAGCGATCAGGCAGAGCGAACCCGGGCCCTTGGCGGGCCATGGAAACTTGAGGTCAAGGCGAACTTGCTGAACAGCCCCTTCCCTCTGCAGTAGAACGAAGTGATCGACATGCTGTGCTCCTTCGGAGAACCACCGCGCTTTTCGCTGCCAAAGAGTTGACAGACTTCAGGCGGACGGTTGTCGTCAATGAGTAAGACTAAAGTTGGATAGCAAAAAATTGTCAATTTTACGACGGATAAACCGGACGACCGGTGCCAAGCCTCTCAACTCGCTGTTTTTAATGGACTTATAGGAAGTTTGACGCACCATTAGAGCGAAATGTTATTTCAGATTGTTTCGCCGCCACCTACGCTGCTTTCTACGGGAGCAACGCAGAAATCTGCATGAGATTCGCCCGAGAGCGAACCTGCGTATCGACGGCTACCCACGGGACTAAATCTGTTAGCTGCTGCTCCGCAAGGGCAAACGGCTTTTTGAAGAGGGGGTCAGCCAAATGCACAAGCAGTCGAACTCTCGATCCGAACTGGCCGACGCACTCTTCCGACTTCGTCGTAGTTTTTACTCCCTGGCGGGTTTCAGCGGCGTCATCAACGTCATGATGTTGACGCCAGCCGTTTACATGTTGCAGGTCTATGATCGAGCCTTGGTCAGTCGCAACGTCACAACGTTGACGATGCTGACCGTTCTGGTGATTGGCCTGTTCTTGCTGATGTCCACGCTTGAAATGTTCCGCACCCGCGTGCTGATCCGGGTCGGCAACTGCCTCGACATGGACCTCAATCGACGCATTTTCACCGCCGCATTCGAGCGCAACCTGAACCGCGCCGGAGGCAATCCGGCCCAGGCTCTGCAGGATCTCGCGCAGGTGCGTCAATTTCTCACCGGCAACAGCCTGTTCGCGTTCTTTGATGCGCCATGGACGCCGATCTACCTGCTGGTCGCCTACCTGATCCACCCGCTGCTCGGACTGGTCACGCTCATCGGCTCGCTGATTCTGATGGGCCTGGCTTATCTCACCGAGAAGGCGACGCAAAAGCCGCTGGCCGAAGCCAATCAGGCCGCCCTCTCCTCCGCCACCTACGCTAACAACAACCTGCGCAACGCCGAGGTCATCGAGGCCATGGGCATGTTGCCGTCGATCGGCAAGCGCTGGTACCAAAGCCATTTGCGCATTCTGGAAATGCAGACCCTGGCCTCAGACCGTGCCGCCCTGATCAGCAGCACCGGGCGCTTCGTGCGTATCACCTTGCAATCGCTGATCCTCGGCGCCGGTGCGCTGCTGGCGATCGAAGGCAAGATCACCCCCGGGATGATGATTGCCTGCTCGATCCTTACCGGCCGCGCGCTGGGCCCGGTGGAACAAGTCATCGCGTCGTGGAAGCAACTGCTTGGCTGCCGTTCGGCCTGGGGCCGGTTGAATGAAATGCTCAACGACTTTCCGCGCCGGCCACCGAGCATGTCGCTGCAACGGCCGCTGGGCATGCTGGCAGTGGAGAATGTGTACGCCGGCTCCCCCGGCACCAACAACACGATTCTGCGCGGGGTGAGCTTCAACCTTTCCCCCGGCGAAAGCCTTGGCATTATCGGCCCATCCGCCTCGGGCAAATCCACCCTCGCCCGCCTGCTGGTCGGCGTCTGGCCGGCACAGGCCGGCAAGGTGCGCCTCGACGGCGCGGACATATTCACCTGGAACAAAGGCGAACTTGGCCCCTGGCTCGGTTACCTGCCACAGGACGTGGAGCTGTTCGAAGGCACCATCGCCGACAACATTGCGCGCTTTGGCGAAGTGGACAGCGACGCGGTCATCCGCGCCGCCAGAACGACGGGCGTGCACGAGATGATCCTGCGTTTTGCGCAAGGTTATGAGACCCGCCTGGGCACCGATGGCAACCCGCTTTCCGGTGGCCAGAAGCAACGCATCGCCTTGGCCCGCGCGCTGTATGGAGACCCCAATCTGATTGTGCTCGATGAGCCGAACGCCAACCTCGACGACGTCGGTGAGAAGGCGTTGGTCGATGCACTGGCCCAACTCAAAGACCGTGGCGCCACCGTCATTCTGATTTCCCACCGCCCCAATGTGCTCTGCGCCGTCGACAAGGTGCTGATGCTGCGTGACGGCGGCGTGCAGATGCTCGGCACTCGCGACGAAGTATTCGCAGCGCTGCGCAAGGCGAGTGTGATGCCTGCAGGCGCGTCGACTCCGCTGGCCTCCGTCAAAACGCGGGAGTGACCGATCATGCAAATGAGCCAACACACCGAGATGATTCACGTCGACCCCAGGAACGATGTAGATCTGGACGTCGCCAAACCAGTGCGCAGGGGCCTGTGGCTGGTGCTCGCCGGCTTCGGCGGCTTCCTCCTGTGGTCGTGGCTGGCGCCGCTGGATGCCGGCGTGGTAGCGACAGGCACGGTAAAAGTCACCAGCAATCGCAAAGCCGTGCAGCATCTGAGCGGCGGCACCGTGGAGGCCATTCTTGTCCGCGAAGGCGATTCCGTGAAAAAAGGCCAGGAGGTGGTCCGCCTCGATTCACTGCGCGCCCTTGCCGAACAGGGTGCGGTCAGCGCCCAGTACATCGTCAGCAAGACCGTGGAAAACCGCCTGGAAGCGGAACGTGACAACCTCGACGTAGTGAACTTCGATCCCGACCTGTTCAAGCGCTTCGGGAATGACCACCGCCTGCTGGCTGCCATGGATCTGCAGCAACGCCTGCTGGACACCCGGCGCGCGGGCCTCGCTGGCGAAATCAGCATCCTGCAGGAAAACCTCGCGGCGTCGGCAGTGCAGCTCAAGGGCCTGCAACAGGTCTATGGCGCCCGCGCCTCGCAGATCAACTTCCTCAACCAGGAACTGAAAGGCACCCGTGTGCTGGCAGCCGAAGGCTATGTACCGCGCAACCGCCTGCTGGAGCTGGAACGCAGCAATGCCGACCTCTCCGCCGGCCAGGCCGAGAACCTCAACAACATCGCTCGCGTGCGTAGCCAGACCACCGAAATCAAGCTGCGCATCCTGCAGCGCCAGCACGATTACCTGAAGGAAGTCGAATCGCAGCTCACCGACACCGCCAAGGAAAACACCACCCTGGCCGACCGCTTGCGTGCGCTGGACTATGAAGTGACCCACACGGTGATCCGATCGCCCATCGATGGCATGGTCCAGTCCCTGAGCATTGCGACTGTCGGCGGGATCATCCAGCCCGGCTTCAAGATCATGGAAATCGTTCCGGACAACGAGCCGCTGCAGGTCGACGCGATGATTCCCGTGCAGGCCATCGACAAGATGGTCCCCGGCCTCGCCGTGGACATTGCCTTCCCGGCCTTCAACCATGCCCAGACGCCCAACATCCCCGGCCGCGTGAAGACCGTTTCCGCCGACCGCCTGATGGACGAGGAAAGCAAGCAACCGTTCTATCTGGCTCAGGTAGAGGTCACACCCGATGGCATGAACCTGCTTGGCAGCAATCACATTCGTCCCGGCATGCCCGCCAGCGTCACCATCAAAACTGGCGAGCGCAACATGATGAGCTATCTTCTGAAACCAATGCTCGACCGTGTTGACAGCTCTTTCAAGGAACAATGAAATGGACCGTCATTGCCTGTTCGCCTGCCTGATATCGCTGTCTCTGCCTGCCAGCGCCATTGACCTCAAACAAGCGTGGGATCTGTTGCAGTACCAAGGCCCCATCTATCGCGCCGCCGTGCATGAAAAGGAGGCCGGCCTGGAAAACCGCGCCATCGGCCAGGCCGGTCTGCTGCCGCAGATCAGTGCCTCGGCCTACGACAACAAGGTCAATGGCACCCAGCGCCAGAGCGGCATCGAGAGGGATCTCGACTACGACTCCAAGGGCGCCAACGTGCGCTTGCGCCAGCCGCTGTTCAACAAACAGAAAATGGCCGAGTACCGCCAGGGTAAACAGCGTGCCGACTACAGCGTCGCTGTGTTCGATGCCAAGAGTCAGGACGCCGCGGTGCGCCTCGCCGAAAGCTATTTCGACGTGCTGTTGGCCAGCGAAACCATCGTCCTCGCCAAGTCCAAGCTGAACGCCTTCGAGGAGCAGCTCGCTTCGGCGAAACGGCGCATGGAGCTGGGGGCCGGCACCGTCACCGACATCGACGAGTCGATCGCTCGCCGCGACCTCGCCGATGCCGAGCTGATCGAAGCGCAGGACAACCTGATCAATGCGCGCCGCAAGCTTGAGGAGTACATCGGAGAAACCCCCGAATCGTTGACCACCTTGCGTCCGACTTTCGATACGCCACCGCTGCTGCCGAGCAACCTGCAGGACTGGTTGGTCAAGGCTCAGACCGATAGCCCGCTGATCCATGCGCGCCGTCATAGCAGCGACCTTGCTGAAGAAGAAGTGAAACGCGTCAAGGCGGGCCACTGGCCGACACTGGATTTCGTTGCCGGCTACACCGCGGGCGAGAGCCAATCCATCTCCGAGCTGAATCAACGCAACCGCTACGGCTCAATCGGGCTGGAAGTCAATTTCCCGCTGTACAACGGTGGCGGCACCAGCGCGCTGGCACGCCAGGCCAGTTCCAATAGCTCCAAGGCCCTGGACGAACTCGACGCCACGCGACAGGAAGTCATCTCCGGCACCACACGCGAGTACGCCGGCGTACAGAGCGGCGCCAAACGTATTCACGCCCTGGAGCGGGCCGTAGAGTCCAACGAACGCTCACTGCTGTCCACACGCAAGGGTTTCAAGGAAGGAGGCACCAGCACCAACTCGGACGTCCTCAATGCCGAAGAACTGCTCTTCGTTGCGCGCCACGACCTGTTCGAGGCGAAGCTGCGTTACTTGATGTCGCGCCTGCGCCTGGCCTCTTCGGTGGGCAGCCTGGGCGACGACGACATCGACCACATCAACGACTACCTCGGCCCGGAACTGTTGGTCACCAATTGAATTGGCGTCCAGGTGAACAGGCGTCATGGCAACTGATTGGGTGATGACGCCGTCCCCGCCAGGAAAGTCTGAAGAACGAAAACTAACGCGGCCACTCGCGCGCCCTAAAGGTTTTGACGGTCAAGCCGATTCATATGGTCTTGATATGGGGCGCTAAGGAGCTGTTTGCCGTGAGTATTGTATTTCGCCTGACGGGCGCCGTTTTTGCTGTGTCCCTGACGGGATGTGCCCTGCAAGGCAACGGGATGGCCGATTACTATAAGCGGGTGTCTGCCGAGCGCCTCGTACAAAATCAAGCCATGGTGACCCGGATACAAGCCAGGCCCTTGCCATTGGATACCACGCTGAGACTCGACCAAACGGCCATGGTGATGGTTAATGTGCCGGCCGAAGGCGCCGCGCCGGCCACCCAGGCCCGGCTTTTCGCTGGCTGCAATTTGTCGACATTAGCCATGGATTATCGACGCGAAAAGGACTGGAGCAGTCCTTACGTCTTGCCAGCAGACCCAGCGCGCAACATCGCCCAGCAGATGTGCCAAGCAGTTCGGAACAGCGCCTGGAAGCAATTGCCCGGCGAAACCGAAGACGTCTTGTTACTAGACCCGGGCACACTGACCATAGACAACTCGCGGCGCTCGATATGGGCGGGCATCGACTATGGCCGCACCCGCCTGGATGAAAGCGAAGGCAAGCCCTATGGCCGCCAGCTCGAGCGTATCGAGGTCGACTGTGTTACCCGACAGGCCAGCACCCGCTTGGCTTATCGCCTGGGCGAGGACATTTTGCTGCCACCGCCCGTTCAGCCGCTTGATAGCGCCCTGGACAAAGAACAACGCGCCCGACTGATTGGCACCGTGTGCGCCGAACCCGCCAACCTGGCGCAACTCGCCACACCAGTCATCCGCAAAAAATTGCCGCCAAACATGCTGACGCCAGAGGCTTCGGCACCACTATTGGCACAGGTAAGCGCACTGCCGCAGGGGCAACCGACCCACACGCTCAGCCATTTGCAATTCACTTACAACGCCTCCTCCCCACTGGTGCCGCGCGCCGTGATCAACGACCATCCAATGGACTTGTATCTGCAACCGGGCCCGGCTCGCGGGATCTGGCGCGAGCAGGCAACGGGAGCGTTAGGCAGCGAGAGCGTGAGCCTGCGCTGGCGCGGGATGATCGAACTTGCAGCAACAAGCCGCTCTCAGAACGCGGGCAAAAGCGACCAGCGAAGCACCCTTGCAAACATCGACCTGGATGGCGATTGGCAAAACCTGAAACCCGGGAGCGATATCGCCTACAGCAAAAAATTTACTGACAGCACTGGCAAAACTTTCGTGCAGAAATTTGAGTGTTCGGTGGGTGAATCCTTTCCTGCGAAACGAACAGTTGCCTCGTTGCAGGGAATGGCGCGCAAGGTTACCTGCGTCACCGATAGCGCACTGAAGACAAGCAATGTGTACCTCTATCTGGAGGCCTATGACCTGTTCGTGGAAACCTCCGAGAGTTCAACGCTCCTGGTTCAGGTCAACACGCTCAAGGCAGCAGAGTAGCGTGCAACCCCAAGCGTAGAGTTTGTCGATTGGCGCGAAAGAACTCGGCACAAGACCACGTTGCCTTCCGACGCGCCAATGCCTTTACCTGAGCAGCCACTAATCGTAGAACGGCTCAACCAACGCCCGACTGCCGACAAAAAAGCTATCGGCGACCAGTCGCAGCGGCTGGAGATCCAGGTCACTGGCCTTGTCGCCAATCAGCTGTTGAAAATGTCGATACACCGCCGCGTACTCTCCCTCCTCCGATACGGCCTGGCGCACGCCGTCGATACTCAAGAGTGCGCCACCGTTGTCCAGTCGCAGGATGCCTTCGGCGCAGCTAATCTCGATGCTCCAGAGTTCGTCATGGCCATGGTCGAAATCGAACTCCGCGCGGACATCGAGGTGGCGCGCGTCGGACATTTTGATGGACGCGGCGATAGGCGACTGGCAGTTGTCCGGGACGCGCAGTTCGGCGGACTCGACAAACAGCGGCAGTGGCAGCAGATGAGTTGCAATCGACAAGGCATTGATGCCGGGATCGAAGACTCCCAGGCCGCCGGGCTGCCAGATCCATGCCTGGCCGGGGTGCCACTTGCGCACGTCTTCCTTCCAGTCGATCTGTACGCTTTGCAGGGTGCGGGTGGCCAGCCAGTCACGAGCGACTTCAATGCCGGGCGCGTAGCGTGAATGCCAGGCGAACAGACCGCTGACGCCTTGCTCTGAAACCTGATGCACCAACGCCATCGCTTCGCCCAACGTGGCGCACGGAGGTTTTTCGACCAGTACGTGTTTGCCTGCGGCCAGCGCTTGTTGCACCAGTGCGAATCGTCCTTGCGGCGGTGTGCAAAACGCAATCGCATCCACAGGCGGGCCGTTTTCGAGCAGCGCGCCCAGGGACTGAAAGTTCTCTACCCCGGCGCAGGGTTGCCCTTGCGTTGCGACAGCGACCAACTGGAACGCGGGGTTGGCGTTGATCGCTGGAACGTGTTGATCCTGGGCAATCTTGCCGTAGCCCACCAGACCGAGACGGATCGGTTGCATCAATGACTCCTGTTTTTTTTCTTGTCTTGGGAAGCGAATCGACAAGACTACGTTTGTATAGCAGGGAAGTCATTGATGACGTGCTGACGTTTCGTGAACGCTACCTTTCAGTCAGCCCCTCCCCGCACAAACCGCCTGACCTCGGCCTGTATGGCATAAGCCGGCGCTTCCACCGCATTGAAATCCTGTGTATACCGCTGGGCAAATCCATCGACTCCCCACTCCTGAAACTGCTGCACATGCTTGAGCTCGTGAGCCCAGAGCGCGACATCCTGTTCTGCGGTTTGAGCGTCCCGGAAGAGAATGATGTCGATCAGCGTCACGGCTCCAACATCGGGGTTTTGCAGCATGGCAGTGGCGGCACTGAACTGACCGTTGTCGCTGACTTTATAGCCCGCGGCATCGAGGACACCGGGGTCGTACCAGCGCAGCAGTTGCTCGCGGATGTGCGGTGGGATGGGTTGGATGCTGGTGTTGACTACTTCAGCGTGGGCTTGGGTCAGCCACAGCGCCAGGGCAGGTGCTGCGATCTGGTAGACACCATCAGGCACGGGGCCGAGCACCTGTCCCAGGTCTGGCAGGCAGATGCAGTCGTCCAGGCAAACTTGTTTCTCGCCAGCTGGGCAGGCGCTGGGCTGGGCTGGCACTTCAAGCGTCAGACAAAGAACAAACAGCGCCACCAGGCGCGTGATGATGGGCGGCATTGTGACCTCCAGGGACGGAAGCAGCGCGAACAGTGGGCCATAACTGATCGACAACCTGCAAAGCTTTAGCGTATCCCTAAATTTCTTTGCGCCACTTTCCTGCGGGCAAAACAAAACCCCAACTGCTTTCGCAATTGGGGTTTCGGAATTTAATCTTGACGATGACCTACTCTCACATGGGGAAACCCCACACTACCATCGGCGATGCATCGTTTCACTG